>NZ_LMDT01000001.1:0-912500 GCF_001425885.1 Ensifer sp. Root1252 | reverse complement strand
AGTGAAATAGAACCTGAAACCGGATGCCTACAAACAGTCGGAGCCCGCAAGGGTGACGGCGTACCTTTTGTATAATGGGTCAACGACTTAGTGTGACGAGCAAGCTTAAGCCGATAGGTGAAGGCGCAGCGAAAGCGAGTCTGAAYAGGGCGTTCAGTTCGTCGCATTAGACCCGAAACCGAGTGATCTAGCCATGAGCAGGTTGAAGGTTGGGTAACACCAACTGGAGGACCGAACCCGCATCTGTTGCAATAGATTGGGATGACTTGTGGCTAGGGGTGAAAGGCCAATCAAACTCGGAAATAGCTGGTTCTCCGCGAAAACTATTTAGGTAGTGCGTCGACCGAATACCCTCGGGGGTAGAGCACTGGATGGGCTATGGGGACTCACCGTCTTACTGATCCTAACCAAACTCCGAATACCGAGGAGTACTAGTCGGCAGACACACGGCGGGTGCTAACGTCCGTCGTGAAGAGGGCAACAACCCTGACCTCCAGCTAAGGTCCCCAAGTCATGGCTAAGTGGGAAAGGATGTGAGGATCCCAAAACAACCAGGATGTTGGCTTAGAAGCAGCCATCATTTAAAGAAAGCGTAACAGCTCACTGGTCTAATTAAGGGTCTTTGCGCCGAAAATGTAACGGGGCTAAAGCCATGCACCGAAGCTGAGGATACGTCGCAAGACGTGTGGTAGCGGAGCGTTCCGTAAGCCTGTGAAGGGATACCTGTGAGGGGTCCTGGAGGTATCGGAAGTGCGAATGTTGACATGAGTAACGATAAAGAGGGTGAGAGACCCTCTCGCCGAAAGACCAAGGGTTCCTGCTTAAAGTTAATCTGAGCAGGGTTAGCCGGCCCCTAAGACGAGGCGGACACGCGTAGTCGATGGGAACCACGTTAATATTCGTGGGCCTGGTGGTAGTGACGGATTGCTTAACTTGTACRYTCTTATTGGATTGGGTGTGCAGGGACGCGGTTCCAGGAAATAGCTCCACCGTATAGACCGTACCCGAAACCGACACAGGTGGTCAGGTAGAGTATACCAAGGCGCTTGAGAGAACTATGCTGAAGGAACTCGGCAAATTGCACGCGTAACTTCGGAAGAAGCGTGACCCTTTTTGACGCAAGTCAGAAAGGGTGGCACAGACCAGGGGGTAGCGACTGTTTATCAAAAACACAGGGCTCTGCGAAGTCGCAAGACGACGTATAGGGTCTGACGCCTGCCCGGTGCTGGAAGGTTAAGAGGAGGGGTGCAAGCTCTGAATCGAAGCCCCAGTAAACGGCGGCCGTAACTATAACGGTCCTAAGGTAGCGAAATTCCTTGTCGGGTAAGTTCCGACCTGCACGAATGGCGTAACGACTTCCCCGCTGTCTCCAGCATAGACTCAGTGAAATTGAATTCCCCGTGAAGATGCGGGGTTCCTGCGGTCAGACGGAAAGACCCCGTGCACCTTTACTATAGCTTTACACTGGCATTCGTGTCGGCATGTGTAGGATAGGTGGTAGGCTTTGAAGCAGGGACGCCAGTTCTTGTGGAGCCATCCTTGAAATACCACCCTTATCGTCATGGATGTCTAACCGCGGTCCGTTATCCGGATCCGGGACAGTGTATGGTGGGTAGTTTGACTGGGGCGGTCGCCTCCGAAAGAGTAACGGAGGCGCGCGATGGTGGGCTCAGACCGGTCGGAAATCGGTCGTCGAGTGCAATGGCATAAGCCCGCCTGACTGCGAGACTGACAAGTCGAGCAGAGACGAAAGTCGGTCATAGTGATCCGGTGGTCCCGCGTGGAAGGGCCATCGCTCAACGGATAAAAGGTACGCCGGGGATAACAGGCTGATGACCCCCAAGAGTCCATATCGACGGGGTTGTTTGGCACCTCGATGTCGGCTCATCGCATCCTGGGGCTGGAGCAGGTCCCAAGGGTTTGGCTGTTCGCCAATTAAAGCGGTACGTGAGCTGGGTTCAGAACGTCGTGAGACAGTTCGGTCCCTATCTGCCGTGGGTGTAGGAATATTGACAGGATCTGTCCCTAGTACGAGAGGACCGGGATGGACATATCTCTGGTGGACCTGTTGTCCTGCCAAGGGCATAGCAGGGTAGCTATATATGGAATGGATAACCGCTGAAGGCATCTAAGCGGGAAACCAACCTGAAAACGAGTATTCCCTTGAGAACCGTGGAAGACTACCACGTTGATAGGCTGGGTGTGGAAGTGCGGCAACGCATGAAGCTTACCAGTACTAATCGTTCGATTGGCTTGATCGTTCCCATTGCTYATGCTCATCATTGATGAGCAGTCCTCACGCGCCAAAGGCGCTGCGGACGGCGCGCCGGACAACCGGCGGCTCGGCTCTGCCGGCTGCTGGAATTATCCGGATAAGCGCAAAAGACGTGTTCAAAACAAGTGAAGTGAAAACTTCAGCCAGCTTCTCATTCGGTTTGCCCCAGCTAAGGGCAAATCTTGCGCTTTGCCGACCTGGTGGTTCTGGCGGGGTGGCTGCACCCGTTCCCATTCCGAACACGGCCGTGAAACGCCCCAGCGCCGATGGTACTTCGTCTTAAGACGCGGGAGAGTAGGTCGCTGCCAGGTCTGCAAAACGCAAGATAAAAAAACCGCCGCTCCCCTTCGAGGCATAGCCGAGAAGGACAAGGCAGCGGCGAAAACAAACCGAAAATCTTCTCTGAACAAACGCTCGGCCAAGCCGAAACGCAAGGGCCGCCTACAAGCGGCCTTTTTGCTTGGTTAAACTCGCAGTAACAAACGGGATTTTGCTTCGCAAAACCCGAACCGGATTAAAGCATAACCGCTAAAGCGGTTACGCAACCGCGATAAACCGCACAGCGGTTTACGCACCGGATAAACCGCAYAGCGGTTTACCGAGATGGCGCGGGGTGGAGCAGCCCGGTAGCTCGTCAGGCTCATAACCTGAAGGCCGCAGGTTCAAATCCTGCCCCCGCAACCAAATCAANAGCGGTTTACCGAGATGGCGCGGGGTGGAGCAGCCCGGTAGCTCGTCAGGCTCATAACCTGAAGGCCGCAGGTTCAAATCCTGCCCCCGCAACCAAATCAAAMAAAAAGCCCGCRAGACCGAAAGGTCCGCGGGCTTTTTGGCGTTCAGGGGCAAAGAAAACAAAACCGGCTAACCGCCAAGCGCGCCCAGAACAAAGTCCAGGACCTTCGGTCTAAGAAGACGATGGCCCACGATGGCCCACGGCAGCCTGCAATATGCAACGAAGGCCTACAGTCCGCTATCTCTGGTTTGCCCTCATCCGCCAGAGATAGGCCATGCCCTTTTCAAGCATGCGGAAACGACTCCGCAAGGCAGCATTCGGCGAAAAACTTCGCTTGGTCGTGCAATTTGGCCTTGCAGCTCTAGTCACTAGAGGTCGTAGCCTTGCGTCAAGATATGCAAGGAGCAGGTCATGGCAGCAAATATTCGCGAAAACCGATATCGGGTCGAAGGCATGGATTGTGCTTCCTGCGCATCGAAGATCGACACCGCCGTCAGGCGCATGCCTGGTGTTGAAGATGTCTCGGTTTCCGTTGCCGCGGGCACGATGTCGGTCAAGCATGCCGACGACGGCGATCTTGCCGCGAATATCGTCAGCCGGGTCGGAAAGCTCGGTTACCGGCTGCATCCGATTGCCGCCCACCAGAAGCCCGCGGTTGTCGCCATACACACTTGCTCGGGCGATCACGACCATGACCATCCTCACGATCACGATCACGATCACGATCACGATCATGGGCACGGCGACAAGCATGAGAAGCACGCGCATACCAACGACCACGAACATCAGCACAGCCACACCGCGGCCGGGGCAGCTTCATCGCAGCAGCCCAGTTCCCATGCCCATGATCACGGGCCAACGAACGGCCCCTGGTGGCGCTCGGCCAAGGGCCGGCTGACCATCGCCTGTGGTCTGGCTCTGGCCGCCGCCTATGGCCTTGGGCATCTTGTTCCGGCCACCGAGCCCTGGATCTTCACGCTTGCCATGCTGGTCGGCCTGCTGCCGATTGCGCGGCGCGCCTTCGCAGCGGCGACCTCGGGCACGCCGTTCTCGATCGAGATGCTGATGACCATTGCGGCGGTGGGTGCCGTCTTTATCGGCGCGACGGAGGAAGCGGCGATGGTCGTGCTGCTCTTCCTCGTCGGCGAACTGCTGGAAGGCGTCGCCGCCGGCAATGCGCGGGCCAGCATTCAATCGCTGACGGCGCTCGTGCCGAAGTCGGCCTATCTCGAGCGCAGCGGTCGGGTCGATGAGGTCCCGGCGGATAGCCTGGCGGTCGGCGCCGTCATTCTCGTCCGACCCGGCGACCGCGTTCCGGCCGATGGCATCATCCTCTCTGGCGAAAGCGCCGTCGACGAGGCACCGGTCACTGGTGAAAGCACGCCGGTGCACAAGGCAGTGGATGATGCGCTTGTCGCCGGAACGGTGAATGGCGACGGGGCCTTGCGCGTACGCGTCACGGCTGCGGCCTCGGACAATACCATTGCCCGAATCGTGCGGCTCGTCGAGGAGGCGCAGGAGAGCAAGGCGCCGACCGAACGCTTTATCGATCGCTTCTCGCGCTACTATACACCGGCCGTCGTTGTTGTCGCCGCCCTGGTCGCGATCCTTCCGCCACTTCTGGGCAGCGGCGTCTGGAGCGAGTGGGTCTACAAGGGGTTGGCGATCCTGCTGATCGGCTGCCCCTGCGCCTTGGTGATCTCGACTCCGGCTGCGATCGCCGCCAGCCTTTCGGCCGGTGCCCGCCGCGGCCTGCTCCTGAAGGGCGGCGCCGTGCTTGAAAATGTCGGCAAGATCACCGCCGCAGCATTCGACAAGACAGGTACGCTCACCGAAGGCAAACCGCGGGTGACTGATATCGTCGGCTTCGCCCGCGCCGAGAACGAGGTGCTGGGCTTGGCCGCAGCTCTTGAGCAGGGATCGAGCCATCCTCTGGCACGGGCAATCCTGCAGCGCGCCGACGAGCTGAAACTGCAGGTCCCGGGCATCACGACGGTCAAGGCTATCGGCGGCAAGGGTCTTGAAGGCGTCGTTGGCGCCGCCACCCTGTTCCTCGGCTCGCCCCACGCTGCCGATGACCGCGTGCCGATGTCGCCTGATCAGAAGGCGCGCATTGCGGCTCTGAACGACGAGGGCAAGACGGTCTCGGTGCTGATCTCCGGCAATGAGATTATCGGCGCCATCGCCATGCGTGATGAGCCGCGCCCGGATGCGGCAGTCGGCGTCAAGGCGTTGACCGACGCCGGCATTCATGTGGTCATGCTGACTGGCGACAACCGCCGCACGGCGGAGGCGATCGGCCGTCAGTTCGGCATGGAGGTGCGCGCCGAACTGCTGCCGCAGGACAAGCAGCGCATCGTTGGAGAATTGAAGAAATCCGGCTTCAATGTTGCCAAGATCGGAGATGGCATCAATGATGCGCCGGCGCTCGCTGCAGCCGACGTCGGCATCGCCATGGGCGGCGGCACGGACGTGGCGTTGGAGACCGCCGACGCGGCGGTGTTGCACGGCAGGGTCAGCGATGTCGCCGCGATGGTCCGGCTTTCCCGCTCTACAATGCGAAACATTGTCCAGAATATCACTATTGCGCTTGGCCTGAAGGCTGTTTTCCTCGTCACCACGATTGCGGGTATCACCGGTCTGTGGCCGGCCATTCTCGCCGATACCGGCGCCACGGTGCTTGTGACCATGAATGCGCTGCGCCTGCTGCGGCCCGTCCAAACCGCTTGAAGCAAAAGCATAAAACTGAACCGGCGGCATCGAATGCCGCCGGTTTTTTGTTGCGATTACGGCCGATCTGCCTGTGTATATTCACGCTGGACTCTCATCAGCGATCCGGTGAGAGTATAAGGAGATCTCGATTGAGGGCTTCCGTGCCGGGAAATCGATGATAAACTTATACCAAATGGTAAAAAAATCGCCGGCACGGTTTCTGGGAAGAAGACCGAAGCGGGCCAGTTTGGGGATCGTAAGGCCAATATGGACAGTATTGCCATCGAACTGCGTGGGATCGACAAGAGCTTCGGTCCGGTTCACGCCAACAAGAATATCAATCTGAAAGTCCGCAAGGGTACGATCCACGGCGTCATCGGTGAAAACGGTGCGGGAAAATCGACCCTGATGTCGATCCTGTACGGCTTTTACCAGGCCGATAGCGGCGAGATTCACGTCGATGGCAAGCAGGTCTCGATCCGGGATCCGAATGCGGCGATCGCTGCCGGCATCGGCATGGTGCACCAGCACTTCATGCTGGTCGAGAACTTCACCGTTCTCGAAAACGTCATGCTCGGCGCGGAAGAGAGCCAGATCCTCAACAAGGGCATTGCCAAGGCGCGCATCGAGCTGAAGCGGCTGGAGCGCGAATACGCGCTCGAGGTCAATCCGGATGCCGTGATCGAGGAATTGCCTGTCGGCTTGCAGCAGCGCGTCGAGATCCTCAAGGCGCTCTATCGCCGGGCCGATATCCTCATTCTCGATGAGCCCACCGGCGTGTTGACGCCGGCCGAGGCCGATCATCTCTTCCGCGTTCTCGAACAGCTGAAGAGCCAGGGAAAGACCATCATTCTCATTACCCATAAGCTCAGGGAAATCATGGCGATCACCGACGAGGTTTCGGTGATGCGCCGCGGCGAGATGGTGGCAACGCGCACGACGGCGGAAACCTCGGTCGAGGAACTCGCCGAGCTGATGGTCGGCCGCCGCGTGCTGCTGCGCGTCGAAAAGGGCGAGGCCAAGCCCGGCGATGTCAAGCTTTCGGTCAACGGTCTGACCGTCAAGGACGGCCGCGGCGTCACCATGGTCGACAATGTGTCGTTCAACCTTAGGGCCGGCGAGATCGTCGGCATTGCCGGCGTCGCCGGCAATGGCCAGTCGGAACTCCTGGAGGCGATCTCCGGTATCCGCCGTGCCGTTTCCGGCGAGGTGCACCTCAATGGCAAGCCGATCGACGTCACCGGCCATGCCGACCCCAAGGAGCTGCGCGATCGTGGCCTCGCTCATGTGCCGGAAGACCGGCACCACGTCGGCCTAGTGCTGAAATTCGAGGAATGCGAAAACGCCATCCTCGGCTATCACCATGACAAGCGCTACCTCAACGGCGTCTTCCTGAATGTCGACGCCATCCGCAAGGATGCCGAGCAGCGGATCGCCGAATACGACATCCGTCCGCCGAACGCCCGGCTGAAGACCGCGAATTTCTCCGGCGGCAATCAGCAGAAGATCGTTCTCGCCCGCGAGATGGAGCGGGGGCCGGACGTGCTGATCATCGGCCAGCCCACCCGCGGCGTCGATGTCGGCGCCATCGAATTCATCCACAAACGGATCATCGAGATGCGCGACCAGGGCAAGGCTGTCCTGCTTGTTTCCGTCGAACTCGATGAGATCCGCGCCCTGTCGGACCGTATCCTGGTCATGTTTGCCGGCCGTGTCGTCGGCGAGCGCGATCCCGATGCGACCGAGGGCGAGCTGGGCCTGCTGATGGCCGGCGTCGAAGGCCGCAAGGAGGCCGCAGAATGAGCAATCCCTATGCAAAGCTTCCAGGTTGGGTCGAATACGGCCTCGTCCCGCTGGTCAATCTCGCCGTCGCGTTTCTGGTTGCCGGCCTCGTGGTTCTGCTCGTCGGCGAAAATCCGTTCGAGGCGGCCTATCACCTGATCAACGGTGCCTTCGGTCGCGGCGAATATATCGGCTTCACGCTCTACTACGCCACCACCTTCATCTTCACCGGCCTTGCGGTCGCGGTCGCATTCCATGCCGGGCTTTTCAACATCGGCGGCGAGGGCCAGGCCTATGTCGGCGGCATCGGGGTCGCGCTCGCGTGCCTCTGGCTCGACCAGACGATGCCGTGGTTTGTGGTCTTCCCGCTGGCGATCATCGGTTCGGCCGCTTTCGGCGCTGCCTGGGCGTTTCTGCCCGGCTGGCTGCAGGCCAAGCGCGGCAGCCACATCGTCATCACCACGATCATGTTCAATTTCATCGCGTCGAGCCTGATGGTCTATCTGCTGACGCGGGTGTTGAAGCCGCTCGGCTCGATGTCGCCGCAGACGCGCACCTTCGCCGAAGGCGGTCAGTTGCCCAAGCTCGATTGGCTTCTGGGGATCTTCGGGCTCGATATCGGCACGGCGCCATTCAACGTTTCGTTCCTGCTGGCCCTTGTCGCGGCCTTCGGCGTCTGGCTCCTGATCTGGCGCACCAAGCTCGGTTACGAGATGCGCACCATGGGCCACAGTCCGTCGGCCGCGCGATATGCCGGCATGAGCGAGAGCCGCATCACCGTCATCACCATGATGATCTCCGGCGCGCTTGCCGGCATGATGGCGCTCAACCCGATCATGGGTGAGCAGGGCCGCATGCAGCTTGATTTTGTCCAGGGTGCAGGCTTCGTCGGCATCGCCGTCGCCCTCATGGGCCGCTCGCATCCGGCAGGCATCATCCCGGCGGCCGTTCTCTTCGGCGTGCTCTACCAGGGTGGGGCGGAGATCTCGTTCGAAATGCCGTCGATCTCGCGCGACATGATCGTCATCATCCAGGGCCTCGTCATTCTGTTTGCTGGCGCCCTTGAAAACATGTTCCGGCCGGCGATCACCCGGTTGTTTTCCACATCCAGCCGGCGCGCCGCGGTCGTTGCCCAGACCAAGGGAGCTTGAAGCCATGGATTTCTTCCACGTCATCGTGGTGCTCCTCGAGTCCACCATCCGCGTCTCCGTTCCGCTGATCTTCGCAGCCCTCGCCGGTCTCTTCACCGAGCGTGCCGGTATCTTCGATATCGGCCTTGAAGGAAAAATGCTGGGCGCCGCCTTTGCCGCCGGCGCGGTCGCAGCGATCACCCAATCCGTCTGGCTGGGACTGCTTGCGGGCATCCTCATCTCGATCGCCCTGTCCCTTGTCCACGGCTATGCGTCGATCACCCAGCGCGGCAACCAGATCGTCTCCGGCGTTGCCATCAACTTCATCGTCGCGGGTTCCACCGTCATCCTCGGTGAGGCCTGGTTCCGTCAGGGCGGGCGCACGCCGGCACTGGCCGAAGGTGCAAGGTTCCAGACGATCACTTTTCCCTTCGCGGACGCCATTCGCGATGTTCCCTTCATCGGGCCGATCTATGCCGATCTGCTCTCCGGGCATTTCATCCTGACCTATGTGGCCTTCGCCATGGTGCCGCTCAGCTGGTGGATCCTCTACCGCACCCGCTTCGGCCTGCGGCTCCGTGCGGTCGGGGAGAACCCGGGTGCCGTCGACACCGCCGGCATTTCGGTGGTCTGGATGCGGTACCGCGCCGTCATCTGCTGCGGCATCCTGTGTGGCTTTGCCGGCGCCTACCTGTCGCTGGCGATGACCGCCGGCTTCGTCAAGGGCATGACCGCCGGCAAGGGCTACATCGCGCTTGCAGCGCTGATTTTTGCCAAATGGCGGCCATTCAACATCATGCTTGCCTGCCTGCTGTTCGGCTTCCTCGATGCGTTTGCGATCCGCCTGCAGGGCAATCCCCTGCCGCTGATCGGCCAGGTGCCGGTGCAGCTGATGCAGGCATTGCCCTATATTCTCACCGTCATCTTGCTTGCCGGCTTCATCGGCAAGGCAATCCCGCCGAAGGCCGGCGGTGTCCCCTATGTGAAGGAGCGGTAAGGCTATGGAAAACGAACTCTTCGAAGCCGCACGCGAAGCGATGGCCAAGGCGCATGCGCCCTATTCCAAGTTTCCGGTGGGCGCCGCGATCCGTGCGGAAGACGGCCATATCTACACCGGCGCCAACATTGAAAACCTCTCCTTCCCGGAAGGCTGGTGTGCCGAGACCACGGCCATCAGCCACATGGTCATGGCCGGCCAGCGCAAGATCATGGAAGTCGCCGTTATCGCCGAGAAGCTGGCGCTCTGCCCGCCTTGCGGCGGGTGCCGGCAACGGCTTGCGGAGTTTTCCGGCGCCAGCACGCGCATCTACCTCTGCGACGAGACGGGCGTGAAGAAGACGCTCGCCCTGTCCGATCTGCTACCGCACAGCTTCGAGACCGAGATCCTCGGATGAGCAGCGCTGCTGAATTCCTGAGGGGCAGGCTCGGCGGCCTGGCTCCCCGCTATGGTATTGTCCTTGGTTCAGGGCTTGGGACGCTCGTCGAAGCGGTCAGTAACCCGACACGCATTTCCTATGCCGACATCCCGGGTTTTCCCGTCAGCAGCGTTTCTGGCCATGCCGGCGAACTCGTCGCAGGTTTGCTCGGCGCCGTCCCGGTCGTCATGCTGTCCGGCCGGGTGCATTACTACGAGAGCGGCGATGCCAACGCGATGCGCGTGCCGCTGCAGACGCTGAAGAAACTCGGCGTCGAAAATCTCGTGCTCACAAACTCCGCTGGCTCGCTGCGTGATGATCTGCCGCCGGGTTCGGTCATGCGGATCTCGGATCACATCAACTTTTCCGGATTCAATCCACTGATTGGCGTCGAAAGCGACGATCGCTTCGTCGGCATGACCAACGCCTATGACACCGAGCTTGCGACGCGCATGCGGCGCGCGGCCGACCGGATGGGCATTCCGCTGCAGGACGGCGTTTACATGTGGTTCTCCGGGCCGAGCTTTGAAACGCCAGCGGAAATTCGCATGGCGCGCGTGCTCGGCGCCGATGCGGTCGGCATGTCGACCGTGCCGGAAGTCATTCTCGCGCGCTTCCTCGGCCTCAAGGTTGCTGCAGCGTCGGTGATCACCAATTTCGGCGCGGGCATGACGGGCGGCGAACTCAGCCATCACGAGACGAAGGACATGGCGCCGGTCGGCGGCAAACGCCTGGCCGCCATTCTCAAGGAGATGATTTCCACGGACGCGGCGGTTCAGTGACCATGCTTCCCCAGGAGATCATCCGCCGCAAGAGAAACGGCGAGCGCCTCGAGGCGGCAGATATCACGGGCTTCGTCCGCGGCCTTTCCGATGGTTCGATCTCGGAGGGTCAGGTCGCTGCCTTCGCTATGGCTATCTGGTTTTCGGGCATGAGCCGGGACGAGACGGTGGCGCTGACGCTCGCCATGCGCGATTCCGGCGAAACCCTCGACTGGAGCAGCATCGGCCGACCCATTGTCGACAAGCATTCCACCGGAGGCGTCGGCGACAACGTCTCGCTGATGCTTGCCCCGATAGTCGCAGCATGCGGTTTGGCCGTGCCGATGATCTCGGGACGGGGATTGGGGCACACGGGCGGCACGCTCGACAAACTCGAATCCATACCCGGCTATGATATTCAGCCGTCTGCTGCGCTATTCCGAAAGACGGTCGACGAGGTCGGCTGCGCCATCATCGGCCAGACCGCCAATCTGGCGCCCGCCGACAAGCGGCTCTACGCCATCCGTGACGTGACGGCGACCGTCGATTCAGTTCCGCTGATTACCGCATCGATCCTTTCCAAGAAGCTTGCCGCCGGGCTGCAGTCGCTGGTGCTCGACGTCAAGCTCGGCAATGGCTCGTTCATGGGCGATGCTGGCGAAGCCGAGGCACTCGCCCGGTCGCTAGTTGATGTCGCCAATGGTGCCGGCGTTCGCACGTCGGCATTGCTGACGGATATGAACGAGCCCTTGGCCGATGCGGCTGGAAACGCGCTTGAAATCCGGAACTGCGTCGCCTTTCTCAAGGGCGAGAAAAGCGGCACCCGCCTTGAAACCGTGGTCATGGCTTTCGCCGCGGAGATGCTCGTCGCGGCCGGTGTGGCAGTCGACCCGGTAGCCGGCGAAGCATTGGCGCGCACGGCGCTTGCAAACGGTGCAGCGCTTGAGCGTTTCGCCAGGATGGTTTACGCGCTCGGTGGTCCCGCCGATTTCGTCGAGCGTCCCGAACAGCACTTGGCGCCTGCCCCAGTTATCCTTCCGGTGGAAGCAGAAAGAGACGGCTATCTACAATCCTGCCGGACCCGTGACCTTGGCATGGCCGTCATCGCTCTGGGTGGCGGTCGGACACATCCGAACGACAGGATCGATCATCGGGTCGGCTTTGCCGAGCTGAAACCGTTGGGAACGCGAGTTGCCGAGGACGAACCGATCGCCTTCGTCCATGCGGCGGACGAGACCGCGGCCGAACATGCGCGGCAAGAGCTGCTGGCGCTCTATACGATCGCCGACGCTCAGCCTGAGGTGCGCTCGCCAATCCTTTCAAGGATCACCTGACCAGATGCAGCGCGCCGTTTTCGACGCGGTAGGACGATAGTCGGCCGAGGAAGCTCATGCCGACGAGCATGCCGGCAAGCGCCTTGTCGGGCAGCACCAGGGCGTCGACGTCGCGCAACGATATGCCGCCGATTTCGACCCTCGTCAGCTTGGCCCGCGCTGCATCGACATCGCCATTGGCCGTTCGAACGCGTGCGTTGAAAGTAAGCGCTCCGGCAGACAGGCCGAGCCTGCGCGCGGTCGAGACATTGATCGCGATGGTGCTGGCGCCGGTATCGACCATGCCCCGTTCGGTGCGGCCGTTGATGCGGAACGCTCCGAAGAAATGGCCCGAGCGGTCGGCTTCGAGCACCACGCCTTTTCCCGAAGCATATTTCGCCGTCGTTGCCGGAAGGGAGTTGTTCACCGCCGGTTTGTCCGTGGCGGCAGTCTCAGCGCTCGAGAGATAGGAACTCGCGAGGTCAGGAATGACCAGGGCCGCAATAGCGATACCGCCGGCGAATGTCAGCAGACGGACGAACATGGCCTGACCTCCCGCGCATCGGGCCGCAGACGCCCGCGCCGATGAAGTCCAGTAGAGCAGGGGATGGCTAATGCGATACAAAAAAGCCGCCGGTTTGCCGGCGGTTTTTCATCAATTTTGCGCTCTGGTTAAGAAACGGAAAATTACTTGGTTCCATACATGCGGTCGCCGGCATCGCCGAGCCCGGGCATGATGTAGCCGAGTTCGTTCAGGTGGCTATCGATCGACGCCGTGAAGATCGGCACATCGGGGTGGGCGGCCTGGAAATTGCGAATGCCTTCGGGCGCTGCGAGCAGGCAGAGGAAGCGCAGGTTCTTCGCGCCACGTTCCTTCAGCTTGTCGATTGCTGCGATCGAGGAGTTGCCGGTCGCAAGCATTGGATCGACGACGATGATCAGGCGCTCGGACAGGCTTTCGGGCGCCTTGAAATAATACTCTACCGGCTTCAGCGTCTCGTGGTCGCGATAGACGCCGATATGGGAAACGCGGGCCGACGGCACGAGTTCGAGCATGCCTTCAAGCAGGCCGTTGCCGGCGCGCAGGATCGAAGCGAAAACGAGCTTCTTGCCTTCGAGCACCGGTGCGTCGATCGCCTGCATCGGCGTCTCGATGCGCTCCATCGTCAGTTCCAGATCGCGCGTCACCTCGTAGCAGAGCAGCGTCGAGATTTCCCGAAGCAGCCGCCGAAAACCGGCGGTCGAGGTTTCCTTCTTGCGCATGATGGTCAGCTTGTGTTGCACAAGCGGATGATCAATCACTGTAACGCCGTCCATGGCCACCTTCCCCGAAGTTTATGTATCCGCCCTTTTTCCATGGAATGCTCCGCGGCCGCAAGGGCGTTGGGCGGCTCGTTGTGTTCATCCCCAACCGCGACCACCCGCGCTACGGCATAATTCCCTAAATCGGAATCGATTTAAGGAGAAAATTATGCAGCAAGCTTAAAGCGCTACCGCGTCCTTAACGCGTCAAATTTGACGCGCGGCGCTGTAGGTGAACGCAAGGCTCGGTCAGATTAGGGCAAGCAGTTTCTGGCGGGTCGACTCGTCGACGAAAGCCGCCTGGATCGCCGTCCTAGTCATGCTATTGATGTCGTCGTCGCCGAACCCCATCACCGAAGAAGCTATGTCATATTCCTGGGCTAGCGAAGTGTGGAAGAAGGGCGGGTCGTCGGAATTGAGCGTCACCCGCACCCCGGCGCCATGCAGCGTCCGCAAGGGGTGCGAGGCGAAGTCCGGGAAGACCTGCAGGGAAATGTTGGATCCGGGGCAGACCTCCAGAACGACGCCGTCGTCGGCAAGCCGCTTGACGAGATCGGCGTCTTCGATCGCCCGCACGCCGTGGCTGATGCGCGACGGCCTGATATGGTCGAGCGCATCGCGCACACTGAAGGCGCCGGAAAGCTCGCCTGCGTGAATGGTCAAACCCAGGCCGGCGTCACGGGCGATATCGAATGCCCGGGCAAAATCGGCGACGCGGTGCATGCGCTCCTCACCCGCCAGATTGAAGCCGGTGACCAGCGCATGGTCTCTCCTGGCGGCAAATTCGGCCGTCTTGGCGACCGATTCCGGCCCGAGATGACGGATGCCGGTTATCAGCATGCGCGATTCGATCCCGGTCTTTGCCTTGGCGGCCTCCATGCCGGCGGCAAGCCCCTCAAGATAAGCGTCGGCCCCGAGGCCGATCGTGTTGCCGTGATCCGGCGAGACGATGATCTCGCTGTAGATCGTTCCGACCTCCGCCAGTTCCGTCAGATAGGCTTCGGCCAGAAGTGCATAGTCTTCCTGCGTGCGAAACAGCGAGGCGACACTGTCGTAGCACTTCACGAAGCTGGTAAAGTCTGTCCAGACATAGGCTCGGTCGGCGATGATCTCGCTGGTGTCGAGCCCGTACTTCTCCGCCTGCAGCAGCGCCAATTCCGGCGGTGTCGCGCCCTCGATGTGGCAGTGCAGTTCCGCCTTCTTCAGATGTGCGGTCAAATGAGGCTTCTCCCATGTAGGCCGGGTGCGATCCCGAGATGTCTGGCGACCGTTTCGCCGATATGCGCAAAGGTATTGGCAACGCCGAGCGAACGGCTGCGCACAGCCGGGCCGAACATCAGCACCGGCACGCGCTCGCGCGTGTGGTCCGTTCCGCGCCAGGTCGGGTCGCAGCCATGGTCTGCCGTGAGAATGACGATATCGCCGGGTTTCAGCCGCCGGTCGAGATCGGGCAATCGTGCGTCGAAGGCTTCAAGCGCCGCGGCATAGCCGGCGACATCGCGGCGGTGGCCGAAGAGCATGTCGAAGTCGACGAAGTTGGTGAAGACGAGGTCGCCATCCTCCGCCTCGTCGATCGCCGCCAGGCTGGCGTCGAAGAGCGCCATGTTGCCGTCCGCCTTGGTCAGCTTCGTCACGCCCTGATGGGCGAAGATGTCGCCGATCTTGCCGATCGCATGCACGGTGCGCCCCGCTTGCGCCAGCCGGTCGAGGACCGTCGGCTCGGGCGGCAGCACCGAGTAGTCGCGCCGGTTGCCGGTGCGGGCAAAGGTCTGCGCGTTGTGGCCGATGAAGGGACGGGCGATAACGCGGCCGATATTGTAGTCGTCGAGCAGGCGCCGGACGACCTGGCAGAATTCTAGCAGGCGCTCCAGGCCGAAGGTGTGCTCGTGGGCGGCGATCTGAAAGACGCTGTCCGAGGAGGTGTAGCAGATCGGCTTTCCCGTTCGCATATGCTCCTCGCCGAGGCGCGCGATGATATCAGTACCGGAGGCATGGCAGTTGCCGAGAATGCCGGGAATGTCGCCCTCGCGGCAGATCGCTTCGACCAGTTCGGCGGGAAACGCGTCGCCCTCGGCCGAGAAATAGCCCCAATCGAACGTGACCGGCGTTCCGGCGATCTCCCAATGACCGGATGGCGTATCCTTGCCGCGCGAGACTTCGCTGGCAGCGCCATAGGCACCGTAGACCCGGCCCGGAACCGGCATGCCAATAGGCACGCGGCCCGTGGCCAATTTCGCCGCATGCACGAGCCCGAGCGCAGACATGTTGGGAAGGTGCAGCGGGCCTTCGCGCACACCGGCGCGATCTGCGGCGCCCGTCGCGCAAAACTCGGCGATGTGACCAAGCGTGTCGGCACCCAGGTCGCCATAGGTTTCGGCATCCGGCGCACCGCCTATACCGAAGGAATCGAGGACAAAGAGAAACGCGCGCGCCATGAAAGTTCCGGTAAGCCGAAGCGCGGGGCAGGGCCTGCGTTCCGGTGCTGCAACGAGCGCGGACGCAGATGCCGCCAGCGCAATCCCGAAGGAATACCGCCGGCGACGCCGCAATGCAATTGGCCTCGACTACAGCGCTGCGCGTCTTATTAGACGCGCAAAGGTCGCTGTAGTACTTTGAATGGCTGCATGTTTTGATCCTTAAATCGGATAGGATTTAAGGAAACATGCAGTGGCCCCGGTCAGCAATCCGGGCACTTTATGGTTTCGGCCTGGCGTGAGCGGAAATACGCGGTTTTGGACAAATCTACGGTGTTCGTGCTGGATGCAAGGCTCGGCGCGAACAGCAACAGTCCATGCTCCACGATCAGCTCCGTACGGATGACGAAGGCCGTGGTCGCCGTAAACTGGCTCGGAACGGTGGTGGTCGAGTTGACGGCATACGGCACCGCGCCGTTTTGGTCGCGCGACCAGACGACGGTTCCCGTGTTCGTTCCGCTGACCTCGATGCCGGTAATCTTGAGCGTGTATTTTGAACCTTCGTACGGGGCAAGGATGCTTTTCACCACATTCGACATGTTTCCCAAATAGGTCTTGTTGACCTCGCTTTGCTGGGAAACCAGATCGGCAACGGCGCTGGCGGCACGCGCAGCCTTGCCGGCTACGGTAAAGCCGAGCGATAATTCGAATGCGCCGACGTAAATCATGATCAGCAGCGGCGTGACGATGGCAAATTCGACACCGCCAAGCCCGCCCCGGTCTTTGAGCAGCGAGCGGAAGCTTGCGAAGGTCAGGCGGATTGCCGTCATCCAGTGCATCGCTAAAGTCTTCACGACGCGCCTCACTCGTTTTCTGTGCGGAAAGTGGTTGTGGAAACCATGAGATAGTCTTTAGGCATGCTGGATCCGGCCGGGCGCAGGTTGGTCACAAATGGCCTGATGAGATCGGTCATCACACTCCAGCGATAATACGCGCGCATGACGTTGAAGGAGCCGGGTCCGCCCGGCGCAAACTTCAGGTCGGCTGTCTTGAGATCCGACGACGACGACGAGGGGTCCATTCGCGGGATGAGCACCGGGAATTTGGTGAGATCGGTGACACTTCTGACGTCGATATAGAGCTTCGAGGCTTGGGCAGCCTCCGTCGCCGAGCACGTCAACATCACCGAGATTTCCTCGCAGAATGCCTGGCGAAACTTTGTCTCGTCCATATCAGTCGCCGTCTTGCCACGGTTGAAGGTGATCTCGCCGGTCCGGATCTTTCGCGCCATCGTTTCCGTGGCGTTTGCCAGCAGCTGGTCGCCGTAGAAGGCGGCGAATGTTTCGATGGAGGCGAAAATCACCATAAAGAAGGGAAGAGCCAGTATCGCGAACTCAATGCTCGCGGTGCCCTTTCTGTCGCGCCGGAAACGCCTCAATAAGCCCCTTGTGGGCTTTGCGGCCTTTTGGGGCTGCAGTGTTTCCTGCTCGATGCTCATCGCGCCGTCCCATCATGTTACGCCTGACGGAGACACAAAGTAGGGAGTAACTATTGATATTTCGTTGGCGATAATCGCGGGTATTTTAGTGAATTTCCAGTGTTTCTCGCAGTTTGCTCAGCTCCCACCACTTGCGGTTTTGCGCTCCACATGCCGCTCGCAACTTGGCGTACAGGAAAGGACTGTGCGCGACGTCTGTCGATAGACGCGCAGAGTGTTTGCTTCGTCGATCGACACGAGAATTTGCTCGTCGACGATGGCGTTTCCGTCCTGATCGAGGATGACAAGATTCGTCGTGCCGAAGCTGCGGCCGGTAATGACGATCGTGCGGGCGTCGGCCACCGTCGCATCTGCAACTTCCGCGTTGCCGATGATGACTTTGGCGACCGGCCGGTCGAGCTTGAGCACCCGTGCATGGTCCATGTAGACGCGCATCATATCGTCCTGCGCGCTTGCGGCCGACGCCGCCATCAGCGAAAGCATGCCGAGGATCGTGAGTGTCAGCGTGGCGGTCCGGTTGGCCGCGAGGGGCAAAATCATGGCAGGTCCCTGAGATGGCATTCGCCCCATCATCGGCACTCTTGGTGAATGAATCGTTAAGTCGGGTCGGCGCATCCTAAGCCGGCACATTTCCTATTCGCTTACCCAAAAATCAGCGGTGGGCCGTTAATCTTTTGGTAGCTGTCTTCCTTAAGCCGATAGCAATTCGCCAGGACTAGGTTGAGCTCATCCGATCAACGGCAACAGTTGGCGGACGTGCTGAACAACAATCGTGAAGTTAGGAGAATCATCATGAAGAAGATTTTTGCCCGTCTGATGAAGGACGAGTCCGGCGCAACCGCCATCGAATACGGCCTGATCGCCGCTCTGATTTCGGTTGCGCTTATCGGTGGAGCGACGGCGTTGGGCGACAAGCTGAACACGCAGTTCACCAACCTCGGCTCGTACATGAAGGTTACCCCGGCTCCTTGATCACTGCCTCTTTCTCTGAGGGCAAGGCGAGGTTCCGCCGGCGATCAGCTTAAAGTGCGGGGCCGCCCTCCAGTGGGGCGGCCTTATCTTTGCTGCAAGCAGCAAAATGGACTTTTGTGTGCTGGCTGGAAGGCCAGGAAACGTATTCCGCAAACGATGGAACGTCGCAGTGGCGAATTTATGAGTTCCACTCGAGGAGACGACCGGTGATCGTGGCTGCTATCTTCGTAGTTTTTCCGTTTTGTCTGGCGTTGTCCGCTTTCTCCGACGCCTTTACGATGACGATTCCAAATCGGGTGCCGATCGTTCTGATTGCGACCTTCACCATCGTTGCGCCCCTTGCTGGGCTCGGCATCCCGGAAATCGCGCTCCACATTGCCACAGCCCTTACCGTATTCGGCTTATGCTTCTGTCTCTTTGCACTCGGAACCATGGGTGGCGGTGACGCCAAACTTCTGACCGCTTGCGCCCTATGGTTTGGGGCCAACAGTTCGCTATTGGAATTCTTGCTTTCAGTCTCACTGTTTGGCGGCGTGTTGACCGTTGCGATCCTGTTCCTCAGGGCGCATGAAGATTTCATCCTGCCCTCGCGAATTCCGATGCCGCGGCTATTGTTTACGGCCACAAAGATTCCATACGGGATAGCGATCGCGGCCGGCGGTTTTGTTGCCTACCCCTCGTCACCATTGGTGCGAATGGCGTTATCCAGTCTCCATTGAACTGGCGATCCGAGTTTTGACATGTGCCGCCGCAAGTGTTCGCCACGTGCAGTAAGCGGCCTATGCCGACGGTAGGCGATTATTAACCATACCCGTAAGCGGCTTATTAACTATAATTACACCAATTCCTGATCAACCTGACGCCAGCATATCTGCGGGGCTCAGAAACGATCATGAAACCGGTTCGCATCATCATACTGGCGGTGGCCGTCGCCTCGGCGGCGATGGCCGGGTTGTTGGCGATGAAGCTGACCCGTGGTCCCTCGCCACAAATGGCGGAGCCACTGATCGAGCGAGCGCCGACCGTCAATGTCCTTGTTGCGAGCAAGAGCTTGCCCGTCGGGTCGCGCTTAGGTGGCGATGCGGTCCATTGGATGGCATGGCCCAAGGACGGTGTCGTCGAGGGGCTCATCACCGAAGAAAATCGTCCCTCTGCCATTGAAGATCTGACCGGCGCAGTCGTTCGCCTGCCGATCTTTAACGGCGAGCCCGTGCGCAGCGAGAAGGTCGCGGACTCCTCCAGCCGAATCATGTCGTCGCTATTGCCTGCTGGCAAGCGCGCCGTTGCCACAGAGATCACCGTGGCGACCGGCGCCGGCGGCTTCATCCTGCCCAATGACCGCGTCGACGTCATCATGGTCCGTAAATCGGACGGCGATCTCTACCTGACGGAAACCGTGCTCAGCAATGTTCGCGTGCTGGCGATCGATCAGCAGGTCGAGGAGAAGGATGACGGCTCAAAATCCGTTGTCGGTACCACGGCGACGCTGGAACTGACGCCGGATCAATCAAAGGTCATGACTGTCGCGCAGCAAATGGCTGAACGCATCTCACTTGCCCTTCGCAGTGTCGCGGATGCTCAAGAACCCGATACGAACGCTGCGGATTACCTTCTGAGTGGCGATGGCCAGCCCAGCATCCAGGTCATCAAGTCGGGCTCGATCGTCAAGAACGACGGTGCCATCAGCCAAGGCCAGCAACAATGAGCGATCGAGCGGAGCGCAGGGTGAAGCGGAGCGGGAACAAATTTCGGACGTCTGTTGCAGCCGGTCTGTCGTTTTGCCTGACATTCTCGGGCATGGCGCTGCCAACGCTCCCGTTCGCCCATGCGGCCGCCTCGTCGGTCGTCAGGATCGTTGAAAGCGGGCCCGGGGTGAAGAAGAAGATCAGCCTGGGGCTGAACAAGGCCGTCGTCGTCGATCTACCGGCCGATGCCCATGATATTCTCGTCGCCGACCCATCGCTCGCCGATGCCGTCACGCGCACGTCCAGGCGTATCTATCTCTTTGGAAAATCCGTTGGGCAGACCAACATTTTTGTCTTCGGGCCGAATGGCGAAGAGATCGTCAGTCTTGACGTCGAGGTTGAGCGCGACATCGCCAATCTGCAGTCAAACCTGCGTCGTTTCATTCCCGATGCCGAAATCAACGTTGAGATCATCTCCGACAACATCGTGCTGACGGGTACCGTGCGCACACCGCTCGATTCGACGCGAGCCGTCGATCTCGCCAAGGCCTTCCTGCAGGGCGGTGAAGCGACGACACGCAACATCACTGCGCAGGGAAACAATGGTGATGCCGATATCTTTGCCGAGGATCGGCAGGTCTCGCAGATTGTCAACCTGTTGACCATCGAAGGTGACGATCAGGTCACGCTGAAGGTGACGGTTGCCGAAGTGAGCCGCCAGGTCTTGAAGCAATTGGGCTTCAACGGGCGTGTAGGAGACGGCGAGAGCGGTATCGGCTTCCGCAATCCTGCAAACCTCGGTGATGCGATCAGTGTCGGCGCAAACGCGCTGATCAAGGGATCCATCGGCGGAACGACGATCTCGAGCTACATCAATGCGATGGAGCAAGCCGGTGTCATGCGCACACTGGCCGAACCCACCTTGACGGCAATTTCGGGACAAGAGGCCAATTTCTATGTCGGCGGGGAATTTCGGCTCGGCGGCACCCAGGAAGTCAAGGTCGACGACAAAACCGGCGACCCAACGGTTACGCGTGAGATCAACGACGTCGAATATGGAATTCGCCTGAACTTCAAGCCGGTCGTCCTGGGACCGGGCCGTATCAGTCTGCAGATCGAAACCAACGTTTCCGAGCCGACCTATGAGGGCTCGATCGTCACCGGCAACGGCTTCACCTCTGTCCCTGGCAACACCTTCCTCGGCATCCGCAGGCGCGAGGCGTCGACCAGTGTCGAGCTTCCCTCGGGCGGCTCTATCGTCATCGCCGGCCTCGTGCAGGACAATATCCGTCAGGCAATGTCCGGCCTGCCGGGTGCATCGAAAATCCCGGTCCTCGGAACGCTCTTCCGCAGCAAGGATTTCGTGCGCAACGAAACCGAACTTGTCATCATTGCGACGCCCTACCTCGTGCGCCCGGTTGCCAGAAGCGCGATCGCCAGGCCCGACGACAATTTCAACCCTGCCAATGATCTCGACAGCTTCTTCCTTGGTCGCGTGAACCGCATCTACGGGCGCCCGGAAGCATCCGCACCGGCGGGTCAGTACCATGGCAATGTTGGCTTCATCTACAAATAGGGCTGGGTCATGCAAACGCGAAGCAGCTTCCACGAGAATTCTGAAAGGCCGAGTGCCATGTCCCTCAACAGATCCGGAGTTCCCGTCCGTCATTTGCGGCGTGCTGCAATCCTCCTCGTGGCTGCCGGGCTGCTTGTCGGCTGCGGCACCAAGGATAATCTTTCGACGGGCTCTATCCCCGATGATTACCGGACACGGCATCCGATCGTGCTTGCCGAGGGCGAGCGTACGATCGATATCCCCATTGCCTCCGGTGACCGTCGGCTGACGCAAGGCACGCGCGACGTCATCAGCGGCTTTGGTGCCGATTATCGCAATTCATCGACCGGTGTCGTCCAGATCATGCTGCCGCGTGGCTCGGCAAACAGCCACGCCGCGCAGGCCATGCGCAAGGAGATCCGCGGCGTTCTCGTCGCCGCCGGCGTTCCCGCGAAGCGACTGATCGAGGCCGGCTACGAGGCCGGTCCCATGGGTGATGCCGCTCCGGTTCGCTTGAGCTATGTGGCGATCACCGCCCAGACCGGTCCCTGTGGCGAGTGGCCGGAGGACGTTGCACTCAACACGATCCAGAACCGCAACTACTATAATTTCGGCTGCGCGTCGCAATCCAATCTGGCGGCCCAGATCTCCAATCCGACCGATCTGCTCGGCCCGCGCCAGATGTCGCCGATCGATGCGGAGCAGCGCGGCCAGGTCATCACGGACTGGCGCGGAACCGAAAAGAGTGACGGACCCGTCATCATCGTCAATTGATATCGTTGGGATCAGCAGATGAGCACCATTGAGTACAGGATCGAAACGGGGGCCGGGGCGGGCGATTCCGTTTTCGATACGGTTCAACCGGGCGACCTCGAGCAGGTCCGTCCGCTGCCGCGCATTTCTATCCATGCCTTTTGCGAAAGCGAGGCGATGCAGCGGCTGATGGAGCGTTGCGGCCAGGACCGCCGCATGGCGAAGGTTAGCCTGCGCATCAACAGTGGCGGCATCGATGCTGCGGCAAACATGTTTGCGACGGTGTCGACGCCCAATCTGATTATCCTGGAAACGTCGACAGAACCGCGGTCGCTGCTGACGGAACTCGCGCCATTGGCTGCGGTCTGCGACCCCAGCACCAAGGTCGTTCTCATCGGCAAACACAACGATATCGCTCTTTATCGCGATCTCATCCGCAACGGCATTTCCGAGTATATGGTCGCGCCGGTGGCGATGCCGGATATTCTGTCGGCGGTTTCATCGATTTTCGTCGATCCCGACGCCGAGCCGCTGGGGCGCAGCCTGGCCTTTATCGGCGCCAAGGGCGGCAGCGGTTCCTCGGCCATCGCGCACAATTGCGCCTGGGGCATTTCTAACCTTTTTTCGACCGAAACCATTCTTGCCGATCTCGACCTGCCCTACGGCACGGCCAATATCGATTTCGATCAGGACCCGCCAACGGGTATCTCGGAAGCGGTTTTCGCACCGGAGAGGCTCGACGAGGTCTTTCTCGATCGTCTTCTGACCAAATGCTCCGAGCATCTTTCGCTGCTGGCGGCGCCGTCGATGCTGGATCGCGCCTATGACTTCGAGGGTGGCGCCTTTCATCCGATCCTCGAGATCTTGCAACGCAGTGCACCCGTTTCGGTGCTCGACATCCCGCATATGTGGACGGAATGGACGCGCGCGGTTCTCGGCGAAGCCGATGAGATCGTGATCACAGCCGTGCCGGATCTCGCAAGTCTTCGCAACACGAAGAACCTGCTCGATGCCTTGAAGAAGCTTCGGCCGAACGACAAGCAACCTCATCTCATCTTGAATCAGGTGGGCATGCCGAAGCGTCCGGAGATTGCGGTGAGCGAATTCTGCGAGTCGCTGGAAATCGAAGCGGCCGCTATCATCCCGTTCGACGCCGTTCTCTTCGGCAACGCGTCGAACAGCGGCCGCATGATTGCGGAGATAGACAAAAAATCCGCCGCCGCCGAAACCTTCTCCCAACTCGCGCACCTGCTGACCGGCCGTGCGTCGATGAAGAAGGCGCGACGCGGCGGCCTCGGGAAGATGCTCGCGGCGCTGGGCAAGAAATAGACCACGCATACCGCATAATTCCTTAAGTCGGATTCGATTTAAGAAGAAAATTATGCAGCAAATCTAAAGTGTTACAGCGTCCTTAGCGCGTCATGTTTGACACGCGGCGCTGTACAACGGACGGATCAGGAACATGTTCGGCAAACGCGGAAACGAAGGCTTCGGCAAGAGCGGCACGACAGGTGCTGCTCTGCCGCCGATCGTCCCTGCCACGCAAGCGGCCGTCATCGCCCACGTGCCGGTGCTTGGCGATGCTCAAGCACCGGCGTCGCGTCCGCAATCGCCAGCTCCGGCACAAAGAAAGCGACCCGCCCGCAACGAGGACTACTACGATACGAAGTCGCAGGTTTTCTCCGCGCTGATCGATACGATCGATCTGTCGCAGCTGGCCAAGCTAGATACGGAAAGCGCACGCGAAGAAATTCGCGATATCGTCAATGACATCATCACGATCAAGAACTTCGCGATGTCGATCTCCGAGCAGGAGGAACTGCTCGACGATATCTGCAATGACGTCCTTGGCTATGGACCGTTGGAGCCGTTGCTCGCGCGCGATGATATTGCCGATATCATGGTCAATGGTGCCGGTCAGACCTTCATCGAAGTGGGCGGCAAGACGATCGAATCCGAAGTCCGATTCCGTGACAATGCCCAGCTCCTGTCGATTTGCCAGCGGATCGTCGGACAGGTGGGGCGGCGCGTCGACGAATCCAGCCCTATCTGCGACGCGCGTCTTCCTGACGGCTCGCGCGTCAACGTCATTGCGCCGCCGCTCGCCATCGACGGCACCGCACTGACGATCCGCAAATTCAAGAAGGACAAGCTGAAGCTCGATCAGCTGGTGAAATTCGGCGCAATCACGCCCGAGGGGGCAGTCCTTCTCCAGATCATCGGCCGCGTCCGCTGCAACATCGTCATCTCCGGCGGTACCGGTTCGGGCAAGACGACGCTTCTGAACTGCCTGACCGGCTTCATCGACCTCGACGAGCGAGTGATTACCTGCGAAGACACCGCCGAACTGCAATTGCAGCAGCCGCACGTGGTTCGCCTCGAAACCCGACCGCCGAATATCGAAGGCGAGGGTGAGATCACCATGCGGGATCTCATCAAGAACTGCCTGCGTATGCGGCCCGAGCGCATCATCGTCGGCGAAGTGCGCGGACCTGAGGTGTTTGACCTGCTGCAGGCGATGAACACCGGCCATGACGGTTCCATGGGGACGATCCACGCCAATACGCCGCGCGAATGCCTGGCGCGTATGGAATCGATGATCGCCATGGGCGGCTACACCCTGCCGGCCAAGACTGTGCGCGAGATCATCTCCGGATCCATCGACGTCATCATCCAGGCCGCGCGTCTGCGCGACGGTTCGCGCCGCATCACCCACATCACCGAAGTGGTCGGTATGGAAGGCGACGTCATCATCACGCAGGATCTGATGCGCTACGAGATCGAAGGGGAAGATGCCAACGGCCGTATTGTCGGCCGCCACGTATCGACCGGCATCGGTCGCCCGCACTTTTGGGATCGCGCCCGGTACTTCAACGAAGACAAACGCCTGGCGGCGACACTCGACGCTATGGACAAGGGCTAGGAGCCGCGATGTTCGGCATAGGCATCCCCGTCCTGGC
The DNA here is from genome assembly GCF_001425885.1 of Ensifer sp. Root1252. Classification (NCBI taxonomy): domain Bacteria; kingdom Pseudomonadati; phylum Pseudomonadota; class Alphaproteobacteria; order Hyphomicrobiales; family Rhizobiaceae; genus Ensifer; species Ensifer sp. Root1252. The sequence continues at coordinate 887,240 of NZ_LMDT01000001.1, read as the reverse complement.
GCTGGCCTTCCTCGTCGCAATTTCAGCGGCGGCCCTTGCCTATGTTGTCCTGTATTCGCGGATAGAAACCGAGAAGAAGGCGGAAGGTCGAATTCGCAAAGTCGGCGCCGCCGAAACAGATCGGGTCAAGGTCAAGGCAGCTCGCGATCGTGTCAGCGAAATGTCGAAGCGACGCAAGTCCGTTCAGGACTCGTTGAAGGAACTCGAGAAGAAGCAACAGGAAAAATCGAGCAAGACGGCGCCATCGATGAAGGCCCGCCTGGCACAGGCAAACCTGTCCATTTCCCTGACGCAGTTTTATCTTTTCAGTGCGGCTTTCGGCTTCGTCGCCTTCATCATCACGCTCATGGCTGGCGCCGGTCTCGCGATCTCGGCTGGCATCAGCCTGATCGCCGCCGCTGGCCTGCCACGCTGGTTCATCGGCTTCCTGATCAAGCGTCGCTGCAAGAAATTCCTTGAGGAGTTTCCGAACGCGCTCGACATCATGGTTCGCTCGATCAAATCGGGTCTTCCGTTGAATGATGCCCTGCGCCTCATCGCCGGTGACGGCCAGGAGCCGGTCAAAACCGAATTTCGCCGCGTCGTCGATTCTCAGCAGGTCGGCCTCAGCGTCACCGAGGCATGCGCCCGCATGATCAATAGCATTCCACTGGCAGAGGTGAATTTCTTCGCCATTGTTATTGGTATTCAGGCGCAGGCGGGTGGCAACCTGTCCGAAGCGCTCGGCAACCTGTCGAAGGTGTTGCGTGAACGAAAGAAGATGAAGGCCAAGGTCAGCGCTCTGTCGATGGAGGCAAAGGCTTCGGCTTGCATTATTGGCGCCCTGCCATTCATCGTGTCGTTCCTCGTTTACGTTACCTCACCCGACTACATGATGGTCCTGTTCACTGACCCGCGCGGCCATCTCATCATTGGCGCTGGCTTGGTCTGGATGAGTATCGGCATTCTGGTGATGCGCAACATGATCAATTTCGATATCTGAGGGACGATTATGAGCGAAGGATTGATCAAGACACTGACGGATCCCAATGTCGTCTTTGCCGTTCTTGTCTCATTTGCAGTGCTGGCGACCTTCTATTCTCTCGTGGTGCCGCTCTTGGAGCGCGGAGACCTCGGCAAGCGGATGAAATCGGTGGCGACCGAGCGCGAACAGATCCGCGCACGGGAACGCGCGCGCCTGGCGGCCGAAGTCTCGAGCGGCAAGGCCAATTTGCGCGGTCAGAACAATACGTCCGTTCGCCAGGTGGTCGAGCGGCTGAATCTGCGCAAAGCCCTCGTTGACGACAACACGGTCAACCGTCTCAAGACGGCGGGCTATCGGTCCCAGAACGCGCTCAACACCTTCCTCTTCGCGCGCTTCTGCCTTCCGTTCCTGTTCCTGGTCATCGCGATCATCTATATTTTCGTGCTCGGCAATTTTGGCGAAAAGCCGTTCATGATGCGGTTCGCATTTGCCGTCGGTTTTGCCTATGTCGGCTTCTATGCGCCGAACATCTTTGTCGCCAACGCCATCTCGAAGCGACAGCATTCCATTCGTCGCGCCTGGCCGGATGCGCTCGATCTCCTGCTGATCTGCGTTGAATCCGGCGTCTCGATGGAGCTTGGCATGCGGCGCGTTGCCGATGAAATTGCCTCCCAGTCGCCGGCTCTGGCGGAGGAATTGGTGTTGACGACGGCCGAGCTTTCCTTCCTGCCCGAACGCCGGATCGCGCTCGAAAACCTCGGCCACCGGACGGGCCTCGATGATGTGAAATCGGTGGTTCAGGCGCTGATCCAGGCCGACCGCTACGGCACCCCGATTGCCCAGGCGCTGCGCGTTCTGGCGCAGGAAAGCCGCGATCAGCGCATGAATGCCGCTGAAAAGAAGGCGGCGGCGCTGCCGCCCAAGCTCACAGTGCCGATGATCCTGTTCTTCCTGCCGGTTCTCGTCGCCGTCATCCTCGGTCCGGCCGGCATCCAGGTCGCCGATCGTTTCTGATCCCGCTGCTGCACAATTCTTCAGAGCGGATGCAATTTGGGAGATTGTGCCGAAAAGTCGGGCCGCCCATGGCGCTCGTCGCGTATTCCATTGAACGCGCGGGGCTGTGGAGGCTTGCAAATCAGAGGCGGCTTGAGATCAGCCTAGCGCATGTCACTATCGCAAAACCGCTACGCACTTTTGCGCGACATGCGCAAAAACAAAGGCTTAAAGCGCAGTCAGCGATTCCTACAGCGCAGCACGTCTTATTAGACGCGCAAAGGTCGCTGTAGCGGGCTTGGGGCGTGCGACAGACACCGGTTCCGTTCCGTGATCTCAGTTGGTGTTAGTTTCGTCCGCCTTGGCCAGCTGCGTCCACGCACCTTGCTGCGACAGCATCGAGCGCAGATATTTCACGTTGGCTTCTGCCTGCTCCCCGGAAAGCTCCTGGCGGGCGATCGTTTCGGCCTCTTGAAAGCGTCCCTGCAGCCCGACGGCGAGTGCGAGGTTCTGCCGTACGCTGCTGTCGGCGCCGGGTTGGCTCGCGGCGGACTTGAGATAGGTCTCCGCCGTGCGCAGGTCCTTGGTCAGAAGATAGGACATGCCGAGGTTGGAGAGCACCGAAGGCTCGTTCGGCTTGAGCTCGAGCGCTTCGCGATAGCGCAGGCGCGCCTCCTGGGCACGTCCGAGTTGGTCAAGGATCGCGCCCTCGGCCGATTTCAGCTTCCAGTCCGGCCGATCCGGCGTCTGCGCGCGACTGATCGTGTTCAGTGCCTGATCCAGTTGTCCGGCCGCTGCCTGCGCCTTGCCGTAGGCGCCGAGGACCTCGCGGTCCTGCGGATGGTTGATGGCGACCTGCTGCATGACGGCAAGCGCCTGTTCGTTGCGCCCGGTCATGCGCAGAAGATTGGCGTAGTTGAGCCCCGCCTCGCGATCCCGCGGGTTCTTCTCATAGGCCTGGCCGATGCCTTCGGCTGCCTGGGACAGTTCCGATGCGGTCATCGATTGAACCGACTTCGACGTGCCCGAAATGGAACCGGTCGTCAGCTCCTTCTTCGGCTGGTTGGCACAGCCGGCGACAGACAGGGCGACGATCGCGATCGCGGCGCCTTGCAGCAGACGGTTGGCGTTTAGGGATGAGATCGTGCGTTTGGCCATCGGCGGTGTCCCCAGCATGCATTCGCGCACCAGAACTCCAAACAACATCGGCGCAACTTTCACTCCAGCAATAATCTGTTAACCCTAACAGAGCGTTAAATGCGCGAATCCATCTCTGTCAGCCGAGGACTTCCATGGCCCCCTATCAGTTCATCGAGCGGCCGTCGCCGTTCAACACCAGCGCAGGCAAGACTCTGCCGATCTTCGCGGTCACGCCGGCGCATATCGAAACGGGAGCCATCGATCCGATCGCGCTTGATTGGGCCCGAAAGGCCGGCTTCAAGGCCGAATCGGGCGCGGTCCTTCTGATCCCATCCGCCGATGGCCATCTCGGCGGCGCGCTCTTCGGCCTGGGCGGCAACCCATCCGAGGCGCCGTTCCTGACCGGCAAGCTCGCGCGCGCCCTGCCACCCGGCAAGTGGCATATCGAAACGGCGCCGCTCACAGCCAACCGGCTGGCACTCGGCTATGGTCTCGGCTCCTATCGCTTCGAGCGTTACAAGTCGGCAAAGGGCGAGCCGCCGACCTTGCTCATCCCGACCGATGCCGATGCTGCCGATATCAAGCGTCAGCTCGCCGGCGTCTTCCTTGCCCGCGACCTCATCAACACGCCGACCAACGACATGGGCCCTGAGGCGCTGGAAGCAGCATTCCGCGCACTTGCGACGCACTACAAGGCGGATGTCTCGGTGATATCGGGCGAGGCTCTTCTGACGCAGAACTTCCCGCTTGTTCACACGGTCGGCCGTGCGAGCGCAGAAGCGCCGCGTCTTCTTGAACTGCGCTGGGGCAAGAAGGGCCACAAGAAAGTGACGCTGGTCGGCAAGGGCGTCTGCTTCGACACCGGCGGCCTCGACATCAAGCCCGCTTCCTCAATGCTGCTAATGAAGAAGGACATGGGCGGTGCCGCCAACGTCATGGGCCTCGCGCTGATGATCATGGATGCAAAGCTCAAGGTCGATCTGCGCGTCATCATCCCCGTCGTCGAGAACTCGATCTCCGCCAATGCCTTCCGGCCGGGCGACATCTATCGCAGCCGCAAGGGCCTGACGGTGCAGATCGACAACACCGATGCCGAAGGCCGTCTCATTCTTGCCGATGCGCTCGCCTATGCCGACGAGGAAAAGAACGAGCTGCTTGTCGATATGGCAACGCTGACCGGTGCCGCCCGCGTTGCACTCGGTCCCGACCTGCCGCCGTTCTTCACCGACGACGCCGAGCTGGCGCAGGATCTCTCTGAGGCGAGCCTCAGCGTCGACGATCCGATGTGGCGCATGCCTCTGCACATGGGCTACGACAAGGACGTCTCCGCGCGCATTGCCGACCTGACGAACGCGCCTTCGGGCGGCATGGCAGGTTCGATCACCGCAGCGCTCTTCCTCAAGCGCTTCGTCACCAACACCAAAAGCTGGGTGCATTTCGATATCTTCGGGTGGGCCCAGTCCGAGCGGCCGCATTCGCCTGTTGGCGGTGAGGCTCAGGCTATTCGCGCGCTCTATCAGCATATCGGGCGGATCGCCAAGTAAGTCTCTGATGAAGACGACCGGCGCTGACCCTGCGCCGGTCGTCCGAAAAAGCAACGCTTGCGTAACGGTCCGCCGCTATGGTGGCGGACTACCGCAGCGCCGCGCTTCCCTTGGAAGTGTATTGGTCGCTGTCGTTCGTTGACTGTCTGTTTGAATCCTCGAACCGGAGAGCGATCGAGGGATTCATGCGGTTGCGCAGGAGTTGCCATTGCCGGTCGAGCTTACGCCCTCCCAGGCCCTCGGGCTCTGGCACATGGTATCGTTGGAACAGGTGCGGGTGGACGGTCGCGATCTGACGCTGCGCCAGATGGCGATCCTCTTGCAGATCTATCTCGTGCCGCCGCCCCACACCGTTCGTGGCCTTGCCGCAACCCTTGGCGTCACCAAGCCGGTGATCACGCGAGCACTCGATACCATGGGCGCCCTCGGCCTTGTCGACCGCGCCCGCGACGACCGCGATCGGCGCAACGTGGTCATCAAAAGGACAGTCGACGGTGCTCTCTATCTTGAAAAATTCGGCGATCTGATCATTGATCAGGGCCGCAAACAGCCTAAGTGAGTTGACATGTCGACACTTCCCGATCGCCGCCTGAATGCCTATCGAGCCGACCTCGCCGAAAGCCGCCTTCGCGGTGTCGTGGAGGCCGAGCGCTATGTCGAGGGAAGCGTTGCCCGCGTCTCCGTGCCGGTAACGCCGCTCAGGGCAAAGCCCGATCTTGCCTGCGGTACCGATACCGAACTGCTGCTCGGCGAATCGGTTCGGGTGCTCGATACCAACGAGAGCTGGTGCTGGGTGAAGGCGGATCTCGACGGCTATGTCGGCTACCTTCCGGAATATTGCCTTGCGCCGGTGGTCAAGAGCCCGACGCACATCGTCTCGGCCCCGCGCACCTTCGTCTATTCCGGTCATGACTTGCGTTTTCCGACTGTTTATCCGTTGTCGATGGGCAGCCGTCTCAGCGTTGTCGACGAGCGCGAGACCCGTGGCACGCGCTACTTCCTGCTCGACGGCGGCCAGGCGGTGATCGCCAACCATTGCATCGAGGTCGGCAGCGTCGTGCCCGGAGACTATGTCTCGGTTGCCGCCCGCTTCGTCGAAACTCCCTATCTCTGGGGCGGTCGTTCCGGTTTCGGCATTGATTGTTCCGGCCTTGTGCAGCTGTCGATGATGATGGTCGGCAAGCTCGCCCCGCGCGACTCCGACATGCAGGCTGCAGGCTTGGGAACGCCGATCGCCCGTGAGGAGCTTAGGCGCGGCGACCTCGTCTTCTGGAAGGGCCACGTTGCGCTGATGGAAGACGACGAAACGCTGATCCATGCCAACGGCCATACGATGACCGTTGCCCGCGAGGGACTGGAAGCGTCGATCGAACGCATCGGTTGGCTCTACGACCAGCCGACGGGCTATCGCCGCCCTTAAGCATTTCCAGGAAAAGTGCGAAGCGGTTTTCCGTCAGGTAATGCGCAAAAACAAAGAGATAGAGGGTTTGGGCGGCTCTCTCGAGGCCGGAAGCGTTCTAAGCGCTCAGTAGCCGGCTAATTTATCGACGACGTGCTGCAAAGGTTGCCCGCTTTCGAGGCGGGCGATCTGCTGTTCGACGTGGCGGAACAGCGCCTTGACGTCGGACGAAGCTGCGACATGCGGCGTTACATAGACATTCGGCATCTGCCAGAAGCGGCTTTCTGGCGAAAGCGGCTCCTGCTCGAAAACGTCAAGGGACGCTGCGCCGAGAAGGCCCGAATCGAGTGAGCTCAAGATATCGGTTTCGACCTGGCTGCCGCCGCGGCCGCCATTGATGAAGACCGGGGCGCCAAAGGGGCCGTTGCGGCTCAGCTTGGCAAAAAGTCCGGCATTGAAGATGCCGCGGGTCTCCGGCGTCAGCGGCAACAGGCCAACCAGGAAGTCCGTGCGCGCCAGGAAGGCGTCCAGCTCGTCACCGCCATAGGTCTCGATGCCGTCGATCGCCTTCGTGCTGCGCGACCAGCCGACGACCTTGAAGCCCAAGGCCGAAAGCTTACGGGCCGCATCCTGTCCAAGCACGCCCATGCCCATGATGCCGACGGTAATGTCCGCCGCCTCGGGTTGGGAAAGGTCGCGCCACTCCCGCTTTGCCGCCAGCGCCTCATAGGTGCTGTGCTGGCGCAGATGCATGAGGCATTGCATCACCACCCATTCGCTCATGCGTGTCGTCAGGCTGCGATCGACGAAGCGCACAAGCGGCACATCCGGCAATCCCGGCAGCGTCAGGACATGGTCGACGCCGGCGCCGCCGGAGAACACCACCTTGAGATCCGGCGCTCTCTCGAAAAGGTCCGGTGCCGATTTCCACACCACGGCATAGTCGATATCAGAGAGATCGCGATTGTCGTGGATGGCATCGGCTCGGTTGATCACCTCCCGGTCCGGGAAGGCGCCCTTCAGGGCTGCCGCAACCTCCTCGGGAATGAACTTCAGATCGATGATGACGGAGCTTTTCGAGGGCATTGTTAGGACTCTACTGGCGGATGGCGGACAGGTTGACGGCTTCGAGGTTGAAGGCTGCCGCCATCAGGGCCTTGGTATAATCCTCCTGCGGCGCATTGAAGATGCGCTCCGCCGGGCCCTGCTCGACGACCTTGCCCATGCGCATCACGATCATCTCGTTGGCAAGCGCCCGCACAACCTTGAGGTCGTGGCTGATGAAGAGATAGGCGAGGTCGTGCTTGTGCTGCAGGTCGCGCAGCAGGTCGACCACCTGCGCCTGGACGCTCATGTCGAGCGCCGAGGTCGGCTCATCCAGCATCACGAATTTCGGCTTCAGTACCATCGCACGCGCAATCGCGATGCGCTGCCGTTGGCCGCCGGAGAATTCGTGCGGATAGCGCCAGCGGGTGGCGGGGTCGAGCCCCACTTCCTCGAGCGCTGCGGCGACGCGTTGATCGCGCTCGTTGTCCGACAGCGCGCTCTCGTGGATTTTCAGCCCTTCGGCGATGATGTCGGAAATCGACATGCGCGGGCTCAGAGAACCGTAAGGGTCCTGGAAGACGACCTGCATCCGGTTTCGAAGCGGCCGCATTTCGCGGAAGCTGTAGGCGGCGATGTCCTTGCCGACGAAGGCGATCCGTCCCTTGGACGATATCAGCCGCGTCAGCGCCAGACCGAGCGTCGTCTTGCCGGAACCCGATTCGCCGACGACGCCGAGCGTCTGACCGGCGCGCAGCTTAAGGTCGATGCCGTCGACCGCCTTCACGTGGTCGACGACCTTGCGCAGGAAGCCGGCCTTGATCGGAAACCAAACCTTCACATCAGCCGCTTCCATGACGACTGGCTTCGAGGCGTCCGAAAGCGGCGGGTTACCCCTTGGCTCGGATGCGAGCAGGTGGCGGGTATAGGCATGCTGTGGATTGGCAAAGATCTCGGCGGTCGGCCCGGTCTCGACGATCTTGCCCTTGGTCATCACGCAGACCCTGTCGGCGATTTTTCGCACGATGCCGAGGTCATGGGTGATGAACAGCATCGACATGCCGTGCTCGTCTTTCAGCGTTTTCAAGAGTTCGAGGATCTGGGCCTGCACCGTGACGTCGAGCGCCGTCGTCGGCTCGTCGGCGATCAAAAGCTCCGGCCGGTTGGCGAGCGCCATGGCGATCATCACGCGCTGGCGCTGGCCACCGGAAAGCTCGTGAGGATAGGCGCCAAGCCGCTTCTCCGGCTCGCGGATGCCGACCTGGTTCAAGAGCTCGAGAATTCTCGTGCGCGCCGCGGCTCCTTCCAGTCCCTGATGCAGCTCCAGGATCTCGCCGATCTGCCGTTCGATCGGATGCAGCGGATTGAGCGATGTCATCGGCTCCTGGAAGATCATCGTGATGTCGTTGCCGCGCACATGGCGCAGCTCCGCATCGCTGGCCTTCAGCAGGTCCTTGCCGTTGAAGTGGATTTCGCCGCTCGGATGGCTTGCCGAAGGGTAGGGCAGGAGCTTCAGAATCGAGTTGGCGGACACGGACTTGCCGGAGCCGGACTCACCGACAAGCGCAACCGTTTCGCCGCGCTTGATGTCGAAGGAAATGCTATCGACCGCAAGCGAGGTGTTACCGCCCTGATGGAAAGCGACCGACAGATCGCGGACGGAGAGAATGGGATCGGTCATCGTCGCGCTCACCGGAATGTCTTTCTCGGGTCGAAGGCATCGCGGGTCGCTTCGCCGACGAAGATCAGCAGCGACAGCATCACCGACATGACGCAGAAGGCCGTCAGCCCGAGCCAGGGCGCCTGCAGATTGGATTTGCCCTGCGCGATCATCTCGCCAAGGGAAGGCGAGCCCGGCGGCATGCCGAAGCCGAGGAAGTCGAGCGAGGTCAGCGTGGTGATCGAGCCAGAAAGGATGAACGGCAGGAAGGTCAGGGTCGCCACCATCGCGTTCGGCAGCAGGTGACGGTACATGATCGTGCCGTTGCCGACGCCAAGCGCGCGCGCTGCATTCACATATTCGAAGTTGCGTGCCCGCAGGAACTCGGCGCGCACGACGCCGACAAAGCCGACCCAGGAAAACAAGAGCATGATGCCGAGCAGGATGAAGAAGCCCGGCGGCAGGATCGCGGCGATGATCAAGAGAATGTAGAGCACCGGCATCGACGACCAGATCTCGATGAAGCGCTGCATCAAGAGGTCGGTCCAGCCGCCGAAATAGCCCTGCACTGCGCCGGCCGTCACGCCGATGATCGCGGAGGCGATGGTGAGTACCAGCCCGAAGAGCACCGAGATGCGGAAGCCGTAGATCATGCGCGCCGTCACGTCGCGCGCCTGGTCGTCGGTGCCGAGCCAGTTGAGGTTGCCGGCAATGCAGTTGCGGTCGGCGGTGCCTTCCGGATAGGCCGAGCAGCGTTCCTCCGTGCTCATCAGCCAGAAGGGCTTTGTCGGCGCCGAATGCGGAATGTTCGAGTTGACCGTCTGGTAGGAGTAGCGGATCGGCGGCCAGATCATCCAGCCGTTGCCCTCGATCTCGTCGCGAATGTAGTCGGAGCGATAGTCGGTCTCGGCAAGGAAGCCGCCGAACTTCTCCTCCGGATAGTTGACCACCGCAGGAAACAGGATCTCGCCCTTGTAGGAGGCGATGATCGGCTTGTCGTTGGCGATGAATTCGGCAAACAGGCTGAGCACGAACAGCAGAAGGAACAGCCAGAGCGACCAGTAGCCGCGCCGGTTCGCCTTGAAGTTCTGCCAGCGCCGCTTGTTGACCGGCGACAGCCAGCCACGCGGCGGGGCGGCAACCTGGGTGGGGGCAGTGGTTACGGTGCTCATCACACGTCCCTCCGCTCGAAATCGATGCGCGGATCGACCCAGGTGTAGATGAGGTCGGAGAGCAGGCTGACGAGCAGCCCCATCAGCGAGAAGATGAACAGCGTCGCAAAGACGATCGGATAGTCGCGCTTGACGACGGAATCATAGCCGAGCCGCCCAAGGCCATCGAGCGAGAAGATATATTCGATCAACAGCGAACCGGTGAAGAAGGCCGAGATGAAGGCGCTCGGGAAACCGGCGATGATGATCAGCATAGCGTTGCGGAAGACGTGGCCGTAGAGCACCTGACGGTCATTCAGGCCCTTGGCGCGCGCCGTCGTCACATACTGCTTCTTGATCTCGTCGATGAACGAATTCTTGGTCAAGAGCGTCGTTGTCGCGAAGGCCGAAAGCAAAAGCGTGATCAGCGGCAGCGTCATGTGCCAGAAGTAGTCGAGGATCTTCTGCCACCAGGGCAGTTGCCAGAAATTGTCGGAAACGATGCCGCGCAGCGGAAACCAGTCGAGGAACGAGCCGCCGGCAAAGACGACGATCAGCAGGATGCCGAAAAGGAAGCTCGGAACGGCATAGCCGACGATGATGATGCCCGAGGTCCAGATGTCGAAGGTCGATCCATCAGACACCGCCTTCTTGATGCCGAGCGGGATCGAGATCGCGTAGGAAAACAGCAGGATCCAGAGCCCCAGCGAGATCGAGACCGGCATCTTCTCCTTGATCAGATCGATGACCGACGTGTTGCGGAAGAAGCTCTCGCCGAAGTCGAAGCGGATATAGTCCCACATCATCGTGCCGAAGCGTTCGAGCGGCGGCTTGTCGAAGCCGAACTGTTTTTCGAGCTTGGCGATGAATTCCGGGTCGAGCCCCTGGGCGCCTCGGTACTGGCCGCCTTGATCGCCACCGGTCTGCATCAGGTCGCCGCTGCTGCCGCTCAGCCGGTCGGAGCCGCCGGCGTTCGTCAGGTCCGAAATCACCTGTTCGACCGGTCCGCCGGGCGCAAACTGAATGACTGTGAAAGAAATCGCCATGATCCCGATGATCGTCGGGATCATCAGCAGCAGGCGTCGCAGGATATAGGCACCCATCAGGCCAGCCTTTCGATCGACGTGTTGCCGGTGGCCCGGACCCGCGAAGCGTCGGCGTGCGCCCTATGGTGTCTCAATCCTCACGTCTCCTTGCGGCTTTCAGGCCCAAGCCGGGCCTATATTCGTTTTCAGTGATTCGTTTTTCTGCATTTGGAATCGAGACGGCATCCAAGTGCAAGGGCTTCATTTGGCCGTGGCGTTTTTCGACCACCAGACATCCGGGAAGCCGGTGCCGTAATAGGGCAGCTCCTGCGGATGGGCGAGGTGGTTCCAATAGGCCACGCGGACCGCCTTGGAATAGAAGAGCGGCACGACATAGTTATGGGAGAGGAGAACGCGGTCGAGCGCCCGTGTCGTCGCAACCAGTTCCTCGCGGTTCGGCGCGAAGATGATCCTTCGGATCAGCTCGTCGATCGCTGGATCGGCAATGCCGGCATAGTTTCTCGATCCCGGCTGGTTGACCGAGCTCGAGCCCCAAATGTCGATCTGTTCGTTTCCTGGCACCAGGGACTGCGCCCAGATGCCATAGATCATGTCATAGTCGAAGCTTCTGACGCGATTGGTGTATTGCGAATCGTCGACGGTGCGGATGCGGGCATCGATGCCGATTTTCTTGACGCTGTTAATGAATGGCGTGACCGTGCGCTCGAAGGACGGGTTGGACAGAAGCAGCTCGAAGCCGAAGGGTTCGCCGGTCTTGACGTTGACCAACCGGTTGCCCTTGAGCTCGTAGCCCGCCTCCTTGAACAGGTCGAGCGCCTTGCGCAAGTTGCCGCGCACCTTCTGCGGGTCGCCGTTGATGGGGTTCACATAGGGCGTGGTGAAGACTTCGGCCGGAACCTTGTCCTTCAGCTCCTCCAGGATTGCCTTTTCGCGGCCCTCGGGAAGCTTGGAGGAGGCAAGCTCGGTGCCCCAGAAATAGCTGTCGACACGCTGATAGGCGTTGTAGGCGAGATTGCGGTTGAGATCCTCGAAGTCGAAGGCGTAGTTCAGCGCCTCGCGCACCCGCTGATCCCTAAACTTCTCGCGGCGCATGTTCGGCACCAGCGCCTGCATGACCCCGGTTGCGCGCAGCGGATTCTCGATCTCCTCGCGGATCACACGGCCGTCCTTCATGGCCGGAAAGTCGTAGGCGGTCGCCCAATGGCTCGCGCTGCTGTCTCGGTAGAAATCGACGTTGCCGGCGCGAAAAGCCTCGAATTCCACGTTTCTGTCGCTAAAGAAGGCATAGGTGATCGTGCTGAAATTGTATTGTCCGACATTGACGTTGAGGTTCTTGCCCCAATAGTCGTCCCTGAGCTCGAAGCGGATCGAGCCACCCGCCTGGAAAGAGGCGATCTTGTAGGGGCCGGAGCCCATCACCGGTTCCAGCGTTGTGCGGGAGATATCGCGCTTGTTGCCCTTGGCGTCCTGCCCCTCCCACCAGTGCTTCGGAACGATCGGGAACTGGCCGAGAATGTTCGGCAGTTCGTGGTTGTTCTTCTCGTCAAAGCGGAAGGTGATATCGCGCTCGCCGGTCTTTTCCGCTGAAACCACGTGGCGGTAATAGTTGGACTGGAGTGGATTGTGCTCCTTCGCCATGTTGAGGGAGAAGATGACATCCTCCGGGGTCACCGGCGTTCCGTCGGCCCACTTGGCCTCCGCACGCAGGCGAAAAGTGGCAGACGAGATATCGTCGGGATAGGAGACGCCCTCGGCAAGCAGGCCGTATGCGGTGGTGATTTCATCCTCGGCGGTTTTCAACAGCGTATCGAAGACCAGGGACGAAACGCCGGTCGCCGCTTCGCCCTTGGCGAGGATGGGGTTGAACGTGTCAAACGTGCCGTTTTCCGAGAGCCGCAGCTCGCCGCCTTTCGGTGCGTCCGGATTGACGTAGTCGAAGCGGGCGAAGCCATCCTTATGTTTTGGCTCACCGATCGACGACGTACCATTGCGCCAGACGGGCTGTTCTTCGGCATTCGATGCAGGGGGAAGGAGAAGAAGCGCTGCTGTCAGAAGCGAGGCCGCGAGGCCAGGTTTCACGGTCCTGCAGAAGTTTGGCATCCAGCCGGTACCCCTATATTCCAATGTTCTTTTTTGAAAGCATAGGCGAAATCGGGGCAATTGACAGGCACCGCCGCAAATCAGGCGAAATTTTTGCGTCACATCCCGGTGATTCACAAGGCTGAGGCAAAGACCGCGCCTTAGGATGGGGGTTCATCGGACACGGCGCGTCGGCGTCGGGGTCTGCGGGACATGAACGGGACGAAATGACATGGTTGCTCCACTTCAACGTTGCGGCTCGGCGCTTCTGGCGCTGTTGCTCGGAACGAGTTTCTTGATCGCCGATGCTGCCAGGGCCGACGACACGCCGGCAAAGACGCTTTTCGGCGCCAAGACGCTGCCGGCTCAGATGGCGCCTTCGTCCTATGGCTTCTATGCGAAGGGCTGCCTTGCCGGCGGCGTCGCGATCCCGACGGATGGTCCCACCTGGCAGGCGATGCGGCTGTCGCGCAACCGGCGCTGGGGCCATCCCCAGATGATCGCACTGATCGAACAATTCTCCCATGATGCCGCCGAAAAGGTCGGCTGGCCGGGTCTGCTTCTCGGCGATATCTCGCAGCCGCGTGGCGGACCGATGATCTCCGGCCACGCCTCGCACCAGATCGGTCTCGATGCCGATATCTGGCTGACGCCGATGCCGCAGAGGACGCTGACGGGCCGGGAGCGGGAAGACATCTCCGCAACGTCGATGCTGCAGAAGAACAAGTTTCTGACCGTCGACCCATCGATCTGGACGCCGGCGCATGCCCGGCTGATCATGCTGGCCGCCAGTTACCCGCAGGTCGAACGGGTCTTCGTCAATCCGGCGATCAAGAAGAAGCTCTGCGACACCTGGAACGGTGACCGTTCTGCGCTCGGCAAGGTCCGGCCGATCTATGGCCACGACTACCATTTCCACATCCGCATCAAATGCCCGGCAGGCTCGAAGACCTGCAAGGACCAGGCGGCCGTCCCGGCCGGCGATGGCTGCGACAAATCGCTGGCCTGGTGGTTTACAGATGAACCATGGGCAAAGCCGAAGAAGAAGCCGGGCGAAAAGCCGGTGAAGCCCCGGTTGACGACCATGGCCGATCTGCCGAAGGCCTGCACCCTGGTGCTGAACGGACCGGCCCCGGCCACCGAGCAGGATGCGACCTTCGGCATGGCCTATCGCGCTGCGTCGCCAGTGCCTGCCGAACAGGGCATCGAGCAGGTGATCGGCAATGCCGCAGCCGATTTGCCGCCAGCCGACATTCCCGTTCCCCTGGCGCGCCCGACGCTGCAGTAGCCGTCTCGGCTTGCGCCTTTTCAATCTTGCCGGGCTCATGTATACGGCCATCAAATCGATTTAAATTTGCTGGCGGGGATACGGCATGGCGGATCGGAAATGCGTTGCCCTGATCGCTCACGATCAGAAGAAGGATGATCTCGCCGCGTTTACCAAGGCAAACGAAGCGGTCTTCGCGCAATGGAAGATCGTTGCCACGGGCACGACTGGCGGCCGCGTTCTCGATGTTTGTCCCAGCCTCGATATCACGCGCCTGAAAAGCGGTCCGCTCGGCGGCGACCAGCAGATCGGCGCGATGATCGCCACCGGCGATATCCAGCTTCTGATCTTCTTCGTCGATCCGCTGACGGCGATGCCGCACGATGTTGACGTCAAGGCGTTGATGCGGCTTGCGATCGTCTACGATATTCCGATGGCGCTCAATCGCGCAACGGCGGAGCAGTTGATCGACTTCAACCACAACTGATACTGCATGAATCCTTAAATCGGATTCGATCTAAGGATTCATGCAGCAAGTTTAAGTGCTACAGCGTCCTTTGCGCGTCATATTTGACGCGCGGCGCTGTAGAGAATTCGAAACCTCACGGCGACGATCAGGATGGACAGTGTGATGCCCGGTGCGAGTGACAACAGTTTTTCCTTTCCGATCCTGATCGGCGACATCGGCGGCACCAATGCCCGCTTCGCTTTGCTGCTCGATGCCTTTGCCGAGCCGAAGCAGCTGCCGCCGATCAAGACCGGCGATTTCGAGACGATCGAGGAAGCGTTGCAGAAGAGCATCCTCGACAAGACCTCGGTCCAGCCGCGGTCGGCGATCCTCGCCGTCGCCGGCCCGATCAAGGGCGACGAGATTCCGCTGACCAATGCCGGCTGGGTGTTACGCCCCAAGGACATGCTGTCGGGCCTCGGCCTTGAGGACGTCCTGATCATCAACGATTTCGAGGCGCAGGCGCTGGCCGTCGCCGCCCCGGCTGCCGAAGATCTGGTGAAGATCGGTGGCGGCAGCGTTCGCCCGCTGACCTCCCGCGTCGTTCTCGGTCCGGGTACCGGACTCGGTGTCGGCGGCCTGGTCTTCGCGCAGCACACCTGGTTTCCGGTGCCCGGCGAAGGCGGTCATGTCGATATCGGCCCGCGAACCGAGCGCGACTTCCAGATCTGGCCTTTCCTGGAGCCGATCGAGGGGCGCATGGCCGGCGAGCAGATCCTCTGCGGTCGCGGCATCATGAATCTTTATCGGGCCGTTTGCGCCGCCAATGGCGAAGAACCGGTCCTGAACGATCCGGCCGAGGTCACCACAGCAGCACTTGCCGACAACAACCCCGCCGCGGTCGAGAGTATATCGCTGTTTTCGACCTATCTCGGTCGCGTGGCCGGCGACATGGCGCTGATTTTCATGGCGCGCGGCGGTGTGTTTCTGGCCGGTGGCATTTCGCAAAAGATCCTGCCGGCGCTGCAAAAACCGGAATTCCGGGCCGCCTTCGAAGACAAGGCGCCGCATTCCGCGCTGATGAAGACCATCCCGACCTTCGCGGTCATTCATCCGATGGCGGCACTGTCGGGTTTGGCAGCTTTCGCGCGCACGCCGAGAGACTTCGGTGTTGCAACGGAGGGACGCCGCTGGCGAAGCTGATGGCGGCGGCGTGCGCAAAGACTCGCCAAAGCGACATCAAAGCACTATAGAGCCCGAGAAAGGTAGTGTCGGCGTCCGACTTACCGCGCAGGCTCAGGGAAGACAGGCTTTTTGAGCGCCAGAGATAGAAAACAGCACGCTGTCGATTCTGACACGATCAGCGGAATCTTGAAGCGGGTCATCGCAGAAAACGGTCGCGATCATATCCGCGGCTACGTCTTTGCCATTGCGTGCCTGGCTGTCGTCGCCGTGACGACCGGCTTTACCGCCTCGATCATGGAGACCGTGATCAACGAGGCTTTTGCCAACAGAAATGCGGGTATCGTGCTGCTGGTGTGCGGTTCGATCTTTGGCGCGTTCGTGTTGCGCGGCTTTGCCACCTACGGCCAGGCGGTCGCCTTGTCGAAGATCGGCAACAATATCGTCGCGCGCTACCAGCGCCGGCTCTATGCGCATCTGATGGCACTGAGCGTCGGTTACTTCAACGAGACACGCTCGGCGCAGCTCGCTGCCCAGATCAGCCAGAATGTCAGCGGCATTCGGGACGTGCTCAATCTGACCGTCACTTCGATCGCCCGTGATCTCCTGACCCTGATCGGGCTCGTCGGCGTGATGTTCGCCAAGGATTGGCTGCTGTCGATCATCGTCTTCGTGGCAGCGCCGCCGTTGCTGCTGGGCCTGCGCTACGTTTCCAGGCGCTTGCGCTCGGCGACGCGTGAATCCATCGAGGTCAACAGCCGTGTCCTCGGTGCCATGCAGGAGACGATCCAGGGCATTTCCATCGTCAAGGCATTCACGATGGAGCGCGAACTGCGCGGCAAGGTCGAAGCGATCATCGAGCGGGCCGAAAACCGGGCCAACCGGATTGCGCGCTTGAGCGAACGCACCGCGCCGATGACCGAAACCTTTGCGGGTCTCGCGATTTCCTGCGTGCTTGCCTATTCCGCGTTCCGCGCGATTTATGCCGGCGTACCGCCGGGAGCCTTCTTCGCCTTCGTCGTCGCTCTGTTGATGGCCTATGACCCGGCCCGACGCCTGGCGCGCCTGCAGGTTTCGCTGGAACGTGCCGCGGTCAACGCCCGCATGGTCTACGAAATCCTCGACACGGTGCCGCATCAGCGTGACAAGCCGGATGCAAAGCAGCTCGAGTTCCACGGTGCAAACGTCGAGCTGCGCGATGTGCGCTTCCGCTACGCCAATGGCGACGAGATTCTGAAGGGCGTCAGCTTTGTCGCCGAAGGCGGCAAGACCACTGCGCTTGTCGGCCCGTCCGGGGCCGGAAAGTCGACGGTCATCAGCCTTGTTCCGCGGTTCTACGATCCGGCCTCCGGCCAGATTCTGATCGACGGGCAGGACATCGCCGACGTCACCAAGCAGTCGCTGCGCAATGGCATCGCCTATGTCTCGCAGCAGCCCTATCTTTTCGAAGGCTCTATCCGCGACAACATCCGCTATGGCCGCCCGGACGCGACCGATGCGGAAATCGAGGAAGCCGCGCGTCTGGCCTATGCGCATGACTTCATCCTCACCCAGCCGCAGGGTTACGACACCCCGGTTGGCGAAAACGGGGTCACGATGTCCGGTGGCCAGAGGCAGCGTCTGTCGATCGCCCGCGCGTTGGTGCGCAATGCACCGATCCTGCTGCTCGACGAGGCAACCTCGGCGCTCGACACCGAGTCGGAGGCCGCGGTGCAGAAGGCGCTCGACGAGGCGATGCACGGACGCACGGTCATCGTCATCGCCCACCGTCTGTCCACGGTCGTCAATGCCGACAAGATCATCGTCATGAAGGACGGTCTCGTCGTCGAGGAAGGCACGCACGAGGATCTTGCGCGCCGCCAGGACGGTCTCTACGCTCGCCTGCACAATCTCCAGGGCAAGGCCCCAGAGGCGTCGGCCGACGCCGAAATCTAAACATGAGCTGGAAGGAATATCGCCGATGAGCACGACGGACATGAAGCTTGTGGTCGTCGGCGCGGCCGGTCGCATGGGCCAGACGCTGATCCGTATGGTTCACGGCATGGACGGCGTCCGCCTGCATGCGGCCGTCGAACGTCCAGGCTCACCCTTCGTCGGCCGTGACGCGGGCGAACTCGCCGGGCTCGGACCGATCGGCATCGCGATCACCGACAAGCCGCTCGAAGCTTTTGTCGAAGCCGAAGGCGTGCTCGATTTCACGTCGCCGGCCGGCACCGTCGAATTTGCCGGCCTCGCCGCACAGGCACGCATCGTGCATGTGATCGGCACCACCGGCTGCGGGGCGGATGACGACGCGAAGATCCGCGCTGCCGCGCGTCATGCCCGCATCGTCAAGTCGGGCAATATGAGTCTCGGCGTCAATCTTCTCGGCGTGCTGACGGAGAAGGCGGCGCGTGCTCTCGGGCCTGCTGCCTGGGACATCGAAATCCTCGAAATGCACCATAAGCACAAGGTGGATGCCCCCTCCGGCACGGCACTGCTCCTTGGCGAAGCGGCGGCGAGGGGGCGCAGCATTGCGCTGTCTGAAAATTCCGTGCGCGTCCGTGACGGCCACACCGGCGCCCGCCCGCAAGGCACGATCGGTTTTGCGACGCTGCGCGGCGGCTCGGTGATCGGCGAACACTCGGTCATTCTCGCCGGAGAAGGCGAACAGGTGACGCTGTCCCACAGCGCCACCGACCGTTCCATCTTCGCGCGGGGCGCCATTACCGCAGCACTCTGGGCACGCGACCAGAAACCCGGCTTCTACTCCATGCTCGATGTTCTCGGGCTCAACTGACACCATCTCTATCGTCTCAAGGGGAAATCATATGAGCGGCACCCTCGTCCTTGTCCGGCATGGCCAGAGCGACTGGAACCTGAAGAACCTGTTCACCGGCTGGCGCGATCCTGACCTGACCGAGCTTGGCGTCGAAGAAGCCAAGGCTGGCGGCAAGGCGCTCGCCGACTACGGCATCAAGTTCGACATCGCCTTCACCTCGTCGCTGATCCGCGCCCAGCGCACCTGCCAGTTCGTGCTCGACGCCGTCGGCCAGCCGTCACTCGAAACCATCCGCGATCAGGCGCTGAATGAGCGCGACTATGGTGACCTCTCCGGCCTCAACAAGGATGATGCCCGCGAGAAGTGGGGCGAAGAGCAGGTGCATATCTGGCGCCGTTCCTACGACATTTCGCCGCCGGGCGGCGAAAGCCTGCGCGACACCGGCGCCCGCGTATGGCCCTACTACCTGACGGATATCCTGCCGCGCGTGCTGGCCGGCGAGAAGGTTCTCGTTGCCGCGCATGGCAACTCGCTGCGCTCGCTCGTCATGGTTCTCGACCGGTTGACGAAGGAAGAGATCCTGAAGCTCAATCTCGCGACCGGTGTGCCGATGGTCTACAAGCTCAACGCCAATTCGACGGTCGCTTCCAAGGAAGTGCTCGGCGATATGTCGGCTGCCCATTAAGGCAAACTGCAGAGCAAACAAAAGGGGCGCCGGTCGCCCCTTTTTTCGTTCTCAGGCCTTGCCGGCTTCCCATCCGAGGATTGCGCGCTTGCGCGTCAGCCCCCAGTGATAGCCCGTGAGATCGCCGCTCTTGCCGAGCGCCCGGTGACAGGGAACGACGAACGAGATCGGGTTACGGCCGACGGCTGCCCCGACGGCGCGTGAGGCGGTCGGCTGGCCGATCTCGCCGGCGATGGTCGAATAGGTCGTGGCGCGGCCGAGCGGGATCTTCAAGAGCGCCTGCCAGACCCGGATCTGAAAATCGGAGCCGATCAGGAAGATGCGCAAGGGCTCTCCGGCGCACCAGCGTTCAGGATCGAAAATGCGCGCCGCATAACGCGCCGTGGCCGCGCTGTCCTCGACATAGGTGGCGTTCGGCCAGCGATGCGCCATATCCTCGAAACTCTCGTGCTCGCCGCCGCCATCGGCGAAGGCAAGGCCGGCAAGACCTCGATCGGTGATCATCACCAGCGCCGTGCCGAAGGGGGAGGGGTGGTAGCCGTAGCGGATGGTGAGGCCCGCGCCGCGCGCCTTCCATTCGCCCGGCGACATCGCCTCATGGGTGACGAAGAGGTCGTGCAGCCGGCTCGGGCCGGAAAGCCCGATCTCGATGCTGGTCTCCAAGAGTGGCATGTCTTCCTGGCGCAGCAAGCGCTTGGCATGGTCGAGCGTGACCGCCTGCAGGAACGCCTTCGGCGACAGCCCGGCCCAGCGGGTAAAGACCTTCTGCAGTTGCGTCGGCGACTGCTTCAGACGCTTCGCGATCGCTTCAAGCGAAGGCTGCTCGCGATACTCTTCGGTGAGCATCTCGATCACATTTCTCACCGTGTCGTAATCGGTGCCATCAGGCGTGATGTCGGTGGGGAGGGTTGTCGCAATGTTCATCGGTCATCTCCTGTCGTGACACAGGTAACCATGCCGCCAGCGTCGTTGCCACCCGAAACTTGATTGGCCCTAGCGTCAGCGGCGGCGCACGGTGGCAAGCGCCCCGGAAAACGCCGTGGCGAAGGTTTCGCGGTCGTCGCGGTTGAGGAAGGAACCGACATCGGTCCTGTGGCCGCCGCCGCTGATGCTCATCGAGACGATGCCGATCTCCTGATGCCGTGCGATGTTGAAGCGCGCCCAGAACGGATTGAAGCGGTGTTCGATCATCCGGCCCGACGGCGTGAACTTGCGCACCGACACGTCGGTTCGCGAGACGCTGACTTCTTCACGGCTACGCGCCGAGCGGTAGTTCAGCCAGAAAGCACCGAACAGCAGCGCGAAATCCAGCCCGAAGAAGAACACGATCGGCCAGGCGCCGATCACCATGAACACGACCGCATGTACCAGGCTGAGCAGCCCGGCGATCAGGAAAAACACCTTGAACCCCTTAAAGCCCAGGGAGCGATAGGGGGTCAGTTCGGCGCTGAACACCGGCTCTTCGCCGTCAAGCGTCTGATCGTTGCCATCAGTCATGACCATTGACTATAGATGCATCATGAAAAACGTGAAGCCGAAATTGCCGGGCGAGCCCGCGAAAACGAAGCCAGCGACGGGCCGCCGCGCCCCGCGTACCTCAGGCGTCTACAGTCGCGAGGAAATCTCCGAGATCTTCCGACGCTTCTCGATCCAGCGGCCGGAGCCGAAGGGGGAACTGGAGCACGTCAATCCCTTTACCCTGGTGGTTGCCGTCGCCCTGTCGGCGCAGGCGACTGATGCCGGCGTCAACCGGGCAACCCGGGCACTTTTCGCCGTTGCCGACACGCCGAAAAAAATGCTGGCCCTCGGCGAGGAGAAGGTCCGCGACTACATCAAGACCATCGGCCTTTTCCGCAACAAGGCCAGGAACGTCATCGCGCTCAGCGAAAAGCTGATCACCGATTTCGGCGGCGAAGTCCCGCGCACGCGGGAGGAGCTGGTAACGCTGCCGGGCGTCGGGCGAAAGACCGCCAACGTCGTGCTGTCGATGGCCTTCGGCCAAGCGACGATCGCCGTCGACACCCATATCCTTCGCATCGCCAACCGCCTCTGTCTGGCACCGGGCAAGACCCCTGATGAGGTCGAGGCGAAGCTCTCGCGCATCATTCCCAACGAATATCTCTACCATGCGCATCACTGGCTGATCCTGCATGGCCGCTATTGCTGCAAGGCGCGCAAGCCGGAATGCGAGCGCTGCGTCATTGCCGATATCTGCAAGGCACCGGAAAAGACCTGCGATATCCCGGCGCCGCTGGTCGAGTTGCCGCAACAAGTTCTTCCGGTCGCCGGCTGACGCGCGTCTTATATCTGTCTGCGCTGTCGGCCCGAGACTGACTCATGCGGAGATCAGTCGGTCGATCAGATGGCCGATGGCGTCGACGTAGACCTCTGTCGGCGCGCCTTCGGCAATCTCCAGCACGGCGCGGTCGAAGGCGGCTGACAGCAGCGTCGCCATTGCCGTCAAGGCGGCCTGATCGTGGACCTGCGGCGCCATCGCCTCCGCCAGGCCCTCTTCCAGCGTTCTCTGGGCGTTGGCCGCGTCGATCGTCGCCATTTCCCGTGTGCCGAGCACGGCCGGGCCGTCGAGCAGTAGAATGCGGATTCTGCCCGGCTCCGCCATGGCGTCGAAGAAGGCGCGCGCGCCTGTTATCAGCGCCTCGCGCGGCGTCAGGCGGTCGAATGTCGCTTCCTCGATCCTCGCCGCCACGGCACTGGATTCCCGCTCGGCGACGGCGCGAAACAGTGCCCTCTTGTCTTCGAAGTGGTGGTAGAGCGCACCGCGCGTCATGCCGGCGGCAGCCACGATGTCCGGCGTCGACGTTTCTGCATATCCCCTCGCGACGAAGAGACCGTGGGCAGCATCGAGGATCGCGGCGCGCGTCGTGTCGGAGCGCTCGCGATTGGAGCGGCGTGAGGATTTTATTTGCATACATTCAGCCTGTATGTTAATTCAAAAATACATGCAGACTGTATGATGATGCGAGCGCGAGGGAAAGCCCCATGAAATCGACGAGCTACTATCCTGTGATCATGACATCAGACGTTGCAGCAACCGCGGCATTCTACATCGACAACTTTCGCTTCCAGGCGCTGTTCACCAGCGACTGGTACATGCATCTGCAGTCGACGGAATCCGAGACGGTGACGCTCGCCGTCCTCGACTATCGCCATGAAACCATCCCGGAGCGTGCCCGCGCGCCGGTCAGTGGCCTGCTCCTCAACTTCGAAGTCGAGGATCCCGACGCAGTCTATGCCGATTGCCAGGCAGCAGGTCTGCCGATCCTGAAGGCGATCTGCGACGAAGATTTCGGCCAGCGCCACTTCATCACCGCCGATCCCAATGGCGTTCTGATCGACGTCATCAAGCCGATCCCGCCGAGCGCCGAGTTCGCCGCCGCCTATGAGGCAAGCGCATTACCAGCGGAATGATCGCAGCCACGCGTGTTTTGTCTTCCAAATGGCTGGAAAACCGCTATTAACGAACACCGGCCATTAGGGAAACTGGACGGAGTTCATGACAAAATACGACGTGCTGACGATCGGCAATGCGATCGTGGATATCATTGCGCGCTGCGATGACGGCTTTCTGAGTGAAAACGGCATCATCAAGGGCGCAATGAACCTCATCGATGCCGACCGCGCGGAGCTGTTGTACTCGCGCATGGGCCCCGCCGTCGAAGCTTCCGGCGGCAGCGCCGGCAACACGGCGGCCGGCGTTGCCAGCCTTGGCGGACGTGCCGCCTATTTTGGCAAGACGACCAACGACCAGCTTGGCGAGATCTTTGCGCACGACATTCGCGCCCAGGGCGTCTATTTCCAGACCAAGCCGCTCGAAACGGTGCCGCCGACCGCCCGCTCGATGATCTTCGTGACCGAGGACGGCGAGCGCTCGATGAACACCTATCTCGGCGCCTGCGTCGAGCTCGGTCCGGAGGACGTGGAGGCCGATGTCGTCGCTGAGGCCAAGGTCACCTATTTCGAGGGCTACCTGTGGGATCCGCCGCGTGCCAAGGATGCAATCCGCGAGGCCGCCAAGATCGCCCATGAAAACGGCCGCGAAACCGCAATGACCCTGTCGGACAGTTTCTGCGTCCACCGCTATCGCGACGAGTTTCTGGAGCTGATGCGCTCCGGCACCGTCGACATCGTCTTTGCCAACAAACAGGAAGCGCTCGCACTCTACGAGACCGAGGACTTCGATCTGGCGCTGGAAAAGCTCTCGAAGGACTGCAAGCTTGCGGCCGTCACGCTGAGTGAAGAAGGCTCCGTCGTCGTGCGCGGCACCGAACGTGTCCGCGTCGGCGCGACGCCGCTCGCGCAGGTGGTCGATACGACAGGCGCCGGTGATCTCTATGCTGCGGGCTTTCTCCACGGATATACGACCGGTCGGTCGCTCGAGGATTGCAGCAAGCTCGGCAATCTCGCAGCCGGTATCGTCATCGGCCAGATCGGCCCGAGGCCGATGGTATCGCTTGCCGCTGCCGCCAAGCAGGCCGAGCTCGCCTGAGGCGAGCTGCAGCGCCGCGCACCAAATATGACCTATGTCAGAGCGGGCGTAGCCTTTATTTGAAGGCTTCGCCCGGATAGGCGCCCCAGATCTCGCTCTGGACGATCCAGCCTTCGACGCCCTGGGTTTCGATGTGGCACCAGTCGCCATTGCATTCACCCACACGGATGACCACGCCGGGCTCCATGCGCGCAACGATCCCTGCCGTGCTCTGCGGCTCGCGGCGCAGGTTGACGAAGACGCCTTCGCCCTTGCCGCGCATCCATGGCGCGGTGACGGCCGTGCGGTCGCCCGACAGAAGGGCCTGGTTCACCCAGCCTTCCGTGCCGTCGGCGTCGCGGATACGGCGCCAGTTATCGTATTCCTGGATGATTTCCACCGGTACGCCGGGCCTGAGGTAGCGGAACGCCACCGCGTAGTCGACGCTCGGGCCGATGCGCAGGTTGACGCTCTTGGCCTTCAGGCTGACGAAACGCGGCAGCGGCAATCCGCTGGCCCCCTTTGCGGCCTGGGCATGGGCACCCGACGTCGTGATGACCGCGCCGATGCAGGCGGCGATCAACGCTAACGAGAGTTTGGAAATGACGTGACGCATGACGAAGCTCATTTTCCGTGGCAACTTGCAGGCGCAGTTCACCCAGGGCTCTTGGCCGGGGCGTAAATCGCGGGGACGACGCAGCGAGTTTTGTTTGTCTTCCCGACCGGGTCTGGTAGAAATTGCGGCTACAGGGAGAAAGTATCGCCCAACTTGGTTAAGGACCCGTCAACAAGGCCCATCGCAGCAATGACAAGCAAGAAGAAGCCCAAGGTCTACATCACCCGGAAACTGCCGGACATCGTCGAAACCAGAATGCGTGAGCTCTTCGACGCCGAACTGAACATCGATGATACGCCGCGCAGCCAACCAGAGCTTGTGGCGGCGGTGAAGCGCGCCGACGTGCTCGTGCCGACGGTGACCGACCGCATCGATGCGGCGTTGATCGAGCAGGCCGGCCCGCAACTGAAACTGATCGCCAGTTTCTCCAACGGCGTCGACAACATCGATGTCGACGCGGCCGCACGCAAGGGCATTACCGTCACCAACACCCCGAACGTTTTGACCGAGGACACCGCCGACATGGCGATGGCGCTCATTCTCGCCGTGCCGCGCCGGCTCGCCGAGGGTGCGCAGATCCTGACCGATCGCAAGGGCGAATGGGCCGGCTGGTCTCCGACCTGGATGCTCGGCCGGCGCATTGCCGGCAAGCGCATCGGCATCGTCGGCATGGGCCGCATCGGCACCGCGGTCGCGCGCCGTGCCAAGGCCTTTGGCCTGTCGATCCACTATCACAACCGTCACAGGGTCAAGGCCGAGACCGAGGAGATGCTGGAGGCGACCTATTGGGACAGCCTCGACCAGATGCTTGCCCGCGTCGATATCGTCTCGGTCAATTGCCCCTCGACGCCGGCGACCTATCACCTGCTTTCGGCCCGTCGGCTCGCGCTGATGCGCCCGGAAAGCTATATCGTCAACACCGCCCGCGGCGGCATCATCGACGAGACGGCGCTGATCAAGTGCCTGCGCGAAGGCAAGATCGCCGGTGCGGGGCTCGACGTTTTCGAGAATGAACCCGTGGTCAACCCCAAGCTCATCAAGCTCGCCGGCGAGGGCAAGGTCGTGCTGTTGCCGCATATGAGTTCGGCGACGCTCGAGGGTCGCATCGACATGGGCGACAAGGTGGTGATCAATATCCGCACCTTCTTCGACGGTCACCGGCCGCCGGATCGGGTGCTGCCGGGTCGCGATTGATTCGCGACTGATCAAAGCGTCTTGCGCATCTCGATCGAGGTAGGCCGGGTAAAGCCCGGGTGAGCGGTTCTGTCGGTTTCGACGAAGCCCCAGGCCGAAAACGTCCTGTGGTTTTCGGTGAGTTCGATCCGTGTCAGCAGCCTCAGAGCGGCCAAGTGGCGGTCGCGTGCCGCTGCTTCGGCGCTTGCAAGCAACAGTCGGCCGACGCCTTTTCCCCGGCAGGTCGCGGAAACCGCAAGCTTGCCGATATAGAGGCAGTCGGTCTCCGGCTTGCAGAAGATGCAGCCGGCAAGCACTGAGCCGTCGACGGCGACGAAGCCAATTTCTGCCGAAGCCTTCTCGCTCAGCCCCTCAATCGTTAGCGCATGGGCCGAGGATGGCGGATCAATCCGCCCGTCCATATAGGCAAAGGCGTCAAGGATCAGGGCCAGCAATTCCTTGTAGCGATCGAAGGCAGCGTCGATCCTGATGATCTGCATCAGTCTGCGCTCCTGTCCTTGCGCCGGCGATAGCGGATGGTGCTGAATTGCGCCGAGAGAGCGTCATACATCAACAGCCGACCGACGAGTGGCTCGCCGATCCCGGCGATCACCTTGATGGCTTCCATAGCCTGCAATGTTCCGATGACGCCGGTGAGCGCGCCGATGATGCCGGCCTCGGCACAGGAGGGCACGACGCCCGGCGGCGGCGCTTCGGGAAAGAGATCGCGGTAGGACGGGTTCGGTTCGCCATCCGCGCCCGAGCGATAAGGCATCAGCACTGTAAGCGAACCGTCGAAGCGGCCGACTGCACCGGTGACGAGCGGTATGCCGACGGTTGCTGCCGTATCGGCGGCGAGATAGCGCGTGTCGAAATTGTCCGAGCCGTCGATCACCAGATCATATTGGCGCAACAGCGCCTCGGCGTTGTCGGCTGCCAGACGAAGGGGATGCCTCTCGACCACCACATGCGGATTGAGCGCGCCGATCGCTGCCGAGGCGCTCTCGACCTTTGTCTGGCCAATATCGGCCGTGCGGTGGATCACCTGCCGCTGCAGGTTCGACAGCGACACCACGTCATCGTCGACGATGCCCAGCGTGCCGATGCCGGCGGCGGCGAGATATTGAAGAACAGGAGCGCCGAGGCCGCCGGCGCCAATGACGAGAACGCGCGCCGCCTTGAGTTTCTGTTGCCCCCCACCGCCGAGTTCGGGCAGCATGATGTGGCGCGCGTAGCGGGCAATTTCCGATGATTCGAGGCTTGTACTAGTCATGAGCGGACACTTTCCATGATCGGCTCCATCATCCCGATACGCTTCCGTGCTCCACCGTCAGGAACCGGCCGCGATCGCCGAGCGCGTCGAACATCGCACGGTCCGTCCCGGTCATGAAGGCCTGGCCGCCAAGTCCGTCGACGAGATCGAATAGGGCGGCGCGGCGGCCCATGTCGAGATGCGCGGCGATCTCGTCGAGCAGCAGGATAGGAGCGTGACCGGTCATGTCGCCGACGAGGCGCGCATGGGCAAGAACCAGGCCGACGAGCAGCGCCTTTTGCTCGCCGGTCGAGCAGCGCTCGGCTTCCATGTCCTTTTCGCGGTGGCGAATCAGGAGGTCGGTGCGGTGCGGTCCGTCCAGTGTCCGGCCGGCGGCCGCGTCGCGCGCCCGGCCCTCGCGCAGCATGGTGAGATATTGTTCTTCGAGGTCGAAGGCTGGCTTGTGGCTCTCGTCGTCGAGGAAGCCCGCCAGCGCCAGGCGCGCAGATGGAAAGACGCTGTCGCCGGTGTTTCTCTCGACGAGCGCCGTCAGCAGACCCAGCATCTCCTGCCGTGCGAGCGCCATCGACACGCCGAGCCCCGCCATTTCCCGCTCGATGGCAGTCAACCAGGCCGGGTCGGGACGAAAGTCGCTGAGGAGCCGATTGCGGCTACGCATGGCACGGTCGAATTCGCTGGCGCGCTTCCCATGCTCCGGATCGAGCGAAAGCACCAGCCGATCGAGGAAACGGCGGCGATCGGCCGACGGGCCGGTGAAGAGCCCGTCCATGGCCGGCGTCAGCCACAGCACGCGCAGATGGTCGGTCAGCTCATCGACCGTACTCGCTGTCGTGCCGTTCAGCCGCAGGCGTCGTGATTGCCCCTCACTGGTGCCGGCCGTGCCGGTACCGATCTCGACCGGGCCTTCCATGCCCACGACTTCGGCAAAGACCGAGAAGCCGTCGCTTGCGCCGACGCGAGCGACATCGGCATAGGCCGCACGCCTGAGGCCACGGCCTGGCGACAGAAACGACACCGCTTCCATCAGATTGGTCTTGCCGGCGCCGTTCTCGCCGGTCAGCACGACGTGCCTCTGGTCGAGCGCCAGCGACAGCGCCGCATAATTGCGGAACTCGCTCAGCTTCAGGCGATTGAGAAAGACCTTTTGTGGCATTTCGGGTCCGGATTCGACGTCGGCGCCAGTCGCAGCGCCACGCGTCGAACAGGACGTGCAAAGGACGCTGCAACACTTGCTGCATAGCTCCATAAATCGATGCCGATTTAAGGAGCTATGCAGTAGGACGAAAGCGGGCTTTAAGGCAAGACGAAAGGTGACCTGAGTCATTTCCAGGCAAAATTGCGCGATAACGGCGGGGAAAGCCTTATAATCCCAGTCGTTCAGCGCTTTTCTTGATCGCTTGCGTACAATATGACAGCCGCATGACAATCCACGAACGGATATATTTGTGATGCTGGCTTGGTTCCGCAAACTCCTTCCCCGCGAAGACAGCTTTTTCGATCTCTTCGCGCAACATTCGCGTACCGTCGTCGGTGCCGCCGAAGCGCTCGACAAGCTCCTCGCCGGCGGCGACGATCTCGAAAAGCACTGCGACCGGATCGTCGCGCTTGAAGACGAGGCAGACGGTGTCACCCGCGAAGTGCTTCTGGCCGTTCGTCGCTCCTTCATCACGCCGTTCGATCGTGGCGACATCAAGGATCTCATCCAGTCGATGGACGATGCCATCGACATGATGCACAAGACGGTCAAGACCATCCGGCTCTACGAGCAGAAGACCTTCGATCCGGGCATGAAGGAAATGGGCGTCATCGTCGTCCAGGCGGCGCACCTGATCGCCGAGGCCATTCCGCTGCTCAATCGCATCGGCGTCAACCACGGCCGGCTCATCGCCATCGCCGAAGAGGTCACGCGCATCGAAGGCCGGTCCGACGAGCTGCACGACCAGGGCCTGAAGGATCTTTTCCGCCGCTACGGTGCCAACAATGCCATGGCCTACATTATCGGTAGCGAGATCTACGGCGAGCTCGAGAAGGTCGTCGACCGCTTCGAGGACGTCGCCAACGAGATCAGCGGCATCGTGATCGAGAACGTCTGATGGACGCGACGCTCGCCCTGCCGTTGCTCGTCGCCCTCATTGCAATCGCCCTGTTCTTCGACTTTCTCAACGGGCTGCATGACGCCGCCAACTCGATCGCAACCATCGTTTCGACCCGGGTGCTCCGGCCGCAATATGCGGTCATGTGGGCGGCGTTCTTCAATTTCATCGCCTTCCTGTTTTTCGGCCTGCATGTGGCCGAGACGCTCGGACGCGGCATCATCGATCCCGGCATCGTTACGCCGCTGGTGATCTTCTCGGCCCTGATGGGGGCGATCGTCTGGAACATCGCGACCTGGATCTTCGGCATTCCGTCGAGTTCGTCGCATGCGCTGATCGGCGGCCTCGTCGGTGCCGGCCTAGCCCGCACTGGCGGCGATGCCATCGTCTGGACCGGTCTCTTGAAGACGGTCGGCGCCATCGTGATGTCGCCGATGATCGGCTTCTTCCTGGCGCTGCTCCTGATCCTCATCGTTTCCTGGCTGTTCGTGCGCCGGACGCCTTTTGCTGTCGACCGTACCTTTCGGGTGATGCAGTTCGTCTCGGCGTCGCTCTATTCGCTCGGCCACGGCGGCAACGATGCGCAAAAGACCATGGGCATCATCGCCGTGCTCTTGTTCTCGCAGGGCTATCTCGGCTCCGAGTTCTATGTGCCGTTCTGGGTGGTGATCACCTGCCAGGCGGCGATCGCGCTCGGCACGCTGTTGGGCGGCTGGCGCATCGTGCACACCATGGGCTCGAAGATCACCAAGCTCAATCCGATGCAGGGCTTCTGCGCGGAAACCGGCGGCGCCATCACGCTGTTTGCCGCCACCTGGCTCGGCATTCCGGTGTCGACCACCCACACGATCACCGGCGCGATCATCGGCGTGGGTGCCGCCAAGCGTGTCTCGGCGGTGCGCTGGGGCCTTGCCGGCAACATTGTCATCGCCTGGTTCGTGACGATGCCGGCCGCTGCTGCGATTTCGGCGCTCACCTACTTCGCAGTCGATCTGTTCCTGTGACCCTGTCCGCCTCCGGCTGCAATGCCGGGGGCGGGGCTCGCGGTTGGGGAGAGAGCCTCCGCATTGGCGGTGGGACTGAGCGTCATGAGACGATCCAGTTCAGGGAACAGGCGTCCGACTTTCGGTTGCAAGGCTCGTCCGGGATATCCGGCCCGGTCGTGATCGCGACTTGGGCGGCGCCCATCAAGATGTAGCGAATGGGGGTTGCGCATGAACGGTCGCGCCCACAGCCGCGCAGCGGTTCACGGGTCCCAGTGCGGAGGATCGCCAAAGGTCTTCTTCAGATGATCGGTAATTGCCCGGAGCTTGGCCGACGGCCGTCGGCCCTCCGGATGGGCCATGTAGATGAATTCCGGCTCTGGGCGAAAACCGACATCGATCTCGCGAAGCCGACCGTCGCGCACCGCAGGACCGCAGATGAATGTCGGCAGCAGCGCGATGCCGAGCCCGGCGACGGCAGCATCGTGGATCATGTCGCCGTTGTTGATGCGCAGCGCCATGCGGGCGCGGATAACGGTCGAACCGGTCGGCCCCTCGAACCGCCAGTCGGAAGCGCCGCGATTGGTGTAGAAGATACCGCGGTGATCGTTGAGTTCCGCAAGCGAGGCCGGCGTGCCGTTGCGATCGAGATAGTCGGGCGAGGCGACCAGCAGGCGCCTGCTTTTGGCAAGCTTCCACACGACCAGCCGTGAATCGGCGATGATCCCGTGGCGCACGATGGCGTCATAACCCTCCGAGGCGACATCGACCCGGCGATCGTCGAGATCGAGCGTCAATTCGACCTCGGGATGTGCCGCCAGAAAGGGGTAAAGGGCAGGCCCGAGATGCAGATGCCCGAAACTGACCGGGGCGGCGATCCGCAATGGTCCGGTCAGCGTCCCGCGGCGCTCCGCCAGATCGCTGGCGGCGGCCTGCACCTCGCTGACGATCCGCACCGCGCGCTCGCGAAAGGCGATGCCATCTTCGGTGAGAGTCAGCTTGCGCGTCGTGCGATGCAACAGCGTTGCGTTCAGGTGGCGTTCCAGGTCCGAGACCCGTTCGCTGATCACGGATTTCGACAGCCGCAGCCGGCGCGCCGCCTCGCTGATCGAGCCGGCTTCCGCAACTGCGACAAAGGCAGCAATTCCTTCGATCTTCAGCATCGTTCGGCATTTCCGAATTCGAGTTCCATCATTGGCAGACTAATCCGAACGGCAATCTTCGGCCATATCTATTGGCAACGAAGGACGGCGGTCGATGGAAAGAAGACCGGTCCCAAGCCAACCCAACAGCCAGGCCAACCCAAAAGAAGGAATTCCATCATGCCACGTTTGCACAACAAGACCGCGCTCATCACCGGCGGCACCAGCGGCATCGGCCTCGAAACGGCGCGCCAGTTCATCGCCGAGGGTGCCCGGGTCGCCGTTACCGGCACCAATCCGAAGAACATTGCCGAAGCACGCAAGATACTCGGCGAAGGCGCCGTCATCATCCAGGCCGATGCCGGCAACGCCGCCGGACAGGCGGCGGTTGCCGAGCAAGTCAAGGCCGCCTTCGGCCATCTTGACATCCTCTTCGTCAACGCCGGCATCGCCAAGCTTCAGCCGATCGAAAAATGGGACGAAGCCAGCTTCGACCAGTCGCTCGCGATCAACGTCAAGGGCCCGTTCTTCCTGATCCAGGCGCTGCTGCCGATCTTCTCCAACCCCGCCTCGATCGTGCTCAACACCTCGATCAACGCCCATATCGGCATGCCGACCTCCAGCGTCTACGCGCTCAGCAAGGCGGCGCTCCTGTCGCTTGCCAAGACGCTTTCGGGCGAACTGATCGGCCGCGGCATTCGCGTCAATGCGGTCAGCCCCGGCCCGATCAAGACGCCACTGCATGACGGACACGGTGCCACGCCTGCCGAAAACAAGGAGATCGTCGCATCGATCGCCGCGCAGATCCCGCTCGGCCGCTTCGGCGATGCAAGCGAGATTGCCAAGGCAATTGTCTTCCTCGCCTCAGACGAGGCCGCCTTCACGGTGGGCGCCGAACTGATCATCGATGGTGGCATGGCCACGCTCTGATACTCACCTGTCTGTTGCCGCCGCGCGCGTTCGATCGCGCGTGGCGGCAAAGTCCTGTTCGTCATCGACGGCACGCCGCGGGCGGCGTTGGCAGGGCGCCCGGAGGAGAGTATATTCTTGAAACCTAATAAGTCGTCGAACAGTCGAGCGGAATGAAGCAGATCCCACACCGATCAGATCCGGGAGGAGACGATGACGAGTGTCAATTGGACGATCAAGGGTCGAGAATTCATTCATTGCAATTGCGCCTATGGCTGCCCCTGCCAGTTCAATGCGCTGCCGACCCACGGCAATTGCTGCGCCGTCGGTGGATTTGAGATCGAGACGGGCCATCACGGCGACACGCGCCTCGACGGCTTGAGATGCGGGATCATTGCGGCTTGGCCCGGTGCAATTCATGAGGGCAGGGGTGAGGTCGTGCCGATCGTCGACATCCGTGCCACGCCGGCCCAGCGCGAGTCGCTGCTGCGCATCATGAGCGGCCAGGATACCGAGCCGGGAGCAACCTTCTTCCAGGTGTTCGCCACCACCTTCGAAACCTTTCACGACCCGGTCTTTGCCGAGATCGACTTCGACGTCGATGTCGGCGCGCGGACAGCACGGCTGAATGTGCCCGGGTGGATCGTGGCGCGTGGCGAGCCGATCTTGAACCCCGTGACCGGAAACCCGCATCAGGCACGCATCAACCTGCCGCAGGGCTTCGAATACGACGTCTGCGAGGTTGGACGCGGGTGGGCCGACACGAAGGGGCCGCTGACGCTGTCCATTCCGGATTCGCACGCCCATTTCGCCAGCATGCATCTGTCTGAAAGCGGCGTGGTTCACTGACGCCCATGGCCGACACTGCGCTCGAAACGCTTTTAAGGCGCGACCGGCTCATCGTCGTGGTCTCGCTGTTGGCGCTGACCGGAATTACCTGGCTCTATATTCTCTGGCTGGCAGTCGGCATGGAGGCCATGGCGCACGTGCCGGCCTCTGGCGATGGCATGAGCGGCGACATGGCGATGGGCACAGACGAGGGCATGGCCATGGACATGTCGCCGGGTGCCATGGCGTCGATGGCCGACGTCGCCTTCCGTCCCTGGAGTGTGTCGACCTTCGCCTATGCCTTTGTCATGTGGGCGGTGATGATGGTCGGCATGATGACGCCTTCGGCAACGCCGATGATCCTGCTCTTTGCCCGTGTCGGGCGGCAGGCGGCGCTCGACGACAGGCCGTTTGCCGCGACCGGCTTTTTTGCCGGCGGCTATCTCACCGCCTGGGTCCTGTTTGCGGCTCTGGCGACGCTCGGGCAATGGCTGCTGGAGTCTGCTCTGCTGCTGACGCCGATGCTGGCGAGCGGCAGCCGTATTCTCAGCGGCATCATCCTGATTTCGGTCGGACTGTTTCAATGGACGGCGTTGAAGGACGCCTGCCTAAGGCAGTGCCAGGCGCCGCTCATGTTCATCCAGAGCCATGGCGGCTTTCGCCGCGATGCCGGCGGCGCCTACCAGCTCGGTCTTCTTCACGGCCTTTATTGTGTCGGCTGCTGCTGGGCGCTGATGGCGCTCCTGTTCATCGGCGGCGTGATGAACGTCCTGTGGATCGCGGTGATCGCGATTTTCGTGCTCGCCGAAAAGGTGGTGCCCGGCGGCCGGATGCTGTCCCGCGTCGCGGGAGCCGCGGTCGTCATGGCCGGGCTGTGGCAGCTTGCGGCCATGACGTGATCCTACAGCGCCGCGCGTCTTATTGGACGCGCAAAGGTCGCTGTAGCACTTTGAATTGCTGCATGTTTTTATCCTTAGATCGGATAGGATCTAAGGAAACATGCAGTAGGGGCAACCGCTGAGCGTCAGTCGCTCAGCGTGTCGAAGAAATCCTTCATCCGGGCGAAGAAGCCGGCGGATTCCGGATTGTTGTCCTTCGACGAGATCTGCTCGAATTCCTGTAGCAGCTCGCGCTGACGCTTGGTCAGCTTCTGCGGCGTCTCGATCTGCATCTGGATGTAGAGATCGCCGGTCTGGCTGGAACGTAGCACCGGCATGCCCTTGCCCTTCAGGCGGAACTGCTTGCCGGCCTGGGTGCCTTCCGGCACGGTCACGCGCGACTTGGTGCCGTCGAGCGTGGTGACGTCGAACTTGCCGCCAAGCGCCGCCGTCGTCATCGAGATCGGCACGCTGCAATAGAGATCGGCGCCATCGCGCTGGTAGAACTCGTGCGGCTTGACCGAGAGGAAGATGTAGAGATCGCCCGCTGGTCCACCGCGCAGGCCCGCTTCCCCTTCGCCGGAGAGGCGAATGCGAGTGCCGTCTTCGATGCCGGCCGGAATGTTGACGGAGAGCGTGCGCTCCTCGGTGACGCGGCCCTGGCCGTGGCACTTGGTGCAGGGATCGGTGATCGTCTGGCCGCGGCCGCCGCAGGTCGGGCAAGTGCGCTCGATCGAGAAGAATCCCTGGGCGGCGCGTACGCGGCCCGAGCCTTGACAGGTTCCGCAGGTCTTCGGGCTGGTGCCAGGCTTGGCACCGGACCCGGTGCAGACGTCGCAGGTGATCGAGGTCGGCACCCGGATCTGCGCGGTCTTGCCGGAATAGGCCTCTTCCAGCGAGATTTCCATGTTGTAGCGCAGATCGGCGCCGCGCTCGCGGCCACCCGATGAACGCCGCTGGCGCCCGCCACCCATCATCTCGCCGAAGATGTCTTCGAAGATGTCGGAGAAACCGCCTGCGCCACCGGCGCTACCGCCAAAGCCGTTGCCCATGCCGCCCTGCTCGAAGGCTGCGTGGCCGTAACGATCATAGGCCGCGCGCTTCTGCGGGTCCTTGAGCGTCTCGTAGGCTTGGTTGATTTCCTTGAAGGTCTTTTCCGAGGCGGCGTCGCCGGGGTTCTTGTCCGGATGATACTGCATCGCCAGTTTGCGGAAGGCGCTCTTCAGCTCCTTCTCATCCGCGTTCTTGGCAACGCCAAGCGTTTCGTAAAGATCACGTTTCATTCTTCAAAGATTGTCCTGTTGACAAGGCGTGCCAGCGCGGGGGCCCGGCGGCTGCCTGGTTACCTTGCCACAGGATTTAGTAAACCTTGAAGCGCGATACCATAGCCCATCGGGCCGCGG
This sequence comes from Ensifer sp. Root1252, assembly GCF_001425885.1. Lineage (NCBI taxonomy): Bacteria > Pseudomonadati > Pseudomonadota > Alphaproteobacteria > Hyphomicrobiales > Rhizobiaceae > Ensifer > Ensifer sp. Root1252. The sequence goes on along the minus strand of NZ_LMDT01000001.1, from coordinate 852,093 downwards.
ATGCGGTTTTTTGTCGGAAAAATGACGTTTCTGCCGGTCTCGCGCCCGGTAGACCCGCTTTGGGTGGCACTCCTGCCCCCAGGGATGCTCTGTAGCGGCGGTTTCAGCGGCGCGGGCCTCACGGGCCCGTCGTCCTTCAGAGGCTGTCTGGCGCAGGCGCCTGAGGGGTAAAAAGGCAACAAAAAAGCCCGGGTCGCCCCGGGCTTTTCCGTCTCTAGGAGAGGGCGACTTAGGCCGACCGCTTGCGATCGTCTTCGTCGTTGACTTCTTCATAGTCCGCGTCGACGACATCGCCGTCGCGCGCGGCGTCAGCGGCGGCATCCGCATGGGCGGCGTCCGTCTGCTGGGCCTCGTAGATCGCCTGACCAAGCTTCATGGAGACTTCCATCAGCGTGTTGGTCTTGGCCTTGATGTCTTCGGCGTCCGGCTCGGAAGCCTCGACGGCGGTCTTCAGCGCGGCAATGGCGTCGGAGATCGCGTTGCGGTCGGTTTCCGAAACCTTGTCGCCGTAGTCCTTCAGCGACTTTTCCGAAGAATGGATCAGGCTTTCTGCCTGGTTCTTCGCTTCCACGCCTTCGCGGCGCTTCTTGTCGGTTTCGGCATTGGCTTCGGCGTCCTTGACCATCTTCTCGATGTCTGCGTCGGACAGGCCACCGGATGCCTGGATGCGGATCTGGTGTTCCTTGCCCGTACCCTTGTCCTTGGCCGATACCTGCACGATGCCGTTGGCGTCGATGTCGAAGGTCACTTCGATCTGCGGCATGCCGCGCGGTGCCGGCGGAATGCCGACGAGGTCGAACTGGCCGAGCAGCTTGTTGTCGGCTGCCATTTCACGTTCGCCCTGGGAGACGCGGATCGTCACGGCCGACTGGTTGTCGTCGGCGGTCGAGAAGGTCTGCGACTTCTTGGTCGGGATCGTCGTGTTGCGTTCGATCAGGCGGGTGAAGACGCCACCGAGCGTTTCGATGCCGAGCGACAGCGGGGTCACGTCGAGCAGCAGAACGTCCTTGACGTCGCCCTGCAGAACGCCGGCCTGGATCGCAGCACCCATGGCCACGACTTCATCCGGGTTCACGCCCTTGTGCGGCTCCTTGCCGAACAGCTGCTTTACGGTTTCCTGGACCTTCGGCATGCGGCTCATGCCACCGACGAGAACGACTTCGTCGATCTCGGCAGCCGAAACGCCGGCATCCTTCAGCGCGGCCTTGCACGGAGCAACGGTGCGCTGGATCAGGTCGTCGACAAGCGCTTCGAACTTGGCGCGGGTCAGCTTCATGGTCAGGTGCTTCGGACCGGAGGCATCCGCCGTGATGAACGGCAGGTTGATTTCGGTCTGCTGCGACGAAGACAGCTCGATCTTGGCCTTTTCGGCCGCTTCCTTGAGGCGCTGAAGAGCGAGCTTGTCGTTCTTCAGGTCGATGCCCTGTTCCTTCTTGAACTCGCCGGCGAGATACTGGACGAGACGCATGTCGAAGTCTTCGCCGCCGAGGAAGGTGTCGCCGTTTGTCGACTTCACTTCGAAGACGCCATCGCCGATTTCGAGAACCGAGATATCGAAGGTGCCGCCGCCAAGGTCGTAGACAGCGATCGTCTTGCCGTCCTTCTTGTCGAGGCCATAGGCGAGCGCGGCAGCGGTCGGCTCGTTAATGATGCGCAGCACTTCGAGGCCCGCGATCTTGCCGGCATCCTTGGTTGCCTGGCGCTGGGCGTCGTTGAAGTAGGCCGGAACGGTGATGACGGCCTTTTCGACCTTTTCACCGAGGTAGGATTCGGCGGTTTCCTTCATTTTCTGAAGGATCATGGCGGAGATCTGCGACGGCGAGTAATCCTTGCCATGCGCTTCGACCCAGGCGTCGCCATTGTCAGCCTTGGTGATCTTGTAAGGAACCATGTCCTTGTCTTTTTGCGTGGTCGGATCCTGGAAGGTCCGGCCGATCAGGCGCTTGATCGCAAAAAGCGTGTTTTCCGGGTTGGTGACGGCCTGGCGCTTTGCCGGCTGGCCAACGAGACGTTCGCCGTCTTCGCTGAACGCCACCATCGAGGGGGTCGTGCGCGCACCCTCGGCATTTTCGATGACCTTCGCATCTTTTCCGTCCATGACGGCGACGCAGGAGTTGGTCGTTCCCAAGTCAATACCAATAACTTTAGCCATGTCGTTCTCTCCTTGCAGCGGACTGTCGGAACCCGGTCAGGCATTCGTGAGACAGTCCCTAACGGGATGGTCTTTGGATTTCTTCGCAGCGGTGGCTGCGCCGATGCGGCGTATATAAGGACCGGCGTTTCGGACTGCAAGGCATTCTGCGGGGCGATTGGGGGCAAAAGCAAGCCTGCGATTGGCGTGCGGCCTACAATAGATGCTCGACCCGCGGCAGGGGCGGCTGCAAACTGCCAGGACGGCGCCGTTTGCGCCGCCTCAGCCGCCCGTCAGGATATCGAAAAGCGTCGTGCGCTTGGTGGCGCCGGTGGTCTCGCCGACGTCTGCCGGCGGCACCATGCCGCCACTGCCCTCAGGCAAAGGCCGGGTCTGCTGCACGGCGGCCGAGCCGTCGACGCCTACAGGCGGCTCAGGAAACGCGTTCGGGTCGCCGGAAAGCATGTCGCCCGCCGCGGCAGGCGCACCTCCGTCATCGAAGACCGGCTGCACCCCGGTTGTGCCGAACAGCGGCGAGGGCGAAAGGCCATCATGTGCGGCCACCATGAAGTCGTGCCAGGCCTTGGCCGGAAGGCCGCCGCCGGTGACCTTCTTCATCGACTTGCCGTCGTCATTGCCGAACCAGACGCCGGTGGTGAGGTTCGAGGTGTAGCCGACAAAAAGCGCATCGCGGAAGGATTGAGTGGTACCGGTCTTGCCGGCCGCCTCCCAGCCCTTCAGACGCGCCTTCTTGCCGGTGCCGTTGGTCAGCACCCGCACCATCATCTGGTTCATTTCGCTGACGATGGCCGGATCGAGCACGCGCGGCGGGTTGTCGTAGGTGTTTTCGTAAAGCACCGTGCCATCGGCCTTCGAAATCCGGCGAATGACATGCGGCGTCGCCTTGAAGCCACCGTTCATGAACGGGGCATAGGCCGAGGTCAGTTCGACCAGGCTCACTTCCGAGGTGCCGAGCGCGATCGAGGCGTTGGCTTGCATCTCGGAATCGATCCCCAGGCGATGCGCCACCTTCACCACGTTCTGTGGGCCGACCTCCATCACCAGCTGCGCGGCGATGGTGTTTAGCGAGTTGGCGAGCGCGTCGGCGAGCGTAACTTCGCCGCGGTATTTCTGGTCGTAATTCTCGGGCGTCCAGTTGCCGATTCTGACCGGGCCGTCGTTGCGGATCGACATCGGCGTGCGGCCGATCTCAAGCGCTGCCGCGTAGACGAAGGGCTTGAAGGCCGAGCCCGGCTGGCGCTTGGCCTTGGAGGCGCGGTCGAACTGGCTCTCGGCGTAGTCCTTGCCACCGACCAGCGCGCGGATGGCGCCGGTGCCGTCGATCGAAACGAGGGCTGCCTGCGAGGCGTCGAGCTTGGCGCCGTCGCCCGCAAGCGTGGCGCTGATCGCCTCCTCCGCCTGCTTTTCCAGATTGAGGTCGATGGTGGTGTCGACGATCAGGTCTTCCTTGACGTCGCCGATCATGCCGGGAAGCTGGTCCATCACCATGTCGGCGACATAGTGTTCGGCACCCGACCAATAGCTCTTGGCCTTGGTCGGCGTCTGCGACATCGCCGTCTTGATCTCGCTGTCGGTAACGAAGCCTTCCTCGCGCATGGCGCCGAGCACGACCTGGGCGCGCTCTTCCGCGGCCTTCGGGTCACGGGCGGGCGACAGGCGGGAAGGCGCCTTCAACAGGCCGGCCAGCAGCGCCGCCTCGCCGAGGTTCACGTCGCGCGCCGATTTGTTGAAGTAGCGCCTCGACGCCGCCTCAACGCCGTAGGCGTTCGAGCCGTAGAACACCCGATTGAGGTACATCGCCAGGATCTGGTCCTTGGAATATTTCTGCTCCAGCCAGAAGGCGAGTAGCACCTCCTGAACCTTTCGTTCCAGGGTCCGCTCCGGCGACAGGAACAGGTTCTTGGCAAGCTGCTGGGTCAGTGTCGAGCCGCCCTGGACCATTCGGCCGGTGGTGACGTTCGTCAGCATGGCGCGCGCCAGGCCCAGAGGGTCGACGCCGAAATGCGAATAGAACCGGCGATCTTCGATGGCGATCACCGCCTGCGGGATATAGGGTGACATGTTTTCGAGCGACAGCGCTTCGCCGCCGGTCGTGCCGCGATTGGCGATGATGTCGCCATTGACGGAGAGAATCTTGACGTTGGGCGGACGCTCGGGGATCGACCAGCTTTCAGCACTCGGCATGCGCGCGCCGTAATAGAGCACCAGGCCGCCGACGCCCATCGCGCCCCAGATGCCGAGCACAATGCACCAGTAAAACAGCGTGCGCACGAGACCGATGAAACCGCCGCCTCCGCCCGAGCCGCGGCGCGTTCCGCCGCGCTTGCTGCGCTGAGCCTTCTTCTTGGGCGCAGGAGCCGATTTGCCACGCGCAGGTTTGCGGCTGCCGCCGGTCACGCGATCGCTGGCCTCGATGCGAAAATCGTCATCGTCTTCGGCGTTGCCGCCGAACGAGGGCTCGATCCGTTGTCCTGACTTGCCGCTTGCTGCCATGCCGTTTGGATTTACCCCTCATGCCGCATTGCGGGCGCCCAGTCGTCCGCCCCAGCAGCGAACGCAATCCTAAAGGCGGGGAAAAATTGATCGCTCGACCCGCCATGGCGATGCGGTGAACTTTAAATGCGGCAATTTAAGGGGGGGTTAAAAACCGAATTGTAAAATATGCATGGTCTTCAACAGCTTGCCGGATTTGAAGCCCCAGGCTTTGCCGCTTCGTTCGCGCACGCCTGCCAGCATCAATCGCGCGGAGCCACGCGCACGCGCCATCATCAACAGCGGAGGAATTGGCCGCAGTTGCCGCCGACGTGCACGATCCGGCATTGTGTCTGTGTCGATGCCGGCCCTATTCGGCGGCCTTTTCGTCCTGAACCACGCGATCGGTCTTTTTCAGGAGCACAATTTCTTCGGACGTCGGCTGGCTTTCCGTCGTGATGCTGGCGGTGGTTGTTGTCGTATCGACCGCTGCATTGGTCTTGGCGTGATAGGCGCATTCGGCAAATGCCGCGGAGGCGGACAGGCCGACGGTGGCCACAGTCACCAGAATGATCTTCATGATCTTCTCCTTCTCGCTCACGCGTGAAATCCTAACCTGCAACGCGAGCCGCTCGAAATCACGATTTTGTTCCGGCGGAGGCTGCGCCAGGGTTATGGAGGTAGATCGAACGTCGTTGCTCTACTCGATCGAACTCCTGAGCGGTGTTTCGCCGACGAGCTTCGCCTGCTTGCTGCGGTCTGGTTCGGTGTACTCGTAAAGCCATTGGCTGAAAGGCAGTCGCAGCAGGACGGTCTTTGCCAGCTTGTTGGTAGCCATCGCATCGCAGTCGCGCGCCGGGTAGGCCTGGCGGGTACACATCGCTTGCGGACTGTCGACCAGGCGGTAGCCGTGACCTTGAAAGACCAGTGTGGTCATCGCGGTCAACCGGTACGAACCGGGCGGCACAACAACGAGGCGCAGGCTGGCAAGCCAGGTCGTCAGAATCAGGAGAACGATGATCGCGGTCGGGACCTGGAGCAATAACTTCAAGAAAGAGCCTGCAATTCCTAGGTGCAATGGCATCTAAGGAACCAAAAACGCCCGCATGTCTAGGAAGATGTGCGCCGTCATATCGGCTATCTTCAGTTGTGGTTTGCAACCTTTAACGCCAATCGCCACTCATATACGCAACCGGTAATAGATTGCGGACATGATTTTGGGTGAAAATTGTGCGATGCAACAAATCCGCCCTTGAAAATATTGCGACGCATGATTATTGTAACACTTATCGAAGCGCTGCACCTCCTCCCGCGGCGCCCGATGCGGATCGGTGGCACTCCTCCTCCCAGTCACCGGTCAAGTTTGAGAGCCCCGTGCACCTCCTCCCGCGCGGGGCTCTTTTCATGTCTGGACCCCCGCGCTCGTAACGAAAGCACCTGAACGGCGACGCAGATTTTGCTGGTCCTGTCGGTGTTGCGGGTGTATCGGCGCGGTTCATGGGCTCCAAGGCAAACGGCTATATCTACGCGCTCCTCGCCATCGTTATCTTTGCGATCCAGGACGGCATCTCCAAACATCTGGGCAGTGTCTATCCGCCGGTCTTCGTGGCGATGATCCGCTATTGGGCCTTTGCCCTGTTCGCCGTGGCGCTGGCCGCCCGCGCAACGGGAGGGCTCAAGCTGACGGCGACGACGAAACAGCCATTGCTTCAGGTACTGCGCGGGCTGCTGCTGCCGCTGCAGATCGTCATGATCATTACCTCTTTCACGATGGTTGGGCTGGCGCATTCGCAGGCGATCCTTTCAGCGACACCGCTGTTCGTAGCGCTTCTGTCGATGCCGCTTCTGGGCGAGCGTGTCGGCTGGCGCCGATGGCTGGCAATCTCGGTTGGGCTCATCGGCGTACTTCTGATCCTGAAACCGGCCGAAGGCGCGTTCGAACTCACATTCCTGTTGCCCTTGGCCGCAGCACTTGTCTTTGCCCTCTATGTCATCGTCACGCGGCTGGTCAGCCGCGACGATCCGGCGATGACGAGCTTCTTCTACACCGGCATCGTCGGCGCCGTGGCGATCAGCCTTGTCGGCCCATTCTTCTGGACGACGCTGTCGCCACCCGATTGGGGTTGGATGCTGCTCTTGTGCCTCACGGGAACCACGAGCCATTATTTCCTCATCCGTGCCTATGACGTGCTGGACGCGGTCGCCGTCCAGCCTCTGACCTATCTGCAGCTGGTCTTCGCGTCGATCATGGGCGTCAGCCTCTTCGGTGAGACGCTGACCACCAACATGGTTGCCGGCTCGGTGCTCGTGGTTGCGGCCGGCATCTTCACCGTCTGGCGCGAGCGCGTCGTTGCCCGCCGCAAGGCGGGCCTGCCGTCGACCTGACGCGATATCGATATTTTGGCGAATCTTGCTATGGCTTCGCCTTGATGTTGTGCTCGGTTGGCTGCCCCAAAAGCCGATCAGGAGGAGTGCCATGACGTTTCCGTCCGCCGCCGTGCTGGTGTTTTCGACGCTCGCTGCCGTGAATTCCGAAGCTCTGGCGCAGGACAACGTCGCCTATATCGACGACCGATCGGATGGTGCAGCAGTCGTTCGCTCGCTCTACAACGCCATCAATCGCAAGGAATATGCGCGCGCCTACGGTTATTTCGGCGAATCGAAACCGGTTGGCGGTTACAGGACTTTCACGCGCGGTTACGACCGCACCGTTTCGGTCGAAATAAAACTCGGCAAGGTGAAGACCGAGGCCGGCGCCGGCAGCATCTATTCGGCTGTTCCGGTGGCGGTGAAGTCGATCGAAAAACGTTCGCGGGTACGCTTCTTCGCCGGCTGCTACGTGACGCGGATCATCAATCCTTCGCTGCAGGTGCCGCCGTTCACGCCCTATCAGATCGAAGCGGCGCGCCTCAAGGAAGTGAAGGGACCGCTGGAGGCGGCCCTTCCGACCGTCTGCAACGCCCCGTGACGACGACCTCTACTGAATAGGTCCGCGCCGCTCCGCAAGGAATCTTGACCGTTCGAACACCAGGATTACGGCGAGCGCCATGATGAACGGGATGACGAGATAGAGGATCCGGAAGATCGCCAGCGCCGCCAGCACGTCGGCCGGATCCATTTCCGGCAGGGCGGCGATGAAGACGAGCTCAAGAACGCCAAGTCCGCCCGGCGCGTGCGACAAGAGTGCTGCCGAAAACGACGCCAGAAAGATCCCGAGAATGACGATGAAACCCGGATTGCCGGCTTCCGGCAGGGCGAAATAGATGATCCCGGCGGCACCGATCAGCTCGACCGGCGCGATCACCAGCTGCCGCAGCACGATCGAGGGCTTGGGATAATGCAGCTGGAACCAGCGTGTGCGGATCGACGGCAGGCCGACGAGGCTGCCGATCACATAGAGCGCGATCACGACCAGGATCAGCACGCCCGTCGTCAGCGACATTTCGACCGGCAGGAACTCGGCGAACCGCTCGATGATCTCCGGTTTGACCAGAAGCACGATCGCCGAGAGCATCAGGGTGCCGAGCGTAAAGGTGAACGAGCAGAAGGCGACGAGCACGCCGACTTCGCCCGGCGTCAGCCCTTTCGATCGGTAGGCCCGGTAGCGCACGACAGCGCCCGAAAAGACGGAGGCGCCAAGATTGTGCGAGAGCGCATAGGTGGTGAACGAGCAGACGGTGATGAACCACAGCGAGATACGATGGCCGAGGTGATCGAGCGCCAGCTTGTCGTAGCCGGCAAGTGCTGCATAGGCGACCAGCGTTGCGCCGATCGCCAGCAGCCAGCTTCTCAGGGAAATCGCCTTGAAGCTGGCGATGAATTCGTCCAGCGAGAGGCCGCTCAGCTCGTGATAGAGCGCATGCACCGAAAAGATGATCGCCGCCAGCCCGACGACGGGCCAGAAATACGCGCGCAGCCTGCTCATACCGGTGTCGCGATCGCTGCAACAATCTTGGCCGAAGGCCCTTTCGACGGCGTCGCCTTTATCTCGGGACGCATCTGTTCATGAAAGCAGCCGCGATCGCGGCTCCAGCCCGTCACAGTTTCGCGTCCGGAACGCGACGTCTCGGTCCTCACACTTGCCAACGATCCAATTTCCCATTCTGATTTGTTTTGCAAAAGGGAAGCATCTGAGGTCGAGCAGGTCAAGGATCGATGCCCCGGCAGGAGCCGGTGTTTGGTCAAGAAATCGCGAACACGACACGGTAAAGCGGAGGCGGGCGGATGCAGAACGATGAGGAAAAGCCGATCGAGCCGGTTTTTCGCAATGGAACGGTGACGGTCGTCGGCGTGGTGCTGTCGTTTTCGCTGGGCTTTCTCACCCAGTGGGCAGCCAATCCGGTGCCATGGAATATGGGCGATCTTCCCGCCGTCATCCTGTTGGCGATCGGCATCCTTTTGCAGATGCATGCGCTCTGGGACTTTCTGCAGCTGCGGTCGCTGCAGCCAAAGGTCTACGGTCAGGCGACGCGCATCTTCTTCATCGGCGTAGTGGTTACCGGCAGCGGCGTGTTTGCAGCGCTTGTCGCCGACTTTGTCGTGATGATCTCGAAAGCGGGGTGATGGTCGTGGCGGGCTGACCCGCCACGACGTCGTTCGATATCAGGCGGCAAGCGCGTTCAGGATGCGGATCCAGGAACGAATGCCCTTGTGATAGGATTGCAGCTCGTATTTCTCGTTCGGCGAATGGATGCGGTCGTCCGAAAGGCCGAAGCCGACGAGCAGCGATTCCATGCCGAGCATCTTCTGGAAGTCGCCGACGATCGGGATCGAGCCGCCCATGCCGATGACCACGGCCGGCTTCGGCCATTCGTCGGAAAGGGCGAGCTTTGCCGTGTTGAGCAGGTTCGAATCGTAGGGCAGCTGGATTGCCGGCGAACCGCCATGGGCGTGAAATTCGACCGTGCAGTCCGCCGGCACCTTCGAGCGCACATAGGCGCGGAAAGCTTCGCGGATCTTCTCCGGGTTCTGGTTGCCGACCAGGCGGAAGGAGACCTTGGCGGAAGCCTGCGCGGCAATCACCGTCTTGAAGCCTTCGCCGGTGTAGCCGCCGGTGATGCCGTTGATCTCGGCGGTCGGGCGGGCCCAGGTGAGTTCGAGGACCGAACGGTTCTTTTCACCAGACGGGATCGACAGGCCGATTTCGCCGAGGAATTTTTCCGCGGTCTGGCCAAGCGTCTCCCATGCAGCCTTGATCTGGGCCGGGGTTTCCTCGACGCCTTCGTAGAAGCCTTCGAGCGTCACGCGGCTGTTTTCGTCATGAAGCCCGGCGAGGATGCCGGTCAGGATGCGGATCGGGTTGGCGGCAGCACCACCGAAATAGCCCGAATGCAGGTCGCGGTCGGCCGCCTTGATGATGACTTCCTCGCCGACGAGCCCGCGCAAGCCCGCCGAGATCGCAGGCGTGTCCCGGTCCCACATGCTGGTATCGCAGACAAGTGCATAGTCGGCTTTGAGTTCGGCCGCATTGGCTTCGAGGAAAGGTTTTAGCGACGGCGAGCCGGACTCTTCCTCACCTTCGAACAGGATCGTGACGCGGCAGGGCAGCGAACCGTGGACTTCCTTGTAGGCGCGGGCGGCTTCGACGAAGGTCAAGAGCTGGCCCTTGTCGTCGGCGGTGCCTCGGCCGGTGATGACCTTGCGGCCGGGCTCCAGCTCCTTGACGCCGGGTTCGAACGGATCGGTGTCCCACAGGTTCAGGGGATCGACCGGCTGGACGTCGTAATGCCCGTAGAACAGCACATGCGGGGCATCGGCGGTGGCGCCGGCGTGATGGGCAACTACCATCGGATGTCCGGGAGTGTCGCGGATCGAGGCGTCGAAGCCGAGGCCGTTCAGTTCCGCGACCAGCCATTCGGCGGCCTTGCGGCAATCGGCCTTGAAGGCCGGATCGGTCGAGATCGACTTGATGCGCACGAGGTCGAAAAGCCTGTCCAGGCTCTTCGGCAGGTTTGCGTCTGCGCGCTCGAGGATGGGGGTGATATCTGCCATCATGCATATCCTTGCTTCAAGTTTTGCCGGAACCTACTGCATGACGCCGCAAATCGGAATCGATTTCAGCAGCGAAATCATGCGGCCGTTCGACGGGCGGCAGCGATTTTGGCGTGTCCGAACGAACCCGCTCAGGTTGTTTAGAACCTCATGCGGGTGGATTTAAGCCAAATTTTTTGATGGAACGATTAGGGAGACGTGTTGCCTGTCACGCGGCACCGCCGTCACGCGCGGCATGGGCAAGCGCCATGCGCATGTATTCGAGCATGAGTTCGCGCTCGAATTGCCTGAGGCCTGATAACAGCGACTGATCGGCGGCAAGCGCTGCCTCCTTGGCCGCCGCCTCGATTTCCCTCGCCCTCTCGGTCAGGAAGATTTGCTGCGAACGCTTGTCCTGCGGATGTTTGCGCCTGACGATGAGCCCGTCGCGTTCCATTCTCGCCAGCGTGTTGGCCATGGTCGCCTGTTCGATGTCGAGCCTGTCGAGAAGCTGTTTCTGGGTCAGACCCTCCTCGGCCCATAGTTCCAACAGGACGGGAAACTGCCCGGGCGCGAAGCCGAGCTTCTGACCGCGCTCCTGAAGTGCACGCGAGAAGCTTTTGGCCAGCAGGCTGGCCAGGTAAGTCGCAGATTCCATACGGTTGAAGGCCATGCTCCAATGGGTACGCTCGAAGCGGCGCGAAGACAAGTTACAAAGCAGGCGATGGACTTGAGAAAGCCTTATCTCACAAGGATTTGACAAGGACTTGACCCAACCAACGAGAAACCGCCACGGCGCGGAGGCGGCGCCGTGGCGGTTCTCTGAAAACGGGACAAAGGCCCGGAGAGGGGGATAAGGCCTTTGTCCTCATCTGGTGCGGGCGGGGGACAGGCCAATCACCAGAAGACGGCATCACTCGGTGCCGTTGACTAAGATTTGAGGATTCAAATGTGGCTTTTCAAGGATTGGGCCAATGAATCGCACATTACAAATGCGTAACGTTTCTGTGAAAGCCGGACATTGCTCAAGCGCCCTTCGAGCGCCGGTTCCGCAAGGCAAAAATGACCTCCACGGCGCCGATCGCGATTGCAGTCGCCAACGCTGATTTCGCCACATCGCGGGCCGATTGATCCGGCCTGATGCACATGACGATAATGAAGGCGACGAAAAGTGCGGCCCGAGCGATCGCGTATTCGACCTTCTGCCACAGTGGCCACGGCGCGGCGTCCGCCCGTCTGAAATGGGCATCGAGCCCCGTCGTCGCAAGCAGATAGATCGGCGCAAAGACGGTCTTGATGACGACAAGGAATGCCGGATCGCTCAACAGCCAGGAAATGACGAAACAGACTCCGGCAAACCCTGAAAGAACAAGGTACTGTCTCAGTGCATATTGCACGTCATGCGGCATCGCTTGCTCCTCTGTGACAGCTGGACATTGTAGTGTTCGACGAGAAAACCGCAATGGACGTTTGGCTCACCCCGCGCTATCCATTGCCCATGAAAAACGGTGATCACCTCTTCCTCGTCGACGGCTCCGGATTCATCTTCCGGGCGTTCCACGCCATCCCGCCGCTCAACCGCAAATCCGATGGCCTTCCGGTCAATGCGGTGTCCGGTTTCTGCAACATGTTGTGGAAGTTGCTCACCGATGCGCGCGACACCTCCGTCGGCGTGACGCCGACGCATTTCGCCGTCATTTTCGACTATTCCTCGAAAACGTTCCGAAACGAACTCTACGATCTCTACAAGGCCAATCGCTCGGCGCCGCCTGAGGATCTGATCCCGCAGTTCGGGCTGATCCGCCACGCCACGCGCGCCTTCAACCTGCCTTGCATCGAGAAGGAAGGGTTTGAGGCCGATGACCTGATCGCCACCTATACGCGCCTTGCCGAAAAGGCGGGCGCCAGCGTCACCATCATCTCCTCCGACAAGGACCTGATGCAACTCGTGACGCCGAACGTCTCGATGTACGACAGCATGAAGGACAAGCAGATCTCGATCCCGGAAGTGATCGAGAAATGGGGTGTGCCGCCGGAAAAGATGATCGATCTTCAGGCGATGACCGGCGACTCGACCGACAACGTGCCTGGCATCCCCGGCATCGGCCCCAAGACCGCGGCGCAATTGCTGGAGGAATACGGCGATCTCGATACGCTGCTGGCGCGTGCGGGCGAAATCAAGCAGGCCAAGCGCCGCGAAAACATCATCGCCAATGCCGACCTTGCCCGCCTGTCACGCCAGTTGGTGACGCTGCGCACCGACACGCCGCTCGACGTCCCTCTCGAGGAGCTGCATCTCGAACCGCAGGATGGGCCGCGCCTCGTCGCCTTCCTGAAGGCGATGGAATTCACCACGCTCACCCGTCGCGTGGCCGCCGCCACCGATACGGACGCCGATGTGGTCGAACCGGCCGCGGTGCCGGTCGAGTGGGGCGCGGATGCGCGCGGACCGGATCTCGACAAGGCTGCGGCTGCCCCGGCGTCGTCGAGTGCCGGCGAGGCCGCGCCTGCGGCCGTGAGCCAGGTAGCCTCCACGGGCGAGGCCACTGACGCCACACCAGAGGCGCTCGCACAATCGCGCGCAGCCCTTTTCGCCAGCGCTACCATCGACCACTCGCGGTATGTCGCGATCCGCGATCTGCCGACGCTCGACGCCTGGATTGCCGACGCCAAGGACGCGGGCCTCGTCGCCTTCGACACCGAAACGACGTCGCTCGATGCCATGCAGGCCGAGCTCGTCGGCTTCTCGCTGGCGCTTGCTGACTATGGCAAGGACCCTTCGGGAACGGTGATCCGCGCCGCCTATGTGCCGCTGATCCATAAAACAGGAGTGGGCGATCTTCTCGGCGGCGGCCATGCTGAAAACCAGATTCCGGTGCGCGAGGCGCTCAGCCGGCTGAAGGTGCTGCTTGAAGATCCTTCGGTGTTGAAAGTCGCACAGAACCTCAAATACGACTACCTCCTCATGAAGCGACACGGCATCACCGTCCAGGGCTTCGACGACACCATGCTGATGTCCTACGTCGTTGATGCCGGCAACGGCACGCACGGGATGGATGCGCTGTCGGAGCGCTGGCTCGGTCACAAGCCGCTCGCCTACAAGGACATGACCGGCAGCGGCAAATCGTCGGTGACCTTCGATTATGTCGATATCGACCGCGCCACCGCCTATGCCGCCGAGGATGCCGAAGTCACCCTGCGCCTCTGGCACGTGCTGAAGCCGCGGCTGGTGGCCAAGGGGCTGGTGCGCGTCTATGAGCGGCTGGAGCGCCCGCTCGTGCCGGTACTGGCCCACATGGAAGAGCGCGGTATCACCATCGATCGCCAGATCCTGTCGCGCCTCTCCGGCGAACTGGCGCAAGGGGCAGCGGCGCTCGAAGACGAGATCTACAAGTTAGCCGGCGAAACATTTACCGTCGGCTCGCCCAAGCAGCTCGGCGATATCCTCTTCGGCAAGATGGGGCTGCCCGGCGGTTCGAAGACCAAGACCGGCCAATGGTCGACCTCGGCGCAGGTGCTCGAGGATCTCGCGGCGGAGGGCCACGAACTGCCGCGCAAGATCGTCGACTGGCGCCAGATGACCAAGTTGAAGTCGACCTATACGGACGCCTTGCCGGGTTTCGTCCATCCGGAAACCAAACGCGTCCACACCTCCTATGCGCTGGCGGCGACGACGACGGGACGCCTGTCCTCGTCCGACCCGAACCTGCAGAACATCCCGGTGCGCACCGCCGAAGGCCGCAAGATCCGCACGGCCTTCATTGCCACATCAGGTCACAAGCTGGTTTCGGCCGACTACAGCCAGATCGAACTGCGCGTGCTTGCCCATGTCGCCGACATCCCGCAGCTTCGCCAGGCCTTTGCCGATGGCGTCGACATTCACGCGATGACGGCTTCGGAGATGTTCGGCGTTCCTGTCGCGGGCATGCCGAGCGAAATCCGCCGGCGGGCGAAGGCCATCAACTTCGGCATCATCTACGGTATCTCCGCTTTCGGCCTTGCCAACCAGTTGTCGATCGAGCGCTCGGAAGCCAGCGACTACATCAAGAAGTATTTCGAGCGTTTCCCCGGCATTCGCGACTACATGGAAAACACCAAGGCCTTTGCCCGCGAGCACGGCTATGTCGAAACGATCTTCGGGCGGCGTGCACATTACCCCGACATTCGCTCGTCGATCCCCTCGCATCGCGCCTTCAACGAGCGCGCTTCGATCAACGCGCCGATCCAGGGGTCCGCAGCTGATATCATCCGTCGTGCCATGGTGAAAATCGAGCCGGCGCTGAGTGAGGCGAAGCTTTCCGCCCGCATGCTGCTGCAGGTGCACGACGAACTGATCTTCGAGGTCGAGGATGCCGACGTCGAGCGGACCATCCCGATCGTCGTGTCGGTGATGGAAAATGCCGCGATGCCGGCGCTCGACATGCGGGTACCGCTCAAGGTCGATGCCCGCGCCGCGATGAACTGGGACGAGGCGCACTGAGGTTTCCCTGAGGGATTCCATCAGCGACCTTGCATCGACAGCTGCGGTTATTCTTGCAGAAGGCGGCCACGACGGCCGCCTTCTGCCTATCGGCGTATCACGATGATAGAAAGCGCATGCCGCCGCCGTCTCAGCGGTTGCGGTCGTCCTCGTCTCCCCCTAGGCAGCGATCGGGGAGGGCGCTAGCGCGCCCGGCAGAGCCGCCGATCGGAGGAGACCATGGCCACCAACACATTCATCCTTGTGCTGTCCTGTGACGACAAGCCGGGCATCGTTGCCGCAGTGACGACGGAGCTGGCCGGCCTTGGCGCGAATATCGCCGAGAGCAGCCAGTTCTGGGATCGGCACACCAACAGCTTCTTCATGCGCATCGCCTTCCAGGCGCCCGATGGCATGACGCGGGACGACGTCGAGCGGGCGTTGCGGCCGGCGGTCGACCGGTTCCAGATGCGCACCGCGCTGACGGAAGCCGCACGCAAGCCGAAGATCGTCATCCTGGTGTCGAAGTTCGACCATGCGCTCCTGCGTCTGCTCTACCAGATCCGCGTCGGCTGGCTGAACGCCGAGGTCGCCGCCATCGTTTCCAATCACGAGGACAGCCGGCGCACGGCGGAACTCGAGGCGATCCCGTTTCATCATTGGACGGTATCGAAGACCAACAGGGAAGAGCAGGAGGAAAAGCTGTTGCGCCTGACGCAGGAGACCGGCGCCGATCTGGTGATCCTGGCGCGGTACATGCAGGTGTTTTCGGACAATCTGTCAAAGCGCCTCTACGGCAAGGCGATCAACATCCATCACTCGTTCCTGCCGTCGTTCAAGGGGGCCAGGCCCTACCACCAGGCCCACGAACGCGGCGTCAAGCTGATTGGCGCCACGGCCCACTACGTCACCCCGGATCTCGACGAGGGGCCGATCATCGAGCAGGAAACCGAACGTGTCAGCCACGCGCTGACGGCGGAGGACTTCGTCGCCAGCGGCCGTGACATCGAAAGCCGCGTGCTGGCCCGTGCCGTCAAGCTGCACCTGGAACGGCGGGTGATGCTCAACGGCCATAAGACCGTCGTCTTCAGCTGACGGTGGATAGTGCAGAACGGGCGGCGGAGGGCGTGCGGAAGCTCGAAAACAGCCGCCTCAGCCCGTCACGCCCTTCGGCGACGATGTCGAACGGGCGACCAAAGAGCAGCCACTGGGTGCAAAGCCCAAGCATCATCCAGTGAAGCGTGCGGGTCGCCGACGTGGGCGTCCAGCTGTCCTGCATGTAGCCCTTGGCAAGGGCGCGGGAAAAGGCCAGTTCGAGCAGGGCATTATGATGTTCGTCGAGTTCCTTGTGGCGGGTCAGGACCTCGCTCATGTCGCCGTCGTAGTTGGTGCGCAGCATGATGGTGAGAATGCGCTGGCGCTGCTCGTCGGCGGCCAGGATATCGATCCAGGCGCCCATGGCGTCCTCGACGATTGCCAGCGTATCGGCGGCCTCGGCCTCGATTTCCTGGGCGATCATGTCTTCCTGGGGCAGCGGCACGGCATCGTGCAGGGCCAGGAAAAGATCGGTCTTGTTGGCGAAGTGCCAGTAGATGGCGCCGCGGGTCACACCCGCTTCCTTGGCCACTTCCTCAAGCGTGGTGTTTGAAACACCCTTTTCGTAGAACACACGTTCAGCGGCGCTCAGGATCTTCTGCCGGGTTGCCTCCGCATCGGCTTTCGTTCTGCGCATTCATTCCTCCTTGCAGAACGGCCCGCCGAGAGGGCGGGCCGTCGATAGCAGTGTTATTCGGCGGGTGTTGGGGTCTCGGCTGCAGCCGGTGTGGCTTCTACCTTCTTGCGTCCGAACAGCTTCGTGACGAACACGAAGAACACCGGAACGAAGAAGATCGCCAGCACCGTTGCCGAGATCATACCACCCATCACGCCGGTACCGATGGCGCGCTGGCTGCCAGAGCTTGCGCCGGTGGCAATCGCCAGCGGCAGAACGCCGAGCGTGAAGGCGAGCGACGTCATCAGGATCGGGCGGAAGCGTAAGTGTGCTGCCTCCAGCGTCGCATCGATCAGCGATTTGCCCTGTTCACGCAGTTCCTTGGCGAACTCGATGATCAGGATGGCGTTCTTCGCCGACAGGCCGATGATCGCGATCAGGCCGACCTTGAAGTACACGTCGTTCGGCATCTCGCGCATGGTCACGGCAAGCACCGAACCGATGACGCCGAGCGGAACCACCATGATGACCGCCACCGGGATCGACCAGCTCTCATAGAGCGCAGCCAGGCACAGGAAGACGAGCAGGCACGACAGCGCGATCAAGAGAGGCGCCTGGGTACCCGACTGGATTTCCTGCAGGGACTGGCCGGTCCATTCGTAACCGAAGCCTGCCGACAGTTCGCCCGCAAGCCGCTGCATTTCGTTGATCGCGTCACCGGAGGAGTAACCCGGAGCCGCTTCGCCGCTGATGCGTACCGACGGGTAGCCGTTGTAGCCGATCGTCTGGGTCGAGGCCTTGACCCACTCCACCGTCGCGAAGGCGGAGAGCGGGACCATGCCGCCATTGGCGTTGCGGACGTTGAGGTTCAACAGATCCGCCGTCTGCATGCGCTGACCCTCGTCCGCCTGCACCGTCACGCGCTGCATGCGGCCGGCATTCGGGAAGTCGTTGACATAAGACGAGCCAAGGTTGGTCGAGATCGTCGAGTTGATGTCCGCAAAGGTCACGCCGAAGGTATTGGCCTTTTCGCGGTCGATGGCCACGCTGACCTGAGCCGCATCGGGCATGCCTTCGAAGCGAACCCCGGTCACGATCTTGCTCTGAGCCGCAAGGCCGAGAAGCTGGTCGCGTGCCTGGGACAAAGCCGCTTCGCCGAGACCGCCACGATCCTGCAGGCGGAAGGAGAAGCCCCCGGTGGTGCCGAGGCCCTGGATCGCCGGCGGCGACAGCGCGAAGCTGATCGCATCCTTGATCTGGCTCATGGCCATGGTGGCCCGCATGGCGATCGATTGAGCGGCGTTGTCGGCGTCGCGTTCCTTCCAGTCCTTCAGCGTCACGAAGGCGAGCGCTGCGTTCTGTCCGGTGCCGAAGAAGGAGAAGCCGTTGATCGCGATGATGCGTTCGACAGCCGGCTCCTGGCCGAAGATCTTCTCCGCCTGTTCCACCACCTCGGTCGTACGGTTGCCCGTCGCTTCGGAGGGGAGCTGCATCATGACGATCACGAAGCCCTGGTCTTCGTCCGGAAGGAACGACGACGGCAGCTTCATGAACAGCCAGCCGAGGCCGGCCAAGACGGCGATGTAGACGATCATGTAGCGACCGGTGCGGTGGACCAGGCGCTTCACGATGCCGCTATAGCCGTGCGAGGTCTTGTCGAAGCTGCGGTTGAACCAGCCGAAGAAGCCGCGCTTGGCGTGGTGGTGGCCCTTCGGAACCTGCTTCAGGAAGCTGGCGCACAGCGCCGGCGTCAGCGACAGCGCGAGCAGTGCCGAGAACAGGATCGACACGACCATGGTCAGCGAGAACTGGCGATAGATCACGCCGACGGCGCCCGGGAAGAAGGCCATCGGAATGAACACCGAAGCCAGCACCAGCGTGATGCCGATGACGGCGCCGGTGATCTGCTTCATTGCCTTGCGGGTGGCGTCCTTCGGTGTCAGCCCCTCTTCGGACATGATGCGTTCGACGTTCTCGACGACGATGATCGCATCGTCGACCAGGATGCCGATCGCCAGCACCATGCCGAACATGGTCAGAACGTTGATCGAGAAGCCCATCGCCAGCATCACCGCGCAGGTGCCCAGAAGAGCGACCGGCACGACGAGTGTCGGGATGATGGTGTAGCGGATGTTCTGCAGGAACAGGAACATCACGATGAAGACGAGCGCGACCGCTTCGACCAGCGTCGAAAGCACCTTCTCGATGGAAACGGCAACGAACGGCGAGGTGTCGTAGGGAACCGAATATTCCAGGCCCTCCGGGAAGAACTTCGACAGTTCGTCCATGCGCTCCTTGATCGCCGTCGAGGTCGACATCGCGTTGCCGCTTGGCGACAGCTGTATGGCGATAGCCGCGGACGGCTTGCCGTTCAGGCGGGTCGAAAACGCGTAGCTTTCGCCGCCGATCTCGACGCGGGCAACGTCGCGCAGACGAACGGAGGAGCCGTCCGGATTGGCGCGAAGCACGATCGCTCCGAATTCCTCGGCGCTCGACAGCTGACCCTTGACGACAACAGGAGCACTGATCTGCTGCGTGATCGGGTTCGGCTGTGCGCCGATCGAGCCGGATGCGATCTGGGCGTTCTGGGCCTGGATGGCATTCGTCACGTCGCCGGCGGTCAGGTTGAGGCCGAGCATCTTGTCCGGATCGAGCCAGATGCGCATCGAGCGTTCGGTCGCAAACAGCTGCGCACGGCCGACGCCGGGCACGCGCTGGACTTCGTTCAGCACGTTGCGGCTGAGATAGTCGCCGAGACCGATGGCGTCCATAGAGCCGTCGGTCGAGGTGAGCGCGACGATCATCAGGAAGCCGGAACCGGCTTCGTCGACCTGTACGCCCTGGCGCTTGACCGAATCGGGCAGGCGCGGTTCGACGCGGCGAACGCGGTTCTGAATGTCGACGGCCGCCTGTCCCGGATCTGTACCGGGTGCAAAGGTGGCGCTGATGTCGACCGAGCCGGCAGCGCTGGAGGTCGATTCGAAATAGAGCAGGCCTTCGACGCCGTTCAGCTCGTTTTCGATCAGCCGGGTGACGCTCTGATAGGTGTCCTGCGACGAAGCGCCGGGGTAGCTCGTGTTGATGGAGATCTGCGGCGGCGCAACATCAGGATATTGCGATACCGGCAACAGCGGTATCGCGATGATGCCGGCGAGCATGATGAAGATCGCCACCACCCAGGCAAAAATAGGCCTGTCGATGAAAAAACTAGGCATTAATCAGCACTCACTCTGTGGCTTCAGCGGGCTTTGCGTCGGTCGCCGCGGTCGTCTGGGCTGCTTCGGCCGCCGGCTTTGCATTCGGATCCCAGTCGGTCGGCTCCACCGGCGCGCCGGGGCCGATCTTCTGGAAGCCTTCGACGATGACCTTTTCGCCGGGCTTCAGCCCCGAGGCCACCTGCCAGCGGGTTCCGACCGTGCGTCCAAGTGTGACGTTGCGGAACTCGACCTTCTTGTCGGCGGCCACGACATAGACCTGCGACTGGCCGGCATTGTTGCGCTGGACAGCCTGCTGCGGCACGGTGATCGCGTCCTTCTCGACACCCTGCTGGACCAGCACGCGGACATACATGCCCGGCAATAGGTCGCCGTCGGGATTGGGGAACTCGCCGCGCAGCGTTACCTGGCCGGTCGTCGCGTCAACGGCCGCTTCCGAGAACAGGAGCTTGCCCTTGTGTTCATAAGGCGTGCCGTCGTCGAGGATCAGTTGAACCTCGGCCTCCTGGTCACCGCTCATCATCTGGCCGGCTTCAAGCGCCTTGCGCAGGCGGATGAGATCGGTCGCCGACTGGGTAAAGTCGGCATAGAGCGGATCGAGTTGCTGGATCGTGGCGAGGTTTTCCGAGCTGTTGGCGCTGACGAGCGCACCCTCGGTGATGAGAGCGCGTCCGATCTGGCCGCTGATCGGGGCGGTCACGTTGGCGTATTGCAGGTCGAGCTTGGCAGCGGCCAAGCCCGCCTGGGCGATGGCGACGTCGGCGTTTGCTGCAGCCAGCAGGCCGTTTGCATCGTCGAACTGCTGGGCGGCGACGACGTTTGCCTTCTTCAGAGCTTCCTGTCGGGCAGCCTTCTGTTCGGCCTGGAGATGCACGGCCTGGGCGCGGCGCAGGGTCGCTTCGGCCTTTTCGACCTGGACCTGGAAGGGAGCAGGGTCGATGCGGTAGAGCACGTCACCTTCCTTGACCTTCGAGCCCTGCTGGAAGACGCGTTCGACGACGATGCCGGAAACGCGCGGACGAACTTCGGCGACGCGCGTCGCGGTGATGCGGCCCGGCAGTTCATTGGTGATCGGCAGCGTCTCGGATGCGGTCGTGAAGACAGCGACGGCCGATGGCGGGAAGGCGGGAGCGGCCTGTTCTTCGTCTTTCTGGCAGCCGGAAAGGAGAATCACGGTTGCCAAGGCGGCGGCCAGTGTCGGTCGGTTCATGCGCATAGCGATGTCCATATTCGGTGACCGTGCGCAGCCAGTGCGTATCGCAGGGCTGCGCGGTCCGGAAGTGAAGGGAAGCAATTACCAGTATCGGGATGGGAAAATACCGGAACGCTAATATACAAACACAAATGTATGTTAATTTGCGCCGCAGTGCAACACCGTGATGCAGCGCGTTGAATCGATCAAAAAAATCAGCCGCCGCAGTGCTTTCGGCACCACGGCGGCTTGATATCACTAAGGTGTGATCCGGGTTTGTCGCCGGATTATCGTCTCAGGCGAGGACGCGGTCGTCGGCACCGAAGCGGTGCATGCTGCCGACCATCGGCGTCGCAAAGACAATGTCATCAGGCGCGTAGCGGTGTTCGCCAAACAGCCGAACGGTGATCAGACCGACCTGGTCGGACTCGATATAGACAATCGTGTCGGCGCCCAGATGCTCGACGTGGATGACCTTGCCCTTCCAGTCGCCACTCTCGCGCGACAGACCGATATGTTCCGGCCGGATGCCGATCGTCTTGGCGCCGGGATCGCCGAGGCGGGCGCCGTCGACGAAGTTCATCTGCGGCGAGCCGATGAAGCCACCGACGAAGACATTGGCCGGCCGGTTGTAGAGATCCATCGGCGAGCCGATCTGCTCGATCTGGCCGGCGTTCAGCACCACGATCTTGTCGGCCAGCGTCATCGCTTCGACCTGATCATGGGTCACGTAGATCATCGTGGCCTTCAGGCTGCGATGCAGCCGGGCGATCTCGAGCCGGGTGTTGACGCGCAAGGCCGCATCGAGGTTCGACAAGGGCTCGTCGAACAGGAACAGCTTCGGTTCGCGCACGATGGCGCGGCCGATGGCGACACGCTGGCGCTGGCCGCCGGAAAGTTCCGCCGGGCGCCGGGCGAGATAGGGGTCGAGCGACAGCATGCTGGCGGCCTTGCCGACCTTGTCCTCGATTTCAGCTTTCGGCTTGCCGGCCTGCTTCAGGCCCAGGCCCATATTGTCCTTCACCGTCAGGTGCGGATAGAGCGCATAGGACTGGAATACCATGGCGATGCCGCGCTTGGCGGGGGCCACGTGTCCGACTTCGACGCCGTCGATCTGGACGCTGCCGGAGGTCGCGTCCTCAAGGCCGGCAATGGTGCGCAGCAATGTCGACTTGCCGCAGCCGGAAGGACCCACGAAGATGACGAACTCGCCGTCCTTCACTTCCAGGTCGATGCCATTGAGAACCTCATGGTTTCCGTAGGCCTTGCGGATGGATTTGAGTTGAAGTGATCCCACCTAATTGCCCCTCTTAAAGTTTGACCGGCTGACCGGTGCGGACGCTTTCATCAGCCGCAAGGCAGATGCGCAGCGACTGGACGGCGTCGTTCATGTGGCGGTCGAGATTGATATCTTCGCGAATGGCCTTCAGCACATAGGCCTGCTCACGATCGCAGAGTTCCTGATGGCCGGGCTCTCCGTCCATTGTCAGGTCCTCGTCCGGCTTGAGAAAGCGACCGTTGGGACCAGTTTCCGCATTGTGCACGCGAATGACCGAGGTCTTGGTGTGTGTGTCGATATCGTCCGACTTGGCATTCGGATCCATGACGATCGACACGGAGCCCTTTGGCGACATGACGTCCTTCACGAAGAAGGCGGTCTCCGAAATCATCGGACCCCAGCCGGCCTCGTACCAGCCGGCCGACCCGTCTTCGAAGATCACCTGCAGGTGGCCGTAATTGTACATGTCCGAAGCGATTTCGTCGGAAAGACGCAGGCCCATGCCGCGCACCTCCACCGGCTTGGCGTCGGTGATCTGGCACATGACGTCGACATAATGCACGCCGCAGTCGACGATCGGCGGGGTCGTCTGCATCAGCGACTTGTGGGTCTCCCAGGTCGGACCGCTCGACTGCTGGTTCAAGTTCATGCGGAAGACGTAAGGACCGCCGAGTTTGCGGGCTTCGGCGATCAGCCGGATCCACGAGGGGTGGTGGCGCAGGATGTAGCCGATGATCAGCTTGCGGCCATGCTTCCTGGCGGCAGCAACGACCCGTTCGGCGTCTGCGACCGTCGTTGCCAGCGGCTTCTCCACGAACACGTCGCAGCCGGCTTCGAAGGCGGCAACCGCATAGTCGGCATGGCTGTCGGAATAGGTACAGACCGAGCAGAGTTCGGGTTTCAGTTCCTCAAGCGCCGTCTTGAAGTCAGGATGGATCTCGTAGCCGCGCAGTTCCTCCGGAAGCTCCACCTTGGAGCGGTTGACCAGCCCGACGATCTCGAAGCCGGGATTGTTGTGATAGGCCAGCGCATGGCTGCGGCCCATATTGCCGAGACCCGCGACGAGGACCCGGACCGGTTTGCTGTTTGAACTCACTTGACTGCTCCTGCGGTGATGCCGCGGATCAGCTGCCGCGAGAAAATGACATAGAGGACGAGAACCGGAAGGATGGCGAGCGACAGGGCCGCAAGCACGGCGTTCCAGTTGGTGACGAACTGGCCGATGAAGATCTGCGAGCCGAGCGTGACCGTCTTGGTTGCTTCTGCCGGCGCCAGGATCAATGGGAACCACAGATCGTTCCAGATCGGGATCATCGTGAACACGGCAACCGTTGCCATCGCCGGCCGGATCAGCGGCAGCACGAGGCGGAAGAAGATCGAGTATTCCGACAGCCCGTCGATGCGGCCGGCATTCTTCAGGTCATCCGAAACCGTGCGCATGAACTCCGACAGGATGAACACCGCGAGCGGTAGCCCCTGTGCGGTATAGACGAGGATCAGCGCCGTCAGCGTGTTGACGAGGTTGGCAGCGACCATGCCCTGAAGGATGGCGACGGTGCCGAGCCGGATCGGGATCATGATGCCGATCGCGAGATAGAGCCCCATCAGCGTATTGCCGCGGAAGCGGTATTCCGACAGCGCGAACGCGGCCATGGCGCCGAACAACAGCACCAGCGCGATCGCGACGACCGTGACGATGAAGCTGTTCTGGAAGTAGGTCGCGAAATCGCCCTGGCCGAGCACCGTCTGGTAGCCGATCAGGCTGAAGGTCTCGGGCGTCGGGACCGTCAACGGCGCCCGGAAGATCGCGTTGCGATCCTTGAACGAGTTGATGATCGTCAGGAACACCGGAAACAGCGAGATGAGCGTATAGGCGATCAGCGCGATGTGGACGAAGCCGGTGCGGAAAATGGAGTGGCGTGCTTGCGACATCTCGGCCTCCCTTAGAACTGATAGCGGCGCATGCGGCGCTGGATGACGAAGAGGTAGAGCGAGACGCCGGCGAGGATGATCAGGAACATCACCGTTGCGATCGTCGCGCCCATCGAGCGGTCGCCCAGCTGCAGCTGGAAGCCGAAGAAGGTGCGGTAGAGCAGCGTGCCGAGAATGTCGGTCGAGCCATCAGGACCGGCAAGCGCGCCCTGCACGGTGTAGACCAGGTCGAAGGCGTTGAAGTTGCCGACGAAGGTCAGGATCGAGATGATGCCGATCGCGGGCAGGATCAGCGGCAGCTTGATCTTCCAGAACTGGCTCCAGCCGGTGACGCCGTCGCATTCGGCGGCTTCGATCACTTCATCGGGAATGTTGAGCAGGGCGGCGTAGATCAGCATCATCGGGATGCCGACATATTGCCAGACCGAGATCAACGACACGGCGATCAGGGCCGAGCCTGGCCTGCCGAGCCAGGGCGCAAACATCGACTTGAGGCCGACGAGATCGAGCATCCAGGGCGCGACACCCCAGATCGGCGACAGGATCAGCTTCCAGATGAAGCCGACGATAACGAAGGAAAGCAGCGTCGGCAGGAAGATCGCCGTGCGGTAGAACGTGACGAAACGCAGCTTCGGAATGGACAGCATGGCCGCCAGCGCAACGCCGATCGGATTCTGCACGCACATGTGAATGATGAAGAAGATGACGTTGTTCTTCAGCGCGTTCCAGAAGTCGTGCGCCCAGCGCTCCTCGCCGAACAGGACCTGGAAGTTTGCGAGACCAACGAAGGTCGGCTGGCCGTCGACCGTGTTGTATAGCGAGAGACGCAGCGTCTCGATCAACGGCAGGATCATCACCGCCGTGTAGACCAGAAGGGCCGGCAGCAGAAAGATGAGGATGTGCCAGCGTTTCGGCCGTCTCACGGTCGGCTGTCCCTCTTGCAGTGAAGTGACGTTGCTCATTGATCGTACCCGCTTGTTCGACCGGTTCCCCAGGGCGTCATGATGCACGTCGACGCCACACGGCCGGTCTTGCCGCATAACGCCTGCCCCGATCCGGGCTCATGACGAAGGTTAAGGCTATCGCGTTCTTTTGCAAACGACTGCGTCGGGGACCTCCCCATCAAGGGGAGGTCGAGGACGCTGCGGCTGGGGGAGTGCCTCCTTGGGCAATGTCCTCCCGCCCGGCCCTTGCTGCATGTTTCCTCAATCCTATCCGATTTGAGGACAAAAACATTCAGCAATTCAAAGTGCTACAGCGACCTTTGTGCGTCCGACAAGACGCGCGGCGCTGTAGGGCCGACCCTCCCCCGAAGGGGAGGGAACCAGTTGCGCTTACTTCGCCGGCTTGTACCAGCCGTCGAGACCCTTCTGCAGCTTTTCGGCCGCAACCTCAGGCGTATCCGTGCCGTTGATGACGTTGGCCGATTCAACCCAGGTTTCGTTCTCGAGGCTCGGCGTACCGCGCGCCAGGATCTGGTAGGTCGAGCGGATCGTCGGCTTGCACTTTTCGCGCCAGGAAACGAATTCCTGAGCGAGCGGATCGGTCATCTTCACCGGGGTCGAATTGAGGCTGAAGAAGCCCGGCAGCGAATTGGCGTAAATCTCGGCGAATTCCGGCGAAGCGACCCAGGTAAGGAAGGTCTTGGCTTGCTCGGCGTGCGCACTCTTGGCGTTCAGACCGACGCCGATGTCGTTGTGGTCGGAGATGTAGCAAGCGTCGCCGGCGTTCTTAACCGGAGGCGGGAAGGCGCCCATCTTGAACTGGGCCTGGGTGTTGAACAGGCCGATTTCCCACGAGCCGGCCGGATAGATCGCGGCGCGGCCGAGCGTGAACAGGTTCTGGCTGTCCGGATAGGTCTGGGCCTCGAAGCCGTCGCCGAGATAGTCCTTCCACTTGGCGAGAACGCGATAGGGCTCGACCCACGGTTCATCGGTCAGCTTCTGCTCGCCCTTGATCAGCGCAGCGCGGCCTTCTTCACCCTTCCAGTAGGTCGGGCCGATGTTCTGGTAGCCCATGGTCGCGGCTTCCCAGAGATCCTTGGTGCCCATCGCCATCGGGATGTAGTTGCCGTCGGCCTTGATCTTGTCGAGAGCTGCGAAGAATTCGGCTTCCGTCGTCGGGATCTGGATGCCGAGCTGGTCGAAGGCGTCCTTGTTGTAGATGAAGCCGTGGATGACCGAAGCCATCGGCACGCAGAAGGTGGCCGAGCCATCGTCTGTCGTCCAGGCGGACTTGGCGACCGGGGAGAAATTTTCTATACCCGGCAGCGCCGTCAGGTCGGCAAGGTGCTTCTTGTTGTAGAGTTCGAGCGAGACATCGAACGGACGGCAGGTGATGAGGTCGCCCGCGGAGCCGGCGTCGAGTTTGGCGTTCAGCGCCGCGTTGTACTCGGTCGGCGCCATCGGGGCGAACTTGACCTTGATGCCGGGGTTCTTGGCTTCGAAAGCCGGGATCAGCTTTTCCTGCCAGATCGCCAGGTCGTCGTTGCGCCAGCTTTCGATCGTCAGCGTGACGTCCTCCGCGTGGGCCAGGCCGGCCGAGCCGAGAATGCTCGACGCAAGCAGCAGGCCCTTGAGTGTCGTACGGGTCATTTAGCTTCTCCCTCTTATATGCGCCGTTTTGGCGCGGTTTGAATCCCAGGTTTATCTCAGGCCGAAACGATATCGATCGCCCGGCGCAGGTTCTGCTTGGTCTGGTTGAGCGCCGCTTCGGCTGCCGCCACGTCCTTCGCGCCCGATGCCAGCAGGATGGCGATCTTGACCGAGCCGGATGCGGCATTGATCAGCCGGCCGGCCTCGGATGCGCCAACACCGGTAATGTCGGTGACGATGCGAACGGCGCGGCCGTGCAGCTTGATGTTGTCGGCGCGCAGATTGACCATGTGGCCGTCGAGCACGTGGCCGAGATGGATGCCGACCAGCGTCGAGAACATGTTGAAGGCGATCTTCTGTGCCGTGCCGGCACCCATGCGCGTCGAGCCGGAAACGACTTCCGGCGGCGTCTGCAGCAGAATGGCGACATCCGCGTCGTTGAAAAGAGCTGCGCCCGGATTGTTGGCAACGGCGATGACTTTTGCGCCGAGCTTGCGCGCTTCGTCGGCTGCGGCCAGCGCATAGGGTGTCGAGCCGCTGGCCGACACTGAAACCAGACAGTCGCCCGCGGTGATGCCGGCCTTGCGGACGTCTTCGCGCGCCAGATCCATGTCGTCTTCGTAGCCGCCGGCGAGGTCATTGAGACTGGCGGCGCCGCCTGCAAGCAGAATGACGATCTGGTCCTGGGGGATGCCGTAGGTGCCGGGAAGTTCCAGCGCATCGGCCATGGCCATCAGGCCTGAGCTGCCGGCGCCGGCATAGGCGAGACGCTTGCCGGAGGCGAGCGTTTCTGCAGCCAGGGACGCAGCAGCGGAAATCTGCTCAATCGCGGCGTCCACGACCTTTGCTGCCGCCTGTTGTCCGGATGCGAGCAGCCGAAGCGCCAGCGCCGGATGCATGACATCCAGGCCTTTGGCGTTGTCGTGACGCTCTTCGGTCTTCACTGAAGGCATAGGTTGTGTCTCCTCTGGGTGAATTAATGCCAAAAAAATACCAATTGTCTAGGAGAAATTACATTTTGGCGTCAAAAAAAACCAATCTCTGAAATTATCCGTTATTATTCAATGCATTATTTCAAAATTGGATATCGAGACCAATTCGGACTTGGTTATTGGTATTTTTTTGGTATCCTCTATGGGCGGAGGTGCTCATGCCAAACTACCTAATAGGAATCGATGGCGGCGGAACAAGCTGCCGGGCGGCTGTGGCTGCGGGGGATGGACGTATTCTCGGCCGCGGCAAGGCTGGTGCAGCCAACATTCTGACGGATCCTGAAACGGCGCTCGCCCATATTGGCGACGCTGCGCGGGCGGCATTTGAAGAAGCCGGTCTTGATCCCTCTGGTATCGCCGAGGCGCGCGCAATTGTCGGCGTCGCCGGGCACAATGTCGGCGATGCCGTGCATTATGTGAAGCGACGCCTGCCGTTTGCCGCAGCCGATATCGAATCGGATGGTCTGATTGCCCTGCAGGGCGCGCTCGGCGACGAGGACGGCGCCGTCGCCATTCTCGGCACCGGCAGCATCTATATCCTGCGGCAGGCCGACATCGTCAGCTATGTCGGCGGCTGGGGCTTCACGATCGGCGATCATGGCAGTGGCGCACGCATCGGCCATGCGCTTTTGCAGGAAAGCCTGCTTGCCTTCGATGGCATCCATGAGGCGTCGCCGATAACCGATTCCGTCATGGCCGAGTTCAGGAACGATCCGAGTGCTGTCGTCGATTTCGCGCGCCTGGCAAAGCCGGGTGAGTTCGGCCGCTATGCCCCGCGTGTCTTCGAAGCGGCGCAGGCGGGCGATCCCGTCGCCGTGCGTCTGCTCAAGACTGCGGCGATCACGGTCGACGAGGCGCTAGACGTCGTGGTCGCCCGGGGCGGGCGCAAGCTCTGCCTGCTCGGTGGCCTCGCGCCGCTCTATCGTCCCTGGCTTGCCGAGCGCCACCAGCCGTTTTTTGTCGAAGCCGAGGCCGACGCGCTCACCGGCGCCGTCGCACTCGCCGCACAGCGCTTCGGCTCCCGCTCGGAGGTCGGCGCATGACCGATCATCTCGCTGCCATTCTGCCGCTCGAAGGCCTGCAGGCCGGTGGATCCGGTCCGCTCTATCTGAAACTGCGGCAATCGCTGGAAGACGCGATCCAGTCGGGCAAGCTCAATCATGGCGACGCCCTGCCGCCGGAGCGCGATTTGGCCGATTACGCCAATATCAGCCGCGTGACCGTGCGCAAGGCCGTCGACGATCTCGTGCGCGACGGCTTGCTGGTGCGGCGCCACGGCTCCGGCACTTTTGTCGTCAAGCCGGTCTCCAAGGTGCAGCAATCGCTGTCGCGGCTGACCTCGTTTACCGAGGACATGGCGCGCCGTGGTCTCAACACTCATGCCCGCTGGCTGGAGCGAGGCCTGTATCATCCGTCGCCGGATGAGATGATGGCGCTCGGCCTGCCGGCCGACGCGTTGGTGGCCAGGCTCGGGCGTCTGCGCATCGCTGACGACATGCCGCTCGCGATCGAGCGCGCCAGCATCTCGGCCGAATTCCTGCCGGATCCGCAGGCTGTCACCTCGTCGCTCTATACCGCGCTCGACAAGACCCGTTCCCGGCCGGTGCGCGCCGTGCAGCGCATCTCCGCCTGCAACATCAAGGATCCGGACGCCTCCATGCTCGGCGTCGCCGTCGGCTCTGCCGGCCTTTCCATCGAACGCGTCTCCTATCTCGCATCGGGACGCGTCGTCGAATTCACCCGCTCGCTCTATCGGGGCGACGCCTATGATTTTGTCGCGGAACTGACCCTGTCGGAATCCTGACCGTCGCTCCGCAAGAAAGGAATTGACCATGCAGACCAACATGCGCCGAGAAATCGACGAGATCCCCGAAGCGGCGGCCCGACTGCTCGAGCATTCTTCCGAGGCCCTGAAGCAGGCCGGCGCAGCGCTGCGCGCCAAGGACCCGGCTTTCCTGGTGACGATCGCGCGCGGTTCTTCGGACCATGCCGCCCTGTTCCTGAAATATGCGATCGAGCTGCAGGCCGGTCGACCGGTCGCTTCGCTCGGGCCGTCGCTCGCGTCGATCTATGGCGCCAAGCTGAAGCTCGGTGGCGCGGCGGCAATTGCGATTTCGCAATCGGGCAAGAGCCCGGATATCGTCGCGATGGCCCAGGCCGCAACCGATGCCGGCGCCGTATCAATCGCACTTACCAACACCCTGCCGTCACCGATCTCGAAGGCATGCACCCATCCGCTCGACATTCTCGCCGGCCCGGAAATCGCCGTTGCTGCAACCAAGTCCTATGTCAACTCCATCGTCGCCGGCCTTGCCGTTCTCGGCGAATGGACCGGCGACGCGGCGTTGCAGCGCGCCGTGGCCGATCTGCCGAACCAGTTCGCCAAGGCGGTGAAGCTGGATTGGCATGAGTTCGCCGCCGATCTCGGCGAGGCCGAATCGCTCTACGTGCTTGGCCGTGGCCCGGCGCTGGCGATCGCCAGCGAAGCGGCGCTGAAGTTCAAGGAAACTTCGGGCATGCATGCGGAAGCCTATTCGGCCGCCGAAGTGCTGCATGGACCGGTGGCGCTTGTCGGCGCCAAGTTCCCGGTGCTGACGCTTGCGGCGCGCGATGCGGCCGAAGGGTCCGTCGCCGAGATCGCCGACGGCATGGCCGAGAAGGGCGCCGTGGTCCATGTGACGTCGAACCGCGCCGGCAAGGCCAAGCGCCTGCCGTTCGTCGAGACGGGACACCCGATCACCGACGCGCTGACCCTGATCCTGCCGTTCTATGGCTTCGTCGAAGCCTGGTCGCGCTCGCGCGGTCTCAATCCCGACGCACCGGCAAGCCTCAAGAAAGTAACGGAGACGAGATGACCGAGAAGAAGGCAATCATCGGCGCCCGCCTGTTCGATGGTATCGAATGGCATGACGGCGCCGCTCTCTTGATCGAGGCGGGTCGTGTCAAGGCCATCGTGGCAGCCGGCGATCTGCCGGCCGGTGCCACGATCGTCGATGCCCACGGCCTGCTGCTGGTGCCCGGCTTCATCGACCTGCAGGTCAACGGCGGCGGCGGGGCGCTTCTCAACGCGCAGCCGACGCTGGAAAGCATCCGCCAGATCTGTTCGGCCCATGCGAAGTTCGGTACGACCGCACTTCTGCCGACGCTGATCACCGATACGCGCGAAGTCCGCACGGCAACGATCGCCGCCGGCCTTCAGGCCAAGGCGGCCGGCGTGCCCGGCTTCCTCGGCCTGCATCTGGAAGGTCCGCATCTTTCGGTCGCACGAAAGGGCGCGCACGATCCAGCGCTGATCCGACCGATGGATGACGCCGACCTCAAGGAGATGCTCGACTGCGCCAGGGCGCTCGGCACCCTCATGGTCACGGTCGCACCGGAAAATGCGACCAAAGAGCAGGTTCGAGCCCTTGCCGACGCCGGCGCCATCGTCAGCCTCGGCCATACGGATGTCGGCTATGAGACCGCCGTGTCCTATGCCAAGGCAGGGGCGAAGACGGTGACGCATCTGTTCAACGCCATGAGCGGTCTCGGTCATCGCGAGCCTGGCGTCGTCGGTGCAGCCCTTGCGACAGGCACCCTGCACGCGGGCCTGATCGCCGACGGCTACCATGTCGACCCCGCCTCGATGGGTGTGGCGCTGCGGGCCAAGACCGGCCCGGGCCAGATCTTCCTGGTGACCGACGCGATGTCGCCGATTGGAACGGACATGACGAGCTTCGAGCTCAATGGCCGCGAGATCCTGCGCCACGGCGGTCGTCTGACTCTCGCCGACGGCACGCTTGCCGGCGCCGATATCGACATGCTCTCGTCGGTGCGCTTCGTGCACGAAAAGCTCGGCCTACCGGTCGAGGAAGCCCTTCGCATGGCATCGGCCTATCCCGCCGACGCCATGGGCATCTCCTCGCACAAGGGCCGTGTTCTGCCCGGGGCAGATGCGGATTTCGTGCTTCTGACATCAGAACTCGCCATGGGATCGACTTGGATTGGCGGCAACCAGGTCTACGCAGCCTGATCACCGATCTATCGAAAAATTGAGGCCCGACGATCGGAGTGATCGTCGGGCCTTTCTTTAGCGTGAACTGAAAGCGTGGCGAAGATCCGACGCGCGAACGTCCTACCCCGCCGAAAGCCGCGCTTTCATCGCCTGAACGGTCGCCACATCCGTGCGGCGCCGATCCTCGGTCACGAAGCCCATCTCGACCAGTCGCCGATCATGAGCCGGCTCACGGATCGAGCAGGATGAATGCACTTCCGTGACGGGCAGTCGGGCAAGCAGCGCATCGACGGTTTCAAGCGTCACGCCGGAACCAGGCATGATCGAAAGCCGCCCACCTGCCAGCTCGACAAGCTCCGCCAGCTTCTCGATGGCCTGTGGCGCGCTCCTCGCGCCTCCGGATGTCAGGATCCGCTCAAAGCCGAGTTCAACCGCAAGTTCGATTGCGTCCTTGAAATCTGGCACCAGGTCGAAGGCGCGGTGCAAGGTGAGGCCGAGGCCTGCGGCATGGCCCGTCAGTTTTCGGAGCATGGGCGCATCGAGCTGGCCATCGGTAAGCGACGCACCGAGAACGACGCCGGCAAGTCCGGCATCGCGCACCGCATCGATATCGCGGCGCATCATGTCGAGATCGGCGGCGCCAAAGACGAAGTCGCCCGGCCGCGGCCGGACCATGACATAGACGGGTACCCGTGGCGGCCCGGCGAGTGCCATCAACCCGGCGGTCGGCGTCAGCCCGCCGACGGAAAGTGCTGCGCAGAGTTCGATCCGGTCCGCCCCGCCCTCGATCGCCGCGGCAAGCCCGTCGGCGTCGTCGACGCAAACCTCAAGTCCGATGCCATTCATGCCTTTTCTCCTCCAAGGCCGAGCAGGGCTGCGCCGATCAGGCCGGGCTCGACCTGACACTCGCCGCGCACGACGAGCGGCCGTTTGAACTGCCGCAGAATCCGGCTACGAACCGCCAGATCGATCCCCTCAAGCAGCGGTTCAACGTTGGAAAGACCGCCGCCGACAGGTACGATCGTCGCTCCCGTGGTGTTGATGACGAGCGCCAGCGGTGAGCTGACGAGATCGACAAGAATCTCGACGGTGCGTTTCGCTTCCGTGTCGCCCTTGAGCCACGCCTCGATGATCTCATGGCTCGACATGGTCTTGCCGTGCACGGTGTCGTGCAGTCGTTCGAGCCCGCGCGCGCCGCCGACCGTGTCGACGCAGCGCCGCTGGCCGCAGCCGCAGGCATAGGCGGGGATGGCGATCGGCGGTTCACCCGCTTCCGCGGCAAGTGCCGGTCCATGTCCCCATTCGCCGGCAAAGCCGCCGTCGGCGTTGATCAACTGGCCGTCGACCACCAAGCCGCCGCCGACACCGGTGCCGAGGATCGCCCCGAAGACGATGCGGTGACCCCGGCCGGCGCCGGCGCCCGCTTCGGCAAGGGCGAAACAGTCGGCGTCATTGGCGATCTTGATCGGCAGGTGCAGCTCGCGCTCGAGCTCGGCCACCAGTTCGCGGCCGTCGATGCAGGGGATGTTGGCGCATTTGATCCGGCGCGTCTCCGGGTCGATGACGCCGGTAATCGAGATCGCCACGCATTCCGGGTGGCCGCCGGCTTCGTCGAGCACGGATTCGAGCGTTTGGACGAACTGGCGGAAATTGTTGAGCGGCGTCGTGCGGCGCGGCAGCGGAAAGATCCGTTCGCGCGAATGCACGATCGCCCCCTTGATCGCCGATCCGCCGATATCGAAACAGACGATCATGCCTCTCCCCGGATCACGGCTTCGGCGGCAAGTGCGATCGAGAGCAACCGGTCGTCCTGATGGTGCGGTGCAGCCAACTGCAGGCCCACGGGCATTTCGCCGGCACCGGTGCCGCAGGGGATCGAGATGCCGCAGAAATCGAGGAAGTTGCCGATGAGCGTGTTGCGCAGCGTCGTGGCGTTGGTCTTGAAGAACAGCTCGTCGTCGGCCAGCAACGGCGCCAACGGCGGCGCGACATGCGGCAATGTCGGATGGACGATGAGTTCGCCCGGCTTCAGGCTCTCGACCGTTTCATGGATCAGCTGGTCGCGCGCATCGAGAAGCGCGATATAGTCAGGCATGGTGATCTTCTCGCCGAGCCTGGTGCGCGCGACGACACGCGGATCGATGCGTTCGGCCTCGGAGCCTGCCAGGCGCTCCCGGTGAAGTGCGAAGGCTTCGGCGGTGACGAGCGCGCCGTGGCGCGCCATCAGATCGAACACCGCCTTGAACGTCGGAAAGGCGCGGCGGGTGACCGTGGCGCCGGCCTTTTCCAGCCGCTTGACCGCATCCTCGAAGGCTTCGACGACTTCGTTTTCCGCCTCGTCGAAGACGATGGTTTCGGGGATGACGATCGAGAGGCCGGCGATCGCGCCGCGGCGAACCACCGGTGCGGTCAGTCCATGCATGGCGGCGTCGAGCCAGACCGCATCCTGCACCGTATGACAGAGAGGCCCGAGCGAATCGAGGCTTTCGGCGAGCGGGAAGACGCCCTTCATCGAATAGCGGCCGCGCGTCGCTTTGTAGCCGATGATGCCGGTCATGGCCGCCGGGATTCGGACGGAGCCGCCAGTATCGGTACCGATTGCCGCGGGCACGAGACCGGCCGCGACCGCCGCCGCCGCGCCCGACGAGGAGCCGCCGGGGATGCGCTCGACATCGGTCGAGGCCGGGTTGTGCGGCGTGCCGTAATGCGGATTGATGCCGAGGCCGGAGAAGGCGAACTCGCTCATGTTGGTTCGCCCGACGCTGACCATGCCGGCACCGGCAACCGCGCCGACCACGGCGGCGTCACTGCCAGCAGGCGGGGTGTCCCGCAGGACCGCGGAACCCGCGGTCGTCACGCTGCCCTTGACGTCGAAGAGATCCTTCCAGGCGACCGGAAGACCATCGAGCAGGCCGAGCGATCGGCCCGCACGAAGCCGGGCGGAGGCCGCCGAGGCCTCCTTAAGCGCGCGTTCGCGGGTGATGCCGACAAAGATCGACTGATCGCCGTGCGCCGCGATGCCGGCAAGTGTTTGCTCTGCAAGCGTGACCGGGTCGAGCTTGCCTTCCTGGACGAGTACCGAAAGCCCGGCGAGCGTTTTCTGTCTGGTCATGGTCTCCCCTTGTCCGCCTGCCGCCAGCGGCAGCTCGTCCTTCCGTTGGCCCGCGTGGGCAGGCTTTTGATCTAAAGCGTGTCGCGATCTCCAGGATTCGCTGACTGCGCATTAAGTCGTTGTTCTTGCGCATGTCGCGCAAAACCCCTGCACAGTTTTGTGCAACAAGCTCTACCATATCGCTCCCCGTGGCGTTTGCCATGGTTCGTCCGTCTTCGCCGCAGGAATTTTGCCGAAAGCAGATGGTGCCGGCCGTCCTGCCTTGTCGATACGAAGGCGTTTGCCTACATGCCTCATCGAACCCTGCCCGGCACTGGAGAGATTTGATGATATTGGACGCGGCGCGGCTTTCTTTTGCCAATCTCTTTGCACCGGAGACCCGTTCGGTGTTCTGGAAAGTGCTCGGCCTGACGCTTCTGGCGCTCGCAGCACTGTGGTTCGGCCTGCGCGAACTCTTCATCTGGCTTGCTTTGCCATGGCTCGATGCGTTGATGCCTGGCACGCCCGCCTGGGCGGGTTGGCTCACCTTCGTGCTCGGCATCTTCGCGAGCCTCGGGCTGGCGCTGGCCCTGGCCCTGCTGCTAGCGCCGGTGACGGCGCTGATCGCCGGCTTCTTCCTTGACGATGTCGCGGACGTGGTCGAGGCGCGCGACTATCCGAGCGAGCCGGCGGGCAGGCCCTTGCCGCTCGGAGAGGCGATTGCCGGCTCCGCCAAGTTCCTCGGCGTCGTCATTCTCGGCAACATATTGGCGCTGTTCCTGCTGCTCGTGCCCGGCGTCAACCTGATCGCCTTCTTCCTCGTCAACGGTTACCTGCTGGGGCGGGAGTTCTTCGAGTTTGCCGCCATGCGCTACCGGTCGCCGGCGGAGGCGCGGCTTTTCCGCGCCAAGCACCGCTCGACCGTGTTCCTGGCCGGGTTGATCCTTGCGGCGTTTCTCGCCGTACCGCTGCTCAACCTGCTGACGCCGCTCTTTGCCGCCGGCATGATGGTGCACCTGCACAAGAGGCTGTCGGCAAGCGATCCGGGATTTTCGCTGACGCGAGGGGCCACGGCCAGGCCCTGAGACGCAATCTGCTTGACAGCGGACATCCGCTGGCCAATCTGCCGGCAAATCCCCCGCTGCATGTTTCCTTAATCTTGTTCGATTTAGGAATACCGACATGCAGCTATTCAGAGTGATACAGCGACCTTTGTGCGTCTGAAGACGTACGGCGCTGCAGGCGTCGCCCGCCGGGATGGCCGCGACAGGACGGAGCAGCTGAAATGATCAACGCCGAAGACCGGGTCACCCGCCTTGAAGAGACGGTGGCTCACCAGGCCAAGACGATCGAAGAGCTTTCCGACCAACTTGCCGAGCAATGGAAAGTGGTCGAACAGACCCGAGCAAAGCTCGACCGGCTGACGGAACGCTTCCTCAGCCTCGAGGAGCAATCGATCGATGCGCCTCCGATCACCCGGCCGCCGCATTACTAGAGCTTTTCCAGGAAAAGTGCGAAGCGGCTTTGCGTCAGGAAATGCGCAAAGCCAGGGAGATGGCGCGGCTCAATGGCTCCGCAGGACAGGGAAATAAAAAGGCCGCCGGTTCTAGCGAACGGCGGCCTTTCTCATTTTCAGGCGGAAGCCCTTAGTAGGGGCAGGCTTCGTCGCTCATGTAGTCGTGCACCTGGACCTTGCCGGCGATGATCTCGGCTTTCACCTTCTCGACCGCATCGAGCATTTCCGGGGTGATCAGAGCCTTGTTGTTGTCGTCGAGCGAGTAGCCGACGCCATCTTCCTTGAGGCCGAGATTGGAGATGCCGAACTCGAACTTGTCGTTCTTGGCAGCAGTGAAGGCTTCGTAGACGGCGACGTCGACGCGCTTCAGCATCGAGGTCAGAACCTTGCCCGGCTGCAGTCCGTTCTGGTTGGAGTCGACGCCGATGCCGAGCTTTCCGGCATCTGCAGCGGCCTGCAGGACGCCAACGCCCGTGCCGCCGGCTGCGTGGTAGACCACGTCCGAACCCTGGTCCATCTGCGACTTGGCAATTTCGCCGCCCTTGACCGGGTCGTTCCAGGCGTCCGGTGTCGTGCCGGTGTAGGCTTCGAGAACCTTCACGTCAGCGCCGGTCGACTTCGCGCCGCCGACATAGCCGCAGGCGAACTTGTGGATGAGCGGCACGTCCATGCCACCGACGAAGCTGACGGTCTTCGACTTCGAAGCGAGACCAGCGAGCACGCCGACGAGGTAGGAGCCTTCCTGTTCCTTGAACACGATCGACTTCACGTTCGGCTTGTCGAGCACCATGTCGATGATCGCGAACTTGGTGTCCGGATATTCGCCGGCAATCTTTTCGAGCGGTGCCGCCCAGTTGAAGCCGGCCATGACGATCGGGTTGTTGCCGTCGCTGGCGAAGCGGCGCAGGGCCTGCTCGCGCTGTGCATCGTTGGCGATTTCGAATTCGCGGTATTCGACGCCCGATTCGGTTTTGAACTTTTCGGCGCCGTTATAAGCGGCTTCGTTGAACGATTTGTCGAACTTGCCGCCCAGATCGTAAATGATGGCCGGCTTGATGTCGGCGGCCAGAGCCGTCGCGGACATCATGGAAAAGGCAAAGAGACCGAGAATGGTTTTTTTCATCGTGCAGCCCTGTTGTCGCTATTGATCTTTATCGGGTCCTCCCGCGGGCCCCGGATGGAACCTGTCTGCGGAACCCACCCCTCTCGTGGGGGCTAGGGTGGCCGCATCCTTGCACGGTCACGGCAAAAAAACACTCAAAATTTTTCGGATGGTAAAAATGTCGACCGGCATTCACAAGCAGGGTTAAAATGCCGGTTCGCTTGACCTTTTAGCGCGGGGGGTGGACACCAGCAGCATGTAAAAGGCCAAGAGCATATCGCGCAAGAGTATACAGTGGGTTGTGCGCGACATGCGCAAAAGCGAAAGCCTGAAACGCAGCAGGCGGATCCCGCTGATCGCGATAGGCCCTAGGCGCCGATCGGGCAGCTGACGCCGGTGCCACGCAGGGCGCAATAACCAACAGGGTTCTTCGCCAGATACTG
Organism: Ensifer sp. Root1252; assembly: GCF_001425885.1. Classification (NCBI taxonomy): domain Bacteria; kingdom Pseudomonadati; phylum Pseudomonadota; class Alphaproteobacteria; order Hyphomicrobiales; family Rhizobiaceae; genus Ensifer; species Ensifer sp. Root1252. The sequence continues at coordinate 813,979 of NZ_LMDT01000001.1, read as the reverse complement.
CTGGTGGTAGTCCTCGGCAAAATACAACGGGCCGGCCTTCGCGATCTCGGTGGTGATCTTGCCGGTGTGGCCCGATCTCTTCAGCGCCGCCTGGAAGGCATCGCGCGCGGCCTTCGCTTCCTTCAGCTGCGCGTCGTCATAGACATAGATGGCGGAGCGATAGGTCGTGCCGATATCGTTGCCCTGACGCATGCCCTGGGTCGGGTCGTGTTCCTCGAAAAAGGTCTTGAGCAGGCTCGACAACGGAACCACCTCCGGATCGTAGACCACCAGCACCACCTCGGTGTGGCCGGTCAGTCCCGTGGTGGTTTCCTGGTAGGTCGGGTTCGGCGTCATGCCGCCGGAATAGCCGGCCGCGGTGACATACACGCCCGGCTTATTCCAGAGCAGCCGCTCCGCGCCCCAGAAGCATCCCATGCCGAGCAGGATCTTTTCCATGCCTTCCGGGTAGGGGCCCTTCAGCGGGTGTCCCGAGACGAAATGCGTGGCGGCGGTCGGAATGGCGTCCTCGCGCCCGCGCAGTGCCGTCTGCGCGTCGGGCATGATGGTCTTCTTGTTGAACATGTCGATCAGGAACATCACGAAACTCCTTGTCGGTCGACGCGGGATGAGCACCCCGCGATGATCAGGCAGCGAAACGGCCGGCCGCCGGCCGCTTCTTGTATCCGGCCATCCACAGGAGGAGGGCGAGAAGGGCGAGCACCGCAAACGCCGGCTGCGTAAAGAACCAGTGCAGCACCGTGTGCCAGAGGATCGGCCCGGTATCCGTCCGCTGCGCGAACAGCACCCAGCTAGCGGTGTCGGGGCCAAGCGCTTCGAGATCGTCGCCGAGCGACGTCATCACCAGCTCGGAGGCTGCGACGGACTGGATGGCATCGACAGCCCCCGCAAGGACGGCCGCAAGCAGCACCACAAAGCTCGCCAGTCGCAGCACGAAGCGCATCGGTCCCTCATTTCTCAAACTCTATCGCCCCAGATCGAACCGTCGCTCCCGTCTTACGGCATCAGTTCCCCTGCTTGAGGGCAAAGCCGGCGCGAGGGGAGAACGTGGCAATCCGGGATGGTGCAACGTTCCGGCGGCCTTCGAAAGGAGGCGCCGAACAACTCTGCCGCAAGAGATAGGCCCCGTGTTCGACAAGCGCAATGGCAGCCGTTCGCTGCCAAGTTTCATAAGATGTCAACAATCTGTCAGAAAGCAGTTGATCCCGCGCAAATCATCGGTATATATCCCGCCCGTCCGCCGGTTCGCGCCGGATGACACGAAGGGCCTTGCCCTTCCCATCCAGCCGCATGACCATCGGCTGTTGACGGATGGACAGGTGGCCGAGTGGTTGAAGGCGCACGCCTGGAACGCGTGTATACGTGAAAGCGTATCGAGGGTTCGAATCCCTCTCTGTCCGCCATTTCTTCACCAAGGGTTAATTTTTCATCGTACTCAGCCGTCGCTAGTCGCAACCTTGTGCGCTGACCCAGATCATTGATGTGCGCGGAGCTTGCGCGGGTGTTGGTGCGTCGCCGGCGGAGGGCAAACAGTTAGCCGTTGCGCTAAGTGTTTCGTCATGATACTTAGCCTTATGGAACAGTATTCGAGCCCTTTGGACGGAATTTTTCAGGCCCTGGCCGACCCCACGAGGCGCTCCGTGCTGGCGAGGCTCGGTCGAGGGCCAGCCAGCATCAGCGATCTGGCAGAGCCGTTCGACATGGCGCTACCGTCGTTCATGAAACACATCCATTTTCTCGAAGGCAGCGGCCTGATCCGCACCGAGAAGCAGGGCCGGGTGCGCACCTGCACCATCGAGAAGAGCCGGTTTGCCGCCATCGAAGCGTGGATGTCGGAGCAGCGCGCCCTTTGGGAAGGCCGCACCGATCGGCTTGAACAGTTCGTGATATCAGCTGAGAACAAGGAGAAATGACATGATCCGATCTCACAACCCCGATCTCGACCTGACGATATCGCGCCTGATCAAGGCGCCGCGGCCGACGATCTGGAATGCATGGACCGATCCCGCCAGCTTCGAGCAATGGTGGGTTCCGGCGCCGGCCAGATGCCAGGTGGTCGATATGGACCTGCGGCCGGGCGGCGCCTTCGTCACAAGGATCAGCGAAGGCGGCGGTGCGTTCACGCCGCATCTGGATGCGTGCTTTCTGGCGGTCGACGACATCCAGCGCATTGTCTTTACCAATTCGCTGGTCGCGGGGTGGCGCCCGGCCGAAAACCCTTTCATGACGGCGATCATCACACTCAAGGATCATCCTGAGGGCACGGACTATGCCGCCCACGTCATGCACAAGAGCAACGCCGACCGAAACATGCACGAGGAGATGGGTTTTCACGATGGCTGGGGCACGGTCATCGCGCAGCTTGCCCGGCTCGTGGAGGGCAGAACCCAGTAGAGGAGGTCGACATGCGCAAGATTGTCCTGCAGATGATGACGACGCTCAACGGTCGCCTCGACGATCCGCTGGCCTGGCTCGGTAGCGTCGGCGACGACCAATATCGGGCGATCGACCGGCTCTACGCCACCTATGACACCGTACTCGTCGGCCGCGTGACCTACGAGGAAATGGCATCCTACTGGCCGGGCGCCCTGTCGGAGGACGTGGGAACCGAAACCAACCGCAAGATGGCGCGGAGGATGCACGACTATCGCAAACTGGTCTTCTCGCGCTCGGGACGCCAGACGCTGACCGAATGGAACAATGTCGAGCAGGTCGTTGCCCACGATGACGAATTGCTGGCAGCCTATCTCCTGGATCTGAAGGCGCGCGCCGGTGGCGATATTCACCTTTCCGGCGGCGCCAGCCTGGCCCAGACGGTCATCGGTCTCGGCCTCGTCGATATCTTCCACTTCTTCGTCTATCCCGTCACGTCCCCGGGTGCCGCCTGGTTCGATGAGCTTCCCGACAGATATGATCTGCGGCTGATGGGCACGGACACCTACGAGAATGGCGTGGTCGGCCTGCACTACGAACCGCTCAAGCGTGAGAACGCGGAACGGGCAAGCAGTTTTTCCGAACTGCTCGTATAACCGCGTGTCCCGCCGCTCCGGCCGCGCCGACGGCCCGAGCGGCGGTCGATCGCAGATCAGCAACCGTGCTCCAGCGCGGTCTTCATCCGGTCATAGGTCGGGGCGAGTGCCCGCAAGGTGGCCGCCGCGACTGCGTCCTTGCGCACCACCAGCGGATACTGCAGCGCTCCGATGAGCCGTGCCTGTTCATCGGCAATGCGGGCCGCCTCGTTGTAACCCGCCCGTGCGAGGCAGGCGGCCGCGTCGGCCGCGCGGCGGGCGCCGGTCCGGATGGCGAAGTGGACCAGATGCGCGCGCAAGTTCTTGTCGCAACCGGTCGCGACGCGCGCGGCGAGCGTTTCGGCTGCTTCGGCATTGCCGAGGGTTCCGGGAGGAACGGGCAGGTCCGTCTCCATCGACAGCCAGTGGATGGCGGCCGGGATCGACGCCCGTATCGTCTCGATTTCCGATATCTCGGCGATACGGACAAAGTCGGTCCGCATGGTGTAGGCGTCACCATAACTCAGCGTGTCTGCGCGCCAGGCGGCCATGAAGTTGGCGAGCGAAGCGCGCCTTCAGAGCCGGCTTCCGGATCCCAGCCATAGGGGTCGAAGAACGGCAGGGTGCCGCCGAGCAGTTGCATGCCGAACGGACTGCTGGTGGCAAATTCGATCACCGCGGTGGAGGGGGCCTGCGCGCCGAACATCATTGCGAAAGAGTTGGCGTAGCAATAGGGGCCGGAGCCCGTATAGGCGAAATGCATCATGATCGTCTGTCCTGTTAGAGCATTTCCAGGAAAAGTACGGAGCGGTCTTCCGTCAGGAAATGCGGATAAAACAAAGAGATAGAGTGGTTCTGATTCCGCCTAAGACGGAAACATTATGGGGTAGGCGACATCGAAGGACGCGCCGTTGCTGCCGGGGTAGATTTCGTAGGGGCTGCCGCTGCTGTTGATGTCGGTTCGCGCATCCAGCCAGGTTTCGATGGCGTCGTAGACGCGCAAGATCAGCGGGAAGTTTTCACAAGCCGCCGGCACCGGCAGAAAGACCTCTCGCCGCGCGGCCTGAAGGCGGATGCGCAGGTCGTCGACCGGCTCGATGCCGCCTTCATAGGCGATGGCGACTTCCACCAGTCCCTCGCTGTCGCGGCTAACGGTTTCATGGAAATGCACGGTCATGGCGCCGTCGCTGGCAATCCCGCAATGGCGCAGGTAACCACGGATCTCCGCCTGGGCGGTTGCCAGGAATGCATCAAGCGCCTCGATATCGAGCTGACGTTGGCAGGAGATCAGCTTGCAGGCTGCCACCTCGCGTACGGCAATCGCCGAGATTAGGTCGGCATCACCGCCGTCCGTCTGCCGCGCGATCGCCTCCACCAGCTCGGTCTGCTCGCTCAGCCGCTCGTTTTGAGCGTCCAGCCAGGACCGCAATTCGATAAGGCGGCTCTGCGCATCCAGTTCCACCAATTGCGCGACGCGCGCCACCGACAGGCCAAGGCGTCGAAGGCGCGCGATAAGCCGTGCCCGGGCGGCCTGCTCCGGCGCATAGTAGCGATAGCCCGTCGTCGGATCGGTATAGGCGGGCACCAGCAGGCCCTGCTCGGCATAAAGCCGCAGCGCCTTTGGTGACAGTCGTGTGGCGGCGCCAAAACGGCCCGCAAGGAGATAAGATTCGCTCATGGATCTGACTGTGAGGCTTGCCCCTGGGGCGAGGTCAAGAGGCAATCGTTGTCGATGTGCACGCCTTGTACTCGCATTCGCTTTGCCAGCGCTGTCGGGGGGTAAACAAGGGGTGCCGCAGGGCGTGCCGAGATGGTCGATACGCCCTGTGGCAGGTTCATCGGATCAGGCTTCCGCCGGGCGTTGCCTCGCCAGCACACCGAGCGCGACCAGCGTGACGATCGCCATTGTCATTGAATAGCCGGCTAATGGAAATGCGGTATCTCCACCAAGCAGAACCACAGCCAGGGTGCCGAGCACCCCGACAATCAGGCTCTGAATGCAGAAGTAGAGCGCGACCGCCGTTCCTGCCACATGGCCGAAAGCCTGGAGGGCTCCATTGGGGGTGACCGAACCGGTGAAGACGATGCCGACGGCGATGACCCACATCGGCAGGATGAAGGTCCAGAACGACGGTGCGGCGACGCTCTGGCCGACGACGAGCAGCACCGCGCCGAGGATGAGCAGCGCCATCCCGCGGGCAAGGCTGCCGGTGATGCCCCAGAGCGCCACGAAGCGTTTGGCAAAACGGGTCGTGACGATCATCACAAGGGCCGCCGTCGCAAAGACCAGGCTGAAGGCGAGTTCGGAATAATCAGCTCGATCGATGAGCACGCGTGGTGCTGTCGAGAAGAACACGAAGAACGAGCCCATCGCGGCGCTGAAGCCGAGCGTGTAGGTCCAGAACGCTCCGTTGCGCAGGATCGGGCCGAAGGATCTTCTCTCGCCTTCGGTGCCGGTTGGCCTGGTTTCCCGCCATCGCGGTATCGCATTCGCCATGGCCGCGATGGCGAGTAGGCCGAGTGCCAGGAAGATCGCCCGCCAGCCGAAGCGATCGGCAAGCAGCGCGCCGGCGATCGGGCCGAGGGCCGGCACGAAGGCGAGCATCGCGCTGAAGAGGCCGTAGATGGTCACGCCTTCGGGCCGGTCTGCATAGACATCGCGGACAGTGGCAAAGGTGGCAACGAGCGCTGCCGAGGCGCCGATCGCCTGCAGCAGGCGAAGGGCGAGGAAGGCGGGGGCCGACACGGTGGCGGCCATCAGCAGCGATGCGACCGCAAACAGCAGCGCCCCACAGATGACGACCGGACGCCGACCGATGCGATCGGAGATGGGCCCGAAGACGATCTGGCCGACGCCGAGAATGGTCATGTAGAGGCTTAACGTCAGCTGGATGATCGCTGGCGTCGTGGCGAGAATGCCCGGCATGACAGGCACGACCGGCAGATAGATATCCATCGCCAGGGAGGCGAGAATGTCGAAGGGGGCCATCAGCAACAGCGCTGCCGGCACTGAATAGTTCCAGGTTGATGATTTATGATTGGGCACGATTGAACATCCGCTCAAATGAATGACATTCAGCGGCGCTCTGCCTTCTTATCGGTAGTGTGAAATGACCGGACAGACGCCGCAACAACGATTGGGAGTGTTGTTGCGGCTTACTTGGTTGCTGACTCAGGCGTCCCCATTCCGGTCTCCATAGGAAATCGCGCGCGTTGTGGTTGGCGCCGTGTCCATTTACCAGCCCAAGCTGCCAACAACAACCGCTTGCGGTCAAGCAAGCAGATCATGAATGTTTGCCCGGCTTCACCGTCAGGCGGTTCTCGACGCTGGTGACGCCGATTACCGATCTCGCCGCGTCGCCGGCGCAGGCAACATCGGAATCGCTTGGGACCTGGCCCGACAGCACGACCATTTCGCCGAGCACGATCACTGAGATATCGGTGGTGTCGACGAAGGTGGCGTAGCGGATGAAGCGCAGAACCTTGCCCGCCAGATCGTCATCCTTCAGATGAGGATCGTCGTCCTTATGGGAGTAGATGGGCTTTTCTGTTGGCATGGTCGTTTTCCCACTGCTGTTCGGGAACGCCCCGGACAAGCGAATGTTCCGGTCTTTTTTACCTTGGTCGACGGCTTCGTCAGGGGCGTGGATCCGGTCCTGCAACCTTGCGGCGGTCGCCGGAACGGGTCTATCTCTATCGGACCGTTCCCAAGGCTCACGCATGTCCGATATTTTCCAGAATGTTCTGCCCATCTTCATCCTGATCCTCACCGGTTGGCTGATCGTCAGGCTCGGCTACCTGAAACCGACCGTTGGCGACGCGCTCGGTGATTTCGTTTTCCGCGTCGCGGTGCCTGTTCTCCTGTTTCGCACAATCGCCGAGGCGGATTTCAAGGACGGCTCGCCCTGGCCGCTCTGGGTTGCCTATTTCTCAGGCGTCGCCGTCACCTGGACCATCGGCCATCTGGCGGCGACGCTCGCCTTTGGCCGCGATGCGCGCATGGGCGTGCTGGCCGGTGTTTCCTCGGCCTTCGCCAACACCGTCTTCATCGGCTTGCCGCTGGTCTCGCGCATCGTCGGCGAGGAGGGGATCGTCGCGCTGTCGATCCTGCTGTCGGTGCACCTGCCGGTGATGATGATCGCGGGCACCGTGCTGATGGAGCGCGCCGAACGCAGGGTAAGCGGCAAGCAGGGCCAAAGCCCGCTGAAGCTCCTGGGCGGCGTTGCCCGCAACCTGCTGCGCAATCCGCTGGTCATAGGCCTTGCCTTCGGTGCCGCTTTCCATCTGCTTGGCCAGCCGCTCGACGGTCCGGTCAAGAGCGTCGTCGATCAGCTTGCCGCCATTGCCGCGCCGGCGGCGCTGGTTTCGATCGGCATGGCGCTCGACAAATATGGTCTTGTCGGCAATCTCGGGCTGGCGACGGTGACGAGCCTGTTGAAGCTTGTGGTTCTGCCGGGCGTCGTCTTTGCCGCCTGCCACCTGCTCGGCCTCAACGACAACTGGACGACCGCGCTTGTGCTGACCTCGGCGGTGCCGACCGGCGTCAACGCATGGCTGATCGCCAATCATTTCAACGTCGGCCATGCGCTGGCGTCCTCGACCATCACGCTGACCACAGCGCTGGGTGTCGCCAGCGTTTCGGTCTGGGCCTACATCCTGATGTGACCGGCGGGTCCGGTGAAGACAGCAAAAAGCCCGGCGCGATGGCCGGGCTTTGCGAAATTCGATCGTAACGGAGCTTGGGGCTTATTGAGCCGGCGCAGCCTGGCCTTCGGCCGGCTTGGCTTCCGTTGCGGGCGCTTCGGCCGGCTTCTCGGCAGCACCTTCGGTAGCGGCAGCCGGAGCAGCTTCTGCGGCCGCTGCATCCGGGAGAGCGGCCGGAGCATCGGCCTGTTCGCGGAGATATGCGATCAGGTTGGCGCGTTCGTCAGGCTTCTTCACGCCGGCAAAGCCCATAGCGGTGCCCGGAACGTGCTTCTTCGGCGCTTCGATGAAGAAGCTGAGGTGGTCGTAGTCCCAGACGACCTTGCTGCCTTCGGAGAAGGTCTTCATGCCAGCCGAGTAGCTGAAACCTTCGTGCGAGGCGATCGGGCGGTTGACGACACCCCACAGGTTGGGGCCGACCTTGTTGGCCCCTCCCTTATCCACGGTGTGACAGCTTGCGCATTTCTTGAACACGGTTCCGCCGGCTGCAGCGTCTGCCTTGAGGAGCAAGGGCTTGATGTCGACTTCAGCCGCTTCCTGGGCGCCGCCGCCAGCTTCGGCCGTGCCTTCTTCGGCAACGATCGCGAAGCCTTCCTTCTCGGGAGCCTCGGAATGGAAAATGCCTTCCGACGCAATGGATACGGACATCAGAACGAAAACCGTACCCAGAAAGGCACCCACGCCCATGTTCACATATGAGTTCATCTGCAAACGCTCCCTTTGCCACCGGCGTAAACAAAAACCCGGCCCATCTTGAAATCGCGCGGAACCTATGTCTTTTGGCTCTGCGTTGCAACAGAGATTATGGGCCCCCAACTGAGACTTTTTGACACTTTGGGCGGGGTTTTTGAAGGCCACATCATGAATCGCGAAAATTCAGGCAAAGCCATCGTGCTCATTCCGGCGCGCATGGCCTCCACGCGTCTGCCGGGCAAGCCGCTCGCCGATATCTGCGGCCTGCCGATGATCGTCCAGGTTGCCAAGCGCGCGGCGGAAGCCGATGTCGGACGGGTCGTCGTCGCCGTCGACGACCCGCGTGTTTTCGATGTCGTGCGCGACGCCGGTTTCGAGGCGATCATGACGCGGGTCGACCATCAGTCCGGTTCCGACCGGATCTATGAGGCGCTGTCGAAGGCCGATCCGGACAGTGAGGCGCAGTTCGTCATCAACGTGCAGGGCGATCTGCCGACGATCGAGCCGGCTCCTATCCGTGCCTCGCTGAGGCCGCTTGTCGAAAATGCCTCGACCGATATCGCCACCTTGACGGTGGCGATCACCGACGAGGAAGAGAAGAAGAGCCCCAACATCGTCAAGATCGTCGGCTCGCCGCTGTCGGCGACGCGCCTGCGCGCTCTCTATTTTACCCGCGCGACCGCGCCCTACGGACAGGGCCCGCTCTACCACCACATCGGGCTTTATGCCTACCGCCGCCAGGCGCTCGAAAAATTCGTCGCTCTGAAGCCGTCGACGCTGGAAAAGCGCGAATCGCTTGAGCAATTGCGCGCGCTTGAAGCTGGCATGCGCATCGATGTCGAAATCGTCGACACCGTACCGCTCGGCGTCGACACTCCGGTCGAGCTCGAAAAAGCCCGCCGCATCCTTTCCGAAAAAGCCTGAGAAGGAAGACAGTGTGACCACGAAGACCAACAGGATCTCCTTCCAGGGCGATTACGGCGCCAATTCCGACATGGCCTGCCGCGACATGTTTCCGTCGATGGAGCCGCTTCCCTGCCAGACCTTCGAAGACGCCTTCGTGGCGGTCGAGAATGGCGAGGCGGATCTCGCGATGATCCCGATCGAAAACACCATCGCCGGCCGTGTTGCCGACATCCACCACCTGCTACCCGAATCGCGGCTGCATATCGTCGGCGAATATTTCATGCCGATCCGCTTCCAGCTGATGGTGCTGCCGGGCGTGACGCGCGACGAAATCCGCACCGTTCACAGCCACATCCATGCGCTCGGTCAGTGCCGCAAGATCGTGCGCGCCAATGGCTGGAAGCCGGTGGTTGCCGGCGATACCGCAGGAGCCGCCAAGCTGGTGTCGGAGCAGGGTGATCGCTCGATGGCGGCGCTCGCGCCGCGGCTTGCCGCCGACCTCTACGGCCTCGAGATCGTTGCCGAAAATGTCGAGGACACCGAAAGCAACGTGACTCGCTTCGTCGTGCTGTCGCGTGACGAGCAGATGCTCTCCCGCAGCGCCGATGACGAACTGATCATCACCACCTTTGTGTTCAACGTGCGCAACATTCCGGCCGCGCTCTACAAGGCGATGGGCGGCTTTGCCACCAACGGCATCAACATGACGAAGCTCGAGAGCTACCAGCTCGGCGGCAAGTTCGTGGCCACGCAGTTCTACGCCGACATCGAAGGTCATCCGGACGACACGTCGGTGCGCCATGCGATGGAGGAGCTGCGCTTCTTCTCGGAGAAGGTCCGCATTCTCGGCACCTACAAGGCGCATCCGATGCGTGGTGTGCTTTAAGCATCTCAGAGACAGAGCGTTTCTACGACCCGTCTAAACCGGAGACGCTCTGGCGGCTCCGGCCGCACTGCAGATCAGGCTTACCAATGCGTTAACTCGCTACGCGTCTGGTGCATGCCTAATCTGCAATCGCGGCGGTACCTAAACAATGTGCAAATGCCTATTTGACACTCGTTCACATATGGAGTGTTAAAAATGAAGATCCGTCAGAAGATCGTTGAATATGCAAAAATGCGCCGTGCGATCCGCGAGCTGAATTCGCTGGATGACCACGCCCTGAGCGATATCGGTATTTCCCGTTCGCAGATCCAGGCCGCCGTTTACGGCCGCTAATCAGCACAATTCGCCGTATCCCGCCACCCAAGCTGGCGGGATACGCGCAATGCACTACAGCGCCGCGCGTCAAACTGGCGCTACTCGTCAAAAAGGCACACGCGCAGGCGGTGTCCATCCGGGTCAAGCGCCACGAAGGTCGGTCCGAAATCCATCTTCGTCAGTTCCTGCGCAATCGGCAGGCCAGCGTCCTTCCATTTTTCATAGTGCGCGCGAACCGCCTCCTCATTTTCCACCATGAATGCCAATTCCGAGCGGCTGCCGGTCTTCGACGGCGGTGGTGGCGCCACCTTATCCTGTGCCCAAAGCCCGAGCACGAAGCCGCCCTGCAGCTCGAAGGACGAAAAGGTCGGGAAGGAGACGAGCGGCTCCTTGCCGAGCAGCTTGCGATAGAATTCGACGCTTGCGAGCGGATCTTCGACATAGAGAATAGTGAGATTTGCCTTGGCCATAATCCGTCTCCTTGTTTGGGAGTTGCAGATTAGCGCGCACCACTGCCAATTTCTGTCAGCATCGATTTCCGGTTTTTATGCCTTATGCCGAACCGACCCGCCTGCCTTCAGGCGCAGCAATATTCTGCGTCGTGCGCCATTCCCGAAGCAACACCTGCCGCCGGCGCGCATAGCGGCTCTCGCTCATGTCAGCCTGCCTGATGCGGTCGGTCCGGAAATGCCTGAAGCCCTGGCGCAGCTCGCACCAGGCAACCAGAACTCGAACATTCTCGAAGAAGCCGAGGGCAAACGGCCAGACCGTGCGGCGGGTCTCGCTGCCGTCGTTGTCGATATAGACGAGGTCGAGCTTGCGCTCGTGGCGTATCGCCTTGCGCAACAATGCAATGTCGATGCCGTCGGCCACCGGCGGGCTTGGCCCGACGAGCAGTGTCGAGGCGTCGAGCTCGTCGCGCAGATCCGCCGGCAGCACCGCGGCGATCTTGGCGAGCGCATCGGCGGCGGCCGCCGCCAGATGGGTGTCGGCGCGTTTTGCCACCCAGCGTGAGCCGAGCACCAGCGCCTCGATCTCCTCCTGCGAGAACATCATTGGCGGCAGCATGAAGCCGGGTTTCAGGATGTAGCCGAGCCCCGGCTCGCCTTCGATATGGGCGCCCTGCGCCTGCAGGCTGGCGATATCGCGGTAGAGCGTTCTGAGGCTGACGCCGGTCTCCTCCGCCAGACGCCGTCCGCTGACGGGCTGGCGGTAGCGTCTGAGAACCTGCAGCAGGTCGAGAAGCCGTTCGGAGCGGGACACCTTAAGTCTCCTCGTATCGGCAGGTCTGTGCTCAGCCGTGCTCGTCCCAGGCCAGCCAGTCGCGCATCAGCCGGTGGGCAATGGCGCCCTTCGGCGGCGGAATATGCTCGTCGCCGGTATCGGCCACGCCGGTCGTGCGTTCCAGCATTGCTGCCGTTTCGGCGCGGGTGAACCAGCGGACATCCTCGAGCTCCTGTTCGTCGCGCTTGATCGCCGTCGATTTCGCCTCGGCATAGCAGCCGATCATCAGCGAGTGCGGCAGCGGCCACGGCTGCGAGGCGTGGTAGCGCACGCGGCCGATGTGGATGCCGGATTCCTCGTGGGTTTCGCGGCGCACGGCGTTTTCGATGGTTTCGCCCGGCTCGACGAAGCCGGCGAGGCACGAATACATTCCGGCCGTGAAATGCGGGCTGCGGCCGAGCAGGCAGAGATCACGCTCCAGATCGATGGTCAGCATGATGACGACGGGATCGGTGCGCGGGAAAACCATATGGCCGCAGGCTGTGCAGACGCGGCGATAGCCACCGGCCTTGCCTTCCATCGGCCCGGCGCAACGGCCGCAGAAGCGGTTGTTGGCGTTCCATGTGATGAGGCTCGAGCCTTGGGCGAACTGGCCGAGAAGTTCTTCCGGCAGCATCTGCTGGCGGTAGAGCGTGCGTCCGTCGGCGATCTTGAACGGCTCGGCCATGTTGTCTTCGGTAAGGCCGGTCGGCACGGCGAGCCGCGGCTCGCCGTTCGGCAGGTAGCCGAGCAGGATGGTGTCGTCGAGCACCGGCTCAAGCCCGTCGAGCTCATAGGGTGCAAACAGCGGGTCGATGATCTTCTCGTCGTGTTTGACGATCAGCTTCGGTCCGGAAAAGGCGAGGAAATGGGCGCCCGGATGTTTGAGCGCGACTTCGATGCAGTCGTCGGCCCGGTGCTCGGACTGGCGATCCAGGTGGTTCTCGGAAAAGGCGACGAGAGTGCTCGGCTCCGGATGAGGGCTTCGAAGGTCAAAGATCGATTTCGTCATGTTCAGAGATTTTCCAGAATGCGGGCTGCAAATGCCTGATGGTCTTGCTCGCCCCAAGGCTCCGACTTGCCGAAGCCCCAGACGGGTCCGGGCCAGTTCGGGTCGCCGTCACTGCGGGCGATGATATGCACATGGAGCTGCCGGACGATGTTGCCGAGCGCGCCGATATTGATCTTCTCGGCACCGGTGACCTTTTTCAAGGCGGTCGCCACCATATTGGTTTCGAAAGTCAGCATCGTCTGGTCGAGCGGCGTGAGATCGAAGATCTCGGAAATGTCCCCGCGTTGGGGAATGAGGACCAGCCAGGGCCAGCGGCGATCGTTCATCAGGCGCATCTGGCAGAGGCCGATCGAGGCGATCGGGATGCCGTCGCGTTCAAGCCGCTCGTCAAGGGTGAATGTCGTCAAGAAGGTCTCCTTGTGCCGGGAGCGGATTCGCCTTGTTTTGCATATCGATATCAGTTTTTTGATGGCTTGGCTTGCATTTGGTTGCGATATTGCCGATATGGGAGCCGGGAGGTTGGTGGTGGACGAGCCACTCGCCAACCGGGTCAGGTCCGGAAGGAAGCAGCCCTAACGAGCCCGGCACGGGTCATCGTGCCAGCCTCCCACCTGCCTGATTGCTGAGATCGAGATAGCTCTCAGCAATCAGGCAGCATCACAGAATGTTGCGGCGTCCAGACGCATCCCATGCGACGCGCGGTGCCGTAAATCCGTCCTGTCGGGACACGAGTTCAAGCAGCGGCAGGGTCGATGAGCGACGAAACGTCCATTTCATCCGAACAGAAACCAGCCGCCTACCGCGTTCTGGCGCGCAAGTATCGCCCCAAGGATTTCTCCGACCTGATGGTCGGCCAGGAGCCGATGGTGCGCACGCTGACCAACGCGTTCGAAACCGGCCGCATCGCTCAAGCCTATATGCTGACCGGCGTGCGCGGGGTCGGCAAGACCACCACCGCCCGCATTCTCGCCCGTGCGCTGAACTACAAGACACCCGAAATCGATCGGCCGACGATCGACCTGCGTGCTCTCGGCGAGCATTGCCAGGCGATCATGGACGGCCGCCATGTCGATGTCATCGAGATGGACGCCGCTTCCCATACCGGCATCGACGATATCAGAGAGATCATCGAGCAGGTGCGCTACCGCCCGGTTTCGGCGCGCTACAAAGTCTACATCATCGACGAAGTGCACATGCTGTCGACGCAGGCCTTCAACGGTCTGTTGAAGACGCTGGAAGAGCCGCCGGAACATGTGAAGTTCATCTTCGCCACCACCGAAATCCGCAAGGTTCCGATCACGGTGCTGTCGCGCTGTCAGCGGTTCGATCTTCGGCGCATCAGCGGCTCCGACCTCGTCGGCCTGTTTTCGACCATTCTCGGCAAGGAAGGCGTTTCCTTCGATCCCGAAGCGCTGGCGATGGTCGCGCGTGCGGCCGAAGGCTCTGCCCGTGACGGCCTGTCGCTGCTCGATCAGGCGATCGCCCATGGCGGCGGTTCCGTCGAGGTCGAGACGGTGCGTTCGATGCTCGGACTTGCCGATCGCGCCCGCATCGTCGATCTGTTCGAACATATCGTCAGGGGCGACGTTGCCGCAGCCCTCGCAGAATTTTCGGCACAATACGAGGCCGGCGCCAACCCGACGGTGGTTCTGACCGACCTTGCCGATTTCACCCATCTCGTCACCCGGCTGAAATACGTGCCGGATGCGGCCAGCGATCAGTCCCTGAGCGAGATCGAGCGGACGCGCGGAGCGGAGTTTGCCGGCAATGTCGCCGTCAGCACGCTGTCGCGCATCTGGCAGATGCTGCTGAAGGGCATTCCTGAAGCCGAAAGTTCGTCGCGCCCGGCCGGTGCTGCCGAAATGGTGCTGATCCGGCTTGCCCATGCGGCCCATCTTCCGTCGCCCGAAGACGCGGCGAGACGCGTGCTCGAACTGTCCGGCAGCGACAATGGCAGCGTCCGTCCGGCGCCCGGTGGTGGAAGTGGCGGCGGCATGCTGGCGTCAGTCGGCGCGCCCGTGCAGGCGCAGGCGGCCCAGTCGACATCGATGGGACGGCCGACCGGCAACGGCGCGACGATGTTGCGCGCGGTTCCCGATGTCAGCCCGCAGCCGATCAGCGTCGGACACACCGAGGAGCGGCCGGCAGCCGCGCCTTCAGCAAAGGCTCAGCCGTCGGTGCCGGTCAATTCGGTCAGCGACATCGCCGACCTCTGCGCCAAGAATAAAGACATCAAGCTGAAGACGCTGGTGCGCGGCTTCGTGCGGCTGGTGCGCATCGAGCCCGGCCGGCTTGACGTCAACGTCCCGGATGATGCGCCGAAGACGCTGCTCGGCGAACTCGCCGTCAAGCTCAAGGAATGGACCGGCATTCACTGGATCGTCAGCTACAGCCGTGACCCCGGCGAGCCGACCATGATCGAAGCCGAACAGCAGGCCCAGGAAAAGCGTGTCAGCGATGCGCGCCAGGATCCGGATGTGGCTGCCATCCTCGCCCGTTTCCCGGGCGCCAAGATCACCGACGTGCGCATTCGCGCCGTCGAGGAGGAAGAGGCCGAGAGCGTAGCTCCGGCCACAGCCGAATCTGCCGATGGCGATATCGTCCCCGGCGACGATATCGAATAGTCGGTCGGAACGAACGACCGGAAATTTCTAGAGAACAGGAGACGACGATGCGCGACATCATGGGGATGATGGGCAAGGTCAAGGAAATGCAGGCCAAGATGGAGAAGATGCAGGCGGAAATCGCTGCGCTCGAAGTCGATGGTGTCTCCGGTGGCGGCCTCGTCACCGTCCGCCTCGATGGCAAGGGCACTCTGAAGAGCCTGAAGATCGACCCGTCGCTGTTCAAGGAAGACGATGTCGAGATCCTCGAAGACCTGATCGTCGCCGCCCACAAGGACGCCAAGGACAAGGCCGAGGCCGTCCAGGCCGAAAAGACCCGCGAACTCACAGCCGGCCTGCCGATCCCGCCCGGTATGAAGCTGCCGTTCTGATCGGCCGTTCTTCGCTGCTAGACCATTTCCAGGAAAAGTGCGAAGCGGTTTTCCGTCAGGAAATGCGTAAAAACAAAGAGATAGATCATTTGTGCGGTTCCGTCCAAATCGGAAACGACTCTATGAGTCGGGCGCCGGTGCGGGAACGATCGGTTTCGCCGGAGTGGCGCCGCGCGGATTGGTGTCCATGCTGGCGGTGATGCGCAGATCGGCTTTCTGTGTAGAGGCCGGCGGTATCGGTCGTTGATCGAGCGCCGCGCCGATCTCGGCGAGCTTGAAGGCGAAATCGTTGAGCGCTGCGCGTTCGGCCTTGGACGACCCCACCAATCCGGTCGGGTCGTATTTCGTCAGGATCGTTGGATAGTCGGCGGTGCTGTCCGTCGGCGGCGCATTGTAGCGCGCCGAGAGCTTTCTGAGCGATTCCGCCAATGTCGGCAGCATCGTCAACGCTCTACGCCAACGGTGTTCGTTGAAGTCGAAATCGTTAAGAAGAGTCTCGCCGGCCTTTCCGCCGAGTGCGCTGAGATAGGCGACGGTTTCGCGATCCATATCCAGATTGAGCCCACCCTCCTTGTCGTCGTCGAGCCTGACTTCGACGATCCGCTCGCTGTAACCGTGCAGCTGGCTCTGCAGCGTGTCCTGCCAATTGCGCGCCGTGTCGAGGATGGCACCGACAAAGCCGAACAGCCCGTCGACCGGGTAGATGGGCGCGACCTTGCCTTCGGACGTCCTGCGCGGAAGATAGACGCGGCTTGCCCCGTCCGCGTCATCGCCGTGCCGCCGCTGATCATAACTGGCAAGCGAGATGCCGAAGGTCGGTCGCCCAGGCAGAAGGCCGTCAAAAAGGTGAATCGGAAAGTTGCTGGTGATGCCACCGTCGGAAAACAGACAGCGGATGTGCGTAGCGGGATCGCGCCGTGCGCTGCTTTTCAGCGAGTAGTCGTAGCGGTAAAGCGGCACGGCACGGATCAGCCCGGGAAAGCTCAGGCTCATCCGGGCGAGAATGGCCACGGGCAGCTTGTTTGCCGGCGGTAGCTGGTAGAAGTCCTTCGACCCATCGGCCGCGACGATGTCGCGTGGTTTGCTCTCCTTGAGCAGGTACGCCATGATCGAGGACGGAAACAACGCCTCGAACTCCGACTTGCGATAATTATGGACCCGGTCTCCGAATGGCAACTCGTAAGGACGGCGCGAGGAGAGGTCGGTGGTCACGCTTCTAAGCGTGATGTCGTGCGCCTCGAGGTCGCCAATTGTCAACGGCCTGTCCGAACCATCCTGCCGGAGGGGACCGGCTATCGCCTCTATTCTTTCGGAGATCCAGTTGGTGAAAGCCGGGTTCTTCATGCCCGGCTGGGTCAGGCCGCTGCAAAGACCGAAATCGTTGGCCGGCAAGAGCACCGCTACCGCCTGGTAGAATTGATAGAGGATCATCAAGATTGCGCCGGTCAAAGCGGTGACGATGCCGAGCAGTATTGTCGCGGCGCCGGTGCCGAGCACACCTGCAATAAGGATCAAAATGCCGGGTGCAGCGCCAAGCAACGCCGGCAGGGCAAAGACCCGCAGCGTCTCCAAGGCGCAGGCCATGGCCCTGCTGTGCTGGGTGCGAATGGCGGCCATGCCGATGCGAAAGAGGGGGGCCGTGTCGGCAGAGGGCTGAAAGAAGGTTGAAAGGTTTGCCGCCAGCTCGCCAGGCATGCCGTCGATGAGGGCAAAGCCGGCATTCTTCTCTTCCACCGTCGCGCCGGTTTGCCGCCGGTACTCCGCGGCCGCCGTCATCACGGCGGCGATCGCGCCAGCCGAAGTTCCGCCAATGTGCATGAAGCGGTAACGGGTTGCCAGTTCAGTGATGGCGCGCGGGAATACCACGCCGGAGGTGATGCCACCCTTCATGATGAGGTCGCACTCTTCGCTGGGTTTGGCGTAACGGAAAGTCGTATCGTTCATCGCACCCTCCATCTCCGAACAACAACATTAGATTGTGTTGATGTTCGATGCACGCAATTTCGCAGCG
The DNA here is from genome assembly GCF_001425885.1 of Ensifer sp. Root1252. Lineage (NCBI taxonomy): Bacteria > Pseudomonadati > Pseudomonadota > Alphaproteobacteria > Hyphomicrobiales > Rhizobiaceae > Ensifer > Ensifer sp. Root1252. The sequence goes on along the minus strand of NZ_LMDT01000001.1, from coordinate 796,186 downwards.
GCGGAAGGCTGGCGCCGACGGCAAAGCATGGTAATTTGCCGCCTCTCGAGGAGGATCGCGCATGACCATGACGTCCCTGCTTATGTTTGCCGGCGCCTTGCTGGTTGCGGCCGGCTCGCCCGGCCCGAGCGTCGCCGCCCTTGTGGCCCGCGTGCTTTCGAAGGGCGCGCGCGACGTTCTACCCTTCCTTGTGGCGCTCTGGATCGGCGAGGCCATCTGGCTGTCATTTGCGGTGGCGGGCCTGGCGGCGATTGCCGAAAGCTTCCATCTGCTGTTCGTTGCCATCAAGTGGCTGGGCGTCGCCTACCTGCTCTATCTCGCCTGGAAAATGTGGATGGCCGAACCGGATCTGCCCGGCGACAGCCTGCCGCAGTCGCGCTCACCCTCCAAGCTGTTCTTTGCCGGCCTGACGGTGACGCTCGGCAATCCCAAGGTGATGATGTTCTACGTCGCGTTGCTGCCCTCGATCATCGACCTGCGCTCGGTCACCTTGATCGGCTGGATGGAGCTGGTTGCGACGATGCTGGTGGTTCTGGTCGTGGTCGATTTCGGCTGGGTGACCATGGCCGCCAATGCGCGCAAGCTCCTGAAGAGCAAGCGCGCCGTTCGCCTCGCCAACCGCGCCAGCGCCGGAACCATCGCCGGGGCGGCCGTCGTCATCGCCACCCGTTGAGCCGTGCTTCGATGCGTCCGTGAGTTCCGGCGCAATGGAGGGCGGGAGCCGCGTGATATTCCGGCAAGGCGATTCCGTTTGTCGGCGATATGGGCTAAAAGCGCCGCATGGCAAAGCGAGTCACCGGTCCCGAAATCGAAAAACTGATCCAGCTTCTGGCAAAGGTGCCGGGGCTGGGGCCGCGTTCGGCGCGGCGCGCGGCGCTGCATCTGGTCAAGAAGAAGGACCAGCTGCTTGGGCCCCTGGCGGAAGCCATGGGCGAGGCCCATCGCAAGGTGCGCATCTGCTCGTGCTGCGGCAATGTCGACACGATCGATCCCTGTACGGTCTGCGCGGATGAACGCCGCGACCAGTCGGTGATCATCGTCGTCGAGGATGTCGCCGATCTCTGGGCGCTGGAACGGGCCGCGGCGATGAACGCCGCCTATCACGTGCTCGGCGGCACGCTGTCGCCGCTCGACGGCGTCGGCCCCGACGACCTCAACATCAAGGGGCTGGTGCAGCGCGTTGCCAATGGCGGCGTCCGCGAACTGATCATCGCCGTCAACGCCACGGTCGAGGGCCAGACTACCGCCCACTATATCACCGACCAGCTCGAGGGGATGGAGGTGAAGATCACGCGGCTTGCCCATGGCGTGCCTGTTGGCGGCGAACTCGATTATCTCGACGAGGGCACGCTGGCGGCCGCCCTTCGCGCCCGCACCTCGATCTGACACCTCGAATTGATCGGGGCTTTTGCCCCAACCGCCCGCGATCCAACCGATAGGGAAGCCGGATGCTGAGATTTCTATCACTGTCGACATTGTTGTTCTGCGTTTTCACGGGCTTCGCCCAGGCTGCCTCCAAGGCGGATGTCGAGAACCAGTTTCGCCAGTGGCTGCAGCGCGATCTCTGGCCGGAAGCCGAGAAGTCGGGTGTATCAGCGCGATCGTTCAAGGCCGCATTTGCTGACGTAAAGCTGAACTGGGACCTGCCCGATCTGGCCCCACCCGGCTTCCCCAAGCCGAAGGAGCAGAAGCAGAGCCAGGCGGAGTTTTCCTCGCCCGGCAGCTACTTCTCCGAAAAGCGGCTGCAGGGATTGGCGGCAACGGGGCGAAGCCTTGCTTCGACGCACGCGTCTACCCTGAAGCGGATCGAAAAGACCTATGGGGTTCCGGCATCGGTGGTCGTGGCGATCTGGGGCCGCGAATCCGGCTTCGGACGCGCGAAAATTCCCTATCCGGTCGTCGATGTCCTGGCGACCAAGGCCTTCATGTCGACCCGGCCGGATCTGTTCCGCCGCGAGTTGATCGCGGCCTTGCATATTCTGGACAGCGGCGACGTCGAAGAGGTGTCGATGCGCGGCTCCTGGGCCGGCGCCATGGGTCAGCCGCAGTTCATGCCGTCGAGCTTCCTGCAATATGCCGTCGATTTCGACGGCGACGGCCGCCGCGATATCTGGAACTCTGTTCCCGACAGCTTGGCGTCGATTGCCAACTATCTCGTCAAGAAGGGCTGGCAACGTGGCCGCGACTGGGGCTTCGAAGTGTCGATCCCGGCCGGCGTCTCCTGCGCACAGGAAGGTCCGGATCTTGCCCGGCCGATGTCCGATTGGGCGGCCAAGGGCATCACCCGCATTTCCGGAAAAGCCTTCCCGTCGCATGAGCGTTCGGCGCCGTCGATGATGTTGGTTCCGGCCGGCACTCATGGGCCGGAGTTCATCGTCACGCCGAATTTCTATGTGCTCAAGGAATACAACAACTCGGACCTCTATGCGCTGTTCATTGGCAACCTTGCCGATCGCATCGGCGCGGGTGGCGGTGCCTTCCGCGGCACCTGGGGCGATGTCGGCAACATGCTGCGCTCCGATGTCCTGGCGATGCAGAAGGCGCTGGTTGCCAAGGGCTACGACGTCGGCAAGGCCGATGGTCTGGCCGGCTACAAGACGCGCCGCTCGCTCGGCGACTGGCAGGCCAAGAACGGCCTGGCGCCGACCTGCTTTCCCGACGCCACGTTGAAAGCGAAGCTCCGGTAAGTCTGCTGCTGCCGGCGTGTTTACCCAATCCTAGGCGCGCGCTTCGCCTCAGTGCATGTCGACGTTCACCTGCCGCTTGTAGCGCTCGTAATGCGTCGGAACGATCGTCTGGCGCTCGATCATGCGATGCACCCGCGGTGGCGCTGCGCCGCGATGCAGCGCCGTCAGCTTGTCGCCGACCGAGGCGTCGGCTTGCGTCCGGCGCTGGTTATGGCGCACATATTCCACCCAGGTCGGCACATGGTAGGTTTCCGTCCAGGTGGTCGGAATTTCCAGATCGCGCATCAGCGCCCAATGGCCGGCGCCGTCGCGGATGCGGATGCGCCGCCGTTCGGCCATGGTCTCCAGAAACTCCGGTATGTCGGCATCGTCGATCTCGTAATCGATCATGATGACGATCGGGCCGCTGCGGGGTTTCAGGTCCAGCTCGAGCAGCGGCTCGTTGAAGCGGTTGAGCGGATCGAGGTTGAGCGACTTGAACTCGGGCAGCGGCAGGCGCAGGCCGATGACCGCACCCGCCAGCATCAACAGACAGGAGACAACAAGCGCATTGGTGGCACCATATTGCTCGGCCGTCGTGCCCCAGAGCCAGCTGCCGCCGGCAATGCCGCCGAAGGTCATGGTCTGGTAGAGCGACAGCGCCCGGCCGACCACCCAGCGCGGAGCCGAAAGCTGGACGGTGGTGTTGAACAGCGACAGGGCCAGCACCCAGGATGCGCCGGAGACCAGGAGCACGAGACAGCTGAGCCAGGCATAGGGGCTGAAGGCAATGACGACCGTGCTCACGGCAAAGCCGCCAAAAGCCAGGCGAACGATCGCTTCGCTCGACATCATTTCGCGCAGTCTTGCGCTCAGCAATGCGCCGCCGATCGCGCCGAGACCGAAGGCGCCGAGCATCAGGCCGTAGGTGAGCGGTCCGCCCTGGACGAGATCGCGCGCCACCAGCGGCAGAAGCGCGAGAATGGCGCTTGCCGAAAGGCCGAAGAGGAAACCGCGCACCAGCACCTTGCCGATATTGGGCGACATGACGACATAGCGCAGGCCTGCCGTAATCGCCCGGCCGAGCGTTTCGCGCGGCAGTGGGCTCATGGTCACTTCGCGCCGCCAGCGCATCAGCGCAAAGAGGATGGCGAAGTAGCTGAGCGAGTTGGCGGCAAAGGCCGCCGCTGCACCCGCCGTCGCCACGATCACGCCGCCGATCGCCGGGCCGACGCTGCGGGTGATGTTGAAGCCCATACTGTTCAGCGCCACGGCCGCCGGCAGGTCGTCGCGCGGAACCATGTCGCCGACCGAGGCCTGCCAGGAGGGGTTGTTGAGCGCCGTGCCGCAGCCGATCAGGAAGGTGAAGAGCAGGAGCAGCCACGGCGTAATGATGCCGAAATAGGCGCAGATGGTCAGAAGCGCCGACACCGTCAGCATGAAACACTGCGCCACCAGCATGATCCGCCGCCGGTCGAAATTGTCGGCAAGCGCGCCGGACACCAGCGAGAACATCATGATGGGAAGCGCGGTCGACGCCTGCACCAGCGCAACCATGTTGGCCGACGAGGAAATCGAGGTCATCAGCCAGGCGGCGCCGACCGACTGGATGAGGCCGCCGAAGTTGGAGGCGAGGCTTGCTATCCAGATGGTGCGGAAGATGTCGTGCTTGAAGGGGGCCAGTGGCGAAATACGGGTGGGCACCTCGTCTTCTCTCTCGTGTCTTTTGATTGCGATATCGAAGCGGTTCGTTGCCTGTTATAAACCTCGAAGGCCGAAGTGCCAGCCGCTGAAACTTGCCGTCGCATCGATTGCCTGCCATCCGCCCCGATCTGGCGGCTTCGGCCACCACCGGTCGAACACCTTGCAATTTGCGGCAACGAGGCGTATATGGGCCTCAAATTCTTGATCGGTAGATGAAGAGTGGGCCCGTCAGGACCCGCTCTTTTTTATTAGCCGGTCCCATGAGGAGACATCGTTTGTCCGATCCGACAACGGCTGAAAATGAAATTGAACCCCGCCTGATCACCGAGACCGGTCTTGATCAGCGCATCGCCGACATCATCGAACCGGTGCTGACGCCGATGGGCTATCGCCTGGTACGCGTGCGCATGTCCGGCCAGAACGGCATGACGCTGCAGATCATGGCCGAGCGCAACGACGGCACCATGACCGTCGAAGATTGCGAAGCGATCTCGATGGCCATTTCCCCGGTTCTCGATGTGGAAGATCCGGTCGACAAGGCGTATCATCTGGAAGTGTCGTCGCCCGGCATCGATCGCCCGATGGTGCGCAAGTCCGATTTCTTCCGCTGGCAGGGTCACCTGCTGAAATGCGAGACCTCGGTGCTGGTTGAAGGCCGCAAGCGTTTCCGCGGCAAGATCGTGTCCGTGGATGCGGATGGTTTCCAGATCGAGCGCGATCAGCCTGCTTATGGCGAGGAAGCGACGGTTACCATTCCTTTCACCACGCTTGCGGAGGCGCGGTTGATCCTGACCGACGACCTGATCCGCGACGCCCTGACGGCCGACAAGAAGGCCAAGGCAGCGCGCGCCGCGAACGAGAATTTTGAAGACGAAGATTCACCTATCGACGAATAAAAGCCGGGGCGGTGCTTGAGGCCCCCTGCAACCAGACGGAGACATGAGATGGCAGTCAGTGCTAACCGGCTCGAGCTTCTGCAGATCGCAGATGCAGTGGCACGCGAAAAGGTGATCGACCGCGAGATCGTTCTGGCCGCGATGGCCGATGCGATCCAGAAGGCCGCGCGCTCCCGCTATGGTTCGGAATCCAACATCCGTGCCGACATCAATTCCAAGACCGGCGAAATCCGCCTGCAGCGTCTGCTGGAAGTGGTCGAGAAGGCGGAAGACTATTCCACCCAGATCCCGCTTGAACTGGCCCGCGACCGCAACCCGGACGCCAAGCTCGGCGACTTCATTGCCGACCCGCTGCCGCCGATGGATTTCGGCCGTATCGCTGCCCAGTCGGCCAAGCAGGTCATCGTGCAGAAGGTTCGCGAAGCCGAGCGTGACCGCCAGTTCGACGAATTCAAGGATCGCGTCGGCGAGATCGTCAACGGCACCGTCAAGCGCGTCGAATACGGCAACGTCATCGTCGATCTCGGCCGTGGCGAAGGCATCATCCGTCGCGACGAGATGATCCCGCGCGAAAACATGCGTTACGGCGACCGCGTCCGCGCCTTCGTCTACGACGTTCGCCGCGAACAGCGCGGCCCGCAGATCTTCCTGTCGCGCACGCATCCGCAGTTCATGGTCAAGCTCTTCACCATGGAAGTGCCTGAAATCTACGACGGCATCATCCAGATCAAGTCGGTTGCCCGCGATCCGGGCTCGCGCGCCAAGATCGCCGTGATCTCGAACGACTCGTCGATCGATCCGGTCGGCGCCTGCGTCGGTATGCGCGGTTCGCGCGTTCAGGCCGTCGTCGGCGAACTGCAGGGCGAAAAGATCGATATCATTCCGTGGTCGCAGGATCCGGCATCGTTCATCGTCAACGCGCTGCAGCCGGCGGAAGTCGCCAAGGTCGTTCTCGACGAAGATGCGGAACGCATCGAAGTGGTGGTTCCGGACGAGCAGCTGTCGCTGGCCATCGGCCGCCGCGGCCAGAACGTTCGCCTCGCTTCGCAGCTGACCGGCTGGGATATCGACATCCTCACCGAGCAGGAAGAAAGCGAACGTCGCCAGAAGGAATTCAACGAGCGCACCAACCTGTTCATGGACTCGCTCGACGTCGACGAGATGGTCGGTCAGGTTCTGGCTTCCGAGGGCTTTGCGGCTGTCGAGGAGCTTGCCTATGTCGATCTCGACGAAATTGCCTCGATCGACGGCTTCGACGACGAAACGGCTACCGAAATCCAGACCCGCGCCCGCGAGTACCTGGACAGGCTGGAAGCTGAGATGGATGCCAAGCGCAAGGAACTCGGCGTTGCCGACGAACTGCGCACGATCAATGGCCTGACCAGCCCGATGCTGGTCGCGCTCGGCGAGGAAGGCATCAAGACCATCGAGGACTTTGCCGGTTGCGCCGCTGACGACCTGGTTGGCTGGAGCGAACGCAAGGACGGCGAGACCAAGCGCTTCGAGGGCACGTTCTCGAAGTTCGAAGTTTCGCGTGCCGACGCTGAAGCCATGATCGTTCAGGCTCGCCTTGCTGCCGGCTGGATCACGGAAGACGACCTCGCCGTCGAGCAGGAAGTAGATGAGGCGATCGAGGTTGCCGAAGGCGCGGAACAGGACGCCTGATGGCGACCACCGCATCGACTGACGCTGACGTTCTGCCTTCGGACAACGGTCCGAAGGACAAGAGCGGCAGCACCCGGACTTGCATCGTCACGCGCGAGAGTGGCTCGCCCGACGATCTGATCCGCTTCGTCGCCGGACCCGACGGCCGCATCGTTCCCGATCTGAAGCGTCAGCTTCCGGGGCGCGGCTGCTGGGTCAAGGCGGAGCGGGCGCTGGTCGAAAAGGCCATGGCGAAGAAGCTCTTCGCCCGGGCCTTGAAGGCCGACGTCAAGGTCGATGCGACGCTTGCCGATGACGTGGACAGGCTGCTCGTCGAGCAGCTTGCCGGAATGATGAACATGGCGCGCAAGGCGGCCCAGTTCATCTCCGGCGCGACGAAGACGGAGCAGGCAGTTCGTGGATTGGCGGCACTCGCCGTCTTCCACGCGAGTGATGCGGCAGCCGACGGCGTCCGCAAGATTGACCAGGCCCGCAAGGCGATGAGCTTTGTGGTTGAAGATGAAACGGAAATACCCGCGTTCCGCCCCTTCACGGCGGCGGAAATGGAGGGCCTTTTGGGAAGTAATGCTTTTATCCATGCCGCAACGCTTGCAGGGCAGGCGGGTGAGGGTGTAGTGAAGCGCGCAATCATGCTCGAAAAGTACCGTGGATCCGTCCCGGTCCGGGCCGAAGGCGGCGCTGGCAAGCCACAGCAATGACGCGCGTCACCGGCAAAATCCGGCATCGCGTACATTGTTTGAGACAATTTGGAAGACAGGGTCAGGTGATACGCATCCGGCCCTGATCGCTAGGAACGGAACGGAATGACCGACAACAACGACGACAAGACAGGCGGCGCAGCAGGCAAGAAGACGCTGACCCTGAAGCCCTCCGGGGTTTCGCAGGGGACCGTGCGTCAGGACATGGGCCGTGGCCGCACCAAGGCGGTCGTGGTCGAAACCAAGAAACGCCCCTTCCATCGCCCCAAGGACGAGCGCCCGATCACGCCGGTTGCCGCGGCTCCCGCCGCACGGCCGGCCGAACAGCGTCCGGCTCAGCCGCAGCCTTCGGGCCGCCCGGCCCCGCAGCCACAGCAGCACCAGACGCGCCAGGAAGCCAACCAGGCGAACCGTCCGCGCGTCGGTGTCGTTCTGAACCAGCTTTCCGCCGGTGAGATCGATGCGCGCCGCCGCGCTCTGGCCGAAGCCCAGATCCGCGAAGCTGAAGAAGCGGTCATCCGCGCCGAGAACGAAGCGCGCCGCAAGCGTGAGGAAGAAGCCCGTCTCCTGCAGGAGAAGGAAGACGCCGCACGTCGCGCCGCCGAGGAAGCAGCCCGCCCGGCTGTCGAGCCCGAAGCCAAGGCCGAAGAGGTTGTCGAAGAGCGCCCCGTGGCTGCTCGCGCACCTGCAGCCGGCGAGCGTCGCGTCGACAATCGCCCGCAGGCTGCACGGCCCGCCGCCGCCCCGGCAGCAGGTCTTCCGACGCCGGCACCGGCCGGTGCTCTGCGCGGCCGCAAGGTCGACAACGAAAAGGATGAGGATCGCAGCCCGCGCCCCGGCGCAGGTCCGGTTCGTGGCAAGGTCGTGCGTCCGGAGCCGGCAAAGCCGGTCACGCGCCCGAAGGGTGACGATGGTCGCCGCCAGGGCAAGCTGACGCTGACCACCGCTGCCGACGAGGATGCCGGCCAGCGCGCCCGTTCGCTGTCGGCGATGCGTCGCCGCCAGGAGAAGTTCAAGCGCAGCCAGATGCAGGAGACCCGCGAGAAGATTTCGCGCGAAGTCGTTCTGCCGGAAACCATCACGATTCAGGAACTGTCGCAGCGCATGTCCGAACGCGCCGTCGACGTCATCAAGTACCTGATGAAGGAAGGCCAGATGATGAAGCCCGGCGATCTGATCGATGCCGACCTGGCTGAACTCATCGCCGGCGAATTCGGCCACACCGTCAAGCGTGTTTCCGAGTCCGACGTCGAAGAAGGCATCTTCAACGTTTCCGACATCGAGGAAGAACTGGTCTCGCGTCCGCCGATCGTCACGATCATGGGTCACGTCGACCACGGCAAGACCTCGCTGCTCGACGCCATCCGTCATGCCAACGTGGTTGCCGGCGAAGCGGGTGGCATCACCCAGCACATCGGCGCCTACCAGGTCGAGCAGAACGGTAACAAGATCACCTTCATCGACACACCCGGCCACGCGGCGTTCACCGCCATGCGTGCCCGTGGTGCCCAGGCGACCGACATTGCCATCCTGGTGGTTGCGGCCGACGACAGCGTGATGCCGCAGACGATCGAATCCATCAACCACGCCAAAGCGGCCGGTGTTCCGATCATCGTGGCGATCAACAAGGTCGACAAGCCGGCGGCCAATGCCCAGAAGGTTCGCACCGAACTTCTGCAGCATGAAGTCTTCGTCGAATCCATGGGCGGTGAAGTTCTCGACGTGGAAGTCTCGGCGAAGAACGGCACCAACCTCGACAAGCTGCTCGAAGCGATCCTGCTCCAGGCCGAAATCCTCGACCTCAAGGCCAATCCGAACCGGACAGCCGAAGGTACTGTGGTTGAAGCCGAACTCGACCGTGGCCGCGGCGCCGTCGCAACCGTGCTCGTTCAGAAGGGTACGCTGCGTCCGGGCCAGATCATCGTTGCCGGCGACCAGTGGGGCCGTGTGCGCGCCCTGGTCAACGACAAGGGTGAACACGTCAAGGAAGCCGGTCCGTCGATGCCGGTCGAAGTTCTCGGCCTGTCGGGCACGCCGGCAGCAGGCGACAAGTTCGCCGTCGTCGAAAACGAAAGCCGCGCTCGCGAGATCTCGGAATACCGCCTGCGGCTTGCCCGCGACAAGGCAGTTGCCCGTCAGTCCGGTTCGCGCGGTTCGCTCGAGCAGATGATGACCCAGCTCCAGACCTCCGGTCTCAAGGAGTTCCCGCTCGTCATCAAGGGCGACGTGCAAGGCTCGATCGAAGCGATCGCCGGTGCGCTGGACAAGCTCGGAACCGACGAAGTGCGTGCGCGCATCGTCCATTCGGGTGCTGGCGGTATCACCGAGTCGGATATCTCGCTCGCAGAAGCATCGAACGCCGCCATCATCGGCTTCAACGTTCGTGCCAACAATCAGGCCCGTTCGGCAGCCGAGCGTGGAGGCATCGAAATCCGCTACTACAACATCATCTACGATCTGGTGGATGACGTTAAGGCGGCGATGTCCGGTCTGCTTTCGCCCGAGCGTCGCGAAACCTTCCTCGGCAACGCCGAGATCCTTGAGGTGTTCAACATCACCAAGGTCGGCAAGGTCGCGGGTTGCCGCGTCACCGAAGGCAAGGTCGAGCGCGGCGTCGGCGTCCGTCTGGTTCGCGACAACGTCGTCATCCACGAAGGCAAGCTCAAGACGCTCAAGCGCTTCAAGGACGAAGTCTCGGAAGTCAACGTCGGTCAGGAATGCGGTATGGCGTTCGAGAACTACGAAGACATCCGCGCAGGCGACACGATCGAGTGCTTCCGCGTCGAACACATCACGCGGACGCTGTAAGATCCGTCCGATTAGAAATTGTGCGGGCGCCGGGTTATCCTTCGGCGCTCGCATTTTTTTGAGGTATTGACCAATGACCAGAGCCACATCCTCTGCCCCCTCCCAGCGCATGCTGCGCATCGGTGAACAGGTGCGCGCCGCGATCACGCAGGTTCTACAGCGGGGCGACGTCCGCGATCCCGTGATCGAGAAGACGCTGATCGCGATCTCCGAAGTGCGCATGTCGACCGACCTGAGGATCGCGACCGCCTTTGTGACGCCGCTCGGCGTTCCCAATCATGCTGAGGTCATCGAGGCGCTGAACAAGAACGCCAAGTACATTCGCGGCCGCCTCGGCCCGCATTTGCGCCAGTTGAAGTACATGCCCGAAGTTCGCTTCCGCGACGATACCAGCTTCGACAACTACAAGAAGATCGATGCCCTGCTTCGTTCGCCCGAAGTCAGCCGCGACCTCGATCCGAATACCGACGACGAAGAATAGAAGAGTTCATGTCCAAACCGCGTAAACCCAAGGGCCGTCCGATCTCGGGCTGGCTGATCCTCGACAAGCCGCTCGATTTCGGCTCGACCGAAGCCGTTTCCAAGATCAAGTGGCTGTTCAAGGCGCAGAAGGCCGGCCATGCCGGCACGCTCGATCCACTGGCGTCCGGCATGCTGCCGATCGCTCTTGGCGACGCGACCAAGACCGTCCCCTATGTCATGGATGGCCGCAAGATCTATGAATTTACGGTCGCCTGGGGCGAAGAGCGCTCGACCGACGATCTCGAAGGCCAGGTGACGCATTCTTCGGACGCACGCCCGACCGAAGAGGCGATCCGCGCCCTCTTGCCGAACTATACCGGCGTTATCAGCCAGGTGCCGCCGCAGTTCTCTGCGATCAAGATCGACGGCGAGCGCGCCTACGATCTCGCCCGCGATGGCGAGACCGTCGATATCCCGGCACGCGAAGTCGAGGTGTTCCGCCTGACGCTGCTCGGCGCCGCGCCCAATCTCGCCCAGTTCGAGATCGAATGCGGCAAGGGCACTTATGTTCGCTCGATCGCCCGCGACATGGGCCGCGATCTAGGCTGTTTCGGCCACATCGCTTCGCTGCGGCGCACCTTCGTCGCGCCGTTCGGCGAGGATGACATGGTGCCGCTCGCCGATCTGGTGGCACTCGAAAAGATCGAAGACGAGGACGAGCGGCTGGCAGCCCTCGATGCGTTCGTCATCGAAACCGGCGAGGCGCTGTCCAGCCTGCCGCATATCGCCGTCAGCGACGACCAGGCGCATCGGCTGAAGATGGGCAATCCTATCATCCTGCGTGGCCGAGACGCGCCTCTGGCAACGCCAGAAGCCTATGCGACCACCCGCGGCAAGCTGATCGCCATCGGTGAGATCGCCGAAGGCGAGTTCCGCCCGAAGCGGGTCTTTGCCGCCGGCTGATCGCTTCGATCGCCACATTTGCCTTTGCCGCATCGCTGACGCATGATCCCGCCCAAGGGCTTGGGGCTGCTTCGAAACGGTTCCGTTTCCAGCTCGCAAGCAGGCGCTCGTCGCCTGCTGTCGCCCGTTTCGGCCGCCGTCCGGCGGTCATGGCTGCTGCATGATTTTCCGGATCGGCATTGATTTGGAGCGAGGATTATGACGCAGTTTTAAGGTGTTGCGGTGGCCTTCGCGCGCTACATTCGACGCGCGACGCTGTGGTTGAAAGGCGGTGCATTTGGCGCAGGTTTCGCAAGAGGGAAGGGAGACTGCCGTGGGTCGCCTGGCGACAGCTCTCGATTTCGTTCGTCACCGCATGACGCGGCCTTTCCGTTTCTACCTGACTTCGCTGCTGCTGATCGCGATCGTTCCCGCGTTCATCTTTTCGCTCGTGGTGCTGAAGCGCAGCGTCGACGCACAGGAGCAGGTCATCACCGCGCTGCTGCAGGCCTCGACCGGATCGGTGACGCGCATCGTCGAGCGCGATGTCGAGGGAATGCTGACGACGCTGAAGGTGCTGTCGACCGCACCGGCGATGGAGGGCGGCGACATGGAGGCCTTCTATCGCAGGGCCTCGACGGCGCTCGCCGATACCGATTCCTATCTGATCGTCATCGACCGCAAGCACAATCAGCTCATGAACACCCGGGTGCCCTTTGGCACGCCGCTCGCCAAGGCCTCCGATCCCGCCTCCGTCGAGCGGGCCTTCACCAACAATGGTGCGCCGCTGGTCTCGAACGTCTTCTTCGGCCAGACGGCCGAAAAGTGGGTCTTCAACGTTTATTTGCCGGCGAAGCTTCCAACCGGCGAGGAATACCTGCTCGCTCTGACGCAGAACGCCGAGAGCATGGCCAAGGCCGTGAACCGCGAAACGCTGTCGCCCGGCTGGAACGCCGCTCTGGTCGACGGCAACGGCAAGGTCATCATTTCCTCCGACACCGGGGTCAAGGCGGGTGAACCGTTCTTCCTCGACAAGGTGCCGGCGATCAGCATCGGCGTGCGCAACATCACCGAAAACGGTACCGCCTATCGGGTGGCAACGGAGTTCTCCGTCGTGACCGGCTGGCGGATCATCGCCTGGGCGCCGCGCACCACGGTCGATGCGCCGGCCACCTGGTCCTTCCTGTGGCTGTCGCTTGGCGGCATCATCTTTGCCGGCATTGCCATTGCGGGATCGCTGGCGATCGCAAGGCTTCTGTCGCAAGGGGTGAAACTGGTCGCGCTCGACGCACGCCGCCTCGGCGCCGGCGAGCGCATCGAGCCGCGCCCGCATATGATCGCCGAAGTCGAGACCGTATCCGCAGCCCTTGCCAAGGCCGCGGCGTCGCGCACCAAGGCCGAGGGCGAGATCCGCTTCCTGATGCGCGAGGTTGCCCACCGCTCGAAGAACCAGCTGACGGTGATCCAGTCGATGCTGAATCAGTCGGTGCATTCGGCCGAAAGCGTCGCCGACTTCGCGGACTCCTTCCGCAAGCGCATCGCCGGCCTTGCTCGCTCGACAGATCTGATGATTGCCAACGCCGCCCAGGGCGTCGATTTCCGCGAGCTTGCCCAGAACCAGCTGCAGCCGTTCACCCCGGATGATCCCAAGCGTGTGGTCCTGTCGGGCCCGCCCCTAAGGCTCGACACGGAGAGCGCACAAACGCTCGGCATGGCGCTGCATGAACTGGCCACGAACGCCACGAAGTATGGTGCGCTTGCCAATACCACCGGTGTCGTCAAGCTCAGCTGGTCGCTGTCCGACGAGGGCATCGCCGTTCGTTGGCGCGAGGAGGGGGCCGACATCGAGGCGCAGACGAACCCGACCCGCAAGGGCTTTGGAACGCTGGTGCTGGAGCGTATGCTCGGCATGGCGCTGAAGGCCGAATTAGAACGGATCATGCATCCCGACGGCATCGAGTGGCGGATCAACATCCCGCGGAATGCCAAGGGTGGCGAAGGGGACGACGCGGAGCCTTGAGACGCATTCGGTTTTGAACGGTTGGTTTTGAAAAGGGGCAGGAATGCGGGGCTGGACAGGTCGCATCGGCATTCTCTCAGTCGTGTTGAGCCTGATGGCTGCGGCACCCGCCGCCGGCCAGGATGTGGCCTGTGTCGTCTCAGACCCGACCGGCACGCCGCTTACTGCATAATTCCTTAAATCGGATCCGATTTAAGGATAAAATTATGCAGCAGGTCTAAAGCGTTACAGCGTCCTTTGCGCGTCATATTTGACGCGCGGCGCCGTAATGTCCGCACGGAACCGAACGGCCGGATCGTCATGACATTGGCCAATGGCAGCAAGGTTCGCCGGGTCGGCGAACGCCGGCATGCCGGCAGGGGCTGGGCGCTGGTTTCGAGCGTTGCCGGCGAACTCGGATGGGTGTTTGCCGCCTATCTCGACTGTGTCCCGGTTGATGGCGACCAGCTGAAGTCGGCGCCGATGCGCCCGCGACCGTCAGGCAATTGAGAGGCGGCCGGCCATCGCTGAAGAGCCATTTTCATGACCCTTTCCTTTTTCATCCAATTCGGTTATAGGCACGCCAGCAAAAGGCGCATGCCCGTTGCATTCACGGCCGCAGCTGGACGACATCCCGGCTGAAGGCGTCCCTAAATCCTCGAAATCGAAAGGATCATCCGATGTCGATTGCTGCAGAGCGTAAGGCTCAGCTCATCAAGGAATATGCAACCGTTGAAGGCGACACCGGTTCTCCGGAAGTCCAGGTAGCTATCCTGACGGAACGGATCAACAACCTGACCGAACACTTCAAGGGCCACAAGAAGGATAACCATTCCCGCCGTGGTCTTCTCGCGATGGTTTCCAGCCGTCGTTCGCTCCTCGACTATCTGAAAAAGAAAGACGAAGCGCGCTACACCAAGCTGATTGGTGCCCTCGGCATCCGTCGCTAAGCGACTTGCCCGGCGGATCGCATGCGGTCCGCCGGCCTTTTTTATTATGGAGCGCAGAGCGCTCAGGAAATGAACTCTCCGCAAGCGCACTAGGCGCACACAAGGAGAGGTATCCAGCGGGCCGGATGGGCCGGATCCGCGGATCAACCGATGGCCCGTCATGGGGCAGGATTGCAGGATGCTTCGGCGCCTGCTTGCAGAACCCGCTGCAGAGCAGCCAGGTCTTGCAAAGCGGAAAGCGGCCGGTCTCTTTTGAAGCCTCCCGTTGTCTTGCCCGTGATGCGCCATACCAGGCGGTTTTTCGACCACCCGCGCTGCAACAGCCGCGGAAAGGTCTGCCGCACACGAAGGACAGAACATGTTCGATACCCATAAGGTTGAAATCGAATGGGCTGGGCGTCCGCTCAAGCTCGAAACCGGCAAGGTCGCCCGTCAGGCTGACGGCGCCGTTCTCGCCACCTACGGCGAAACCGTCGTTCTCGCCACCGTCGTTTCGGCCAAGTCGCCGAAGCCGGGCCAGGACTTCTTCCCGCTGACCGTCAACTACCAGGAAAAGACCTACGCCGCCGGCAAAATCCCGGGCGGCTACTTCAAGCGCGAAGGTCGTCCGAGCGAGAACGAAACGCTGGTTTCGCGTCTGATCGACCGCCCGATCCGCCCGCTTTTCCCCGATGGCTACAAGAACGACACCCAGGTCATCGTCACGGTCATGCAGCATGACCTCGAAAACAATCCCGACATCCTGTCGATGGTTGCAGCTTCCGCTGCGCTGACGCTGTCCGGCATCCCGTTCATGGGCCCGATCGGCGGCGCGCGCGTCGGCTACATCAACGGCCAGTACGTTCTTAACCCGCATCTCGATGAGATGGACGAGTCGACCCTCGACCTCGTCGTCGCCGGCACGCAGGAAGCCGTGCTGATGGTCGAGTCGGAAGCCAAGGAACTGGCCGAAGACATCATGCTCGGCGCCGTCGTATTCGGCCAGAAGGGTTTCCAGCCGGTCATCGACGCCATCATCAAGCTCGCTGAAGTTGCCGCCAAGGAGCCGCGCGAATTCGAACCGGAAGATCATTCCGCTCTCGAAAACGCCATGCTTTCGCTTGCCGAAGACGAACTGCGCAATGCCTACAAGATCACCGAGAAGGTTGCTCGCTACGTTGCCGTCGACGCTGTCAAGGCGAAGGTAAAGGCGCACTTCCTGCCGGAAGGCATCGAGCCGGCGCATACGCCTGAGGTTATCGGCGCTGTCTTCAAGCACCTGCAGGCCAAGATCGTTCGTTGGAACATCCTCGACACCAAGAGCCGCATCGACGGCCGCGATCTCGAAACCGTACGTCCGATCGTCTCGGAAGTCGGTCTTCTGCCGCGTACCCACGGTTCGGCGCTCTTCACCCGCGGTGAAACCCAAGCGATCGTCGTTGCCACGCTCGGCACCGGCGAAGACGAACAGTACGTTGACAGCCTGACCGGCATGTACAAAGAACGCTTCATGCTGCACTACAACTTCCCGCCCTTCTCGGTCGGTGAAACCGGTCGCATGGGCTCCCCGGGCCGCCGCGAAATCGGTCACGGCAAGCTCGCCTGGCGCGCTATCCGCCCGATGCTGCCGGAAGCCGAGCAGTTCCCCTACACGCTGCGCGTCGTTTCCGAGATCACCGAATCCAATGGCTCGTCGTCGATGGCGACGGTCTGCGGCACCTCGCTCGCTCTCATGGATGCAGGCGTTCCTCTGGCAAAGCCGGTTGCCGGTATCGCCATGGGCCTGATCAAGGAAGATGAGCGCTTCGCCGTTCTCTCCGACATCCTCGGCGACGAAGATCACCTCGGCGACATGGACTTCAAGGTTGCAGGCACCGACGCCGGCATTACCTCGCTCCAGATGGACATCAAGATCGAGGGCATCACCGAAGAGATCATGGGCATTGCGCTCAACCAGGCCAAGGGCGGCCGTCTCCACATCCTCGGCGAAATGGCCAAGGCCATCTCCGAAAGCCGCGGCCAGCTCGGCGAATTCGCACCGCGCATCGAAGTGATGAACATCCCGGTCGACAAGATCCGTGAAGTCATCGGCTCCGGCGGCAAGGTCATCCGCGAAATCGTCGAAAAGACCGGCGCCAAGATCAACATCGAAGACGACGGCACCGTGAAGATCGCTTCTTCTTCGGGCAAGGAAATCGAAGCGGCCCGCAAGTGGATCCACTCGATCGTTGCCGAGCCGGAAGTCGGCCAGGTCTACGAAGGCACCGTTGTCAAGACCGCCGACTTCGGCGCCTTCGTCAACTTCTTCGGCGCCCGTGACGGCCTCGTCCATATTTCGCAGCTTGCCTCGGAGCGCGTTGCCAAGACCACCGACGTCGTCAAGGAAGGCGACAAGGTCTGGGTCAAGTTGATGGGCTTCGACGAGCGCGGCAAGGTTCGCCTTTCCATGAAGGTCGTCGACCAGGCGACCGGCAAGGAAGTTGCTGCAGAAAAGAAGGGTGACGGCGAAGCCGCTGAATAAGCGGTCTCTACCCGAACGCATTCGGGGCGCGGAGCGGATCGCTCCGCGCCCTTTTCTTGTACTGATATCGACGGAAGAAACCGATGAGCCGAGACGCATTGAAGACCCTGTTCCACCCGTTCGAAACCGGGGTTATCGACCCGCCGGGCGAGGGCGAGCGTGTGCTCTTCCTCGGTGCTGAGGCGGGCTACAGGCTGCCCGAGGGCTTCGGGGCGTCGATCGCTTCCGTCCAGCCGCTAAGGCCGCTGTATCGCGCCCTTGAGGCCGAGCGCGCCGACGTGGCGCCTGTGGTCACCGGTGAGGACTACGACGTCGCGCTGATCCTGTGCGGCAAGCACAAGGGTGAAAACGAGGACCGCATCGCCGAGGCGCTGAAGCGCACGCGCGACGGCGCGCTCATCGTCGTTGCCGGCGGCAAGGAAGATGGCATCCAGTCGCTGAAGAAGCGCATCGCCAAGTTCGAATGGGATGGCGATCACCTGCCGAAATATCACGGCGTCGCCTTCTGGTTCACCCGACCGGAAGACGTCACCGACGCTGTTCAGAAACTTGCCAAGGTGCCGGTCCGGGTCGACGGCCTGTTCGCAGCTTCTCCGGGCATGTTCTCGCACGATCGCATCGATGCCGGCTCCGAACTGCTGGCCTCGCGCCTGCCGCGCGACTTCAACGGCCATGCCGCCGATTTCGGCGCCGGCTGGGGCTATCTCGCGGTCAAGCTCGCCGAAGCGTCGCCCGGCACGAAGGGCATCGACCTCTTCGAGGCCGACCACGATGCGCTGGAGGCGGCCCGCGTCAACATGCCGGCAAACGCTCCGCGCATGCCGGCGCGCTTCTACTGGTTCGACCTGACGAGCGAAGAGCCGCGCGACAAATACGATCTCATCGTCATGAACCCGCCGTTCCACGAAGGCCATGCCGCCGAACCGGCGCTGGGCGTGGCGATCATCAAGGCGGCGCACAAGGCGCTGAAGCAGGGCGGCAAGGTCATGCTGGTCGCCAATCGCGGCCTGCAGTATGAGCAGGTGCTCGCCGA
This sequence comes from Ensifer sp. Root1252, assembly GCF_001425885.1. Classification (NCBI taxonomy): domain Bacteria; kingdom Pseudomonadati; phylum Pseudomonadota; class Alphaproteobacteria; order Hyphomicrobiales; family Rhizobiaceae; genus Ensifer; species Ensifer sp. Root1252. The sequence continues at coordinate 777,863 of NZ_LMDT01000001.1, read as the reverse complement.
GACCTTCAAGGAATATGGCGAGACCTGCCGCAACGCACGCTTCAAGGTTCTCTGGGGCAAGCGCTGAGCCGCAATCGAAGTCAAGCAAGGAGCCGGGTTCGTCGCCCGGCTCTTTCGTTTTTGGGTGTGCGCCTCATCCGTCGGCGTGAAGGCAAAAGATTGCCTGTTGCCATCATCCTTGATCGGGCTCACCATGCTCGCTGCCGATGTGTCTCGTCGAAGGATGGGTGCCATGACGTGGGGAGTGAACAGGCCGCCTTTGACCGAGGATGCGGCCGAAGCCATCGCCAAGGATATAAAGCACGCCGAGGGGCACGGAGCCACCTCGGAAGTGCCCCTGTCGTTCCTGAAGAGCCTCTACCGTCTGCCGCTGGATCCGGCGCGGCGCACGCATACCGGCCTGGTCGTGCTGGCGATCATCGTCGTCCTGCTTGTCCTGTTTCTCTGGCCTTGAACCTTTCGGTCCATGACGACGCCCGCAGCCAGTGACGTCGGCGTTGACGCGATCGCCAGCGGAAAAACCTCTCTTTTCTCACGCTTGTCTCGGAAGGGGCGTCGATACAAGGCGCCCCAGCGGCGCTTTTGAACGGCATTGCCGGTTACGCCCCCTGGAGCGGCTGTGGCGTCGCAAACGTCGGCTATCGAGACAGCCTCGTCGTCCGGAATGGCCCAGCGATCCACGATGTGAGTGCTGTTGCCCTCCGTTTTCGTGTCGTGCTATCGTTGGTGTTATTCCATGACAACGCAACCAGAATTGTCGCCTGACATTTGTTTCGACAGTCACATTTGCCGCATGGATTTTGCGGACTAGACATTTTCTTCAGCCCGGCGCCGGGCGGGGCTGCGAGACTGGAATCCAGCGAAAGCGCTACGTTCTGATCGACGCTCAAACAGTCGGGATGAGGGACTTCTTTGCTCGGCACGACACTTCTACGCGACGTCTTCCTGCATTCCGTGGCCATTCTCTGTCTGTTGGCCGGGCTCCTGGCCTCAGCCTCGACAGTTCTGGCATCGCCGGCCGGCGGCGCTGACATGCAGTTCTTGGTGGTTCGCAGCAATCAGCCGGGGTGCGAGCCGACATGCCCGGAGTGGATATCGGCCGAGGGGACGATCGTTCGCGAAAGTCCGACGCATCTCAAGAAGCTGCTCAAGGCGATCGGCGACCGCCGCCTGCCGATCGTCGTGACGTCGCTCGGCGGCGACGTCGATGCCGCCATGGTGCTCGGACGGATCATCCGGGCGCGAAAGCTCGAAGTGGCGGTCGGCAAGACGCGCTTCGTCGGTTGTCAGCCGCAGCAGAAGGATTGCCGCGACAATGACGGCAAGGGTGCCCGCCTCATCGGGACTGCCTATTCGGGCGGAGCCTATTGCAACTCCGCCTGCCCGCTGATGCTTGCCGGCGGTGCCCGGCGTGTGGTCGGCCAGTGGGCATATCTGGGCGTTCACCAGATCACCGCTGTCTACGCTCAGGTCCAGACACGGTACCAGGAGAAATATCGGATAGTGAACGGCAGGAAGAAGATAATCAGCAAGAAAGTCGTCAGCCAAAAGAATGTTGGCAACCGCAAGACCTACGAGATGAGCAAGGCGATGGAGCGCGAACTGGCCGCATACCTAGCGGAAATGGGCGTCGGGCGTGCGGTCATCGATCAGATGAAGATCACGCCCGCTGCCGACATGCGCAAGATCGAACCTGTGGCGATGATGGAGATGAAGTTGATCACGCAACTGGGCGGGGTCGAGCTGCTGACCGCGGCCGGGGTCTGCAAGACGGTGCCCGCCTCCGCCAATTGCCGGGTTTTCGTTATGTCGGACCTGAAGCGTTAGAGAGGGGATCTGGGTTGGAGACCGGAATGCGCATATGGAGTTCTCCCGTCGGCTGCGCCACGCCCCGCCTGCGACGAGTAGTGCTGCTGATCTGTCTGTTGGCCGCAAGCCTGTTGATGGAGCGGCCGGCAATGGCGGCTGACCAGCAGATGCGGTTTGTCGTCGTGCGCTCGAACGAGGTCGGTTGCGAGCCGACATGTCCGGAATGGATTTCCGCCGCAGGCACCATCGGTCCGAAGACGCCGGCACTGCTGAAGGCAACCTTGAAAACGCTCGCAGGCCGCAAGCTACCATTGGTCCTGCGATCGCCCGGTGGCGATATGGCGGCTGCGATGGCACTCGGCCGCCTCATCCGCAAGAGCAAGCTGAGCGTGGCGGTGGGCACGACCATTTTCGTTGGATGTCAGCGAGATCAGAAGAACTGTACCGCAAACGACCGCAAGGCGGCCGAGTATATCGGCAAGGCAGTTTCGCTTGGAGCCTGCTCACAGGCATGTACGCTTGTCCTTGCATCCGGCAATCGACGACTCGCGGGAGAGGGGGCGATCGTCGAAGACATTCCGACGCTAGCCGGAAACGAGGCCGACACCCGGAAACTCGTGGCTTACTACGGTGAAATGGGCGTGCGATACCAGTCCCTGGTCGAACGCCTGCGCAGCGCGGACGGCAATCTCGGCCGCTATCAATTGTCCACGGTGCTGCTGTTGACGAGCGAGCTGCCCGTCGGCCAACTGGTCGATGCGGATATTTGCCGTGGCACGCCTGCGCCCGACAATTGCCGGGTCTTCACCACGATGGATCTGGAATAGCGGCAGGCGCCGGGCGCGGGAGCCAACCAAACTGGAAAACACGCCAACAAAAAAGCCCCGGCGATAACCGCACCGGGGCTCGTCATCTCTGGGCTGTGCCCACCCATCAGCTTTACTCGGCGTCGGCGGTCCTGAGCGCGTCGAGCGCCGGCATCGAGGTGATGTTGTAGCCCGAATCCACGTAGTGGATTTCGCCGGTGACGCCACGCGACAAATCGGAAAGCAGGTAGAGCGCCGAACTGCCGACATCGTCGATGGTGACGGTGCGGCGAAGCGGCGAATTCTTCTGCTGCCAGGAGAGCATGGCCCGCGCATCGGAAATGCCGGCGCCTGCAAGCGTGCGGATCGGGCCGGCAGAAATCGCGTTGACGCGGATGCCGCGCACGCCGTAGTCGGCCGCAAGATAGCGCACGGAGGCTTCGAGAGCCGCCTTGGCAACGCCCATGACGTTGTAGTTCGGCATCACCCGCACCGAGCCGCCATAGGTCAGGGTCAGCATCGAGCCGCCGTCGTTCATCAGTTCGGCGGCGCGCTTGGCGATCTCCGTGAAGGAGAAGCACGAGATCACCATGGTGCGGCTGAAGTTGTCGCGCGTCGTGTCGGCGTAGAGGCCCTTCAGCTCGTTCTTGTCGGAAAAGCCGATGGCGTGGACGATGAAGTCGAGCTTGCCCCAGCGTTCCTTGATGGCCGAGATGACCGTATCGACGGAAGCGATGTCCTCGACGTCGCAAGGCAGCAGAAAGTCGGAGCCGACCTCGGCCGCCAGCGGCTTCACGCGCTTGCCAAGCGCTTCACCCTGGTAGGTGAAGGCCAGTTCCGCGCCCTGCGCTGCCAGCGCCTTCGAGATGCCCCAGGCAATAGAGTGGTTGTTGGCCACACCCATGATGAGGCCACGCTTTCCATTCATCAGTCCCGTCATGGTGTTATCCGTTGTAGCGCTGGAAGACGAGCGTTGCGTTGGTTCCGCCGAAGCCGAACGAATTGGAAAGAACCGTATCGATCTTGGCGTTGTCGATGCGCTTGCGCACGATCGGCACACCATCGAATTCCGGGTCGAGTTCGCTGATATGGGCGCTCTCGCCGATGAAGCCACCCTGCATCATCAGGAGACCGTAGATCGATTCCTGGACGCCGGCAGCGCCGAGCGAGTGGCCGGTGAGCGACTTCGTCGACTGGATGTGCGGGATCTTCGCGCCGAACACTTCGCGGATGGCGCCGATTTCCTTGCTGTCGCCGACCGGGGTCGACGTGCCGTGCGTGTTGATGTAGTCGACGTCGCCCTTCACGGTCGACAGCGCCTGGCGCATGCAGCGCATCGCGCCTTCGCCTGATGGGGCGACCATGTCGTAGCCGTCAGAAGTCGCGCCGTAGCCGACGATTTCGGCGTAGATCTTGGCGCCGCGCGCCTTGGCATGTTCCAGCTCTTCGAGCACCAGCACGCCGGCACCGCCGGCAATGACGAAACCGTCACGGCTGACGTCATAGGCGCGCGATGCGGTCGACGGCGTGTCGTTGTACTTGGAGGACATCGCGCCCATGGCATCGAACAGGTTGGACATCGTCCAGTCCAGGTCCTCGTGGCCGCCGGCGAACATCACGTCCTGCTTGCCCCACTGGATCATCTCCGCGGCATTGCCGATGCAATGGGCAGACGTCGAGCAGGCCGACGAGATCGAGTAGTTGACGCCGTGGATCTGGAACCAGGTCGCAAGCGTGGCCGAAGCCGTCGACGACATCGCCTTCGGCACGGCAAACGGGCCGATGCGCTTGGGGCTCACGTTCTTGCGGGTCGTGTCCGCCGCCTCGACGATCGTGCGGGTGGACGGACCACCCGAGCCCATGATGATGCCGGTGCGCTCGTTGCGGGAAATGACCGCTTCCTCGAGGCCGGAGTCGGCGATCGCCTGCTTCATGGCCACGTGGTTCCACGCGCCGCCCTGCGACAGGAAGCGCATGGCGCGCCGGTCGACGAGATCGCTCGGATCGAGCGTCGGTGCGCCCCAGACCTGGCACTTGAAGCCGTTTTCGGCGAAATCGGAAGAAAACGTGATGCCCGATTTGGCGTCGCGCAGCGATGCCGTGACTTCGTCGGCATCATTCCCGATCGAGGAAACGATCCCGAGGCCCGTGACAACAACCCGTCTCATGGTAATGACCTTTTCTTTATCTCATTCGGTGCGGAGAACCCGCGGCTTAGTCGGTCTTTTCCTTCGACAGACCGACACGCAGGTCGGTTGCCTGGTAGATGGTTTCGCCGTCGGCCTTCAGCCAGCCATCGGCAGTGCCGAGCACGAGGCGACCGCGCATGACCCGCTTGAAATCGATTCCGTACTCGAGCAGCTTGGTATGGGGGCGAACCATGCCCTTGAACTTCACTTCGCCGGTTGACAGCGCCATGCCGCGCCCCGGTTCGCCGAGCCAGCCCAGGAAGAACCCGGTCAATTGCCACATGCCGTCGAGACCGAGGCAGCCGGGCATGATCGGGTTGCCCTGGAAATGGCAGGGGAAGTACCAGTCATCAGGGCTCACGTCATACTCGGCGCGAATGAAGCCCTTGTCGAAGGCGCCGCCCGTCTCGGAGATTTCCGTGATGCGATGGACCATGAGCATGGGCGGCAGCGGCAGCTGCGCGTTGCCGGGGCCAAACAGTTCACCTCGGCCGCAGGTCAGGATTTCCTCATAGCTGAAGCTGGATTGCCTGGTCGTCATCAATGGTTGTTTCCCCGAGTAACATAAAGTGTTGTCAGACCTGCTTTAGAGCAAGTTCGCTGTGAAATGAAGCGCACCGATGGCCGTTTTCGATGTTTCCGACGTCGGCGTCGCCCATTTCGATTGCGATATCGTTCCGCCGTCGCTTACAGGATCAATGTGGGTCCGACCAGAGTTAAATACCAGCCTTCCTTGAAATAGGCCGGTTTTTCAGGCATTCCAGCCGTTCTGCACCTTAGAATCTATTGAAAGAGCAGCGTGCAAAAGTTATATCGCAGCGGAAGTATTGTAAATTTTACGGGATCCATGGAACGCTCCTTGATGACGAAAGCAACCGAAGTGAGTTCGGAAGAGAGATTGCGCTGCTCGGGTCTGCGCCCGACGCGTCAGCGTGTCGCGCTTGCCGATCTGATCTTCGCCAAGGGCGACCGTCACCTGACCGTTGAAGAACTACATGAAGAGGCTGTTGTCGCCGGCGTGCCGGTTTCGCTGGCAACCGTCTACAACACGCTGCATCAGTTCACCGAGGCCGGCATGATCCGCGTGCTCGCGGTGGAAAGCGCCAAGACCTACTTCGACACCAACGTCTCCGACCATCACCACTTCTTCATCGAGGGCCAGAACGAAGTCCTCGATATTCCCGTCAGCAATATCGAGATCGGCAATCTGCCGGAACCGCCTGAAGGCATGGAAATTGCCCATGTTGACGTGGTCATTCGTCTCCGCCGCAAGCGCGAACGGTCGTAGCGACCTTTTCCTACATCACATCGTTGGGGTCGCGGCCGGGGCTTGCTTTGCCGATGGGCAGCGTCCAGCCGTATTTGAGTGCGCCGGCGCGCACGGTGAAGGCCGAGACCACGCCGAGCGCCGATGTTGCGGCCAGCGGCAGTCCGATCATCGTCGCGACGACGAACACGGCGGAGCCGACCAGAGCTGCCGTCACATAGACTTCCGGACGCAGCAGCACTGACGGCTCTCCCGCCAGGAGGTCGCGCAATATGCCGCCGAAGGTCGCCGTCAACATGCCGGTGACAAGCGCGACCCCGGGCGAGCCTGTTGCCGCCAGCCCCTTGGCAGCACCCATGACGCAATAGGCCGACATGCCGATCGCATCGAGCCAGACCAGCACCCGGTAACGCGAGCCGAACAGGTGGGCGGTGAAGAACAGGATGACGCTCACCGAGACGCAAACCAGAAGGTAGGTCGGGTTGAGCACCCAGAACACCGGCGTTGCGCCAAGGATGACGTCGCGCATCGTTCCACCGCCGATACCGGTGACCGAGGCAAGGAACAGATAGCCGATGATATCGAGCTGCTTGCGCGAAGCTGAGAGCGCTCCTGTTGCGGCAAAGACGGCAACACCCGCATAGTCGAGGATTTCCAGGATCGTCATGGCCGCTCCGTTGATAGGCGCATCGCTGTTATCGGTCGCATCGCAAGCTGGAGCATCCAGGCCCGCCGCGTCAACGGGGTGAAGCGTTGGGGGGTGAAACGCCGGGAAGCAGGCTGTCCGTCCGGCCGCCGAAATAATAGGCCGCCAGCCCGATCCATTCGCGCACCGCCGTCGTCGCCAATTGGGCATTGAGCGAGGGTTGGGTGAAATCGAAGCCGGGCGTGACCGTGCCGCTGGTGCGGTAGTCCGTCGGCCAGGGAGTGACCTCCAGCCCGAGCTTGCGGAAAAGCCCGACCGAACGCGGCATATGGAAGGCCGACGTGACCAGGGCGCAGTTGGCAAGGCTGTTTGCCGTCAGCAACGCCTCAGTGTTGCGGGCATTCTCGAATGTCGTTCTCGATTGCTCCTCGCGGATCAGCCGTTCAGGGCCGATGCCGAAGGTGGCAAAGAAGGCTTCCGATGCCTTGGCGTCGCCGTCATAGGCGCCGCTGAACGAACCGTCGCCGCCGGAAATCAGGATGCGCGCTTGTGGGTAGCGCTTCGCCAGCATGGCCGTCTCGATGAAGCGGTCAGCCGCCTGGTTGAACTCGATGCCGCCACGGCTCGCCATCACCTCGTTCTCGAAGGCGCCGCCGAGCACGATGACGCAGGAGAGGGTTGCTGGCGGTACCGTCGGCCGCGGGAAGTGGTCCTCGAGCATCTGCAGGAAATAGGATCCTGAGGTCGTGAACAGGCTGACGAAGAGCACCAGCGCACCGAGCAGGCCGAAGGCGACGCCGCTGCGCCTGAGGCCGGCCGCCGTCATCAGCAGTCCGGCAAGGACGGCGAAGAACGCCAGGGAAAGGGGCTGCGCGACGAGCCAGAATATCTTGGAAAGCAGAAACATCAGGCCCGTGTTCTTCGCTACGATCCCTTAATATTTCGCAAAGCCGATCGGCCGGCCGGCTAAAGCGCTCCCGTACCCAGGCAATCGTGGAGCCGCTCGATCCCGTTATTCTTACGCAAATCCGGACGCAAAACCGCTCCGCATTTTTGCTGGAATTGCTCCAATCAACACCCTGCGCCGCTCATCAGGCCGGCACGCCGCCGGACATCGGCTTTGCCTTGCCGGCACGCAGATAGCCGATGCCAAAAGCAATGAGCGCGCCGACTGCGACGATCGCCAGCGACAACAGCGGGCGATAGGCAAACCAGGCGACGGCGATGACGACAGGGCCGAGGAGCAACGTTAGGATCGCGGCGATGATGCCGGTACCGAAAGCGACCACAGAACCGAGCACCGGAATGACGTCGGCAATGATGGAGATAAGGGACAGCATCAGCGTGAAGCCGATGAACAGGCCGATCAGTCCGCCCACCCGAACCAGCCAGGAAATCAGCGTGTTCTCGCTCTGGGCGGCGTCAAACATTTCGGCGGCGCTGGTGATGCCGGCTGAGCTCAGGAACAGGTCGCGACCGTTCGTGGTGCGGTAGGGGGCAAGGCTGCCACCTTTCTGTGCGGCGACGAAGCTCGCGGTCTCCGTGTCTTCGCGGGTAAAGCCGATGCGCAGATCGCCGACGGCCGGGTTCTGGCGATCGGCGGAGACGAAGATCGTCTGGCCGTCGGTCTTGACGGGGCGATTGGTGTCGAGCGCGTCGGCGAGGTGCTGCAGGTCAGTGTCCGCCATTTGCACGGGGCTGTCGCGGCCGAGATCGGCAACGGCCCTGCCGTTGACGGAAAACGCACCGAGCATCGCGCGGTCGACGGTGAACCGCTCGCTTGAGATCGGCATTTCCGGGTTCTGATGCCCGTTGCCGTCGCGGAAGTCGGCTGAATCGGCGCGGTCGCTGCGCCACTCCTTGGTGTAGGAATAGGTGGTGACCGTTTCCTCGCCGCCGCCGAGCGTCTTGCGCGTCTCGCTCTTCTTTTCCTCGACCCATTGGTACATCTCGACCGAGCGGCGCAGGCCCGCAGCCCCCTTCGCGGAGATCCCGAGTTGGCTGTCGGCCGGCGTGCCGACGGGCTCGACCCGGCTGGCGATGTGAACCAGCTTGCCCTCGTTGCCAGCCTCGACAGCGCCGCTGTCGATGTCGACCACAGCGCCGGCGCCCTCGACGAGTGCCCGATAGGTCTTGACCGAACGGCCCTCGTTCCAGGCAAGCAGCCAGATCATGCCGAAGACCAGCAGCAGACCGATGAAGATGCCGATGACACCGTTCTTGAGGCGCGCGAACCACGACGTTCTGGTCGTTTCGGTAAAACTCATCTGATCCCCCGGCACTTGCATTCGACCCGGTTGCGCAAGCGAACCGTTCGATTTTCCCGTTGGTACCAGAAAAAAAGCGGAAAGGAATATACCGGCCGACATGCGCAGACGTTTGGCCCAAACATGGTGAAAGGCGGTCAGTTCAAAGGTTTGTATTTCAGGAGAAATTTGGTGGAGCTAAGCGGGATCGAACCGCTGACCTCTTGCATGCCATGCAAGCGCTCTCCCAGCTGAGCTATAGCCCCATATCGGGTCCGGCAAGGCCGGTTCCGGGAAACTTGTCGGGCTGTTGTGCCCGGCGAGTGGCGGCTTATTACTTCTGCTCTTCGCGGATAGCAAGCCGAAAATGTCAGGCCGGTGGAAATAATTTGGCTCCGGCCCGATTTGCTCCCGTCCACGCCATTTGGCAGGGGACGGGAGGCATTCGCGTAATATTTTAAGCGCTTAGACGTCGTCGTCGTCGTCGGACACGCCGATGAGGTCGCTCATGTCGTCGTCGTCGTCTTCGTCGTCGGTCTGCAGGAAGGTATCGTCGTCGTCGCCGTCGATCTCTACCTCGTCGTCGCCCAGATCCGGAATCTCGTCGCCGCCGGCTGCTTCGTCGTCAGCTTCCTCGAGCGATACGAGTTCGACTTCCGTGTTCTCGGTGTCGACTTCAGCGACGTCCTCTTCCTCTTCCTTCTCGAGCACCTTGGCAACCGAGGTTTCTTCGAAGAAGGACAGCGGGTAGGACTTGCCGCTGTAGGGGGAAACGATCGGATCACGGTTCAGATCGTAGAATTTGCGCCCCGTTTCCGGGTCAATGCGCTTTGTTCCGAGTTCCGCTTTTGCCACAGTCAAAGCCTCTTGAATGGCCGGCCGAACCGGCGCTTGCCGGAAAGCCGGCGGGTGGAAAGGATATCAAGCCTATGATGATTAGCCGGTCCCCATAATCATCTTGGCCGCATCTGTCAAAGATAAAACTCGAAAGCCCTGCGCCGCCTGCTTTTTCTTGCGCCCGGGAGGATGATCGCGCAATCGCATTGTGTTAGGCAACGCAACGGAAGGTGGTCGCGCCTCCGTAGCCGTTTCGCCTGTGGCGATGGATGGTTCCGGCCGCAGGTTTGAGGAAGGTTCATATGTCCGCTGGCTTGATCGCAAAGCCTGCCATTGCGCGCAGATCCAAGGCACTCGGCGGCACGGTGCGTATCCGCGGCGACAAGTCGATTTCCCATCGCGCCCTGATGCTCGGCGGGCTTGCGGCCGGCCGGACGCGCATTGCAGGCCTGCTCGAAGGCGAGGATGTCATCAACACCGCACGAGCGATGCGGGCGCTTGGCGCTACGGTGCGCGAGGAAGGCGGCACCTGGATCGTCGACGGTCTCGGCAACGGTGCGCTGCTTGAGCCCGAAGCCCCGCTCGATTTCGGCAATGCCGGTACCGGCTGCCGCCTGACCATGGGGCTCGTCGGCGCTTATGATTTCACCACAACCTTCGTCGGCGATGCCTCGCTTTCCAAACGTCCGATGGGCCGCGTACTCGATCCGCTGCGCCAGATGGGCGTTCAGGTGGCGTCGGCCGAAGGCGGCCGCCTGCCGGTGACGTTGCGCGGACCGAAGACGGCGAACCCGGTGAACTATCGCGTGCCGATGGCCTCGGCCCAGGTGAAATCCGCCGTGCTGCTCGCGGGTCTGAACGCACCCGGCATCACCACGGTGATCGAGCCGGTGATCACCCGCGATCATACCGAGAGAATGCTGCAGGCCTTCGGCGCGAACTTGGCGGTTGAGACTGGCAATGAGGGCGAACGCATCATTCGGCTCGAAGGGCAGGGCAGACTGACCGGCCAGGACATCGATGTTCCCGGCGATCCGTCCTCGGCGGCCTTTCCACTGGTGGCAGCGCTTCTCGTGCCGGGTTCCGACATCACCATTCTCAACGTGCTGATGAACCCCATCCGCACCGGACTGATCGTGACGCTGCTGGAAATGGGCGCTCAGATAGATGTCCTGAACGCGAGGACTGCGGGCGGCGAGGACGTGGCGGACCTGCGCGTCCGTTACTCGGAGTTGAAGGGCATCACGGTGCCGGAAGATCGCGCTCCCTCGATGATCGACGAATACCCGGTGCTGGCCGTTGCGGCGGCTTTCGCCGAGGGCCGCACTATCATGAGCGGTCTTGAGGAGCTGCGCGTCAAGGAATCCGATCGGCTTTCCGCCGTTGCTGCCGGGCTCAAGCTCACCGGCGTCGATTGCGAGGAGGCACCTGCCGCCCTCGTCGTGCACGGTCGCCCCGGCGGCAAGGGTCTCGGCAATGCCGCCGCCGCCGTCGCCACCCATCTCGACCACCGCATCGCCATGAGCTTCCTCGTCATGGGCCTTGCCTCGGAGCACCCCGTCACCGTCGACGACGCGACGATGATCGCCACCAGCTTTCCCGGGTTTCTGGAGCTAATGGCCGGGCTGGGCGCTGCGATCGAATGATGCATCGGTAAAATCCTAAAGGCCGGCGCGACCCGTCGGTAACGACCATCGGCTATGGTTTGACTGGTTGAGGATATGCCTATGTCGGTGGACGATCGATTCAAACTGGTACGCCGCCATGATGACGGCAGGATAAGCTGTCGGCAAAATTTGCGAGCGCCCGCGGTTGTCGTTACGGAAGACGAGCTCGATGAGCTGAGCCGGTTGACTGGGAAGTGCTGGGTGGTGCCCATTGCTTTCTTCCTTTTCGCGGCGCCTCTCTTTGGCCTTTGGGCGAAGCAACCTGCAATACCCGTCGTTTTCGTTGTGTTTGCTGTCGTGGTGAGCGCAGGGGTTATTGTCACTGCCCGACAGCGGTTACGAGAAATTTTGGCGAATGCGCCGCGCCATATTGAGAGTGGTCCACTATCGGTGCAGCCATCGACCCTCGAGTACGTTCGGGAACTTTGGTTCGACGACAAAATGACGATGCTATGCGGCATCGTTTTGTCCGGAATGGTTTTTTTCACCTACGCTACTGTTGTCATCGCCAAGATCGTCGGCCATCCGGACTTCGTCGATAAAGGTGGCAGCTCGATAAAAGCCGCCGCACTGGCCATCGTCTCGGGATACGTGCTGCGCGTCCATCTCAAGGCGTGGCGCCGCGGAAAAAAGGAAAGAAATTAGTAATCCTCTAGGTGCATTGAATGGTGATTGCAGCCTGGACGTGCGGCCGAATGGCCTTCTGACGTGTGTCGAGGCGTGGCACCGGCCTATGCGCCGTTTGAGGAGAAGATTTCATGTTTGACCGCGGCTTGAATTGGGAGAAACGAGAGGACGGAACGATCCTCTATCGCCGGTCGCCTTCCGGGCCGACGTTTATCATCGATGAGCAGACACTCGGCCGCATCGTGCGGTTTAGGTTCATGATCCCGCTTGTGTCGTTCCTGACCTTGATTCCAACGGTTGTGCTCGGCGTTTTCGCGGGCCATGGAGAGGTCTCGCTTGCGATACCTGTCGCCGCGCTTCTTTTTGGGGTGGCGGCCTTCTACCTCTATTTCCGCCGCACAGAGCGTCGGATCGAATGGATGCTTGCGGGAGCCAGACGATCATCCCAGGCGCCCGAGCCGTTCAAACCGCCGCGCAATGCCCGGAACTGGAAGACGCTGGATGACGGCTCGGTTTTCTATTGGCCGCGGAACTGGCCGAACCCGGTAATGCTGACCGCGAAACAGTTTGCGTCGATTGGAGTCGACAACGGGTATGGCTTTTGTGCGCTGTTTGTTAGCGTCATTATTGCCGTGTTGGCGGATGGCTACCGTTGGGCCGGCGGACTAAACAATGGCGCCGCAAGCGTCATTGCCGTTGCCCTGATTTCGTTCAATGTGCTTTTCATTGCAAGGATACGCCGAACGCGGCAACGCATGCTGGATCGCGCGCCGCTCGCACCTGTTGTATCGGGATTGAATCCACCGCTGAAGTTACTCGATTTTGCGCGCCTGATCAGAATGAAACTGGTTCGGGGTTCAAGGGGTATGCTCTTGTTCTGGCTTTTGGTTGCCGTGTTCGGGCTTTTCCAAAGCGTGCAAACCTTGTCTGACCTCTTTGGCGGCGTTAGGGTCTATTGGGATAAGGGAAAGTCGTTTCCGGTAGGCCCGGTTCTGCCTTCGCTGGCTTTTGTCGGTAGCCTGTTGCTGGCCATGGTGAATGTATCTGCGATCGTCATGCGCGCGAGGTCTGCCGGCAAAGGGTGACGGAGCATCGGATGAGCATGGATTCGCCTGCGAATTTGATCTAAAGGCCAGCAACAACATCGATTGCAGGACCACCTATGATCATCATCGCCATCGACGGACCCGCAGCGGCAGGCAAGGGCACGCTCTCGCGCCAGATCGCCGAAGAGTACGGCTTTCACCACCTCGATACCGGGTTGACCTACCGCGCCACGGCGAAGGCGCTGCTTGATGCCGGCCTGCCGCTCGACGATGAGGCGGTGGCCGAACGCATGGCGCTGAATGTCGAACTGGCAGGCCTCGATCGCTCTGTGCTGTCGGCACACGCGATCGGCGAGGCGGCGTCGAAGATTGCCGTCATGCCGGCCGTGCGTCGCGCGCTGGTCGAGGCGCAGAGGGCGTTTTCGAGGAAAGAGCCGGGCACCGTGCTCGACGGTCGCGATATCGGCACCGTCGTCTGCCCGGATGCGGCGGTGAAGCTCTATGTCACCGCATCGCCGGAAGTGCGCGCGAAACGCCGCTATGACGAGATCGTCGGCAACGGCGCCGCCGCCGATTACGCGGCGATCTTCGACGATGTGAAGAAGCGCGACGAGCGCGATATGGGTCGGGCCGACAGTCCTTTGCGCCCCGCCGACGACGCGCACTTGCTTGATACGTCTGAAATGAGTATAGAGGCGGCGTTTCAGTCCGCGAAGTCTTTGATCGATGCGGCCCTGATCAAGAAGATCTGAAGAAGAGCCTTTTCGCGACACTGTCAGGATCGCTCTTCTTGCATAAGCCTGAAATTCCGTCCACGCGCCGGATTGTCCCTTTGATGGGGCGGACTGGGTTCAGGCCTGTTCAACACCAACCCCCGGCGCATGTGCGTCTCTCATTTAGAGATGCATCAGGAGATTCCATGTCTGCTACCAACCCAACCCGTGATGATTTCGCAGCGCTTCTCGAAGAATCCTTCGCGAAGACCGATCTTGCCGAAGGCTATGTTGCCAAGGGCATCGTCACGGCCATCGAAAAGGACGTCGCCGTTGTCGACGTCGGTCTGAAGGTCGAAGGCCGCATCGCTCTGAAGGAATTCGGCGCGAAGGCCAAGGACGGCTCGCTCAAGGTCGGCGACGAAGTCGAAGTCTACGTTGAGCGCATCGAAAACGCGCTTGGCGAAGCTGTTCTCTCGCGCGAAAAGGCTCGCCGCGAAGAAAGCTGGATGCGCCTGGAAGTGAAGTTCGAAGCCGGCGAACGCGTCGAAGGCATCATCTTCAACCAGGTCAAGGGTGGCTTCACCGTCGATCTCGACGGCGCCGTCGCCTTCCTGCCGCGTTCGCAGGTCGACATCCGTCCGATCCGCGACGTGACCCCGCTGATGCACAACCCGCAGCCCTTCGAAATCCTCAAGATGGACAAGCGTCGCGGCAACATCGTCGTTTCGCGTCGTACCGTTCTGGAAGAATCCCGTGCTGAACAGCGTTCTGAAATCGTTCAGAACCTTGAAGAAGGCCAGGTTGTCGAAGGCGTCGTCAAGAACATCACCGATTACGGTGCGTTCGTCGACCTCGGCGGCATCGACGGTCTGCTCCATGTCACCGACATGGCATGGCGCCGCGTGAACCATCCGTCGGAGATCCTGAACATCGGCCAGCAGGTCAAGGTTCAGATCATCCGTATCAACCAGGAAACCCACCGCATCTCGCTCGGCATGAAACAGCTCGAGTCGGATCCGTGGGATGGCATCGGTGCGAAGTATCCGGTTGGCAAGAAGATCTCGGGTACCGTCACGAACATCACCGACTACGGTGCGTTCGTCGAGCTGGAGCCGGGCATCGAAGGCCTGATCCACATCTCCGAAATGTCCTGGACCAAGAAGAACGTACACCCCGGCAAGATCCTGTCCACGAGCCAGGAAGTCGACGTTGTCGTTCTCGAAGTCGATCCGACCAAGCGTCGTATCTCGCTCGGCCTCAAGCAGACGCTCGAGAACCCGTGGCAGGCATTCGCGCATAGCCATCCGGCTGGCACCGAAGTTGAAGGCGAAGTCAAGAACAAGACCGAATTCGGCCTGTTCATCGGCCTCGACGGCGACGTTGACGGCATGGTGCACCTTTCCGACCTCGACTGGAACCGTCCGGGCGAGCAGGTCATCGAAGAGTTCAACAAGGGCGACGTCGTTCGCGCCGTTGTTCTCGACGTCGACGTCGACAAGGAGCGCATCTCGCTCGGTATCAAGCAGCTCGGCAAGGATGCAGTTGGCGACGCCGCTGCTTCGGGCGAACTGCGCAAGAACGCTGTTGTTTCGGCCGAGATCATCGCCGTCAACGACGGTGGTATCGAAGTGAAGCTCGTCAACCACGAGGACATCACTGCGTTCATCCGCCGCGCCGATCTGTCGCGTGACCGTGACGAACAGCGTCCGGAGCGTTTCTCGGTTGGCCAGGTTGTCGACGCACGCGTCACCAACTTCTCCAAGAAGGACCGCAAGATCCAGCTGTCGATCAAGGCTCTGGAAATCGCGGAAGAGAAGGAAGCCGTTGCTCAGTTCGGTTCGTCCGACTCGGGCGCTTCGCTTGGCGACATTCTCGGCGCCGCTCTGAAGAACCGCCAGACCAACGAGTAATCGTTCGCTGACGCCTGAAATGAAAAAGGCCCGCGGAGAGCGATCTCCGCGGGCTTTTTGCTTGTGAGCGTTTCGTTCGGCTGCAGTGTCCTTGGTTTTCTGGATCGCTCTTCTGAAGTCGACCCGATCTAACGCGTATCGCGATCTCTAGGATTCGCTTGCGGCACTTTCAGCTCTTGATTTGCGCACGTCGTTCTCGCAGGACCAACTGCACACTTTTGCGCGACATGCTTTCGGCGATCAGTCCGGAGGGTCAGCCAAGACCGCCGAGCTTGCGATAGAGTTCGTAGACATCGGGCTCGGCGTTCCATTCGCCGCCCGTTTCACCCCTGCCGCCTTCGGTCTGCTGCTCATCTTGCGTGGCTTCGTCCCGTGCGGCTCCGCCGTCGCCCTGCGCCGCTTCGTGGTCGCCGTTCGGCTCTTCGCCGCCTTCGCCTCTGCCCTCGTCGCGCTCGCTCTTTTCCGCCTCGCTCTTCACGTCCTCAACTGCGATCGGATAGGGGATCATAGCAAAGGGTATCGCTTCGCGCGGCAGCCCGTTTTCGATCAACCGTGCGATCGCCTGTTGCATCGCCGGGTCGTCCGTCGGCCTCTGGGCGCGCTGGACGGCGGTGGCGCCCGCCGGGCCTGGTGGCTCCGTCTGGTCTTCCGCAACGCTCAGGGCGGCAAGCTCAGCGCCTGCAGCCGTATCGCGGGGGCGGAGCGGGTTTGCGCGGCCCGGCTCCGTGCCATCCGTCTCTGTATGGCTCGCTGCTGCGTCGGCTTCGGCGCTTTCGAGTTCGGGTGCGATCCCTTCGGGTCGGTCGGCGCCTGCAGGTTCTCCCGGCAGGCCGAGCGTATCGCGCACGATCGTCTTCAGCGCGTCCGAAAGCGCGCGGTCCGTACGGCTCTCGTTGCCGCGCGTCGTTGCCCTGTCGTTCTGCAGCTGATCCTCGCCTTCGTCGGCGTGGCCAGCCTCGGTGCCCGCATCCGTCCGGGCGGTGCCGTTGCGCAGCTCTGCTTCCTTGGCGGGCAAATCGGTATCGTCAGCCGCGGCGGCAGGGTGCGGCGACGCATTTTCCTCATCATCGACCGCTGCCTTGCCGGTAACAACCTCCGGATCGACGAGTTCGGGGTCGGTGTCGCCATTGATGATGGCGGCCAGGGCTTCGATCTCGGGGCCATCAAGCGAAGGCAGCCTGCCGGGCATCGCTCTCGGTTCTCCCCGCTCTGGCGAAGTCTGAGGCCGAACCGTTGCTGCGTCTTCAGCAGGTGGTGTCGCGTCCATCTCCTCCGATGCGAGACTCGACGTGTCACTCTCGCTGCCGACGCCAAAAGTTTTTTTCAGCGCGGTCTGCAGCATGGCGACCTCGCTTGCAGCCGGTGCGCTGGCGGCGGCCAGATGCAGCGGGATGGCTGGCTGCAGGGATGGGTTGCTGAGGCCGGGCAATGCGGCGCCCATGGAGGGTGGCGCCGCACCATTTCGGATGGCCGGCAGGTCTGCAAGGATACCGACCCGTAGCGCCAGGCTGCGACCGCCCAGTTGCCGCTCAAGCGCCAGGCGTTCCGGCATCGGCATCGATTCAAGAAAGGTGACGAGCCGTCGCACGAAGTCGCGCCCGCCTTCCTGTGGCAGCGGCGGGAATTTCAGGATGCGGGCAAGGTCCTCCATCAGCCGCACAAGCGCGTCCTTGGATAGGATCTCGCGGCCTGCGAGATGCCGGGTCAGCGCGTCGAGGACCTTCTGGATCGCTTCGCCGCGCTGGGCGGCAGTAAGAGGCGCTGCCGGTTGTTGGGGCCGAGCGCTTGCCTCCTCGGCAAGTCCGGTCGCGGTTTTGACCGTGAGAATGGATGTCAGCATTCTGGTCTCCCTCTCGCTTGACCCTCGCGTTGGCGCGCGGCCGTTGACAGCCGGCATCCGCATTTCACGCCGTTCCACGGATCACCTCGACCGTCCGTCGGGCAGGTTGTCACTTCGGTTCGGGCTGGCGCCTCATGCGCGTCTCGGCCAACCGGCCAGACCTGCCGCAGCTAAGGTGCGGATACGGGAATCGGCATGATGCTTCGATGTTAGGCGAGACAGGTTTATGAAATCTTAACCATGCGATGGGGTGCGACGGAGGTCGCAGTGCCTTGTCGCCTGGGCGCGCAAAGACCCGTTGCCGCACGAACCCTTTGCATCGCGACCGATCCGGCGGCAAGATGCACGCTGCAACCGCAGTTGCGCGTGTTACTGCATGTTTCCTTAAATCCTATTCGATTTAAGGATAAAAACATGCAGCAATTCAAAGTGCTACAGCGACCTTTGCGCGTCCAATAAGACGCGCGGCGCTGTAGTCAACGCGTGGCGCTATCCGTGTTGGAGCCATGGAGTTTCGGATGACCGTTCGCCCTCCAAGATCCCTGAACCCCTCCTATTCGGCTGCGGGTGCCCTCAGCGCTCTCGAATACGAATTGCTTTCGGAGCGTGCCGACGCGCTCGGGCGGCATGGCCTCAAGGTCGAAAAGGCGATCGCGGCATTGCAGGCGCTCGAGCGGAATGAAACGACGCCGGAGCTGCGCGAGCGGTTGCTCGACGATGCGGCTGACGCGGTCTGGGCGTTTTTTATCCAGCGCGAGATCTGCGGCCTGCGCGATAGCCGCGACGCTATCCGGCGCTATGGCATACCCAACCAGGTCATGGCCCGGCTGGGTATCGTCCGTCGGAAATGATCAGGCGGCGATAAACGTCTGGCTGGCGAGGCTGTAGCGACCGATCTCGTCGATCCGAACCGGCAGCGGGCGCTCGGCTTCGGCCTCGCGCGCGTCTTGCACGTCTTCCAGATTGTCCTTGGCCTGAAGCGCTTGTAACTCTTTCTGCTGCTCGGCGAGTGTCTCGGTGTCGGTGACGCGAGTCAGGTCACCAGTCAGGCTGTCCAGTTGCAGTTCGTCCAGCGACTTCGCCTCTGCAGCATCTGCAAGACGCTGTATCGCCTTCGTAGCGCCGTTGCTTTGGCCGGTGTTCGCAGACCCCTTGCTGTCGAGAGCCTCGTCCAGCTTCTTGCCCCGGCTGCCCTCGGGGTCCTTGATCGCCTCGATCAGTTCGTTCAGCGAGACATCGATATCCGTCAGGCCCAGCTTCTTTTCGATGTCACGAACGGTTGCCGGTGGCAGGTCCTCGACGATCTTTGACAGTGCGCTGCCAAAGGCGAAATCGGATTTGAAATCCTCTCGCTTCAGGTCGAAGAACTCGCCGACTTCCCGGATGAGCACCATCCGGTTGTTATTGGCATCGTTTCCTGCCTGATTGAAGAAATGATCGTTGATCTTGGTATTGGCTGCCTTCTGGGCGTCGTCCGACTTCACCTGGGCCTTCAGGATCTTGTCGTCCTTGGTGCCTTTCGCCTTTTCGTCCTCTTCCGCCTGGCGCTTCTCGATATCCTTCAGGATCGAGCCGACCAGGTTGGTCGTCGCGGTGGCGTTGGATTGCTGGGTCGGGAGCAGCATCATTTCATTCCGGCAAAGAGTTGCGAGCGTGATGAAACGGTATGATGGCGAGGTTAATTGCTGCTTAACCAGCCTTTCCAAGAAATTGGAGTTGGTAAAGCGGCGCAACGCCGGCGCTGCGCCGCTTGGGCGTGACCTATCGATAGGGCGAGTAGCAGGCGCGATAGACACCCTGATAGGTGAGGAACCGGTTGGTTGCCGGATTGTAGGAGCGGTAGCGCGAAAGGCACCAGCTCACATGCGCGTTGGTGCCGCCGCGAACGTAGTTGTCGCGGTAGTAGTAGCGCTCGCGGTAGTAGCGGCGGGGATAATTGTTGTAGTAGCCTCCATAGCCCGGTCCGAAATAGAGGCTGAAGCCCGAGCCACCATAATACGGGCCGCCCCAGCCTCCGCCGTAGTAGCCGGGGCCCCAGCCACCGCCCCATCCGCCACGCCAGCCGTTGGGATACATAACGCCTCCGTATCGCCTGTACGGGTAATATTGGGCCTTTTGGACATCGCCTTGCGCCCTGATTTGAACGTCGTGGCCTGACAGCGGCATGGCCAGGGCAGGCCCGACCGAGGTCATCAGGGAGGCGGCGGCTAAGGCGCAACCGACAACGAAATTCCGAAATCCCGTCATGCTTTCCTCACTTTCCGAAAGGGTTGCTTTCCGGTTGTGTCCCTGCTTCACATTAGGTGTTTTTTTCTTGGTTTATTCATGGCGAAATGGTGCGGATCCGTTCGGCCGATGGCCGGATTTCCACGCCGTCTGCCGTTCGGTATAGAATGCACCGGCGCGTTTGCCATGTCACTGTTATTCTTGCCTATTGCCGTTCGTTGGCATTCACGGAGTATAAGATGCAATTGAAGTTCGGTACCAGCGGTCTGCGCGGCCTGTCCGAGGAGCTGAAAGGCGAGCCGTCTGCACGCTATGCGAAGGCCTTCGCGCGGCACCTGATCGCCTCCGAGCAGGCGAAGGCCGGGGATCCGATCCTGATCGCTCGCGACTTTCGCGATTCCAGTCCTGAAATTGCGGGGGTTTGCGCCGATGCGCTGAAGAGCGAAGGCTTTCGCGTGTTCGATTGCGGCACTGTTCCGACCCCGGCACTGGCGCTTTATGGCCTCGTCCACAAAGCTGCGGGCCTGATGATCACCGGCTCGCATATTCCCGCTGATCGCAACGGCATCAAATTCTACCGGCCCGACGGTGAGATCGACAAGAACGACGAACTGGCGATCAGTTCCATTGCCGACGCCATTGCCGGCGAGGCCGTGCCTTCGGCCGGCTCCGGTGAAGACCATGCGGCGTCGGCCGCAGATCTGTTCCTCCAGCGCAACAGGGACCTGTTGCCACCCGGTTCGCTTGGCGGCTTGCGCATCGGCGTCTATCAGCACAGCACGGTAGCCCGCGATCTGCTCGTCGAGTTGCTGACGCATCTCGGCGCCGAGACGGTCGCTCTCGGCCGATCCGAGGACTTCGTGCCTGTCGATACCGAGGCGGTTTCGCCTAAAACGCTCGCCAAGCTTACCGCCTGGGCGCCTGAACATCGCCTGGATGCGATCGTCTCGGCCGATGGCGACGGTGACCGGCCGCTGGTTGCCGATGAAAAGGGCGCGCCGCTTCGTGGCGACCTGTTGGGCCTCGTCGCCTGCGAGTTCCTCGGTGCCCAGATCGCCGTGACGCCGGTCACCTCCAATTCGGGTCTCGAACGAGCCGAAGGTCTGTCGGTCATCCGCACCCGGGTCGGTTCGCCCTATGTCATCGCCGGAATGGCGCAGGCAGTTGCGGAAGGCGGCACGAAGGTGGCCGGCTTCGAGGCCAATGGCGGCACGTTGACCGCGAGCGACTTCTCCGTCGGCAATGGTGTTCTCAAGGCTTTGCCCACCCGTGACAGCTTCCTGCCGATCCTCGCCGTGCTTGGGCGCGCCGCCGAAGCCCGGATGACCCTCTCGGCGCTGGCCGCGTCCTATCGTCTTCCGGTCGCGCTTAGCGACCGCCTCGAACACTTCCCGGTCGAAACCAGCAGCCGGCTGATGGCGTTTCTGCGCGGTGGGGCGGAGAACCTCGGCGGCTTCCTTGCCGCCATTGGCCGTCCGGCTGCCGTCAGCGACATCGATGGTCTGCGCGTTACCCTTGCCGATGGTCGAACGATTCATTTCCGCCCGTCCGGCAACGCACCGGAAATGCGCTGCTATGTCGAGGCCGAGACGACAGCAGAGGCGGAATCGCTGCTAGCTCAAGGACTTTCCACAATTCGATCCTGGGCAAAAGTGACGTCAAACTGACCTTTTTCGTGTTCTGACACGAAAACTTCAAAATGCCTGTTGACACTTCGGCTCGGGCCTTTTACATGCCGGTCCGTCGCCCAGATGGCGGAATTGGTAGACGCGCCAGCTTCAGGTGCTGGTACTCGAAAGGGTGTGGAGGTTCGAGTCCTCTTCTGGGCACCATTCCTTTAGCCAAACATTTGTTTTGGTTCGAAAAACCCCGGCTTGCCGGGGTTTTTTCGTTTCTGGCTTTTGGCCTGAACGGCGAGCGACCACCGCAAGTTTGCCTGATGAAAAATGCCCGATTTCCCGAGTTCGAAACCGCGCGGCGGAGCCACGTTCCTGCATAGGGTTTGTGTGCCTGCTAGCGCGCCGCGTGAGCCATTTCTGCAGCGTCTGGTGCATCTGCGCGGTACAGGGTCATTCAGCCAGTAAGGAAGCCGTTGTGGCGGCGCGTCTTGCGATCTGTGGTAGGCTCGCTACTATTCAATCACCCGCTGCGGCGGCGGATTTCGAGCGAGGATCATCCGCGATGGCTGACACGCGTCGCAAGCTGACGACCATCTTCTCCGCTGACGTCCAGGACTATACCCGCCTGATGCGGGCGGACGAGGAGGGTACGCTTGCTACTCTCAAGCGGTACCGGGATGCCATGACGCGCCTGATCGAGGCGCATGACGGCCGGGTCATCAACACCTGGGGGGATGGGCTGATCGCCGATTTCCCCAGTGTCGTCGAGGCGCTGCGCGCGGCGATCGACGCCCAGAACGAGCTGGCCGGTTACAACGCGAGAAGCAAGGACGATGCGCAGATGCTGTTTCGCATCGGCATCAACCTCGGAGATGTGATCACCGAGGACGACGACATCTATGGCGACGGCGTCAACGTTGCCGCTCGCCTGCAGGCGTCCGCCCCTGCCGGCGGCATCGTGATCTCCAACACCGTCTATGACCAGGTGCGCAACAAGATCGCCGTCGGCTTCGAGTTTCTGGGCCAGCTTGAGGTCAAGAACATCGACGGCGGCGTGCCGAGCTATGCCGTGCGCATCGGTGCGTCCGATGACAGCGGGGCGGCTGCGGACCGCCAAGCCGAATGGGGCCGGTCGGCCGAGCAATCCGGCCGATCCGCGACCGTACCGATCGAAGCCGCGGCTGAACCGACGGGCCTGACCGGAAAGCTTATGGGAACGTTGGCGGTCATCGGCGCCGGCCTCGCGGCGCTCAATCTGCTGACCTGGCGCGGCGTGTTCTGGGCCGCATGGCCCCTGCTGGCATTCGCGGTTCTCGCGGCCTTGCGATGGGTGCGGGCAAACAGGAAGATCGACCGGGTCATCGGCACGCTTGCTGTCGCCGGTCTGGCTCTCGTCGCAATCAACCTCCTGTCCTGGCGGGGCGTGTTCTGGGCGGTGTGGCCGTTGCTTGCGATCGCTATTGCTGCTGGCATCCGTTGGGTCATGCGCCAGAGAGATGGCGTCCGGCGTTGACGGCGCGCGCTGCAGGCGCCTCAGGATGATGTCGTCGGTGATTTCAAGGCTGCATCCTCGACGATCGGCCGCGCGCTCAGCACCTCATAGACATCGAGTGCCGTGGCGCGCCCCTTGGCTTGCGCCGATCCGAGCGGCCGGAAGGTGATCGCGTCGGATGCCTGGGCGACGACGGCGCCGCTCGCCATGATCGTCGTGCCGTAGTTCTTGTTCATGCCTTCGAGTCGCGAGGCGACGTTCACCGTGTCGCCCATGGCGGTATATTGCAGCCGTTCCTTCGCGCCGACGCTGCCGACAACGGCGGTGCCAGTGTGGATGCCGAAGCGCGTACGGAACTCCGGCAGGCCCTTCTTGCGCTGCGCTTCGTTGAACGCTTGCAACCGTTCCTCGACTGCCAGCGCGCAACGACAGGCATTCTCCGCATGGCGCTCGTCTGGCGCCGGCGCGTTCCACATGGCAAAGACGGAATCGCCGAGGAACTGGATGATCGTGCCGTCATGGGCATCGACGACCTCGCTGAAGATGTCGAAATATTCCGAAAGCATCGCCACCACTTCTTCCGGCGCGTGGCGTTCGCTCAAGGTGGTGAAATCGTAGATATCGGTGAAAAGTGCCGTGACCTCCTGACGCCAGGCCGCGCGGCCGCTGAACTGGCCGGATTCGATGCCCTTGCGCACCAGTTCCCTCGGCACGTAGAGCGCGAAGGTGAAGATCGCGTCGCGTGCCCGGTTCATCGCCCCGCCGAGCGTGGAGATCTCGCTGACATGCGACGACACGTCGATCGGGGTGGTGAAATCCAGGTCCTGCAGCCGGTTGGCGCTGGCGGTCAACTGGTTGAGCGATTTAGTGATCAGGTGTGCGAGCACCAGCGACGACAGGACGGCGAGCGCCACTACGGCGCCGGATATTGCAAGCCCCTGGATCAGTGCCTTGTTGGCGTCGGCCATGAGTTCGTCGAGCGGGGCGGCGACGACCGCCCGGTGTCCGGTCAGCAGCAGCTCCGATTCGAGCGGTGTCACCATGACCAGATAGGTCCGGTCCCCCACCTCGGCGAAACCGGCCTTTCCAGGCGGTGGCGGGTTGAGGCGGATGCTTTGCACCAGCGGATCGTTCTGCGGCGGGACGATCGGATCGTCCCTGTCCTTGGCCGACATGATGCGTTTCATCATCGTCCGGTCGGAGTGGATGATCGGTCGGCCGACCGCATCGAGGATGAAGGAGACGGATCCCTTCGTCAGCCGTTCGCGCGACAGGAAATCGGTGATGGTGTCGAGAACCACGTCGGCGCCGATGACGATCTTGGGATTGCCGCGGTGCGCCTGCGAGATCGTCATGCCGAGCGCGCCGGTCGTTGCCATCTCGTAAGGGCCGTTCGACACGGCAGCCGTGCCGTCGACGGCCGACTGGTACCAGGGCCGGGTTCGCGGATCGTAGCCCGACGGCGGTAACCGTCGCTCCGACGTCGGTTCGCCCGCCTCGTCCAGGAAGATGACGCGGTTGATCGATTTGCCGCTGGCGTCGCGCTCCATCGAGCGGACAGCCATGGAGGCGCCGCGTGGGGCATCGAGCGCCATGCGCCAGGCGATGTGCTTGAGATCGACCACCTGGAAAAACGCGCCGCTCGGGTAGCCGACATAGACGCCGTCGATATGCGGCGAGCGGCTGATGCCTTCGCGCAGCACGGCCGCCTTGTCGTTCATGCGCTCCGGCGGAGGCACGAGGAAGGAGTTGGCGACCGACGAGACGAGGCTGACAAGCGCCGAGGTGTCGCCGGACAGCACGCCGAGACGATCGACCAGGCGGCCGGCAAAGCCGCGCATGTTGGATTCGGCATCCGCAATCGCGGCGTTGCGTGAGCGGTGATAGTCAAGCCCGACAAGGATGCCGGATACGGCGATCAGCATGGCGACCATCACCAGGCTGAACAGCGAACGCAGCGAACTGTTCCAGCTGTCGCGTATCCTGGTTCCGAGAAAGCCGGACGTCTTGTTGGCCATTGCGTGTCTCTGATCTCGCGCCTGTCCTGGCGATGCTACGTGCTTTTCCCATAGAACACGTTAATCGGGGGCAATGCATTCCCGGCCGTCAGCGAAACGATGAAATCTCCGATGGCGAAGAGCTTATACCAAGCTGGGTCGATATCAGTTGACCGTCACCGGCTTGGAGCGCATCCGTGCGACCGTCTCGCGCTCAGCGCGTTTGCAGCGCATCGGCGGCAGGTCCCGGTCCATCAGGTCCATGTCTTCCAGCACCATGTCGCCCATCTTCTTGAAGGCGCTGTCGAGCGCGCCCGCGCGGTGCGCCGAGCGCAGGAAGCCGGGCAGGCGGCGCACCCTGTGGTCGAGCGGAAGGGGCTCCTGCGGGAAGACGTCGCTGGCGGCAACGATATGCCCGCTTTCGACGGCGGCCATTAGCGCATCGAAATCGACGACGCCGGCGCGGCTGAGCAGGATGAAGGCTGCCCCCGGCCGCATGCTGGCAAAGGCCCTCGCGCCGAGAAAACCCTCATTCTCGCTGGTGACCGATGCGACGACGAAGACGAAATCGCTTTCGGTCAGCACGGTTTCCAGCGATGCCGGTTCGACGCCGTTGTCACGGAGGATAGAGGCCGGCATCCAGGGATCGAAGACGCGGATCCTGGCGCGGAAGCCTGACAGCACCCGGTTGAGCGCCTTGCCCAGGTCTCCGAAGCCGATGATGCCGATGTCCGAGCCGGAGAGCAGTCGCGCCGAGCGATTGCCGTCGCCACCCCAAAGCTCCCGGCCCTCGCGAAAGGCGAGATCGGCGTCGACGATGCCGCGCGCGATGTTGAGGGCCATCGCAAGCCCCATTTCGGCGACCGGCTCGGCAAATACTTGGCCGGTCGTGACGACGTGGACACCGCGTTCGAACAGCACCTCATAAGGCATGTTGTTGATCAGGTTGCTCTCGACATTGAGAATGGCCCGCAGCTTCGGCAGGCGCGCCAAGGTATCGTGGTCGAGCGGCGGTTGGCCGATGATGTAGCGCGCTTGCGACAGCACCTCGTCGCCAAGGCCGGCGATCTCATCCGGATCGGTCTCAACGATGCGGTAGCGCTCGTGCAGTTGCTTCAAGGCGTCGGCTGTGAAGATCAGGTCGAGCGTGCGCGGCGCCGGCACGCTGATGGCGAGCGGTCTCGTGTCGTTGGGCATTGTTCCTCCTCGGTGGAGGCAGAACACCTCCACAGTTCCTTGCCCAATTTTCTAGGAAGTATTCATCGGCTTGCCAAGCCGAACCGGTGCAGGTTGGTATTAGTAGCCGAGCCCGCGCTTCTGCCGGTAGAGTGACGGTGGCAAATCGCTACCCTGGAACACCGGGCCATCGCCGCGGCGGCAGTTGTAGATCGTGTCGTAGCGCGGCCCGCCGCGCGAGCTCGATTCGAACGGATAGTCGCGATCGACAAGTGTCTGCTGGCAGACGACCTTGTCGCCGTTGTCGTTCAGGGGATCCATCGGGCGCACACCGGGCAGGTCCCTATAGTTCTGCGCCAGCGCCGGCACGACCGTGAAGCCAAGCACGAGCGATATGATCGAAAGAGCCGAGGCGGTGCGAGAGGAGGTCATCAATGCGAGCTTTCGAAGGGTGCACCCGCGGCGAGGTGCCATGACACGGTTTCGCCAGGGCCAAACTTGCGCTATAGGCGACACCACTTCCGTTTCATCTGGGGATTTTCGATGGCGAATGCAATACGGTTCCATGAAGGCGATATTTCCGCAGCCGATGCCGCCCGCTACCGGGGCGCGATTGCCGTCGACACGGAAACTCTTGGCCTTGTCCCCCGCCGCGACCGGCTCTGCGTCGTCCAGCTTTCGCCGGGCGACGGCACCGCCGACGTGATCCGTATTGCCGCCGGCCAGAAGGATGCGCCGAACCTCGTCGCCATGCTCGCCGACCCGGCCCGGCAGAAGATTTTCCACTACGGCCGTTTCGATATCGCCGTACTCTTCCACACTTTCGGCGTGACGACGACGCCGGTGTTCTGCACCAAGATCGCCTCGCGTCTGACGCGCACCTACACGGATCGCCACGGGTTGAAGGACAATCTGAAGGAAATGCTCGACGTCGATATTTCCAAGCAGCAGCAGTCCTCCGACTGGGCGGCCGAGACCCTGTCTCCGGCGCAGCTCGAATATGCCGCATCCGACGTGCTGCACCTGCATGCGCTGCGCGAAAAACTGACGGGGCGGCTCTTGCGCGATGGCCGCATGGACCATGCGGATGCCTGCTTCGCCTTCCTGCCGACCCGCTCCAAGCTCGATCTGCTCGGCTGGGACGAGACCGACATTTTCGCCCATAGCTGAACGGGTCATACCAACCTGCGCTGATATTGACCTCTCGCGCCGGAGCGATTTTGGTTTCCGGCAAAGAGACAATCGCAACCGGACCCAAGCGGCGCGGTGAGGAGTGTCGACGCTATCAGGATGCCAAAAGCGCCCGGCCCTTCGGGTGGGCCGTGTATCGGCCACCGGCAGCGTCGCAATCCTCGACCGATGCCAAAGCATCGTCCTGCGGTATGCTCCTTGCCGGATGACCGCACGGTCCCACGCAAGACGTCAATATCAGCGCAAGGTTGGTATCACGGCGTCAGCCAGAGCACGATGGCGTAACGCGCCGCCTTGCCGATCGCCACGAACACCAGGAACAGTGCAAAAGGCATGCGCAACAGCCCGGCGACGAGCGTCAGCGGATCGCCGACCACCGGCAGCCAGGATAAGAGCAGCACCGGCTGGCCATAGCTCGCAAACAGCGTCTCCGCCTTCTGCCGCGCCGCAGGCGAGATCGGGAACCAGCGCCTTCCCTCAAAGCGGATCAGGAACCGCCCAAGCACGAAATTGACGACGGCGCCAAGGACGTTGCCAGCTGTGGCCGCGACGAAAAGGGCGACACGGCCGGTTTCGCCATGAAGTGCGGCGGCGACGATCGCCGCCTCCGACATGCCGAACAGCAGTGTCGCGGAGAGGAAGGCTGCCGAGAAAACGCCAGCGAGAATGCCGAAATCCAGGATCAGCTCCTGTCGGTGTGGCCGAGATCGCGCTCCGGCTCGATGATGTCGCGGATGCGCTGCTTCAATTCTTTCGGTCCGGGAAAACCGCCGTCACGCTTGCGCTCCCAGATCAGTTCGTCATTGACGCGGATCTCGAAATTGCCGCCGGTGCCGGGGATCAGCGCCACTTCACCCAACGATTGGCCGAAGGTCTGCAGCAGCTCCTGTGCCATCCAGCCGGCGCGCAAAAGCCAGTTGCACTGCGTGCAATAAAGGATGGTGATCCGCGGCTTCTCGTCCATCTGGTGGTTCCCGGCTGGTTTGTGCGCGGCAACATACTGCATAACCCCGTAAAACCGGAACCGGTTAAATGAGAAAATTACACAGCAGGTTTCAGGCGTTACACCGTCCCTGGTGCGTCACGCCGACCGCTTGGCGCGGTAGCGGTCGATCTGGAAACAACCGGCGGTCACGCGCCTCTCACGCAATTGTCAACTGATTTAGTCATGTTTGTCGCTCCCTTGCAAACGAAAAGACGCCCGGCGAGACATTGCTGCATTGCACATATTGTCGCAGCCACCTCCAAGAGGACCTACCCATGACTGATGCTACCGTCTCGACCTCCCGTCCCCGTGCAATCCTCCCGGCACTGGAAAAGATCTATCTGCCGCTTGATACCTTTGCCGAAACGCTGCTGCGCGTTCTGTGCGGCGTCCTGCTCGTAACCCACGGTTACGGCAAGATCATCAATCCCTTCGGGGCTGTCGGCATGGTCGAAAGCCTCGGCTTCTACCCCGGCGTCTTCTGGTCGCCGCTGCTGGCCGCCACAGAATTCTTCGGCGGCATCCTGATCGCGATCGGCCTTCTCACCCGTCCGGCCTCGGTTGCCGCGATGATCGTGCTGCTCGTCACTGTCTACTTCCATGGCGTTGTGCAGGACCAGGGCCTCGGTGGCGCCGAAAAGTCCATTCTCTGGGCAGCGATCCTGTTCTTCTTCGCCGTTCGCGGCGCCAACAGCCAGTCCGTCGACGCCAAGCTCGGCAAGCAGTTCTGATCGACCTTCGGGCAAGAGTTGATTGAAAAGCGGGGAGGGCGGTCTGACGACCGGCCTCCTCGACGCGTTTCGGGGGTGCGCTCAGGCCCGCTCGGCCGGTGTAACGTTGCGGATGGTCATCCGGTGGACCTTGCCGGAGCGGTCGTGCCAATCGATCGACTGGCCGACGGACAGGCCGATGAGTGCTGCGCCGATCGGCGTCAGCACCGAAATACGCCCAGCCTCGATATCGGCCTCGCCGGGATAGACGAGCGTCACCTGCTTGGCAAAACCATTGTCGGCGTCGAAGGCGACGGTGGATCCCATCTGGACGCTGTCGGCCGGCAGCTTGCCAGGGGTGGTCACCCGCGCCCGTTCGAGTTCGGACAGAAGCGCCTCGGCGACCTCGGGGATGCGGTCGAGAGCGGAGGAGGCAAGCGCCGTCAGACGCTTGTGGTCCTCGGCATTGATGATGATCGCGGGAAGTTTGTTACGGGCGGTGGTCGCCATGATGATAACCTGACGTTCTTGTCGACGGGCCATGGGCGCCGTCATTGCTGATTCTTTCTGGAAAAACGCGGCGCTCGGATCGTGGCATGGGAACGGAGGTTCTCATTTGCCGACGCGAAAGGCTCCCCTGACCCGGAGAGCGCAAGCATCCGGGCTGGGGTCAGGTTCCTGCGATCGGGCACACCCGGAAGCAGCGAAGGGAAGAAATCGCGAGCATCATGATATCAGGAAAGTCGGAAAGTTTGGCACGGAAGTCAAGGCCCGGCTGCGTTGGTCAATGAGCACCATGCCGGTTCTCTCCTCTTGAACCGGGGCGCATGTCGTGATCAATCTTCCGCCCATACGGCAAAGGGAAGGTGATGATGCGGGTACTGGTGGTGGAAAACATGGCGAAGACGGAGCTCGGCCAGGTCGGCACGGCGCTTCGCGAGGTCAAGGCCGAAATCGAGGTTCGCCGTGCCTATGCCGGCGACCCGGTGCCGACTGAACCCGATGGCTTCGATGCGCTGGTCGTGCTCGGCGGCGAGCAGAGTGCGCTCGACGACGAGGCTTTCCCCTATCTCCCGCAACTGGCAGCTCTGATGCGCCGTTTCGGCGACAGCGAGCGTTCCGTGCTCGGCATCTGCCTCGGCAGCCAGCTTTTGGCGCGTGCCTATGGTGCGAAGAACCTGTTGGGCGAAGCCAAAGAATTCGGCTGGCACGATGTGCGGGTGCGTGCCGAGGGGCAGAGCGATCCGGTGCTGGCAAGCGTCGGCGAAAGCTTTCCGATCTTCCAATGGCATGGCGATACCTTCACGCTGCCGGAAGGGGCGGTGCACCTTGCCGAAAACGATGTCACCCGGCATCAGGCGTTTCGCATCGGCCGTGCCGCCTATGGCACGCAATTCCACTTCGAGGCCGACACCGATCTCGTCGAGGATTGGAACCGCTCGTTCCCGCAGACGATCAATCGGCTCGACCCCAACTGGTTGGCAGAGTACCCTGCCCATGCCCGGCATCATGGCGAAAAGGCCAATGCCGCCGGTCTCGCTTTGGCGCGCGCCTGGGTCGCCACCATCAGGCGTGGCGATGCTATTGCCGCAGCGTCGGGCGACGAGGTGCTGGAGGAGGCCTGCTGATGGATAAAACCATTGCTGGCGGCTGCTTCTGCGGACGCATCCGCTATCGGCTGAAACGGCGGCCGATGTTCGTCAACTGCTGCCATTGCACCGATTGCCAGCGACAGGTCGGAAGCGCCTTCGTTGTCAATGGCGTTATCGAGCGTGAGAACATCGAGCTGACGGCAGGCGAACCCATCGTCGTGACGCTGCCGACCGAGAGTGGCCGGCCGCACGATGTCTATCGCTGCGGTGAATGCCAGACGGCGCTCTGGAGCGATTACGGCCGTCGCGGCTGGCTCGCCTTCCTGCGCATTGCAAGCCTCGATCGGCCTTCGGATTTCCCGCCGGATGCCCATATCTTCACGCGCTCGAAGGTCTCCTGGCTATCGCTTCAAGGCGGCGCCCCGGTCTTCGACATCTATTACGACATGGCGGCACTGTGGCCGGCGGAAAGCCTGGCGCGGCGTCAAGCGGCCGAGGCAAGGGCAAAACCGTGAGCGCCAGCGAGCGCGGCAAGATGGCGGCGGGCGATTGGTACTGCTGCCTCGACCCGGAACTCGAGCGGCTGCGTCAGCGCGCGCGTGACGCGGTGCACCAGCACAACACCATGGCACCCGATGCGCGTGGGTCGATGGCGCCGGCGCTTCGGGCGCTGTTCGCGAGCGTTGCCGATGATGTTCTCATCGAAGCGCCGTTTCATTGCTCCTATGGCATCAACATTTCGCTTGGCCCCCGCGTCTATCTCAATGCCGGCTGCACCATGCTGGACAGCGGCCGCATTTTGATCGGCGAAGGTTCGATGCTAGGCCCGGGCGTGCAGATCTATTGCGCCGAGCATCACAAGGACGTGCCGCTCAGGAGCCGTGGCATCGAGATCGCAAGGACGGTCGAGATCGGCAAGGACGTGTGGATCGGCGGCGGCGCCATCATTCTCGGTGGCGTGACGATCGGCGATGGCGCCATCGTCGGGGCCGGCTCCGTCGTCACGAGAGACGTGGCGGCGGGCGCGACGGTTGTCGGCAACCCGGCGCGGCCTCTGCCGCAATCCGGCAAGTTGTAGTTCAAAAGAGAGGTTTTTGATGGTCGACCAGATGACAACAATCAAGGTGCGTCCGACAACGCCTGCCGACGTGCCGGCGCTCTGCGCCTTCCTCAACGAGATCATCCGGATCGGCGGCACGACTGCCAATGAGACGCCGTTCACACTCGAAAGTTTTACCGCGCACTACCTCGCCGGCCCGGGCTTCGTCAGCTGCTTCGTTGCCGAAGATGTCGACGGCCGCCCTTGCGCGTTCCAGGCACTGGAACGCTACGACGGATTGCCGGAAGGCTGGGCCGATATCGGCACGTTCTCCCGCCCTGATGCCAAGGTGCGCGGCGCCGGCTCGGCGCTCTTTGCGGCCACGAGGGACAATGCCCGTGCGCTGGGCCTCACCGCGATCAACGCCACCATCCGCGCCGACAACACGGGCGGCCTTGCTTATTACGGCAAGATGGGTTTCGTCGATTACAAGGTGGACAAGGCGGTGCCGCTCAAGAGCGGCCTTCCGGTGGATCGCATCTCGAAGCGGTATCTGCTCACTGAGAGCTGAAGACGGCTGGTGGTCGGTGGTGGCCTCGGGTCAAGCCCGAGGATGACGGCGGTCGGGTGTGAGGCTGAACAGAAATCAGCTCTGCTTTGCAGCCTCCCCGTGGGCGACTGCCCCGAGATCCGTTGCTGGCCAGGACCACCTCCCACTGTCATCCTCGGGCTTGACCCGAGGATCCATGGACGAGCTCTGCCCCGCTGCCGGGCCATGCTGACATCGTCACGAACTGCAAAGAGGCGATCGTTATTTCGAGATTTTGCAGGTGGATCCTCGGCTCAAGTCCGAGGACGGAGACGCCGTCAGCGAACGTCTGCAAGCAAGGGCGTGGCGTCAGGCTCTCCCCTTCGCCACGCACGTCATTGGTGTCTGACGCTTATTCGTCGCCCATCTTGAGCGCGGCGATGAAGGCTTCCTGCGGGATCTCCACCTTGCCGAACTGGCGCATGCGCTTCTTGCCGGCCTTCTGTTTTTCCAGAAGCTTGCGCTTGCGGGTGGCGTCGCCGCCGTAGCACTTCGCCGTCACGTCCTTGCGGAGCGCCGAGATGGTCTCGCGGGCAATGACGTTGCCGCCGATCGCCGCCTGGATCGGGATCTTGAACATGTGCTTCGGGATCAGCTCCTTGAGCTTCTCGCACATTTCGCGACCGCGCTTTTCGGCCGCCATCCGGTGCACCATCATCGACAGCGCGTCGACCGGCTCGCCGTTGACGAGGATCGACATCTTCACAAGGTTGCCTTCCTTGTGGTCGGTGATCTGGTAGTCGAACGAGGCATAGCCCTTGGAGATCGACTTCAGGCGGTCGTAGAAGTCGAACACGACTTCGTTGAGCGGCAGGTCGTAGGTCAGCATCGCGCGGGTGCCGACATAGGTCAGCTCGATCTGAATGCCGCGCCGGTCCTGGCAGAGCTTCAGAATGCCGCCGAGATAGTCGTCGGGCGTCAGGATCGTCGCGCGGATCCACGGCTCGTGGATCTCGGCGATCTTGACGACGTCGGGCATGTCGGCCGGGTTGTGCAGCTCGCGCTCCGAACCGTCGGTCATGAACAGCTTGTAGACGACCGAAGGCGCCGTCGCGATCAGGTCGAGGTCGAACTCGCGCTCCAGGCGCTCCTGGATGATTTCAAGGTGCAGGAGCCCGAGGAAGCCGCAGCGGAAACCGAAGCCGAGCGCGGCCGACGATTCCATTTCGAACGAGAACGACGCGTCGTTGAGGCGCAGCTTGCCCATCGCCGAACGCAGGTCCTCGAAATCGGCGGCATCGACCGGGAACAGGCCGCAGAACACCACCGGCTGCGCCGGCTTGAAGCCCGGCAGGGCCTTGGCGGTCGGGCGCTTGTCCTCGGTGATGGTGTCGCCGACGCGGGTATCGGCCACTTCCTTGATCGAAGCGGTGATGAAACCGATCTCGCCCGGGCCGAGCGCGTCCATGGCCACCATCTTCGGCGTCAGCACGCCGACGCGTTCGATCGTGTACTTGGCGTCGGTGCCCATCATGCGGATGGTCATGCCCTTCTTCAGGGTGCCGTCGATGATACGCACGAGAACCATGACGCCGAGATAGGCGTCGTACCAGCTGTCGACCAGCAGCGCCTTCAGCGGTGCGGTATCGCCGCCCTCGCTCTTCGGCGCCGGCAGCTTGGTGACGATCGCTTCGAGAACATCGGGAATGCCGAGGCCCGTCTTGGCCGAGATCAGAACGGCTTCGGAGGCGTCGATGCCGATCACTTCCTCGATCTGTTCCTTGATCCGCTCCGGCTCGGCGGCGGGAAGGTCGATCTTGTTGAGCACGGTGACGAGCTCGTGATTGTTGTCGATCGCCTGGTAGACGTTGGCGAGCGTCTGGGCTTCCACCCCTTGGCTCGCATCGACGACCAGCAGCGAACCTTCGCAGGCCGACAGCGAACGCGAGACTTCATAGGCGAAGTCGACGTGGCCGGGCGTGTCGATGAGGTTCAGCACGTAGGTTTCGCCGTCATTGGCCTTGTAGTGCAGACGCACGGTCTGGGCCTTGATGGTGATGCCGCGCTCGCGCTCGATATCCATGCTGTCGAGCACCTGCTCGGACATTTCCCGCTCGGCAAGGCCGCCCGTCGACTGGATCAGTCGGTCGGCCAGCGTCGATTTGCCGTGGTCGATATGGGCCACGATCGAGAAGTTACGGATATGCGACAGGGGCGTCTTGGAAGATGTTGTGCTCATGGGCCGCATATAGCAGTGCCTTCAAGCCGCGCAAAGCGGGAAATGAAGGCTTCGTTCACTATAAATGAGGGGCTGCGGCGGCTATTCGGTTCTGGCATCCGCGTCGATCAGCGCGCCGGCATTCGGCACCTGCGCGCTCTTCAGTTCGAAGGTCTCGCGCTCGCCGGCGGGTACCTCGTCGCGTTTCCTGAGGCGTATCAGCACGAACAGCGCATAGAGCGCCGCAACGACCATCGCCGCATAGATGAAAGTACGCGGCCCGAACACCGGCGTCAGCAGCGTGACGAGCATCGGCACCAGGGTTGCCGCCGCCGACCAGGCGACCAGCATGGTGCTGGCGAGCGGCACGAAATCCGCCGGATCAGTGCGGTCGTTGGCATGTGCGTTGGCGATGGAATAGACGGTCTCGACCGCACCGGCGAACAGCGCGAAGACCACCATCAGCATGAGAAGATTGCTGAAGGTCGCCGAGAGCGCGAAGAAGCCGGCGGTAACGATCAGCAGGCAGGTGGCGATCAGCACCAGCCGGCGGTCGATCCGGTCTGATAGCGTGCCCATCGGATACTGGATGGCGATCAGCCCGAGCTGCATCACGAACATCAGGTTGGCAACGTCGCCCTGGCTCACCTGATTGGCGGCCGCATAGATCGGCGTGAAGCCCTGTACCACCATCGAAAGACCGCCAGCGGCAAGCACGCCGATGAAGGCGACAGGTGAGCTGCGCCAGACCATCGGGATATCGATGCTGACCTTGGCCGGCGCCGGCGGTGTGGGCAGGCGCGTCAGGCCGATCGGCAGGATGGCAAGTGCCGTGAAGAAGATGGTGATGAGCGGCGGCAGGTTACCGTCGACGGGGATCTGTCCGAACAGCCAGGCGCCGGTGCCAAGCCCGATCACGTAGGCCATGTAGAACATCGCCATCGCCCTGCCGCGCCAGTGGTTGTCGCTCGCATGATTGAGCCAGCTCTGACTGATGATGAAATTGGTGTTTCCGGCAGCACCGTAAAGGCCGCGGGCGAGCACCCAGAGGATCGGGTGCATGCCGAGACTGATCGTCAGCGCCGAAAGGATGACCAGCGCCATCGAGCAGGAAAACGCCCGGGCATGGCCGACGCGGCGGATCATCGGTCCGGCGATCACGCAGCCGACAAGCCCGCCGAAGGCAATCATGGTGACGGCGGCGCCCGGCACCCAGTCCGGCGCATCGGACCGGGTCAGCACGAAAGGCACATAGGCGAGCATCATGCCGTTGCCGATCGCCACAGCCGTCATCGACATGACGATGCTGGCAATCGACGTCAGCGAGGAGGGTTGCTTGTCCATGTCGTGCCGGTCCGTTTCATCAGCCGTGACGGCCTGTTTCGTGAGGTCGTGCTAAATTATTGAGCGGGAACGTTTTTTCGCTCAGGATGCCCGTTGCGGACCTTAGCCGAAAGCGCGTTGTCGCAATGTCGCCAAAGCGGCATTGTCAGCCTTTATTTTCAGTTCCCGAGGTCTTTACTCTATTATATGAGAAATGTAATCTCAAATAATGGAAATCACCGGCGACCCACTCGAACAAGCCATCGGCGAACGCGTCCGTTCGCTGAGGGCCGAGCAGAACCTGACACTTGACGATCTGGCGACGCGGTCCGGCGTCAGCCGGGCCATGATCTCGCGCATCGAGCGCGGCGAGGTGAGCCCGACGGCGCAACTGCTCGCCAAGCTTTGCAGCGCCCTCTCGACTACGCTGTCGGCGCTCTTTGCCTTTGACGGCCAGCAGGCTTCGCCGGTTGCACGGCGCGCCGATCAAAGACTTTGGCGGGATCCGGAATCCGGCTATCTGCGCCGCTCGGTCTCGCCTGATGGTGTCGGCTCGCCGGTCGATATCGTCGAGGTCGAGTTCCCGCCGGGCGCGCGCGTCGTCTTCGAACGCCAACCGGCCGATCGGGGCATTACGCAGCACCTCTGGCTTTTCTCCGGCCGGCTCGAACTGACCATGGAATCCGGGTCGCATGTGCTTGAAGCCGGCGACTGCCTGTTCATGGGGCTCGAGCAGGGCCACGTCTTTCACAATCCCCATGATGAGCCGGCTCACTATGCCGTCGTCCTTTGCCGAACCAGGGTTTGACCATGCCTGACATCACGATCCGCCTGCTCAACGAAGCCGAAACCCGTTCCGCCATGCCGGCGCTTGCCGAGGTGCTCTCCGATTGCGTCGAGGGCGGCGCATCCGTCGGTTTCATGCAGCCCTATCCGCCGGAGGCGGCGTTGCCCTACTGGGATGGCGTCGCCAATGCGGTTGCCGCCGATGAAACGCTGCTGATAGTTGCCGAAGACGAGGGGCGGATCGTCGGCACGGTCCAGGTCGGCGTGGCGCAGATGCCCAACCAGCCGCATCGCGGCGATCTGAAGAAGCTGCTCGTCCATCGCGCCGCCCGCGGCAAGGGCGTCGCCCGGCTGCTGATGCAGGCCGTCGAACGGGAGGCGGCGGCACGCGGCAAGGTGCTGCTTGTGCTCGACACGGCAACCGGCAGCGAGGCGGAGGCGATCTATCCACGCCTTGGATGGGAACGCGTCGGCGTCATTCCCGATTACGCCATGTGGCCGGAGGGCGGCCTGTGCGCCACGACGCTTTTCTACAAGCGCATCGCGGCGTAGGGGGATCGCCGCTCCCTCGGATGCCCCTCCTTCAGTGTCGCTGCCCCTCACCCCAGCCCTCTCCCCGCTTGCGGGGAGAGGGGGGACTGGAGTTTGCCGCGCGTCTCCTTCGCCTCGCTTGCGGGGAGAAGGTGGCCGGCAGGCCGGATGAGGGGCGCCCGCTGAGGTAGCCAACGGCCCGAACCCTGCGCTAGCTTGCCGACGCTTCGCTCGCTTCACGAACTCAACCGGGACATTGCCATGCGCGTTTTCTATTCCGAAGATCACAAGCTCCGTGAGGCCAGGACAGAACTCTTCGGTGGCGAACTGGTGGCGCCGTTCGAGGCGCCGTTTCGTGCCGAATGGATTTTGGCGGCGGTGAAGGAGGCTGGCTTTGCCGATGTGGTTGCGCCCACGCATCACGGCCTGGAAACGGCCCTCAAGCTCCACGCGGCCGACTATCTCGACTTTCTCGAAACCGCCTGGGCGCGCTGGGTCGCTGACGGTTATCGCGGCGAAGCGATCCCGACGTGCTTCCCGGCGCGCCGGATGCGCCAGCACCCGCCCAAGGATATCGACGGCGCGCTCGGCTATTACGCCTTTGCCGCGGAAACATCGATCACTGAAGGCACCTACGTCGCCGCGCGCGCGGCGATGAATTGCGCGCTTTCGGCTGCCGAGCATGTGGACGCCGGCAACACGGCCGCCTTTGCGCTTTGCCGCCCGCCCGGCCATCACGCGGCGATCGATCTCTATGGCGGCTACTCCTTCATCAACAACGCCGCCTGCGCCGCCCAGCGGCTACGCGATCTCGGTGCTGCCAGGGTCGCAGTGCTCGATGTCGACTTCCATCATGGCAACGGCACGCAGGACATCTTCTATGGACGCGGCGACGTCTACTTCGCCTCGCTGCATGGCGATCCCGTCGACGCTTTCCCGTACTTTCTCGGCTTTGCCGATGAAGAGGGGGCTGGCGAAGGCCTCGGCACCACGAAGAACTATCCCCTGCCGCGCGGCACGGCCTATTCGGCCTGGTCGGCCGCGATGGACGATGCACTTCATCGCATCGAGACCTTCGGCGCCGAGGCGCTGGTGGTTTCGCTCGGCGTCGACACGTTCGAGCGCGATCCGATTTCGTCGTTCAAGCTGAAGTCGGAGGATTATCTGCGCATGGGCGAGAGGTTGAAGAGGACGGGCCTGCCGGTCGTCGTCTGCATGGAGGGCGGCTACGGTGTGCCCGAAATCGGCCTCAACGTCGCCAATGTGCTCAAGGGCATTGCTACCTGAGCCTACTCCGGCCGTCAGGCAGCCGCAGATTTCTCACGAACCCCTGTTGACCTCAACTTTACTTGAGGTCGTACGAGTGTTCCTGCCCGTCGCCGAATGGCCGCCGACGGGATTTGAAGGGATACTCAAGGAGAGTTCAATGAGCAGCAATACAAAGGCGGGTATCGTCGCACCGCTCTATCGTATCAACAAGTTTGCGGTGCCGACCGCCGCACGGACGCAGTTTCTGGAACTGGTGGAAAAGACCCTCGAAGTGATCCGCAGCCAGGACGGCTACGTCAAGGACCTGTTCCTCGAGCAGCATGCGGGCCCGGGAAAGTTCAACTTCTGCACCATGATCGAATTCGAAAGCGAAGAGGTCGCGCCGAAGGTTGCAGCAGCGATCGGCGCGTTCGATAGAAGCCTCAACATCGATCGTGCGGCGCTGATGGAAAAGCTCGGGGTTGAGACCGATTCCGCCAGCTACAAGAGCTTCCAGGCGACATCGGCATGAGATCGCGCCGTTCCGGCTACTGCTTAATTGCTTAAATCGAATCCGATTTAAGGATAAAATTATGCAGCAAGTTTAAAGCGATACAGCGTCCTTTGCGCGTCATATTTGACGCACGGCGCTGTAGCCGGCCGGACTCGCGACCGGCGCGTCGATGACGACGCGTCAGGTTCACGATGGCGATACGTTTTAAGAAACGAAGAAGTTGGATAGGCCCTGGCCGGCCGCAACTGCCATATAGGCGAGGACGGTGAAGTAGACCGTGGTTGCGATCAGGAAGAGATAGCCGCCAGCGACCATCAGTCCGTCGCGCTGGATGATGCCGAGCGACAGGAGCAGGATGGCGATGCCCGGCAGCGTGTTCGATAGCGGAATGAGGCCGAGCGGAAACATCAGCAGCACGCCTCCGGCCATGATCATCAGGCCGTTGAAGCGGTTCATCAGTGCGCCTTGCGTCAGGAAGCCGAAGCGCGGCCTGA
The DNA here is from genome assembly GCF_001425885.1 of Ensifer sp. Root1252. Lineage (NCBI taxonomy): Bacteria > Pseudomonadati > Pseudomonadota > Alphaproteobacteria > Hyphomicrobiales > Rhizobiaceae > Ensifer > Ensifer sp. Root1252. Next base: position 738,587 of record NZ_LMDT01000001.1, on the reverse strand, counting down.
CGAAGCGATCGAGCTTGGAGACAAGCGCTGCCCCCTTCTGCAGCGTCGGCACCAGTTTTTCGGTTTCGATCTGCCGGTCGAGGATGCGCTGCGGCATCCAGGGCAGGCGGTTGAGGGTAATCGAAATCGAGATCAGGATGATGGCGGCGCCGAAAACGGTACTGACGCCGGGAATGGAGACCGGCAGCAGAAACGGCAGCGTCAGCAGCGCGCACAGCAAGAGAAAGCCCTGTTCGCCGATGCCCGTCATCAGGTCGCGAAGCGTGATGGTGTTGCCGCGAATCGACCCGATCATCCCGTTGAGCGTGTCGCTGAGACTGCGTTGCGTATCGCCAAACTCGATTGCCATCAGATAGTCCGCCTCGATTTTCCTCGAACGCGCTTGTTATCAAGAGCGTGTGAAGGATCGGTTAGTATCCGGCCCTGTCATGACGATGACTGTGGCCGTGGCGCCATTTGTCGCCAAACAATGGCATCAGTGGGACGTCTCTTCATCTTCCTGCCGCAATCGCTAGTATGAAGCACCTTTGAGCACGAATGGGGACCATTGATTCTATGATCAAGAAATGCGCCATACTGGCTGTAGCGGCCATCTATCTCTCGGGATGCACGACCACCGATCCCTATACGGGTGAGCAGAAGATGTCGAACACCGCCGGCGGCGCGCTGATCGGCGCGGGTCTCGGTGCAGCGACCGGCCTTCTTGTCGGCGGCAGTGCTGCGGGACGGCGTGATGCCGCTCTCGTCGGTGCCGGTATCGGCGCGCTCGGCGGTGGCTTGGTCGGCAACTACATGGACAGCCAGGAAGCGGAACTGCGCGCCCAGCTGCAGGGTACCGGTGTTTCCGTTACCCGCGCAGGCGACCGCATCATCCTGAACATGCCGTCGAACATCACCTTCGCCACCGACCGCGACCAGGTAATCCCAGCCTTCTACGACACGCTGAACTCCGTGGCGATCGTGCTGCGCAAGTTCAACAAGACGCTGATCGACGTCGACGGCCACACCGATTCGACCGGCAGCGCCTCCTACAACCAGGGCCTTTCCGAGCGTCGCGCAGCCTCAGTTGCCAATTATCTGGCAAGCCAGGGCGTCGACCAGCGCCGCATGGCCACCATGGGCTTCGGCCAGGAACGGCCGATCGCCTCCAACGGCAGCGAGGCCGGCCGGGCGCAGAACCGCCGCGTCGAAATCTCGATCGCGCCGATCAAGCAGGGCTGATAGGTCTCTGCGATACCTTGATATAGAAGGGCCGCACCGGGAACAGTGCGGCCCTTCGTCGATCGGACGTCCCGTCGCCGTACTGCTAAAAGCGGTAGCGCAAAAGCCGCCCCATCCGCTGCAGCATGGGCATGACGCTGAAGATCTGGATGGCGATGCGCGCGGCCGCTGACATTCTTTCTATCTGGCTCGGATCGTAGTCGCTGACCTCCTCCAGCAGACTGAGGCCCGGCACCTGCCGCTCCAGCATGCGTGGATCGTCGATGCCCCAGCGAAGCGCAGCACCGGTGGCGCGGATGGCGGGGTTGAAGCGCAGCAATTGAATGCCCAGGTGGCTATAGCCGTCGAAGACGACCTCGCCCGCCGGCAGGCGTTCCAGCAGACGCCGAAGCAGATCGTAGACGTCCTCTGCCGCAAGGTAGGGCAGGACGCCTTCGGCGACGACGATCGCCGGCGCGTCATCCGGTATCGCCGCAAGCCATCCCGCCTCCGTCACCGAAGATGCGATCTGTGTATAGTTGGCGCGATCCGGATAGAGCGTGCGGCGCAACGTCATCACATCGGGAAAATCGACGTCGAACCACCGCACCTCGTCGGGCGGATCGACGCGGAAAACGCGGGAATCGAGGCCGCAGCCGAGATGCAGCACAGTTGCATCCGGGTGCCTGGTGACGAAAGCCCGTGTCCACTGGTCGAGGAGATAGGCGCGCATGGCGATCCCGATCGTCATGTCGTGGCCGACGTCGAGATGCTGCGCAGCTTGCCCGAGACGACGCATGGCATCGGCGGCGAAATGGTCGCGCAGCAGGGAATCGGGAAGCGCGCTTTCGGCGGCCTTTGCCTGCAGCGTGATCAGCAGTGTTTCTTGCGCGCCACTCAGGCCGATCCCGTCGGCATCCATCGTTTCCTCCCCACAGCGCCGCGCGTCAAATATGACGCACAAAGGATGCTGTAGCGCTTTAAACGTGCTGCATAATTTCATCCTTAAATCGGATCCGATTTACGGAATTATGCAGGAGGCACGGCCTCGGAAACGGTGGCACGTATCCGCTGCCTAGTCGTCGGCTGCCTTCACCGCACGCGCCCGACGGACGCGCCTCGCCGTCAGCATCGCCAGTGCCGGTGCCAGCGCGAACAGCCAGAAAAGCCACTGCGTCGCGCGGGCAACGCCGTCGGTGGTGCTTGCTTCGATACCCGCCAGATTGGCGGTCAGGCCGGCAAGGGCAGCACCCAGTGCGGCGGCAAAAAGCTGCACGGTGGTGATCGAGCTCGATGCCTTCTCTTCCTCGCCCTGTGGTGCCAGTTCGTAGACGGCCGTCACGATATGCGGCCAGGCGAAACCCATGCCGAAACCGACCGCCATGATACCGGCGGAAAGCGGTGCGGAGATCGCGGCAAACCCGGTGCCGGCCATCGGCATGAACATGGCGATCAGCGCCAGGCCGGCAAGGCCGAAGGCCGGTCCGGCGAAGATCGTGCGCTGCGCCCTGTCGCCGTGCCAGTGCGCGCTGGTCATCGATCCGGCGGTCCAGCCGATCGACATCAGTGCGGCGATGTAGCCGGCAACCAGCGGCGACAGCCCATGCAATTCCTGCAGCAGATACGGTACGTAGATCTCCGGCTGCATGCCGATCATCAACAGCGTGATCGTAGCATAAAGCGCTGCCAGCGGGGAGGTTATGGTGAAGCTGCTGCTCGGCAGCAGCTTGCCGGCAGCCCGGCGTTCGACGACGAGAAGCACTGCGAACATGAGGATGGCCGCGCCGACCGAGGCGAGCTGTTCGCCCGATGTGGACAGGGTGCTTGCGATCGAAAGAGCCAGAACGATGCCGACCAGAAGCAGCAGTTGCACGACCGGCAGCGGCGTGCGATTTCCTTCGGACGAAGCGTTGCGCGGCAACGTCCAGAAGGCGAGTGCTGCCAGAAGTGCCGTCAGCGGCAGCAGCGACCAGAAGGCGGCGCGCCAGGTGGCGAATTCCGCAAACATGCCGCCAACAGCCGGGCCGATAAGCGTTGCCGTGCCCCAGGTCGCCGAGATCAGGCCGATGGCACGGGTCCAGAGCGCCGGCGCAAACACCAGGCGGATGACGCCATAGGCGAGCGCATAGAGCAGGCCGCCGCCAAAGCCCTGGATCGCCCGGCCGCCAAGCAGCACCAGCATATCGGGAGCGGAGGCGCACATGAGCGTGCCGAGGCCGAAGACGAGCGCGCCGATCGCATAGGCCGAGCCGGCGCCGACGACGGCAAGCAAGCGGGCCGAGAGTGCTGCGCCGAGGATGGATGCGGCCACGAAGACGGTGGTGCTCCAGGCGTAATATTCGAGCCCGCCGATCTCGCGCACGATCGACGGCATGATCGTCGTTACGACATAGATGTTGAGCGCATGGAGAGCTACGCCGCCGCTCAGCACGACGGAATGGATGGCGTTTTCGCCCGACAGCAGAGCGAGCCAGCCGCTGTCGGCTTTTTCAGCGGGTCTGGATGTCTTGTCGAGCATATGTGTGCACCTTTTCCTGTCGCCTCACGACTGCCGGGCAAGTAACGCGCCGTGCATCGTTGCGCGGCCGCGTCGGGCTTGCCCCGTCGGCGCCGATAGAGCACTCCCGTTTCAAATGGAGTTTTGGAGCGGCTCTATCCTATTGTTTTTACGCATTTCCTGACGGAAAAGCGCTTCGCATTTTTCGTGGAAATGTTCTGATTCAGTGGACGACGGCATCACCGAGATGGGTGAGCTTGTCCGGATTGCGAACGATGAAGATGTCGTTGACGTTTCCGTCGCCGTCATAGCCGAAGGAAACGCTGGCGGCGATATCATTTTCGGTCTCGCCCCGGAGCACAATGCCGCGGCCGCCGTTGATATCGGCAACGTCCCAGACATAGTGCGCCCAGTATTCGGTCAGCCGGTCGGCGATGAAGGCAAGCACGGTTTGCTTGCCCGAGAGCACGCCGAGCACCGTCGCCACCTTGCCGCCGCCATCGGCCGTCAGTCGTACGTCGGCGGAAAGCAGGCTCGAAAGGCTGGCAATATTGCCGCCGTGGATCGCCGTGTGGAAAGCCGACAGCAACTCGTCCTGGCGTTCGCGCGGCGTCTGGTGACGGCTCTTCTCCACGCCGATATTGGTCTTGGCGCGCGACACCAGCTTGCGTGCGGCCGCCTCCTGCATGTCGAGCGTTTCAGCCACCTCCTCATAGGGCTGGCCGAAGATTTCATGCAGCAGATAGGCAGCCCTTTCCTTCGGCGTCAGCCGCTCCAGCATCAAGAGGAAGGCGGTGGTCAGCGACGAGGTCAGTGCCAGCTTCTCCTCGGCATTGTCGTCGCTTGCCGTGTGGATCGGCTCCGGCAGCCAGGCACCGACATAGTCGACACGCTTGCGGTGTGCCGCCTTCAAGAGGTCGAGGCAGCGGCGGGTGCAGGCGGTCGTCAGCCAAGCGGCCGGGCTTTCGATCGCCAATTGATCGGCCTCCTGCCACTTCACGAACGTGTCCTGCACCGCGTCTTCCGCGTCCGCGCGCGAACCAAGGATCCGGTAAGCCAGACCGAGAAGGCGGGGACGCGCCTCCTCGAAAATTGCCGTGCTGTTTGCGCCGCCCATCTCAATGCCTCGATATCTGTTTGGTCCGGTCAATGCTGTCCTGGTCGATCGTCTTGCGTCCGCCGGCAAGCGCGCCGAGCCCGTCGGGGATTTTCTGCTCGTAACGGACGGTTTTCATATCGGTCATGATTACAACTCCGTCGATCGTTGCTCATGACCAACTGACGATTGGCTTCCGGCCGCTGTGACGCCGTCTTGAAATTTTTCTCAGATTTTTGGCGGGTAGGCGTGCTCTTTGCCGCGGAAGTCGGTCACGGTGTAGCAACCGCCGCCGTCCGCAGCGATCGATGCCGCGCTGATCACCGTCTTGCCGTGACCGCCGGGAATGTCGAGGATATAGGTCGGCTGGCAGAGGCCAGAGACCCGGCCGCGCAAGGACGCGACGAGTGCCTGGCCCTCCTCGATCGAGAGCCGGAAGTGGCTGGTGCCGGGTGCCAGATCCGGGTGGTGCAGATAGTAGGGCTTGATCCGGGTTTCGACGAAGGCGCGCATCAGTGCGGCAAGCACGTCCGCATCGTCATTGACGCCTTTCAGCAGCACCGACTGGCTGACCATGACGACGCCGGCATCGATCAGCCGGGCCGAGGCGTCGCGCGCTTCCTGTGTCAGTTCACGCGGATGGTTGGCGTGCAGCGCCACATAGGTCGCCTTGCCGCTGGCCTTGAGGGCTGAAACGAGATCGGCGTTGATGCGCTCGGGCTCGACCACCGGTACGCGGGTGTGGAAGCGCACGATCTTGACATGGGCGATCGGCTTCAGCCGCTCCATGATTTCGGTGAGGCGGCGCGGCGAAAGCACCAGCGGGTCGCCACCGGTGAGAATGACCTCCCAGATCTCGTCATGTTCGGCGATATAGGCGATCGCCGCATCGAGTTCGGCGGGTGTCAGCGTACCCAGTCCCTGCGGTCCGACCATTTCGCGGCGAAAGCAGAAGCGGCAATATACCGGGCAGACATGCACGGCCTTCAAAAGCACCCGGTCGGGATAGCGATGCACGATGCCGGCGACCGGGCTGTGCGCCTTGTCGCCGATCGGATCTTCGCGCTCTTCCGGCAGCAGCGTCAGCTCGGCGGCATCGGGTACGAACTGGCGGGCAATCGGATCGTTCGGGTCGTTGCGGTCGATCAGCTTGGCGATAGCAGGACTGATGGCGACCGCGTAGCGCTCGGCGACCTGCGAAACGACGGTTTGCTGTGACGGTTCGATAAGGCCGGCATCAACCAATTCGCCGGCTGTCTTGATCGGCCGGTGAACGTTCATGATGCCGTCTCCGCCACCGGTGCCCAGAGCACCTGGTCGATGCGCGACGCACCGGTCGCCAGCATGACCAGCCGGTCGAAGCCGAGCGCGATGCCGCTCGCCTCGGGCATGATGGCGAGCGCTGCCAGAAAATCCTCGTCGAGCGGATAGGTCTCGCCATAGACGCGGGCCTTCTCCGTCATTTCCATCTCGAAACGACGGCGCTGCTCGGCCGCATCGGTCAGTTCGCCAAAGGCATTGGCGAGTTCGACGCCGCAGGCATAGAGCTCGAAGCGCTCGGCAACGCGGCGGTCGCGCGCGGTCGGCCGGGCAAGGGCTGCTTCAGCGACCGGATATTCATCGAGGATCGTCGCGCGGCCAAAGCCGAGATGCGGTTCGACCTTTTCGACAAGCACGCGGCTGAACAGGTCGGCCCAGTTATCGTCGGCGGCGACCCGCAGCCCGGCCGATACCATCGCGCTAGCAAGCGCGTCCCGGTCCGTTTCTCCGTTGGAGGCGATCGAAGCGAGCAGGTCGATTTTCGCAAAACGCTTGAAGGCTTCGGCCACCGCCAGCCGTTCGGGCTCGGCGAAGGGGTCGCAGGTGCGGCCCTGGAAGGTGAACTGACTGACGCCGGTCGTCTGTGCCGCGAGCGTCAGGATCTCGGCGCAGTCGCGCATCAGCGTCTCGTAGGTCTCACCGGCGCGGTACCATTCGAGCATGGTGAATTCCGGATGGTGCAGCGGCCCACGCTCGCGGTTGCGATAGACATGGGCAAAGCAGGCGATGCGCTTTTCACCGGCAGCGATGAGCTTCTTGCAGGCAAACTCCGGCGAGGTGTGCAGATAGAACGGATCGGCGGAGCCGTCATGGTTGAGCGCCTGGGTGGCAAAGGCGTGCAGATGGGCTTCGTTGCCCGGTGAGACCTGCAGCGTCGCGGTATCGACCTCGATGAAGTCGCGCTCGTCGAAAAACCGGCGCAGCGCCGACTGGATCCGGTTGCGTCCGAGAAGAAACGGGCGCCGGTCGGCATGGACGTGCGGCGTCCACCAGGGTGAGGCATGCGACATGGTCGTTCGATCCAGGCTTTCTTCGCGCCCTAGGCTATCTTCGCGTCAATGCCGGCGCAGGCTGGCTATTTGCACGAAATTAGGGTAGTGGCGGCGCGATATCATAATTTTCGCGTCTTTCGGGGCCGGCTTTCCCGGCGCGCCGTGTCGCGCATACCTCTGTTACAAGGAAGACTAATGGTCAAGGTCATCGCTTCATCTGTCCGCAAGGGCAACGTTCTCGACGTTGACGGCAAGCTCTATGTCGTTCTTACCGCGCAGAACTTCCATCCGGGCAAGGGCACGCCGGTCACCCAGGTCGACATGCGCCGCATTTCCGACGGCGTGAAGGTCTCCGAACGCTACCGCACGACCGAACAGGTCGAGCGCGCCTTCGTCGAAGACCGCGAGCACACCTTCCTTTATGAAGATGGCGAAGGCTTCCACTTCATGAACCCGGAAAGCTACGACCAGCTGGTCATGACCACTGACGACATCGGCGACCTCAAGGCCTACCTGCAGGAAGGCATGGCCTGCATTCTTTCGATCCACGAAGGCCTGGCGATCGCCATCGACCTGCCGCGCCACGTGACGCTCGAAATCACCGAGACCGAGCCGGTCGTCAAGGGCCAGACGGCATCGTCGTCCTACAAGCCGGCTATTCTGTCGAACGGCGTTCGCACGCTCGTGCCGCCGCATATCCAGGCTGGCACCCGCGTCATCATCGCGACCGAAGACGGCTCCTATGTCGAGCGCGCCAAGGACTGACACGCTCAAGCACTGACGATCGAGCGATCGCATCGAACGGGGACGGCAGGTTCAACCTGCCGTCCCCGTTGTCGTTTCTACTGCTGGGCTCCTTCGACCGTTGGTGTTTCAGGGGCAAAACCAGGCAGCAAGTTCAAAGCGTTACAGCGTCCTCGGCGCGTCACCGGATGCGCGACGCCGCAGAGCCCGGAAGCTGTGGCAGAGATCGGATAAGCAACCGCAAATTTAGGGGGAGCATTTCGAAAAACGGGTGCTAGGATGCCGGCGCTACGACGTTTCCGCCATGAGAGGGCCCGCATGTTTCCATTGTCGCATATGATGAAGTCGTTCATTCGCAAGGGTCGCCTGACGGTGATCGACGCTGATGGCAGGAGGCATGTCTTCTCCGGCGAGCCCGGGCCTGAAGTCACCATGCGGCTCACCGACAAGAAGCTCTATCGCAGCCTTGTCTTCAATGCGGAGCTGGCGGCTGGCGAGGCCTACATGGACGGTACCATGCGCTTCGAGGAAGGCTCGACGCTCAAGGATTTCCTGACGCTGTTTTCGATCAACCGGCTCTCGCTCGGCTCCTACCCGATCCAGAAGGTGCTGCGCGCGATAAAGATGCGCTTCCGCAAGCGCCAGCAGGCAAATCCCAAGGGCAAGGCGCAGGAGAACGTCGCCCATCACTACGATCTCGGCAACGACTTCTACAAGTTGTTCCTCGACGAGAACATGCTCTATTCCTGCGCCTATTTCCGCGAGCCGAACGAGAGCCTGGAAAAAGCCCAGCGCAACAAGCTGCGGCTGCTCGCCTCCAAGCTCTGCCTGGAGCCGGGCATGAAGGTGCTCGATATCGGTTCCGGCTGGGGCGATCTGGCGATGTACCTGGCGAAACTCGAAAACGTCGAGGTTCTGGGTGTGACGCTTTCCAAGGAGCAGCAGGCGCTGTCTTCGCAACGCGCACAGGCGGCCGGGCTCGCCGATCGTGTTCGCTTCGAACTGAAAGACTATCGGGATGTGCAGGGACCGTTCGATCGCATCGTTTCGGTCGGCATGTTCGAGCATGTCGGTGTGAATCACTACGACGAGTTTTTCAAGAAACTCAATGCGCTGATGCCGGATGACGGCGTTGCGGTGCTGCATTCGATCGGCCACATGAGCCCGCCCGGCATGGCGAGCGCCTGGCTGCGCAAATACATCTTCCCCGGCGCCTATTCGCCGGCACTTTCGGAGGTCTTCGACGTCGTCGAGCGCAACAGCCTTTGGGTCACCGATCTAGAGTTCCTGCGCGTGCACTATGCCACGACGCTGGCGCATTGGGGGGAGCGGTTCGAGGCAAACCGCGACAAGGTGATCGCGATGTATGACGAGCGCTTTGCCCGCATGTGGGAGTTCTATCTGATCAGTGCCGAAATGATGTTCCGCACCGGCAGCCAGCTGGTCTTCCACATGCAGCTGTCGCGCTCGCGTGACGCAGCACCGATCGTGCGCGATTACATCACCGACCGCCAGCGCGACTTCATGGCCCGCGAGCACGCGCTCGACCTCAACATCTGACCGGCCCCATTTGACCGGCATCGTGCCGGTCAATCTCCGTTCCAGCGCAGCCGCTTGTAGTCGAAGCCGAATTCGAGTGTCGGCTTGACGATCGAGAAGAACGGCGAGAGATCGAAGTCGCGCGGGGTATAGAGCGAATAGTGGCGGATATGCAGGATCTCTTCGCGTGAATAGGTGGAGGCGGCCGACGCGCGCCCAGGCGCGCGCGTGACCTCCGGCAGGATCGGATAGCGGATCTGCTCGAAGGCTTCGGCAATCAGCGTCGAGCAGATCGCCCGCGTCGGATCGCCTGAACCAAGCGCCAGCAGGCGACGACGCCAGCGCACGGGCACCGGCGGTGCCGGCATGAAATAGCGCAGCATATCCAGAATGTTCTTCAGGTCGTATTTCATGCCGAGCCGGGCGATCATGAAGCCGACCAGCGCGGTACGATCGTCGGGCGTCAGCGCCACCGGTCGGCAGATGCGCGTGTTGAACGATGCATATTTCTTCAGCGGCACCGCGACGCAACCTTCGCCGATATTCACCTCGATCAGTTGAGGCCTTTCGATCACCGGCAGGGTCGCCTGGTCGAGCGTCAGCGGCATCTCGTCGCCGACGAAAAATGCCGCGTGCGACCAGGTGGATTGCGTCAGGTATTTGATCGCGGCGGAAACCTTCTGGTTGCCTTCGATCAAGAGGACGTCGCCCGGACGCAGCGTGCGCGCCAGCGTTTCCGGGTCGGATGGCGTGTAGGGTTCGTAGCCAAGGGTCTGCGTCTGCAACCTTGCGGCCATACGGGCGCCGAGCCGGTCCAGAAACGTATCCTTGCTTTCCGAAAGCGGGTAGATGGTCCTCATGGAGGCGATTGCTCCAGCCGCGGGAAGGGGATTCGCATGCGCCTGCATGGTGGCCGAGCCGCGACACTCTGTCGAGTGATTGTCGCGTGATTGCATGGCTTTGACCTTGACGCACATTCCCGGGGTTTCTATTTAGAATTATTCTAAAGAAGGTTTTCAACGATGTTTTCCCGTCTCTTCTCCCGCTCCAAGCGTCCGTTTCTCTCCCTCAACGAACAGGAAATCCTGGCACTGGCGATCTCGTCGGAGGAGGACGATGGACGCATCTATCTCGCCTATGCGGATGCGTTGAGAGAGAAATATCCGCACTCGGCAAAAGTGTTCGAAGAAATGGCGGAGGAGGAGAGCCATCATCGGCAATGGCTGATCGACATGCACGTACAGCGCTTCGGCAACCGGATCCCGCTGATCCGCCGCGAGCATGTCCGCGACTTCCCCGATCGCAAGCCTGAGTGGCTGATCGCCGAAATGCCGATCGAGAAGGCGCGGGCGGAAGCCGAGGCAATGGAGGAGACGGCGCACCGCTTCTATGTCGAGGCGGCGGCGCGCACCCAGGATGCGGCGACGCGCAAGCTGCTGGGCGACCTGGCAATCGCGGAAAAAACGCACGAATCGCTCGCCCGCAGGCTCGGTGAAAAGCACACACCGGACGATGTTCGCGAGGAGGAGGAGCAGACGGCGCGCCGACAGTTCATCCTGACCTACGTTCAGCCGGGGCTGGCTGGGCTGATGGATGGCTCGGTTTCGACGCTCGCACCGATCTTTGCTGCTGCCTTTGCGACACAGGATACCTGGCAGACCTTCCTCGTCGGCCTGTCGGCCTCGGTCGGCGCTGGTATTTCCATGGGCTTCACAGAGGCGGCCCATGATGACGGCAAGCTGTCGGGCCGCGGTTCGCCGATCAAGCGCGGCCTCGCATCGGGCATCATGACCGCGCTCGGCGGTCTAGGGCACGCACTGCCCTATCTCATTCCGCATTTCTGGACGGCGACGATCACGGCCGCAGTCGTCGTCTTCTTCGAGCTTTGGGCAATCGCGTTCATTCAGAACCGCTACATGGAAACGCCGTTCCTGCGCGCCGCATTCCAGGTTGTGCTGGGCGGCGGCCTAGTGCTGGCAGCGGGCATCCTGATCGGTAATGCCTGATCGGGCGTGCAGCGTTTGAAACGAAAAAAGGGCCGGTTTGACCGGCCCTTTTTCGTAAAGCGATGATGCTGCGGTATCAGTTGCCGACCGAGCCGACGACCACTTCCGCGCCGTTGTCGATGGTGACCCAGCGACCGCTGTTGAACGAAGCCTGGCGCTTGAGATAACGGTAGGGCGTCTGGGTCCAGAGCCGCACGCCGTTTTCGAGGTTGTCGAGGACGAAATCCCCCTGGGCGGTGCGCACCGTCAGCACGGCATGGCCCTCGCCATCGGGTTTGCGAACGACAGTGATCAGCAGTTCGCTGGGGGAAAAGCCCTTGCGCATCAGACGCTTGCGCTTTTCGAGAACGAAGTCCTCGCAATCGCCGGCGTCCTGCGGGTAGGACCAGACTTCATCCCTGCCGAAGAGTTCCTGATCGGTCACCGGCGTGATTTCGCGGTTCACGGCAGCGTTGACCTGACGGATCGTCGCCCAGCCGCGCTCGGTGACACGCGGCGCCACGCTCGTCTTCGATTTGACGCTGCATTCGCCCTTGTGCTTCTGACAGAACTCGTAATGTCCGATCGGCTGCGAGGTAACCGAGCCGGTCTGCATCCAAGGAGAGGATCCCGCCTGTGCGGGAATTGCCGTGTTCGCTGAAATGAAAAGTGCGCAAAACGCCGCGATACTTCCCTTAACCCCGGTCCAAGACGCCATACAAATCCCCTGCGTGACGCGGTATGCCGGGCTCTTCCTGTCCGGACGTATTCGCGCAATCCTGAGTTGAGGGCAGCTTGTTCAGGTCTTCCGCCTCACGCTGCTCTAATCGTTAATAAAGAGTTAATAGCGTTGGGGTCGGAGAGTCAATCTACTGATTCGGCCATTGGACTTTATGGTTAAAGCCGTTGCCGAAACGCAGCGCAAAGCCCTGCGCAGCAGGCGGTCTGCGGCGCATGGACGCGGAAATTGGGGGTAGAAAGGGCGTCGAGCGCCGGCCTATCGGCTTAAGCCGAAGGCAGCATGTTTCCGATCGCCTGTTTCATTTTAGCAATGTCTTCCTCGCGCGAAAGACGGTGGTCGCCGTCACGGATGAGCGTCATGACGACGTCGTCGGCCGGAAGGTGCTCCATCAGTTTCAGCGCGTGCGTGTAGGGCACATCCGGGTCGCGCATGCCCTGCAGGATGTGAACCGGGCAGCCGGTGGTGATGGTGCCGACGAGCACGCGGTTGTCGCGGCCGTCCTCGATCAGGGCGCGCGTATAGATGTTGGGCTCGGGGCTGTATTCGGACGGTTCCTCGAAATAGCCGCGCTCGGCAAGCGAGTGCCGCTCGATCTCCGTCAGGTTTGGTTCGATGAGTTCGGCGGTAAAGTCGGGAGCAGGCGCGATCAGTACCAACCCGGCGATGCGTTCGCTGAGGCCGCGCTGGCGTAGTTCCTGGATCAGCCTCATCGCGATCCAGCCGCCCATCGATGAGCCGATCAGGATCAGGCGCTGCCCGGGGGCGGCATGTTCGACGACGGCAAGGCTTTCTTCCAGCCAACGCGAGATCGTGCCGTCCTTGAAGGCGCCGCCGGAGGCGCCGTGGCCGGAATAGTCGAAGCGGATGCAGTCGGTTGCCCTGTCTCTCGCAAGCTGCTCGACCTCGACCGCCTTCGTCCCGGTCATGTCGGAGCGGTAGCCGCCAAGCCACACAAGCGTCGGCCGATCGGAGCGCTTTTGTGCCCGCAGGATCCGCATGGCGATGCGGCGACGGGCGGCATCCTTGCCAACCTCGATGAAGGTTGTTTCGGTTTCGGCTGGCGTCGTTTGCATCTCAATTCTCTCCAAATGCCCGGATTGGCGGCGAATTTCTTTCTAAAACAGATTCGTCTTGGCTTCGACAGGTGGTGATTTTCCCTGCGAGCCATGCTATTGACTCTCCCGTCGCAATTCACACATTGCCGTCGGCGGCAGATTGAAGCATTTCGGCCAAGGCCGCGCCGACTAATAATTGAACCGCATTTTCGGAAACAGCTCGAGGAGAGTACGACCATTCGCAGACCGTTCAAAACGGACGCCCCCGTCAAGGAGGGACCGCGCTCAAACAAGGAAATCCGGGTGCCCCGGGTTCAGCTTATCGATGCCGAAGGCCAGAATATCGGTGCCATCCCGATCGACCAGGCGCTCCGCATGGCGGAAGAGGCCGGTCTTGATCTGGTAGAGATCGCACCGAACTCCGAGCCGCCGGTGTGCAAGATCCTCGATCTCGGCAAGCTGAAATACGCCAACCAGAAGAAGGCGGCCGAAGCGCGCAAGAAGCAGAAGATCGTCGAGATCAAAGAGATCAAGATGCGTCCCAACATCGACACGCATGATTATGAAGTGAAGATGCGGGCGATGAATCGCTTCTTCGAAGAGGGCGACAAGGTCAAGGTGACCCTGAAGTTCCGCGGTCGCGAAATGGCGCACCAGGAACTCGGCATGAAGCTCCTGCTTCAGGTCAAGGATGACACCCAGACGATCGCCAAGGTGGAGGCCGAGCCGAAGCTCGAAGGCCGCCAGATGATGATGGTCCTCGCTCCGCGTTGACCGAGGTGTCCGGGCGCAATGTCCGGAAACTGGATCAGGTAGGAAGCCGCCCGAAGGGCGGCTTTTTGCGTTTGAGGGTCCTTGCCATCAGCGCCGATATCGCCGATGCCTATGGCGCGAAGTTGATCCTCGGGCAGTCGCCGCTCGGCGGACTGGAGGCGGTGCTCGCCTTCGAAACGGCCGGCCGGCGCAAGCGTCGGCGCGATCCGGTTTGACGTTGTATGTCGCTTCTATGACGCTTCGTCGATTCCGCAGTTGCGCTTTCGGGGAGGTCCGGGTATAAGCGCCCGTCCGAACGGTCCGGCAGGGCATGCCGTGGCCGTTCTTAACGCTGGAAATGGACCTCGTCTGTCCGTTTCGAATTCTTAAGAAAAATGGAGTAGCAAAATGCCCAAGATGAAGACGAAATCGTCTGCCAAGAAGCGGTTCAAGATCACCGCTACCGGCAAGGTTCGTGCAGCAGCTGCTGGCAAGCGCCACGGCATGATCAAGCGTTCCAACAAGTTCATCCGCGACGCACGTGGAACCATGGTTCTCGCGGAGCCCGATGGCAAGAAGGTCATCAAGAACTACCTGCCCAACGGTCTCTAAGACTTTCAGGCATTTTGGACACGTTAAGGAGATCATGACATGGCACGTGTAAAACGCGGCGTAACCGCTCACGCCAAGCACAAGAAGACACTCAAGGCAGCCAAGGGCTTCTACGGCCGCCGCAAGAACACCATCCGCGCTGCAAAGGCTGCGGTTGATCGTTCGAAGCAGTTCGCTTACCGCGACCGCAAGGTCAACAAGCGCAACTTCCGCGCTCTCTGGATCCAGCGCATCAACGCTGCCGTCCGCGAATTCGGCCTGACCTACGGCCGCTTCATCGACGGCCTGAACAAGGCTGGCATCGAAGTCGACCGCAAGGTTCTGTCCGACATGGCTATCCATGAGCCGGCAGCATTCGGCGCCCTCGTCGAAGCTTCCAAGAAGGCACTTGCCTACCTCAAGGAAGCCGGTACGACCAACGAGTTTGAAAGCGCTGTTCGTTAAGCCAGCGTTTTCCCAAAACCGTTCTTGATTTTTGTTGGGAAACCCGCGCTGGCAGGGCTAGCGCGGGTTTTTCTTATTTGGCGGGACGAAAGTGTACGACGATCGAAAGGGGCCGCTTGCGGTTCGCGAGCTTGACGACGAGGACATGGCGGCTCTGCTGGCAGCACTTGCCGGCGGATCATCCCGTGTCGAACGACGCCAGCCTAGGGATCGTATGGTCTGGATCAAGCGTGACCGGCGCGTTGGCCCGCGTCTCGGACTGCTCTTCCTGCAGATCGCAAGCCGCGCGCTGAAGCCAGAAACGCCGGACCGGGCTTTTGCCGCCTGGAAGCTTGCGGCGCCAGCGGAAGCCGCCGTCGCTCCCTCAGAGATCAAACCGCTCTTTACGCGATTGTTGCCGCTGGCGCGCTTCTTCCTGCGCATCCAGAACGGTCATGACCCCGTGCGCCTCGTGGCGGCGACGGACTCACTGGCGACGCAATCACAATCCTGAAGACAACAACCGATATAGACCGAACCCATTCCCGCATCGAGGCAGGACAGAATGAGCGAACTGGAAACACTGGAACGGACACTGCTGGCGGACATCGATGCCGCCGGCGACGAAGGATCGATCGAGGCGGTGCGCGTCGGCGCGCTCGGCAAGAAGGGCTCGATCTCCGAGCTACTGAAGACGCTCGGCACGATGACGCCGGAAGAGCGCCAGACCCGTGGCGCCCAGATCAACGCGCTGAAGACCACGGTTGCAGAAGCGATCACCGCCCGCAAGTCGGCGTTGAAGGACCAGGCGATCGCCGAGCGTCTGGCCCGCGAAACCGTCGATATCAGCCTGCCGGTGCGCTCGTCCCCGGCCGAACGTGGCCGTATCCATCCGATCAGCCAGATCGTCGACGAGATCACCGCGATCTTCGGCGACATGGGTTTCTCGATCGCCGAAGGTCCTGACATCGAGACCGACTACTACAACTTCACGGCGCTGAACTTCCCGGAAGGCCACCCGGCCCGCGAGATGCACGACACCTTCTTCTTCAATGAAGATGACAAGGGCGAGCGCAAGGTGCTGCGCACGCATACCTCGCCGGTGCAGATACGCACGATGGAGGCGCAGGACCCGCCGATCCGCATCATCATCCCCGGCAAGACCTATCGCCAGGATTCCGACGCCACCCACTCGCCGATGTTCCATCAGGTCGAGGGCCTGGTCGTCGACAAGTCCGCGAACGTCGCCAACATGCGCTGGGTGCTGGAAGAATTCTGCAAGGCCTTCTTCGAGGTCGATCAGGTCACGATGCGTTTCCGCCCGTCGTTCTTCCCGTTCACCGAACCGTCCTTCGAGGTCGACATCCAGTGCGACCGCTCCGGCCCGATCGTCAAGTTCGGCGAGGGCACCGACTGGATGGAGATCCTCGGCTGCGGCATGGTCCACCCGAACGTGCTCAGATCCGGCGGGCTCGATCCGGACGAGTATCAGGGCTTTGCCTGGGGCATGGGTCTCGACCGCATCGCCATGCTGAAATACGGCATGCCGGACCTGCGTGACTTCTTCAACGCCGATGTCCGCTGGATGAACCATTACGGCTTCCGCCCGCTCGACATGCCGACATTGTTCGGCGGCCTCTCGGCCTGATCGCGCTGAAAATTGGAGCATTTCCAGGAAAAGTGCGAAGCGGTTTTCCGCCAGGAAATGTGTAAAAACAAAGGGATAGAGTGTTTCTGCAACCCGGTTTAAGCCGGAAACGCTCGAGGACACAGGTGAAATCATGAAATTCACGCTTTCCTGGCTCAAGGACCACCTTGATACCGACGCTTCGCTGGACGAGATCTGTGCGCGCTTGACGATGATCGGGCTTGAAGTCGAGGATGTCGACGACAAGGCCGCCTTCAAGCCGTTCGTCATCGCCAAGGTCGTTTCCGCCGAGCAGCATCCGAATGCCGACAAGCTTCGGGTCCTGATGGTCGATACCGGCACAGGCGCACCGGTTCAGGTCGTCTGCGGCGCGCCGAACGCCCGCGCCGGCCTCGTCGGCGCCTTCGCCGCATCGGGCACCTACGTGCCGGGCATCGACGTCACGCTCTCCGTCGGCAACATTCGCGGCGTCGAAAGCCACGGCATGATGTGTTCGGAAAAGGAACTCGAGATCTCCGACGACCACAACGGCATCATCGACCTGCCGGATGATGCGCCTGTTGGCACGAGCTATGCGGCCTATGCCAGCCTCGACGATCCGATGATCGAGATCAACCTGACGCCGAACCGCCCGGATTGCACCAGCGTTTACGGCATCGCCCGCGACCTCGCAGCCTCTGGCCTCGGTACGCTGAAGGCCCGCGCGGCACCCGCCTTTGCGGTCGAAGGCGAGACCCCGGTCAAGCTGACGATCGACCTTGGCGAAGATCGTCACCTTTGCCCAGGCTTCGGCCTGCGGCTCGTGCGCGGCGTCAAGAACGGCCCGTCGCCGAAATGGATGCAGCAGCGGCTGCTGTCGATCGGTCTTCGTCCGATTAACGCGCTGGTCGACATCACCAACTACATGACCTTCGACCAGGGCCGGCCGATGCACGTCTTCGACGCGGCCAAGGTTACGGGCAACCTGACTGTGCGCCGCGCCAAGGAAGGCGAAACCGTGCTTGCGCTCGACCAGCGCGAATACAAGCTCGGCCCGAACAACGTCGTCATATCAGACGAAAAGGCCATCGAGTCGATCGGCGGTATCATGGGCGGCGAACACTCCGGCTGCGATGAGAACACCACAGACGTGCTGATCGAATCGGCGCTCTGGGACCCGATGAACATCGCCAAGTCCGGCCGCACGCTCGGTATCATCACCGACGCGCGCTACCGCTTCGAGCGTGGTGTCGATCCGGAATACATGGTGCCCGGTCTCGAGCGCACCACCGAACTGGTCCTCGAGCTTTGCGGCGGCAAGCCGGCCAAGGCAGAAGTCGTCGGCTATGCCGGCTATAGCCCGAAGATCGTCGATTTCCCGATGTCCGAGGTCAAGCGCCTGACGGGGCTCGAGGTTTCCTCGGAAGAGAGCGTCACGATCCTGAAGAAGCTTGGCTTCGGCGTCCAGGGCTCGGGCGAGCGCGTCAACGTTTCGGTGCCGTCCTGGCGCCCGGATGTCGACGGCAAGGCCGATCTCGTCGAAGAGGTCATGCGCATCCACGGCGTCGACAACATTGTTGCAGCACCCTTGCCGAGCCATGGCACCGTCAATGGCAAGATCCTGACGACGCTGCAGATCCGCACCCGCCTTGCCAAGCGCGCGTTGGCGAGCCGCGGCATGCTGGAGGCCGTCACCTGGTCGTTCATTTCCGAAGACCAGGCGAAGCTCTTCGGCGGCGGTCAGCCGGCGCTGAAGCTTGCCAACCCGATCGCGGCCGATATGTCGGACATGCGCCCGTCGCTGTTGCCGGGTCTCCTGTCGGCGGCACAGCGCAATGCCGACAAGGGCTTTGGCGACGTTGCGCTCTTCGAAGTCTCCGGCACCTATGAAGGCGATGGCCCGGATCAGCAGCGCCGCGTTGCCGGTGGCGTACGCCGTGGCACCGCATCGCTCAACGGCGCCGGTCGTCTCTGGTCGAATGCTGCCAAGGGCGGCGGCAAGCCGGTCGACGTCTTCGACGCCAAGGCCGATGCGATCGCGGTCTTGGAAGCCTGCGGCGTGCCGATGGGCAATGTCCAGTTCGAAGCCGGCGGTCCCGCCTGGTATCATCCCGGCCGTTCCGGCACGATCAAGCTCGGTCCGAAGATCGTGCTTGGCTCCTTCGGTGAATTCCACCCGAAGACGCTTGAGGCGCTCGATGTCTCCGGTGCACTCTGCGGCTTCGAAATCTATGTCGACGCCATGCCGGAACCGAAGAAGAAGGCGACCCGCACCAAGCCGGCACTTGATCTTTCGCCGTTCCAGGCGGTCAAGCGCGACTTCGCCTTCGTCGTCGACAAGGGCGTCGAGGCAGGTGCCATCCTGCGTGCAGCCTCCGGCGCCGACCGCAAGCTGGTGACCGGCGTCAGCGTCTTCGACGTGTTCGAGGGAGCGTCCCTTGGCGAAGGCAAGAAGTCGATCGCCATCGAAGTGACGATCCAGCCGGTCGAGCGCACGCTGACCGACGAGGACTTCGAGGCTTTGACGGCCAAGATCGTCGCCAACGTCACCAAGACGACAGGCGGCGTGTTGCGCGCCTGAAGGCCGTTCGGTTTATAACCATGGCAAAGGCCGCTGCTTGCAGCGGCCTTTGCCATGCGGCTAACCAATGCGTTGCATCAGCTCGATCCGGTTGCCGAAGGGATCGCTGACGTAACACCTGGCATATCCGGCAAGTGGCGCGTCACGCGTGATCGACACGCCGGAGGCTTCGAGTCGCAAAAGGAGCAGGGCAAGGTCGTCGACAAGGAAGGCGGGATGAGCCTTGCGCGCAGGCGAGAAAGCCGGGTCGATACCGAGGTGAATTCTTGCCTCTCCTCGCTCGAACCAACAGCCACCACGTCCGGCAAGGTTCAATGGTTTCTGCACCTCGGTTAGGCCGAGCAGCCCTTCATAGAAACCCCGTGCTACATCCTCCATCCCGGCAGGCATGGCCAGCTGGACATGGTCGAGCGCCATGATTTGACCTATGGCCTCGAGGCTCCCGCTTGATCCCGCCATCAGGCGTGAAGGTGGTAGATCTTGTTGACGATCACCCAGCGCCCGTCGATCTTGACCAGCGACAGATAATCGGAAAAGCGTTCGCCGGCGAAGCTGTCGATCACCTTCACCGTTGCCGCATCGCCGGTAATGTCGGTCATCTCCACATCCATCTCCGGCTGGCTCCCGGGCGGCGCGGCCCCCTGGTCCAGAACCGCCTTGATGAAGCCGTCGCGCGTCATCCATTCGAGCGCGCCTCTGTAGTTGCCGATGATCGCCGCGTCTGGGTGAAACGCCTTGCGCAACGCACCTTCGTTGGCAAAGGCCATGCCGTCCACATAGAGATGCACCACCGCGCTGATCGCCTGCTCGTCGGACATTCCCGATCCTCCGAAATTGTTGGTCACGACAGGAAAGGTAGTGCATCCGGCTGAAAATTCGATGGGTGAATGCCCCGCCTCGGCAAGGAGGCGGGGCATGCGCGTTCAACGATTGGTGAGCGCCAGCGATGCTTCCGTATAGCGCTTGCCAGCAACGAGCGCCGGCGACAGCGCATCGCCGAGCCGGGCAAGTTCGTCAGCGCTCAGCACGATATCGGCCGCGGCCGCATTCTGCTCCAGGTGGTGGAGCTTGCGCGCGCCGGGGATGGGCACGATGAAGTCGCCCTGATTGATCACCCAGGCGAGCGCCAGCTGGGCGGCGGTTACGCCTTTTTCGCGCGCGAGCGCTTCCAGCGTTTCGACAAGGGCGGCGTTGGCGCCGAGGTTTTCCGCCTGGAAGCGCGGCAACGAGCGACGGAAATCGTCCGCTGCAAGATCGTCAGCCTTGCGGATCGTGCCCGTCAGCATGCCGCGCCCAAGCGGGCTATAGGGCACGAAGCCGATGCCGAGGTCGCGGCAGGTCGCCAGCACGTCCTCTTCCGGGTCTCGCGACCAAAGCGAATATTCGCTCTGGACCGCCGCGATCGGATGCACCTTGTGGGCACGTCGGATCGTTTCGGAACTTGCCTCGGAAAGCCCGAGCGTGCGCACCTTGCCCTGGCGCACCAGATCGGCCATGGCGCCGACGGTTTCCTCGATCGGAACCCCGGGATCGACGCGGTGCTGGTAGTAGAGGTCGATCACATCGATCCCAAGCCTCTTCAGCGAGGCGTCAGCCACGGCCCTTGCGTTTTCCGGTCGACCGTCGATGCCTTTGATCGCCTCGGCCGCTGGTTTGCCGGGCTCTATGCGGAAGCCGAATTTAGTCGCGATCGTGACCTTGTCGCGTAGCGGCTTCAACGCCCGGCCGACAAGCTTTTCATTCTCGTAAGGGCCATAGACTTCGGCCGTGTCGAAGAAGGTGACGCCGAGGTCGACGGCGCGCTGCAGCGTGCGGATCGATTCCGCCTCGTCGGCGCCGCCATAGGCAAAGCTCATGCCCATGCAGCCAAGACCAATGGCGGAGACGGTCAGTTCATTCCCGAGTTTGCGGGTCTTCATGTCATGTCCTTTCGGGGTAGGGGCGACCATGCAGGCGCGCCAGGGTGGCCCGCGAACGCATCGAAACGCCCGGTATTCGTCGGCGCTTGGCCAGTCGGCTCCAAGCGGCGTCCTGCATGCCGCTCTTCCCGGTGCCGTCTGGCTACGACGATGATCAAAGGATAGGGCCGCAGCATGCGGTTGAAAATCTCTGTCAACTCTCACGGGCTGTTCTATTATTTAGATCAATGAACAGGACCCAGCTTTCCCAACTCGCCGTCCTTGCCGCGGTTGCCGCCCATGGCAGCTTCCGTGGTGCCGCCCGCGAGCTTGCCATCGCACCATCGGCCGTCAGCCACGCGGTCGGCAGCCTTGAAGCGAGCCTTGGTGTGCGGCTTTTATCGCGCACCACCCGCAGCGTCGCGCCGACCGAGGAGGGGCGGCGCCTCCTTGAACGACTGGCACCGGCGCTCGACGAGATCGCCCACGCGCTGGAGGCTGCCACGGACACGCGCGACCGTCCGGCCGGCAATCTGCGCATCACGGCGCCGCGATTTGCCGCCGATCTTATCCTGGCGCCCCGGCTTGGTGCCTTTCTCAACCGCTACCCGGAGATCGTGCTGGAAATCGCCAACGAGGATGGTTTCACCGACATCGTCGAACAAGGCTACGACGCCGGCATCCGACTCGGCGAAAGCCTCGAAGCCGATATGATCGCCGTCAAGGTCGGGCCGGAGCTGGAAAGTGCGGTTGTTGCATCGCCCGATTATTTCGAGCGTTTCGGCCGCCCCTTTCATCCGAGCGATCTCGCCGGCCACCGCTGCATCCGGCGACGCTTTTCCAATGGCACGCTCTATCGCTGGGAGTTCGAGAGGCACGGCGAGGAATTGACGGTTTCCGTCGAGGGGCCGTTAATCCTTGGGGAAGACCGGCCGATTATCAAGGCGGCGATGGGTGGAGCAGGGCTTGCCTATCTCTTCCTCTCACGGGTGGAAACGCCAATCGCCGAAGGGCGGTTGATCCGCGTGCTCGAGGATTGGTGCGCGCCCTATGCCGGCCCGTTTCTCTACTATCCGAGCCGGCGCCAGATGCGCCCGGCCCTTCGCGCCTTCATCGATTTCTTCAAGCATGCGAGCTAGGCCGGTTGATGGCCCTCATCAACGGCTATCGGCGTTTGCATCGGACTTGCAATCGCCGGTCGGCCGGGCAAAGTCGCGCTGACGCGGTGTGTCACGAGGGGAAGCGCAGTGAAGAAACCGCATTGGAAGATCTCGGGCGCGTGCGGCTGTCGAAAAACTTCTTCTTGCGCGAGTTCCTGCATTCGGAGATCGCCGATTTTCATCGTATCCCGAATATACCCGATGATCCCGAGCTGGCGATCGAGGCCGGGCGGCGGTTGTGCGAGGAGCTACTGGAACCGCTGGAAGCGACCTTCGGCCGTTTGACCATTCGCTCCGGATACCGAAACCGCGCGGTCAACGGTTTTGGCAATGCCCGCGGTCTCAACTGCTCGAGCAATGCGGCGTCGGCGGCCGATCACATCTGGGACATGCGCGATGCGGACGGCTGCATCGGCGCATCCGCCTGCATCGTCATTCCCTGGGTCTGGGACCGTCGCCACGAGCTCGGCGGCTGGCAGTCGATCGCCTGGTGGATCCACGACCATCTGCCCTATTCATCGCTCTGTTTCTTTCCGAAACTCTGGGCGTTCAATATCCAATGGCACGAGCGGCCGGCGCGCCGGATCCGAAGCTTCGCCGAGCCGCGCGGGATGCTGACCAAGCCCGGCATGGCGAACCAGCACGGCAGCCATCATGCGTTCTACGCACTCTTGCCCGAGCCGGTGAACGTGCCGAAAGTCAACTTGTAGCGCACGTGGTCGTCGGTTACCGAGTAGCGGTCGTAGAGACGGCGCGCCACGGCATTGTCGCGTTCGGTATACCAATAGAGCCGGTCCCAGTCCGACGCCTGGCAGAGCGCGATCAGGTCGTCGATCATGGCGCGGGCGACGCCTTGGCCGCGCGCTGATGGATCAACGTAGAGATCCTCGATGTAGCAGATGGGGTGTCGGAAGAAGGTCGCGAGCTGTTCCTGGCAGATCACGAAACCGACCGGTTCGCCATCGAGGATCGCCAGCCGGGCAAAGAGCGGTGCAGCGGGATCGATGAGGCGGCTCCAGGTCAGACTGACGATGTCCTCCGCCAGCTCAATGCCGGAAAAGGCGACATAGCCGGCCCACAGGCGGCGCCAATGCGTTTCGTCGCTGGCGGTCGCCGCCCGTATGCTCAATGCCATCGTCCTTGCCTTGCTCCTGCTATTCGCTGACGTCGTTGAGCTGTCGAATTGCCTCGTCGCTCAAGGTCAGCTGGGTCGAACGGATGAGGCTCGTCAACTGGTCGAGATTGGTGGCGCTGGCGATGGGAGCGGTGATGCCCTTGCGGTTTCGCACCCAAGCGAGCGCAATCTCGGCCTGCGTTGCTCCGGTCTCTTCAGCGATTTCGTCGAGCACGCCGAGGATGCGCATGCCGCGGCCGTCGAGATATTTTTCGACGCCCGAGCCGCGCGCCGACCCTTCAAGGTCCTTGTGCGTGCGGTATTTGCCCGAGAGGAAGCCGCGCGCCAGGCCGAAATAACTGATGACGCCGATCTCTTCGCTGACGCAAAGATCGCGCAACGGCCCGTCGAAACTGTCGCGATCGTAGAGATTGTATTCCGGCTGCAGCACCGCATAGCGCGGCAGGCCGCCATTGGCGCTGACATCGAGCGCTTCGCGCAGCTGCAGCGAGTTCAGGTTCGAGGCGCCGACGGCGCGCACCTTGCCCTCAGACAAAAGCTGGTCATAGGCGGCAAGTGTTTCTTCGTAAGGCGTTTCGGGGTCTGGCCAGTGCGAGAGGTAAAGGTCGATATAATCAGTCTGCAGCCGCTTCAGTGAATCCTCGACCGCCTGCAGGACCCAGCGGCGTGACAGGCCCTTGCGGTCCGGCCCAAGCTCGGAACCGACCTTGGTAACGATCACAGCCTTGTCGCGGCTGTGGCCGGACTGTTTCAGCCATTTGCCGATGATCGTCTCGGATTCGCCGCCCTGGTTTCCTGGTGCCCAGGACGAGTAGACGTCAGCGGTGTCGATGGCATTAAGGCCGGCATCGAAGAAGGCGTCGAGCAGGGCGAAGGACGTCTTTTCGTCAGCTGTCCAGCCGAAGACATTGCCGCCGAAGACAAGCGGCGCGATTGAAAGGTTAGTGCGGCCAAGTCTGCGTTTTTCCATGGTTTCGCTCCATTGGACTGGATGAAAGCAAGTGCGCGATCGGGAGGATGCCGGCACGAACATAAGGCAAGCGAACAAAGCTTGTCACCTGCCGCCGGTCTTTTTTATCGGTCGTCGCCGCTTGATAGGTACGCACCTCGCCGCTACGGCGCCGCGCGTCATATGACGCGCTAAAGGCGCTGTAACGCTTTAAACTGCTGCATGATTTTCTCCTTAAATCGATTCCGGTTTAAGGAATCATGCAGTAGTCTCAGCCGCCAAATCAGGGAGCCCCGCTATGTTTCGTTTCGGAATTCTGTCCACGGCCAAGATCGGCCGCGATCTCGTCGTGCCCGCCATTCAGGACGCCGAGAACTGCGTCGTTTCGGCAGTCGCCAGCCGCGACCTCGCAAAGGCGCGCGCCATGGCCGACCGCTTTTCCGCGCCGCACGCCTTCGGATCCTATGAGGAGATGCTCGCCTCCGACACGATCGATGCGGTCTATATCCCGCTGCCGACCTCGCAGCACGTGGAGTGGACGATCAAGGCTGCCAATGCCGGCAAACATGTGCTCTGCGAAAAGCCGATTGCGCTGCGGGCATCCGAGATCGATGCATTGATCGCGGCGCGCGATCGCAACAAGGTGCTGATCGCCGAAGCCTTCATGGTCACCTACAGCCCCGTCTGGCGCAAGGCCCGCTCGCTGCTTGCCGAAGGGGCTATCGGCCGACTTCGACACGTGCAGGGTGCCTTCACCTATTTCAACCGCGACCCCGGCAACATGCGCAACATTCCGGCACTCGGTGGCGGCGGCCTGCCGGATATCGGCGTCTACCCGACGATCACCACGCGCTTCGTGACGGCCAAGGAGCCGGTGCGCGTGCAGGCAAGCACTGATCGCGACCCGGAATTCGGCACCGACATCTATTCGAGCGTGCGCGCCGACTTCGGTGATTTCGAACTGAGCTTCTATATCTCCACGCAGCTTGCCGCCCGCCAGGTCATGGTCTTCCACGGCGACAAGGGTTTCATCGAGGTGAAATCGCCGTTCAATGCCGACCGCTACGGGCGCGAGGAAGTGGAGCTCACCAACCAGAACCACGCCCAGTCGCAGCTCTTCCGCTTCCAGGATGCACGCCAGTACAAGCTGCAGGCGGAAGCGTTTGCGCGCGCTGCAAAGGGCGAAGCCGAGGAAGTGGTCACGCTCGAAAACTCGCGGCTCAACCAGAAGCTCATCGATGCGATCTACCGCGCCAGCGACAAGGACGGCTGGGAAAAGATCTGAGCCGGCTAATGAAAGAAAAAGCCCGCCGGCGCGAGCCGGCGGGCATTTCTCGTTGTTGTCGGATCAGGCCAGCGCCGCGCGCTCCCTGGCGAAGCCCTTCACCTTGAAGAACAGGAAGTCGCCGACGCCGATCAGGCCGACGATCAAGAACCCGACGCCGATGGGCGTCAGCGAGTTATAGGCGGTTGCAAGCAGTGCAAGGCTTGCGATCTGCCACAGGACGTCGCCGCCGATACTGACGCGGGCGGCAGCCGAAACCGGCCCACCGTTGCGGGCGGCCGAGAGATGGAAAATCCCCCAGGCCAGAAGCCCGACGCCAAGCAGCTTTATCATCAGCGGGGTGGCGACAGGGCTGATGAGAGCGGCGAGCGGGGCCGCACCGAGGATGAGGACCGCGCCGGTGAGGAGCGAAAATGCGCCATCGGCGAGGAAGGTCTTGTTGAGCAGGCTGCGGTTGGAAAGGTTCAACATTTTCGGCTCCATTCGTTTGTCGATATCCGGATGTTGCCGCCTCCCGGTCATGAAACCAATTACCTCGCAGGTAGTGGATTTTGCGCAGCGCCTGCGCCAATCTGCCGGCACAACGGAGATCGGCATCGATGGAATTCGGCAATCACCTGAAGGAATGGCGTGGGCACCGCCGCATGAGCCAGCTTGACCTGGCGGTGGCTGCCGGCATCTCGACGCGGCACCTTTCCTTCCTCGAAACCGGCCGATCGAAGCCATCGGAAGGCATGATCCTGCGTCTGGCCTCGGTGCTCGACATTCCTGCGCGCGACCAGGGCACGCTGTTTTCAGCCGCCGGATATCGTCCGCGCATGACGACGCGCCCTGCGTCGGGGCTCGATGCCATGCCCGCCGCCGTGGCCAATGCCATCCGGCTCATCCTTGCTCGCCACGATCCCTATCCGGGCCTGGTGCTCGATCATGAATACACGCTCCTGATCGTCAATCCGGCGCTGGCGGCGCTCGCCGTTTCGGCCGACGTGCCTTTCAATCCCGGCCAGAACTTTCTCGATGCTTTTCTCTCGTCGGAAAATGTCCGCGCCCTCGTCGTCAATTGGGAGGCTGCGGCCGCCGATCTGGTCCAGCGCGTTCGCACCGAAGCCTGGCTGCAGGGGCCGAGGAGTCGCCTTGGCAAGAGGCTGGAGAAACTGGCGGCCGATCCCGCCGTCAAGCGCGCGGTCGAAAACTATCCGGATACCGACCGGCTACCGGTTCTGCCTGTCGAGTTGCGCGTCGGGCCGGTTACGTTGAGCTTCATCACCACGCTGCAGACCTTCGGCTCGACCCAGGACGCCCTAGTGGAAGGTGTGCTGATCGAATCCTTCTTCCCGGCCAACGAGGAAACCAGAACCTTCTTCGAACGCAAGGGATGACGTGTCAGCCGTTATGCACGCCAGCGACGATGGCGCCGCACAGCGTCAGTGCAATGCCCATGTTGTAGCCGCCGATCGCTGCTGCAACCTGCACCCAGTCACCACCTGCACCCGCCAGGATGGAAAGCACGCCGGCAACGAACAGGCATGTCCGAGGCGAACGGAGGCCTGCGACAAGCATGCCGAGCATGACGGTGGCGATAATGATCATGAAACCCACATTGCTGGCATCGCCGTCAGGAGTTGATGATGATCATGCCGCCGATGATCAGCACCGCGCCACCGACATAGCGCAGCGTCAAGGCTTCGCCGAGGAAGACGGCGGCAAGCAGCGGCACGATGCAAAAGGTCAGGGCCATGAACGAGTAGGCGATGGTCAGCGGTACCGACCTGATGGTGAAGATCCAGATGATCGTGCCGAAGCCGTAGACGATCAGGGCCGTCAGCAGCGTCGGACTGAAGATGAGCGCCAGCAGGCCCTGTGCGTCAGGGCTTCCCGTCTTGGCGCTCGTCAGCTTGAAAAGGATCTGGCCGGCCGAGATCAAAACCGGCGTGAAGAACAGTCCAAACCAAACGGCCGGGGCGAGATTGAGATTCATCGCAGGGCACCTCGCATCGGCTACAGCGCCGCGCGTCTCATTAGACGCGCAAAGGTCGCTGTAGCACTTTGAATTGCTGCATGTTTTTATCCTTAAATCGAATAGGATTTAAGGAAACATGCAGTAGGCCTTGTCTTCGCAATAGAAAATATCGCGACCGATATCGATGCACGCGTGTTGCGCTGGGACAGGATGCATCGCCCGCAGGAAGGAGTGCGTATAGGGGAAGAAATTGAAATGCGGATTGAAGGTGTAGCGATATTCGCGTTCGCGCGGAACGACGATGATCAGCCGCTGCCGGGTGATACGGCGCAGTTCGGCAATCGCCTTGCGATAGTCGAGGATATGCTCGATGACGTGGGTGCAGACGACGGTATCGAATTCGCCATCCGCGAAGGGAAGCTCTTCGATCATCGCCGCGAAGTATTCCACGCCCTCGATTGTGGCGGCGTCATCGATGGCGAAGTCGACGCCGGTCAAGCGCCGCAGATCGGGGTTCGCGCCTCGGATGTGCTTCAGCAGCACGCCGGTGCCGCAACCGACATCGCAGACGGATTTGCCGCGTACTTCGGCCGCAATCTTGCGAACACAGGCTTCGGAATTGTCGGTTCCTTCGTGAACGCGTGGATGCTGCTTGTAGAGCTGCTCGTATTCTAAGGCCGTCAGGAAGGGGGCACGTTCGCGAAAACGGGCGAGGTGGCCGATATGCTCGCCCCAGGCGAGGCTCGCCATGCCCTTGAACAGGCGTGAGTCCCTGACGAACGGCGGCAATATGTCTTCGATGACAAAGCGTATGCGGTTGGTGGTTTCGCGGTTCATCGACAGGGGTTCCATATATCTCGTGAGCTTAGGCCGCGTCCGGTCCGCGCCGGTGGGCACGGAGCTGCGGGACCGCCGGCTTTTCGACGACAGCCTCTCGCGCTGCGCGCCGGCCGGTCGCCATGTAATGCAGCCGCAACTGCTCGGTGCGGGCCCGCGATACGGAGTCCAGGATCAGGCCGGCGGTGAACATCGTGATCGATATCAGCAGCAGCACCATCGAAAGCACCCAGGTCGGCATGCGGGGAACCAGCCCCGTGCCGAAATATTCGATCAGCACCGGCGTCATGAAAATCAGGCTCGTTGTCATGAAAGCGAGGCTGATCAGACCAAAGAAGGCGAAGGGTCGCGTTTCCTTCATCAGCATTGCGAACATCCAGAGGATCTTGGCGCCGTCGCGGTAAGTTGAGAGCTTGGAATGCGAGCCTTCGGGGCGTCTGCCATAATCCAGCTCCAGTTCGCTGACCGGCAGCTTCAACCGCGAGGCATGCACCGACATCTCGGTCTCGATCTCGAAGCCGGCGGATATCGCCGGAAAACTCTTCACGAACCGTCGCGAGAAGACGCGATAGCCGGAAAAGATGTCACTGAAATCCGTACCGAAGATCGACCGGTAGAGGTAGTTGAAGAGCTTGTTGCCGAGCGCGTGACCCTGCCTGCCTGCATCTTCGCGAATATTGCGCCGCGTCCCCACGACCATGTCCGACTGTTCGGTAATCAGCGTGCGGATCAGGTCCTCGGCGTCAGCCGGTGAGTAGGTGCCGTCGCCATCTGCCATCACGTAGATATCCGCGTCGATGTCGGCGAACATCCGCCGGACCACGTGTCCTTTGCCTTGCCGTCTTTCGCGAACGACGGTGGCGCCGGCGAGCATTGCCTGCAAGGCGGTTCCGTCCGTCGAGTTGTTGTCGAAGACGTGAATGCTGGCCGTCGGCAATGCGGCTCTGAAGTCGCGCACGACGCCGCCGATGGTCGAAGCTTCGTTGTAGCAGGGCAGAAGGACAGCAATGCTTAAGGGTTCAAACATCGGCGCAGCTCGATTTGAAAGTGTCAGCGCATGATAGGTGTCGCCGGTTAACAACACGCCAAAGTGC
Organism: Ensifer sp. Root1252; assembly: GCF_001425885.1. Lineage (NCBI taxonomy): Bacteria > Pseudomonadati > Pseudomonadota > Alphaproteobacteria > Hyphomicrobiales > Rhizobiaceae > Ensifer > Ensifer sp. Root1252. Next base: position 709,103 of record NZ_LMDT01000001.1, on the reverse strand, counting down.
ACATGCGCGTCAGCGCCTTTGTCTTCGGGAGCCCGGTACAACTTTACGGTTTTTTGATCCCGCCCGATTAGGGTCCTGGGAGGATAGGGGCGTAAGAAGATGCTGGACAGAATTGCGAGACGTCAGGACCCGGCGGCAGTGACCGCAAAAATGCGCTTCTGGTCGAGCTTGCCTTGGATGGTCCTGTTCTATGGCGCGCCCGTCGTCTTGTTTTTGGCCGTCCGTTTCCTCCGCGCATCGGATTATGTGGGCCGCGACAATGATGACGCCATGCGGCTGGTTCAGGTTCGAGACCTGCTCAACGGTCAAGGCTGGTTCGACCTGGTCCAGCTTCGTCTCGGTCTGGATGGCGGCACGCAGATGCATTGGTCGCGGCTGATCGACCTGCCGATAGCCGGGCTCATTTCCTTGCTCAGTCCGCTCTTCGGTGCCGACAGAGCCGAAGTGCTGGCGCTTGCGATCTGGCCGATCTTCCTCGCCATTCCATTGCTGGTGTTCATGGGGCTCGCCGGCCGTCGTATTGGCGGAACGCAATGCATGCATTTCTGCCTCGGTCTGACGGCGATCTTTGTGGTGACCAGCAATCGGTTTATGGGTGGCGCCATCGATCACCACAACGTCCAGCTGGTCCTGGCTGCAGTGATGGCCGCGATGCTGGTCGACATGCGCCATCGTGCGCGCAACTACGTGATTGCCGGCGCGGCGGCGGCGCTGGCGATTGCCATCGGCGCCGAGACGACGCCGCTTGTGGCGGTCGTTTGTGCCATTGTCGCGTTGCAATGGGCGCTCCTCGGGCGGGACGTTGCTGGTGCGACCATCGCTTTCGGCATCTCACTGGCAGTTACCTTGAGCACTGTGTTCTTCCTCACGGTGCCGCCTCACCTCTATCGCGTGGCAACCTGTGACAACCTGTCGATCGCCTTCTACTCCCTGGCACTTGTCGGCGGTTGTGTGCTGGCTGCGTCTGCGGCATTTGTTAGCGATCGCGGAATATCGGCTCGGTTTGTCGCGCTGGCCGTCAGTGCCTGTTCCGTCCTGGCTGTCGCACTCGTTATTGCGCCCCAATGCCTTGGCAACCCGCTTGCCGATCTTGACCCGCTGTTGATCGAACTTTGGCTCGACCGTGTGACCGAGGCGCAATCCTTCGCGACCGTGCTGGCGCGCCAGCCGGCAAGCGTCGGCGCCTACTATTTCTGTGGGGTCTTTGCATCGCTCGTCTGTGTCTGGCGCATTTGGCAGGGCGATCGGGTCAGACTGCATCTCATCCTCGTCGCCCTTGTTGCTGCCAATCTTGCCATCGCGATGGTCCAGGTGCGAGCGATGGCGTTTTCCAACCTTCTGGCAATCCTGCCGCTCTCGCTGCTGCTCGTGGATATGCGAGCCTGGTCGCAGGGGGGAACCAGGGGCGTGAGCGCATCGCTCGCCTATGTCCTTGTTCTGATTTTTTCGGTGCCCGCAGTCTGGGCAATCGGCGGCGCCTTGGCACGCAACGGCCTTGCCGCTCTGGAGGCGCCGCAGGCGTCCAATACCGAAAACTGCCTGACGCCGGCAGCTCTTTCAGATCTTGAAGGTCTTCCGCCATCGATGATCGTTGGTCCTTCGGATATCGGCGCCTCGATCCTTAGATACACGAGCCACCGTGTCTTGACGGCGCCCTATCATCGCAATGCCGATGGCATGCTTATGGAGCTGAAGATCGGGCTGGCGTCGCCATCTGATGCCAAGGCGATGCTGAGCAAGTTGCACGAACCGATCCTGGCATTTTGCGCCAACGATGTTCAGGCAGACATGATCATCAAGCGGGAACCTCGGGGGCTCTACGGGCAGCTCGCCGCCGGTCGGGTTCCGGAGTTTCTGACGCCGCTGCCTGTTTCCGAGAAATCCAGCATTTTGCTCTACGCGCTGAAGCCATAGCGAGCGGGGACGGCGGAGGAAGAAACCGGTAGAAAGGCGCACGGTTCTGCTGACCTTGGGCCTCTCGTCGGCTACAAATGGGCATGAGCTCCATTTTCGACAACGATTCTCCGAGCAACCTCACCGAATATTCGGTCTCCGAGCTTTCCGGCTCGATCAAGCGTACGGTCGAGCAGGCCTTCGATCAGGTTCGTGTGCGTGGCGAGATCTCGGGCTATCGTGGGCCGCATTCTTCGGGGCACGCCTATTTCGCGCTCAAGGACGATCGGGCGCGCATCGATGCGGTGATCTGGAAGGGCACCTTCTCGCGGCTGCGCTTCCGCCCGGAAGAGGGCATGGAAGTGATCGCCACCGGCAAGGTCACGACCTTCCCCGGTTCGTCGAAATACCAGATCGTCATCGAGACGCTGGAGCCGGCCGGTGCCGGCGCGTTGATGGCGCTTTTGGAAGAGCGCAAGCGCAAGCTTGGCGCCGAAGGCCTGTTCGACGCGACGCGCAAGCGGCCGCTGCCTTTTATGCCAAAGGTGATCGGCGTGGTCACTTCGCCGACCGGGGCCGTCATTCGCGATATCCTCCACCGCATCGCCGACCGGTTCCCCGTCCATGTCGTCGTCTGGCCGGTTAGGGTCCAGGGCGAAGGCTCGGGAGACGAGGTGGCGGCGGCCATCCGTGGCTTCAACGAATGCGAAGCCGGCGGGCCGATCACCCGCCCCGACGTCCTGATCGTCGCGCGCGGTGGCGGCAGCCTGGAAGATCTCTGGGGTTTCAACGACGAGGCGGTCGTGCGCGCGGCGGCAGCGTCCGTCATCCCGCTGATCTCGGCCGTCGGTCACGAGACCGACTGGACGTTGATCGACTATGCTGCCGACCAACGCGCACCGACCCCGACCGGGGCGGCGGAAATGGCCGTGCCGGTCAAGGCCGATCTGGAAGCGGAAGTATCCGGCCTTTCGGCGCGGCTGAAGGCCGGCATGGTCAGGCAGATGGAAAACCGTCGCCAAGTGGTGCGGTCGCTTGCCCGGGCGCTGCCGTCGCTCGATCAGTTGTTGGCGCTGCCGCGTCGACGCTTCGACGAGGCTGCCCTCGGCCTCGGGCGTGGTCTGATGATGAACACAACGAACAAGCGCCGGATGTTCGAGCGCGCTTCGGCGGAGCTGCGGCCGGATCTGGTCAAGGCGCGGCTCGGCGATCGTCGGCAACGGCTAAACGATGCGATGAACCGCGCCGAGCGCGTCGTCGAGCGTCAGGTCCATCGCGGACAGTCGCGTGTCTCGGCGGCGGATGCGTCGCTGCGCGCGCTGCCGTCGCGCCTGCTGGCCCAGATCCACCGCTCGACGGATCGCGTGGCTGGGCTGGTTGCGCGGTGCGACGCGGCAATCCGCACGGACATTCGCCGGTTGACGGGTGTCATCGCCGCACAGGACCGCATCCTGCAATCGCTGTCCTATCGCAATGTCCTGCAGCGCGGTTTTGCGCTGGTGCGCGACGGCGAGGGCGGCCCGGTTCGCCAGGCCGCGGCCGTTGCGCCCGGCATGGCGCTGTCGCTGGAATTTGCCGACGGCAGCGTTTCGGCGATTGCGGGTGAGGGTGGGGAGCCGACAGCCCAGGCGGCCGCCAGGAAGAAGCAGCCGAAAACCGGTGGTTCCGGTGGCGACCCGTCGAAGCAAGGCAGCCTGTTCTAGGCAAGGTTTGCGATCACGGGAGCCCTCATCTTTCCAACGAGGACGGGTTGACTGTGCGGCCTGCATCAATGACGCCTGCTTTTCATTTCCCTGTCACGGAGGCAGCATAACGCCGCGCTCACAGCACTCTGCGGAATGGAAGTCAGATATGGTCGAACGAGCCAAGATTATCTTCATTCACGGCGCTTCCAGCAGTGGAAAATCCACTCTGGCGCGCGCGGTCCAGGCACAAATCGGCGAGCCATTCTGGCACGTCTCGATTGACCATATTCGTGATTCGGGAACGTTGCCGACGGAAAGATTCCGGCGCGGCGACTTCAGGTGGCAGGAATACCGTGCCCGTTTCTTCGAAGGGTTCCACCGCTCCCTGGTCGCCTATGCCTCGGCCGGCAACAATCTCCTGCTGGAACACATTCTCGAGGAGCCCGGTTGGGCGTCTGAGCTGGCGATGATGCTGCAGTCCTTCGATGTCTTCTTCGTCGCGCTCCACTGTGAGCTTCAGGAACTTGTCCGACGGGAAACGCTGCGCGCGGACCGGCCGATCGGCAGCGCTACAGACGATTTCCATCGCATTCACGAGGGGCAGCGCTACGATCTCCAGCTTCATTCAGGGCAAGCCGTTGAAGATAACGCTGCGCAACTGATTTCCGCCTGGGCGTCGCGCCGGTCGCCATCCGTGTTCGAGGAACTGGCCTTGGAAGCGCGCGCCCGGCCCGCCTACTCCTCCGGTCTCTGAGCAAGGGCGAGTTTGGCAAACGCATTTGGAATCGGCCGATTTTCCGGTGACATGCGTTCGTCGCGGGCGGGTCGCGCTACGGCTCAAAAGATCGTCATTGCAATAGATTGATTCTTTGGATCATTTTCTCCGTCGATCGATCTCGATCCCAGGTCTTATGCAGTAGGAACAATGGATGCATATTCTGCTCGTGCTCGCCCATCCGCTGGAAGACAGCTTTGCCGCCAGCGTCGCCCGCGAAGCGCAACGGGCGCTTGTTGCCGGTGGCCATACCGTCGATCTGCTCGATCTCTATCGCGAGGATTTCGATCCGAGGTTGAGCAAGGTAGAGCGCGGCAGCTATTTCACCGACAACTACGATGCCAGCTTAACGGCCGGGTTGATCGCGCGGCTGCAGGCAGCGGACGGGATCGTCCTGGTTTTTCCGCAATGGTGGTTCAATTTTCCGGCGATCCTCAAGGGCTTCTTCGATCGGGTCTTCGTGCCGGGCGTTGCCTTCGACAACGATCCGGCCGGCGGCCGCATCATCCCGCGGCTGAAGAACATCAAGCTCTTCTGGGCGCTGACGACGACGGGATCGCCCTGGTGGGTGGTGCATCTTTATATGGGCAACCCCGTGCGGCGGCTGCTGAAGCGCGGTATTGCCGCCTTCTGCGCCAAGGGCCTCGATTTCCGCATGGTCAGCCTGCACGACATGGATCGGGCCACGGATGAGAAACGTAAGCGTCACCTTGCCCGCGTGCGGCAGCTCGCCGGACGCATCTGATCGTCAGCCCTATTCATAGGTTGCAAGCAGTTTCCGCAGCACCGCATCCAGCGCTTCGCGCTCGTCCGGTGCAAGGCTTGCAACGACCCGGTGCTGGTTGGCGACATGGGCCGTCGCAGCCTCGTCGACGCGTTCCAAGCCTTCCGCCGTCAGCGCTATGATCACGCCGCGGCGGTCGTCCGGATTGTCGAGGCGCTGGACGAGACCCTGCTTTTCCAGCTGGTCGATGCGGTTGGTCATCGTGCCGGAACTGACCATGGTGGTCGCCAGCAGTTCGCCGGGTGAGAGCTGAAAGGGTGATCCGGAGCGCCTGAGCGCCGCAAGCACGTCGAAGCTCGCCGACGTCAATCCGCGCTCGGCGAAGGTCTTTTCGATCTCGCGTCCGATATGGTTACGCAGCCGCGTGAAGCGGCCGAGAAGGCCCATGGCCGAAACGTCCAGGTCTGGTCGTTCGCGTTGCCACTGCGCCAGAATTCTATCGACGTGATCCATCTGAGCCTCCACCGTTCTTCCGAAATGCCTAAGGCGAAGATATCTTGACGTCAAGATAATATCGGTTATAACGGAGATATCTTGATCTAGAGATACTTGAGGTAGAGACATGATCGCCAGCCGCAACGCCGACCTCGCCCTGACCGCCCTGGCGCCTGCCATCTGGGGCAGCACCTATCTGGTCACGACCGAACTGCTGCCGCCGGGCTATCCCTTGACGGTCGCCATGTTGCGCGCCTTGCCGGCGGGGCTCTTGCTCCTGCTGATCGTCCGCCAGCTGCCTTCAGGCATCTGGTGGCCGCGCACGTTCCTGCTCGGCGCCCTCAATTTCTCGTTCTTCTGGGCGATGCTGTTCGTGTCTGCCTACCGGTTGCCCGGCGGCGTCGCCGCCACGGTCGGCGCGATCCAGCCGCTGATCGTCATCCTGTTGTCGCGCGTCTTTCTCGGCTCGCCGATCCGCGCGCTGAGCATCATCGCCGGCCTTGCTGGCATCGTCGGCGTCGGCCTGCTTGTGCTGACACCGGGCGCAACGCTCGATCCACTCGGCGTCGTTGCCGGTCTTGCCGGTGCCGTGTCGATGGCCTTCGGCACGGTTCTGAGCCGCCACTGGGCGCCGCCCGTGCCGCCCTTGACCTTCACCGCCTGGCAGCTTGCCGCCGGCGGAGTGCTGCTGGTGCCGGTCGCTCTCTTCTTTGAGCCGGCCCTGCCGACCCTGACGATGGCGAACTACGCGGGCCTCGCCTATCTCGGCCTGATCGGCGCCGCCTTCACCTATCTGCTCTGGTTCCGGGGGCTGTCGCGCCTCGAGCCCTCGGCCGTAGCGCCGCTCGGCTTCCTAAGTCCTGTCGTCGCGATCCTGCTCGGCTGGGGTGTGCTTGATGAACGTCTGACACCGGTCCAGGCGCTGGGCATTCTCGTCGTGCTAATCAGCGTCTGGCTGAGCCAGCGGGCGCAACTGGCGCCTCGCGTTCGCCCGGCCCGTGCGTGAAGAACAAGGTGCCCCCTTCGCTCACCAATCCAGGCAAGCGCTGAGGTTGGACAAGGCAGGCGCCCCGGCAAAAACCTACCCGAGGTCGCAGTCGCGGGTGCCGGCCGCCGCTTTCGCAGCGGCGGCCGTTAACCCCCGAGCGATCGGCGTGTGGATATCGGCGGCAGCCATGGCCTCGAGCCCGGCCGCGGTCGTGCCAGCGTAATCGAGGAAGGTTTGCACGATTTCGTCAGGCGTCTGCTTGCTGCCTGCCAGCAAGGTGCTGCCGCCGAGGAAAAGCTGGCGCACGGCGCGCTCGGCGATGCCTCTCTCGATGCCTTTCGTCACGGCATCGGAAATCATCGCATCGGCAAAGACGGCAAGAAAGGCAGGGCCGGAGCCGGTCAAGGCGGTGAAGTAGTCGAGCTCGGTTTCCGTCGCGATCCTTTGCACCTTGCCGGATGCTTCAAAGAGCCGCTCGGCGAAGGCGCAATCCGCCTCGGTGGTGTCAGGGCTTGCAAGCCACGGTGTGAAGGAGAGCCGCTTTTCGGCGGCAGTATTCGGCATCGCCCTGATGATGCGACGAGCCTCGAAGCGGGCGGCAAGGTCGGCAAGCGAAACCATCGCCATCACCGAAATGACGAGCTTGCCCGAGAGATCGAGCGCGATGGCGTCGAGATCCTGTGGGCGTACGGACAGCATCACCACATCCGCGTCAGCGGCGAGCGCGGCGTTATCTTTCGTCTGGCGGACAGCCGGCCAGGGCTCGAAGCCCGGGACGGTGCCGCTGCGCGAGGAGACGGTCAACGCCTCCCCGGCGATGACGCCATCGGCAAGGGCGGGCAGCAACAGGGCCTTGCCCAGCCAGCCGCCGCCGCCGATGACACCGAACTGCGTCAAGCCCACTCGCCCTGCCGCATGACCGGCACGCGACTGCCGTCGGCGCGCACGCCGTCGATATCCACCTGGCCGGAGCCGATCATCCAGTCGATGTGGATCAGGCTCGAATTGCCGCCCTGGGCGCGGATCTGTTCCGGCGTCAGGCTGGTGTCGTCGACGAAGCAGCCCGAGTAGCACTGGCCAAGCGCGATGTGGCACGAGGCATTTTCGTCGAACAGGGTGTTGTAGAACAGGATGCCGCTTGCCGAAATCGGCGAGGAATGCGGCACGAGGGCCACTTCACCGAGCCTGCGCGCGCCCTCGTCGGTGTCGAGCACCTTGTTCAGCACCTCCTCGCCGCGCGAAGCCTTCGCCTCGACGATGCGTCCGCCTTCGAACCGGACCTGAATGTTGTCGATCAGCGTACCCTGATGCGACAGCGGCTTGGTGCTGGAGACGTATCCCTCGACGCGCAGCGCGTGCGGTGTCGTGAAGACCTCTTCGGTCGGGATATTGGGATTGCAGATGATGCCGTTTTTCGCTTCCGACGCGCCGCCACACCACAGATGGCCATCGGCCAGCCCGACGACGAGATCGGTGCCGGGGCCGGTGAAATGCAGCGAGGCGAAGCGTTCGCCGTTCAGCCAGGCGGAGCGTCGCGCCAGGTTGGCATTGTGCGCCTTCCAGGCCGCAACCGGATCGTCGAGATCGACGCGCGACGCGGCGAAAATGGCGTTGGCCAGCTTTTCCACCGCGATCGGCTCGGGATCGTTCGGGAACACCAGCTGCGCCCAGGCAGGGTTCGGATAGGAGACGATGTTCCAGTTGATGTCGAAATTCGTGATTTTTTCGAGCGCCGGCTTGTAGGCGATGGAATTGGCCTTGTTGGCGCGCGCCACTTTGCTCGGGTCCTGGGCCGACAGCATCATCGGGTTGTCGCCGGAGATGGCTAGGCGGGCAGCGCCGCCGCCGAATGCCTTGGCCATGCCTTCGTAAAGCCAGTCGCTTGCCCGGTCGAAGCTTTCGTCAGGCGCGTAGGCGTAGCGCGCAAGTGTCGTTTCCTCGTCGGAATAGAACGTCGTCACCAGACCGGCGCCGGCCTTGTAGGCGTGCTTGGCGATATCGCGCACAAGCGGCATGGCGGCGATCGGCGCCGTCATTACCAGGTCCTGGCCCTTTTGCAGCTGCAGGCCGACCTTGATGGCGACTTCCGCGAGCTTGTCGAGTTTTACCGGGTCGATCGGGGTGGGGGTGTTGGCGGGATAGGTCATGATTTGCCTGTCATTATGAAATCGGACGAACAAGACTTAGTGCGCTTTGCGGCGAAAATGAAGGCTGGCGGTTGCAAACGTCAGATGCTCTTGGCTGCAGCGCGCATTCTGGCGACATTGCTGTCGTGCACCTCTTCATAGGGCGCGAAGTAGAGGATCGAACCGGCGGCGATCTCATCGGCAGCAAAATCCTTGAGAGGCCCGATGGGAGTTCCGTCCGCGGCCGCGCGCACCAAACGTTCGAGATAGCTTCGGTTCGCATCGATCAGCGCCGCGTCATAGCCGCCCGCAGCAATACGATCGCGATCGCCGTGGCTTGGCAGGATGCGGGCGATCGGCCATTCCCGCAGGCGCTTCAATTCGGCGATATGCGTTGCGACCTGCTCGGCTTCGGCGATAAAGGTGGCGCAGTCTTCGACCGTGTCGCCGGCCAGCAGCAGCTTTTCCTCGGGCAGCCAGAGGACATTGCCGTCGGCGCTGTGAATGGCGAAATGATGCAGTTCCACCTTTCGTTGCCCCACCTTGAGATCAAGCCCGTGCTCAAACAGGCGGTTGGGCATGACGAGGGGATGGATCGGCGGCGTTGCGATTTCGATCTTCTCGCGGTTTTCGGCAAGCCGTTCCGCCGTCAGCGACAAAGCGATGATCTCGCAATCGGCAAAGGCGGCGTTTCCGGCTACGTGGTCCTTGTGCCAGTGGCTGAGCACGACCCGGATCGAGGTGACGCCAAGGCCTTCGAGATGGACGCGAATGGCTTCGGCGTGGGGGATGGAGATGTGGGTGTCGTAGACGAGCGCCTCACCGCCATCGACGATTGCGTAGGACGCGACGCCCAACGCATAGGCGCCATCGTCCAGCCAGTTTGGTCCCTCGGAATGGAGCCGGGTCCCGGCAATCCGCCCGTCGTAATAGGCGAAGATGCCGGGATAGGGCTGCAATATCGTCAGGGTCGACGTCATATCAGGCATGGCGCGCTTGCTCCTCCCGTTGTTCGCATCTGTCATAGGATGGCGCGCGCCGAAAAAGAAGGGCCGTGGGGCCGCTCTATTGCGCACGCAGCAGATAGGCGTCGTGCTGCTTCAAGAAAATCATCAGACGCTCGCCATAGTCCGATGCCACGGCAGCCTTGACGCTCGAGCGTTCCGCCAGGGCCTGCCGCCAGGCGGAAACACGGGCAAGGCCGCTGAAGATCTTGTGGTCGACCAACGTGTCGAACAGGTCGAAATAGCGGAAGATCGGCGCAAAGACTGCATCCACCAGGGAGAAATCCGTTCCGGCGAAATAGGGCCCGTCGCCCAGAACGGTTTCGATCGTCGCAAACTTCGCGGCGATCACCTGGCGCTTCTGCTCGAAAGCGTCGGCAGCCCCGGTGGTCTCGAAGCCCCAGAGGTCCGAGAGGATCGACGAGCCGTATTCCATCCAGCCGCGGTGGCGTGCCCGTTCCAGAGGGTCCGTCGGGTGAAGCCGGACGCCAGCCTGTGTCTCCTCGAGGTATTCGCAGATCACCGAACTTTCGAACAGGACGGCCTCGCCGGTCGTCTGCGGGATCTGCAGCAACGGCACCTTGCCGAGCGGCGAGATTTTCAGGAACCAGTCTGGCTTGGCGGCCAGATCGATGCTCGCGCGATCGAAGGCGACACCCTTTTCGGCAAGCGCGATCGCAGCGCGCTGCACATAGGGGCAGAGATGATGGCTGATCAGGGTAAGGGCACTGCTCATGGGTGGTCTCCTGGGTTGATCAATGTAGATGCATCTGCATGTATGTGTGCTTGCCAACACTTTCAAGATCAATGTAATTGCATCTATGAGCGATATTTCGAAGAATGGAGAACTGCGGCCGACGCCGGCTGCCACACAGGCCTGGATCGGCCTCATGCGCGCGCAACGGCGCGTGCTTTCGGCGATCGAGGCGGATTTCAAGAGGGCCGGTCTGCCGCCGCTCGGCTGGTATGATGTGCTCTGGGAACTGGTGCAGGCGGAGGACGGCAAGCTGCGTCCCTTCGAGATCGAGTCCCGCACCTTGCTTGCCCAATACAATCTCTCGCGTTTGATCGACCGGCTTGAACGGGAAGGGCTGGTTCGGCGCGAGGCTTTCGACGCCGACGGGCGCGGGCGCTGGGTGGTCGTGACTGACAAAGGGCGTGCGACACGCGAGCGCATGTGGGAGGTCTATTCCGGTTCGATCGAGGCCCATGTCGGCACAAAACTGGGTACGGACGAAGCGCAGCAACTGGCTAGTCTGCTCGCAAGGCTTCGCTAGAGCATTTCCAGGAAAAGTGCGAAGCGGTTTTCCGTCAGGAAATGTGTCAAAACAGGGAGATAGAGCGTTTCTGCGGCTCTGTCTAAACCGGAAGCGCTCTCGATCTCAGAACACGCCTGGAATGCCCAAGGACATCCTGGAGTGTTCATGTCGGCGTCAGGCGATCAGCGGTGCCGCCACGGCCTTGAGTGCCGTTCGTGCGTCGCCAGGTGCCAGCCGCACCTGAAGCCCGCGCTGGCCGCCATTGATGTAGACCTGTGCTTCGGAAAGCGCCGCTTCTTCGATCGCGGTCGGCACCAGCTTCTTCTGCCCGAACGGGCTGATGCCGCCGACATGATATCCGGTCAGGCGCTCGGCATCAGCAGGCTTCATCATCGCTGCCGACTTGCCGCCGAAGGCCGCGGCCAGTTTCTTCATGCTGACTTCGCGATCGGATGGCACCACGCAGCAGACTGGCTTGCCGTCGACCTCGGCCATCAGCGTCTTCAGCACCCGGCTCGGATCCTCGCCGAGTGCTTCTGCCGCCTGCAGCCCGACGCGCTCGGCGTTCGGGTCGTAGTCGTAGGTGTGGACGGTGAAGACAACGCCGGCCTTGGCAAGCGCCTGAGTTGCGCGGGTGGTCTTGGACATCGTGCCTCTCCCGGCGTCAGGCGTTGGTCTTGTGAAACAGGGCCTCGTAGAGGTCCGGCTTGAAGCCGATCAACAGGTTGCCGTTGGCCTCGATCACCGGACGCTTGATCATCGAGGGCTGTGCCAGCATCAGCGCGATTGCCTTGTCGGTATCGAGGTTCTGCTTTTCGGCATCGGGCAGGTTGCGGAAGGTGGTGCCGGCGCGGTTGAGCACGATTTCCCAGCCTGCCTCCTTGCACCAGCGATCGAGATGGGCTCGGTCGATGCCCTCGACCTTGTAGTCGTGGAAGCGATAGGCGATGCCCTGGCCGTCGAGCCAGGTGCGCGCCTTTTTCATCGTGTCGCAATTCTTGATGCCGTAGATCGTGACCGTCATTCCCATGCCTTTCCTGCCTTGCGGCAAATTCGTGCTGGGAGTGATAGCCTCCCTCTCAGGGAGAGGGAAGACCTTGCCGGTGTCTCAGGTTACGCCGACGTAGCGGCCCGGCTTGTGGTTGATGGCAAGCGTCATGTTGACGACGGCGGCGCCAACTACGGACAGAACCAGGTTGGCCGGCGGCAGCACGAAGAAGGCGGCGGCAAGGATCGTAAGATCGACGGCAAGCTGGAAATAGCCGGCGCGGATGCCGTACTTCTCCTGCAGATAGATCGCCAGAATGTTGATGCCGCCGAGCCCGGTGCGGTGGCGAAAGAGGATCAGCAGGCCGGTGCCCATCAATCCGCCGCCGACAATGGTCGCGTAGATCGGGTCGAGCTTGGCGAATTCCACCCATCCTGCCGTCAACTTCGAAAACAGCGCCACCAACGTGACCGCAAGAAAGGTGCGCAGCGCAAACATCCAGCCGAGCCGTTTGATCGCCAGGACATAGAACGGCAGATTGATGAGCGAGAACACCAGCCAGAATTGCGCGCCGGTCGCGTATTGCAAAAGAAGGGCCAGACCGGAGGTGCTGCCCGTCAGCAGCATCGCCTTGCTGTAGATGATGACGCCGAGCGACATGATCAGCGTGCCCGTCAGGATCGCCAACGCATCCTCAAAGAGGTGGTGGCGCTCGGCGGGCACGTCCTGGGTATTGATCATTGGCTCGGCGTTCATCGTCTTTTCAGTCCTTAGAGGTTCTTGAACTTGCCGATGACGTCATCGACTTCGGCCGTCTTCAGTCCGGCAATGTTGATGCGGCCGGAACCCGGCATGTAGATGCCGTGTTCGTTCCTGAGCCGCATCACATCCGCTTCCGAAAGCGGCAGCAGCGAGAACATGCCTTCCTGGTCGGCGACGGCGCCAAGCGCCTGCCAGCGGTCGCGCAGGCCTTCGGCAAGCGATCGGCGAATGCCTGATATACGCTGGCGCATGGTTTCAAGTTCTTCTCTCCAGTCGCGCGCCAGGTCGGCATCGCACAGGATGGTGCGCACGATGGCGGCGCCGTGATCCGGCGGCATCGAGTAGCTGGTGCGCGCCAGGCCGGCGAGGTTGGAGCGGACCGTGTCGGCCGACGAGGACGAGGCGGTCACGGCAAAGATGGCGCCGGTGCGCTCGCGGTAGAGCCCGAACGATTTCGAGCAGGAGACGGCGATCAGGGTTTCCGGGACGATGCCGATGAGATGGCGAAGGCCCGTTACGTCCTCGTCCAATCCGCGGCCGAAGCCCTGATAGGCAAGGTCGATCAACGGCAGCAGGCCGCGCTCGGCGACGACGGCCGCGATCTCCAGCCATTGCGTATCGGTGATCACGCCGCCCGTCGGGTTGTGGCAGCCGGCATGCAGCAGCACGGCGTCGCCGGCCGAAGCACCTTGGAGCGCGCTCATCATGGTGTCGAAGAGCACGGTCTGGGACGGGACGTCGAAGAATGGATAGCCGGCCGTCTCAAGGCCCGCGGCCTTGAAGATGCTGGCATGGTTCGGCCAGCTCGGCAGGCCGATCCAGATGCGCTTGCCGCCCATCTGGCGGATGAGGTCGGCCGCAAGCCTTAGCGCGCCGGAGCCGCCCGGCGTCTGCACGCCGGCCAAATGGCTTCGGTTGATCGTGTCGCCACCGACCAGCGTCCAGAGGTGATCGACGAAAATGAGGTCGCCCTCGGGGCCGACATAGGCCTTGCTGTCCTGCGTTGCGAGCAGCCGCTTTTCCGCTTCCTTGACCGCGCGGAAGATCGGCGTGTGGCCGGTTTCGTCGCGGTAGACTCCGACGCCGAGATCGACCTTTCCAGGGCGCTCGTCCTTGCGATAGAGCCCGATCAGGGCCAGCAACGGATCGTCGGGTTGGCGGGTCAGAGCGTCGAACATGCCGGAATTCCTCCTTGGCAGTGACAGAGTAGCGATGGGCGATCGAGAAAGGTCGCGCCGAGAACCGTCCTCCGGCTCTCGACAGGCTTCTTCTTTAAATCAGAGACAGCGCAAAATCGATGCCGGATTTGCCACGGAGACAATATTCGCATAGATCGAATTGCGTAAATCGATGCATTTCTTTTGCTGATTTGCGCAAACGCTGAAGAGAGCGGGAAGGGCTGGCTATGACGGAGCGCGGAGCGTCCAAACTCGATGCGATCGACCGGCGGATTATCCGATTGCTTGTCGAGGACGCGTTGCGCAGCAACAACGAGCTTGCGGCGCGGGTCGGGCTTTCGCCGGCACCGCTGTCGCGCCGGTTGGCGCGGCTCTACTCGGAAGGTGTTATCCGGCAAACGGTCGTGGTCGATCCGAAGGCGGCGGGGGTCGGCTTCCAGGCCTTTCTCGAAGTGACGCTGGAGCGGACCGCAAGCAAGGTCGGGCAGCGTTTCATCGAACTGGTGTCGCGCATGCCCGAGGTGGTGGAGTGCCATACGGTTGCCGGTGATTTCGACTTTCTGCTGAAGATCGCCGTACGTGATGTCGCCGACTACAAACGGCTATTGTGGACCGAGTTCGAGCAGATCGGCGAGATCAAGACTCTGCGCTCGACCATCCTTCTCGACAGTCCGAAGATGACCGCGACGATGTCGCGGTGATGTCCGGAACGTTCTCAGGACGTTCCGGACAAAGCCACAGCTTTGGCTTGGCTTCAGGCTTCCAGCGGGCCGGGCTTGCGTGCGGCGCTTGACGCGGTTGCGCAGGCGATTTTCATCAGGTCCGCGCGGCGACGGGCAAGCCTTGTCGATACCCGGGTAACAATCAGCCCGTCCTGCGGTGCGCGGACTTCGATGGCGCCGTCTGGCCGGCCGGGACGGCTAAGGATCGTCACGAGCAGATCGGCGGCCTTCACCCTCTCGCCGATATCGCGGTGGAAGAGGATGGCGCCGGATTCCGGAGCGCGGATCAGCTCGATGTTGTCGAGCGGCGCGACGATGCCGCCGAATGCTGGAAGTGCTGCCCTGTCGCCGGCGACCACGCCGCGCTGGGCGAGGAAGCGCAGCACGCCTTCGGCATCCTTGCGTGCCATGTCAGGATAGACGTCGCGTGTGCCGCGAAGCTCGACCGTGACGGAGAGCCGCCCCGGAAGGCTCGTCTTCATCTGACCGGCTGCCTCATACTTCCAGGCGTAGGCGACGGCCTCTTCGAAGGCGGAGCTTTCGCCATCCGAAAGAAGCACCGCCTCCATGTCGAGAGCTGCGGCAAGGTCGGCCGCCTCCGGCCAGAAGGCGTCGTCGATATAGGCATATTGCAGCGCTTCGTCGTCGCAATGCAGGTCGAGCATCAAGTCGGCGCCGAGCGCCATATGCAGCAATTGCCGCTTCAGCCGATCCGTGGCCGAGTAACGATCAAGATCCTCGAGAAGGCTGTCGCGCTCGCCGAGTGCGATCAGCGGAAAATCGCGGTTGAAATTGGTGCGCGAGCCGAGATCGAACCGGCCCTGCAGTTCGCCGAAATGCGATTGCGCGGTGCCGATGGGGTTTGCCTGCGGCACGACGGTGATGTCGCCGAGAATGGCGGCGTTCTTCTCCGCGTCAGCGAGCTTCTGCAGGAGGAAATGCGCCAGCGCGGTGCCGGGCAGTTCGTTGGCGTGCAGTGCCGCTTGAATATAGGTCTTCGGTGCGTCGGGGCTCCTGCCCTTGAAGCGGAAGACCGGAAGGCGCCATTCGATGCCTGCGGTGTCGCCGGCGATGATGATTTCCGAGATGTCCATGGTCTCCCCCTTTTGTCTCGTGTCGAAGGCTTATCGGCATTCCCGATAGGCTCTGCAAGTGGCTAGAAACGGGGAGCGCGGGCGTTGATGGGGGCGGAGCAAGGCTTTGCTTTTGCCGCGCATCCGTTGTCTTCTGGCTGCGCTCTCACCAGACGGGACCCTGCAGATGATCCTGATCGGCCAATATGATTCTCCCTTCGTCCGCCGCGTCGGCATCGCGCTCACGCTATACGGCATGGAATTCGAGCACCGCCCCTGGTCCTCCTTCGGCGATGCCGACAGGCTTCGTGCCTACAATCCGCTGACGCGCGTCCCGACCCTGGTGCTGGACGACGGTACCGCGTTGATCGATAGCCACATCATTCTCGATTATCTCGACGGCCTTGTTTCCGATGAACGCGCAATGTTTCCAAGGTTCGAACCCGCCCGACATCGGGCGCTTAAGGTTGCGGCGCTTGCAACCGGGCTCGGCGACAAGGCCGTCAGCCTGTTCTACGAGAAGCGTCTGCACGGCGAAGTCTCGGCCCTCTGGGTCGATCGCTGCCGTCACCAGATGGAGGCGGCGCTCGGCGTATTGGAGGCCGGCCGGTCGGAGGGTACCTCGGAGTTCTGGTTCGGGGAGCGCATTGGCCATGCCGATATCGCCGTGGCAGTGGTGCTGCGTTTCCTGTGCGAGGTCCATCCCGAGCTGATCGCGATCTCCAACTATCCGGCGCTACGGGCACACGGGGAAATGCTGGAGGCGTTGGCCGTATTCCAGGCGATCAGCCAGCCTTTCATTCCGCCGACCTGACGCCCAGCCGGAGCTTGAGAGCTATCGCGCTGCGCGCTGGCCATGATGCGAAAAGAGCCGGCGCAAAGTGCTTGCGCCGGCTCTGGTCAATGGCCGCTTCGTAGGCACCCTCGATCATTCCGCGTCGAGAAAGCTGCGGATCGCCTTCACCGTCGCTTCGGGCTGTTCCTCCATCAACCAATGGCCGGAAGCGGGAATGACCACCTCGGTGACATTGTTGGCGGCAAAGCGGGTTACGACGGCCATTGTCGGGCCGAAGGATTTTTCGCCGCCGACGGCCAGGACAGGCATGCCGAGCTTGCCCTGTTTCAGGAAGGCCTGGTTGTCGATCGCGTCCTGATCGAAGGCGGCGAACTGGGCGAAGCCCGCCCGCATCGCGCCCGGCTGGGCATAGAGCTTGGCGTAGTGTTCGCGCGAGGCCTCGTTCCACTTCTTCGGATCGGCGGAGAATTCGTTCCAGAAGCGGTCGAGGTAGATGCGCTCGCGGCCGGCCACCAAGCGCTCCATGTCAGGCCCGCCGAAACGGAAGTGCCACAGCAGCGGGTTCTTCAGGATCTCTTCCCACGGGCCGACGCCGGGAAGCGGCGCGTCCATCAGCACCAGCTTTGTCGTTCGTGTCGGATACTGGGCGGCAAAGGCGTAACCGACCATGTTGCCGATATCGTGTGCCACCACGTCGACCTTGTCGGCCTTCAACGCGTCGAGCACGCCGGCGATATCCTGCGCTTCTGTCTTCTTGTCATAGCCGGTCGCCGGCTTGTCCGAGAGCCCCATGCCCCTGAGATCGGGCACGATGACGCGGTGATCGCGGACAAGCTCGGCAGCAAGCGGCGCCCACATGTCGCCGGTCTCGCCGTAGCCGTGCAGCAGCACGACGGTCGGCCCCCGAACCGCCGACGCGCACATGCAGGGTCGTGCCGTTGGTGGCGATGGTTTCCGTTGTAAACGTCGCCGGATAGGGCTGAACGTCGGCGAGTGCCGGGACGGCGAAGGCTATGGCTGCGCCGGTGATGAGGGAACGAAGCATTGGTCTCTCCTGTTTTTTCGGTGTGCGCCGATTGGCGTTTCGATGGAGAGAAGATGACAGGCGTGATCTGTTCGAACTAGCCGCCAGAAGGCGGATCTACTGTTCGGCAATACCGAACGCGGCATGGCGCATTTGCTCGGTTGCTACGCGATGGGGATGGGGTAGGGCGCGCGACGGCGCGCCCTGGAAAACTTCGATGTCCGTTCGCCTGGTCTTTACATCGGCGGCATCTTGTCAAACTTCGGCAGCGTCGGGTCGAGGTGGTCCCAAGCGTAGCCGCGTGATCCATAGGTGACGACCTGGGGCTTGTAGCGACTCGGATCGTCGAGGCTCGCCGCGCGCACGGTGAAGAATTCGGGCATTGCGGCAAAGGTCATATAGACGGGCGAACCGCAGGTGGGACAAAAGGCCCGGGTCTTCACGTTGCCGCTATCGGCGACCATGTCCCACAGCGTCGCCTTGCCTTCGAGCTTCACGCCGTCTCGCCTGAAGGTCAGGTGCGATCCGTGTCCGGTGCCGCTCTCGCTCTGGCAGTCGCGACACTGACAATCGTTTGAGAAAACCGGTTCTCCAGAGATCTCGTAACGGATCGCGCCGCAGGCGCATCCACCGGTATAGGGCTTGCTCATGTCATTGCTCCTTGGGCTCTGGGGACGGCAACGCGTACGTCATCGAGCGTGCTCGATGGTCGGGCATCGCAATCAGTTGTTTTGCTTGTGTTCGTGATGGCGCTACGGCGCTTGCCGAACCGGGCGCGTCAAGGACGCGGGCACGGCGCCCGCGTCAGGCTTTGGGTGTCGTCTCAGTCCTGCCCTTCGGTCACGGTGCCGATCCGCGTCAGAACCTTCTTCCAACCTTCGCTCATGTTCTTGAAGGCGGTGTCGTTTCTCGGCGTCACGAAGCCGGAATGAACGAGGCGAAGGCGCGTGCCGTTGTGGACCCTGGACAGGGTCCATGTAACGACCGTGTCAAGACGCGAGCCATAGCCGGCATTGGCCTCGTGCCCGCCTTTCCAGGCGTAGACGAACCGCTCGTTCGGTTTCACCTCCAGCACCCGGCAGTGGATGACGCCATCCCATTCGCCGGCCGGCGTGGTCTGGAAGGTGAAGCGGTTGCCTTCGACCGGCTCGAAGCCTGTCGCAACCATCATCCAGCGGCTTATCAAGGCGCCGCTCGTCAAGGTTTTCCAGATCGTCTCGGGGGCGTGGGGGAAGACCTCGTCTACCACGATGTCCTGCGTGTGGGGCTGCAACACTACTTCATTCATGGATCGATCTCCTTCAAGAGAGTGCGGAGGTTTGCAAACCGTTCGCGCCAGAAGGCGCCGTAATGGCTCATCCAGTCGACAAGCGGCTCGAGGCCTTCGGGCTCAGCGCGGTAATAGACGTTGCGGCCTTCGGGACGCTCGCTGACGAGGCCCGCCTGCTTCAATGACTTGAGATGCTGCGAAATGGCACCCTGCGTCACGCCGCTGCCGCGCGTCAGTTCGACCACCGTGATCTCGTCGGCATTGGCGATGCGCTCGAACACGGCACGCCGGGTCGGATCGGCAAGGGCGCGCATGACGGCGGTGATGGGTGCGGTTTCAATCATGACAAAACAATTAGTGCATACTGATTAATTAGTCAACACTATTGTTTTTTGTCAGGTAAGGCTACGGCTCTTCCGTTGTTGTGGCGATGGCTTGGACTGCTTATTTCAGTCAGCAGGCCCCGCTCCGCAGAGAACCATTTCCCAAAATTTTCAAACGTCGCGATCCGTTTTCACCCTTCCGGTCGTCCTTGATGTGTTCGAAACAAAAAGGAGACATGCCATGTCCGACGAGTCAGTCATTTTGATCAATCTGCTGAAGGTCAAACCCGGGAAGCAGGATGCGCTGATCGCGCTCCTGAAGCTGAACACCGACACGGTTGTCCGCACGCTTGAAGGCTGGAAGACGACCCGGTTGATCGCGGCAAATGACGGCACCGGCGTCGTCATCTACTCCGAGTGGGAGACCCCTGCAGCGGTCGAGGCGATGCGCAGCGACCCGCGCATGAAAGCCTACTTCCCTGAGATCCTTGAGCTGGCGAGCCTCGATTCGATCATCGGCTCGGCGGTGTTTGGCGAAACCCGGTGAGGCTTGGCACACACCGAAACAACGGAGGAATCGCAATGGCCCGCATGGTCGTGATTTACCCAACACCTGATAATGTCGAGGCGTTCGACCAGCATTATTTCGAGATCCACGTGCCTCTCGCCAAGAAGATCCCTGGGCTCAGGAAATACGAGGTCAGCGACGGCCCGATCGCAAGGCCAGTCGGAACGTCCAAAATTCATCGCATTGGAACGCTGCATTTCGATGACCTTGCGGCGATCAACAAGGCGTTTGCAAGCCCGGAAGGTCAGGCCGCTGCGGCGGATCGACGACTTTTTGCGCCTGACGACTCTGGTGTTGAAATGTTCCTTTTCGACGACAGGGAAGTTTGAACCGACGCTGGCAGTTGGCCGCTTGCACAGGCCGCAAATATCGTAAGGTCAGAGTAAAGTGGACTGAGGGAATGGCAGTGACCAAAGCAGTTTTTGTCCTGATCCATGGCGGTTGGCACGACCGCTCGACATGGGACAAGGTGACGCCGATACTTGAAGCCAATGGCTTTTCGGCCTTGACGCTCGACCTTCCCGGCGCGGGGGTCAATGCCATAGCCCCACCGTCGCTCGGCCTTCGTCCGTTCGACCCCATTGCTTTTGCCACGGAGCCGTCACCCAGCGCCGGCATTACGCAGCTGGAGCGGACGGAAGCGGTTGTCGAGCTGGTAAAAGAGGCCGCGGCCCTCGGCGGCGGCAAGGTCATCCTGGTCGGGCACTCGGCCGGCGGGATGACGATTTCGGCGGTCGCCGAAAGGGTTCCGGACCAGCTTCTCGCAGTCGTTTATATCGCCGGGTTCATGGTGCCGAACGGCATGCCGTTGCTGGCGATGCTGCAACACGAAACCATGTCTTCGGCCCTGTCGCCCGGGTTGTTCGTGGGCGACCCCGTCGGCATCGGTGCGACAAGGATCAATCCGCGATCGACAGACGTCGCCTATCGATCGCTTCTCAAGGCTTCGTTTTATGGCGACGTGCCGGAGGTGGAATTCGCGCAGGCGGCGCTGCATCTTCACTACGACGAATCGAATGCCGGCGCCGTGGCTCCATCGGCCATTACGCCGGAAGGATTTGGCACCGTGCCGCGCCACTACATCCGCACCACACAGGACCGCGCGGTTCCGTTGGCCGGTCAGGATCACATGATTGCGACCGTAGACGTTGCCATCGGCGGCAAGACGACGACCCACACTTTGGAGACCAGCCACTCGCCATTCCTGTCACAACCGGCCAAGCTGTCGAAGATACTGATCGAAATCAGCGCCCAGTCCCAGGCGGAGCGGGCAAGCGCCGGAGGTCTTGGTGCATGAATACCGACCATTTCGAGGACCGTCTGAATGCGCTCAGACCACGCCTTCATCGCTACTGCGCGCGCATGACGGGATCGGCGGTCAATGGCGAGGATGTCTTGCAGGATACGCTCGTCAAGGCGCTCAACGCACGAGCCCAAGGAGTCGAGGTCGATAGTCTCGAGGGCTGGCTGTTTCGCATCGCCCACAACACGAGCCTCGATTTCCTGCGCGAGCGGTCGCGCAACACGGTCGTCTCGCTCACCGAAGACGTCGAGGCGGCGCCCATCCCTGAGGCGGAAATCGTCGCGTTCAGCTTCCAGACGTTTCTGCGGCTGCCTGAACTTCAGCGCTGCGCGGTGATCCTCAAGGATGTCCTGGGTCATTCGATCGACGAGATCGCCGGGATCGCGGGCTGCTCGCCCGCCGCCGCCAAATCGGCGCTACAGCGCGGGCGCGTTGCACTCCGGGAACTTGCGCAGGCACCCGACGATATCAGGCTGCCGCTGATGTCAGAGCCGGACCGGCGGAAGATGACCGCCTATGTCCGTCTCTTTCAGAGCGGTGATTTCGACGCAATTCGCGCCATGCTCGCCGATGACGTGAAGCTCGATCTGGTAAACCGGCTGCAACTCGAAGGACGCGACAGGATCGGCCACTATTTTACCCGCTATGGCGAAGTGACGAAGTGGCGGTTCGCCTTCGGCGCGGTTGAAGGACAGCCGGCCATGCTGGTGTTCGACAGCACCGGCTCGACGGAACGGCCTGCACATTTCGTCCTGATCGGCTGGTCGGAAAGCCGGATCATCCAGATCCGGGACTTCCTGTTCGCGCCGTATGTGCTCGAAGCCATCGATTGGGTGCGGTTGGACTAATCGACCGGACAGCGCCATCATGGCGCTCGGCGCACGTGAGGAATAGACGGCTGGCAGCAGCGCGGGCGAGAAAATCGCCGCCCAAAGCTACGCTATTGCCGCCGATTGCCCGTTATTCCCACTCGATCGTGCCGGGCGGCTTCGACGTGACGTCGTAGACCACGCGGTTGATGCCACGGACCTCGTTGATGATGCGCGTTGCCGCACGGCCGAGGAATTCCATGTCGTAGTGGTAGAAGTCGGCGGTCATGCCGTCGACCGAGGTGACGGCCCGCAGCGCACAGACGAACTCGTAAGTGCGGCCGTCGCCCATGACGCCGACGGTCTGGACCGGCAGCAGCACGGCAAACGCCTGCCAGATGGCGTCGTAGAGGCCGGCCTTGCGGATTTCGTCGAGATAGATCGCGTCGGCTTCGCGCAGGATCTCGAGCTTCTCGCGGCTGATGCCACCAGGGCAACGGATGGCAAGGCCCGGTCCGGGGAACGGGTGGCGGCCGATGAAGCTGTCGGGCAGGCCGAGTTCGCGGCCGAGCACCCGGACTTCGTCCTTGAACAGCTCGCGCAGCGGCTCGACCAGCTGCATGTTCATGCGTTCCGGCAGGCCGCCGACATTGTGGTGCGACTTGATCGTCACCGACGGGCCGCCGGTGAAGGAAACGCTTTCGATGACGTCGGGATAAAGCGTGCCCTGGGCAAGGAAATCCGCGCCGCCGAGCTTCTTTGCCTCTTCCTCGAACACCTCGATGAACAGGCGGCCGATGATCTTGCGCTTGGTTTCCGGATCGCTTTGGCCTTCCAGTTCGCCGATGAAGCGGTCGGAAGCGTCGACGTGCAGCAGGTGCAGATTATAGTGCTCTTCAAACATGGCGACGACGTTCTTCGCCTCGTCCTTGCGCATCAGGCCATGGTCGACGAGGATGCAGGTCAGCTGGTCGCCGACTGCCTCGTGGATCAGGAGCGCTGCGACCGAGCTGTCGACGCCGCCGGAAAGCGCGCAGATCACCTTCTTGTCGCCGACCTGTTTGCGGATCGCGTCCACGGCCTTGGCGCGGTAGGCCGACATCGACCAGTCGCCCTTGATGCCGGCGATCTTGTGCACGAAGTTGGCGATCAGCTTGGCGCCGTCGGGCGTGTGCACCACTTCCGGGTGGAACTGCACGGCGTAGTACTTGCGCTTCTCGTCGGCAATGAAGGCAAAGGGGGCGTTGGCGGATGTCGCCACGACCTCGAAGCCTTCGGGGATCGCCGTGACGCGGTCGCCATGCGACATCCAGACCTGGTGGCGCGAGCCGAGCGACCAGACGCCGTCGAACAGCGCGCAGTCCTTCTCGACTTCGAGGAAGGCGCGGCCGAATTCGCGGTGATGGCCGCTCTCGACCTTGCCGCCCAGCTGGGCGCACATGGTTTGCTGGCCGTAACAGATGCCGAAGACCGGCAGGCCGGAATCGAAGATCATCGAAGGCGCGCGCGGSGAGCCGATGTCGAGGGTGGAAGCCGGGCTGCCGGAGAGGATGACGGCCTTCGGCTTTAGCCGCTGAAAACCTTCGTCCGCCGACTGGAACGGCACGATTTCGCAATAAACACCGGATTCGCGCACGCGCCGGGCGATGAGCTGCGTCACCTGGCTGCCGAAATCGACGATGAGAACGGTGTCGGGATGGGCTGTCTGGGTCATGTCGGGCCTTCAAACAAGCTTGATCATGGCGAGCCTTTAATCAAAGCCCGTCCTCTGCGCAACGATTAGATTGCACCCCGACAATTCCGGGCTTTCAGAGCCGGATTTCGCCCGTGCCGATCGCTGTCTCAAGCCTGTCGATGACGCCGGCGAGCTTCTCGTCGATGACATCTAGATATTCCGTCCAGTCGTTGACGTGCTTGAGTTCCGCCTTACCGTCGGAAATGCCGCGAAGCGCGATGAGCGGCACGCCGAAAGACTGGCAGGCGCGTAGCACCGCATAGGTCTCCATTTCCACCATGTCGGCGTCGATGCCGTCATAGGCGGTGCCGGAGACGATGTTGGCGCCGGTCGAAAGCCGGGCCTCCTTGATCCCAGGAATGCGCAGCGGCAGCGAAACGACGGCGGGAAGGTCGAGAAACGGCGTCGCGCCTTTCTCGAAACCGAGCACCGAGGCGTCCATGTCGCGGTAGCCGACCGATGTCGCCTGATAGACTTCGGTCTGTTCAAGCTTGGCCGCACCCGCCGAACCGAGCGAGACGACGAGATCAGGCAGAGTGTCTTTGGAGGCAAGGCCTGCCAGCGTCTTCGTCAGCGTGACTGCGGCCTCGACCGGTCCGACGCCGGTCATCAGCGGCGCGATCCGTGCCTTGAGATGAGGACCGTACTCGGCATCGACAGCCATGACATAGAGAACCTTGCGGCCGGCGACGTCCTTCATTTCGACCTTCATCCTTCGATACCCTCGCGTCCGCGGATGACCATCATCGTGCCGGTCATCGAGGCGATCAGCTTGGCCGGCCCGTCCGAGCGGATGGCGTAGCCGCGCCCGTCGGAGACGATGATCGTCGTGCCGGGCTTGGTGACCTCGCCGCGAAACAGGAAGCGCTCGCCGCGCCCCGGCGACAGCAGGTTGACCTTGAATTCGATCGTCAGGATAGAGGCGTCGGGGTCGATGACGGAATAGGCGGCATAGGTGCCGGCCGAATCGAGCGCGGCGGAGATCACGCCCGCATGCAGGAAGCCGTGCTGCTGCGTCAGCTTTTCGTCAAAGGGCAGCTCGATCTCGACGGTACCCTGCTCGACCAGCGTCAGTTCTGCGCCGATCGTTTCCATGGCCGCCTGCCGTGCGAAGCTTTCCCTTATGCGCCTGCGGAAATCTGGGGGATCGCTGTCGTCCATCAGTCTGTACGGCCCTGGCTGTCGCGGCAGGCCCGATTGCCTCCCATATCGATCGACGGACAGTGGCACGGCCGCACCAGTGCGACAAGCTCAATTCATGAGGAAAATCGAGCCGTTGAGTACGGTCGCGAATGCCACCCAGGCGAGATAGGGCAGGAAGAGCAAGGCCGAAGCGCGGTCTCTTTGCCAGCTTGCGACGATGACACCGGCGACTGCGATCAGCAGCGCGATGATGACAATCAGTGCCGACGCGATGTCCTGCAGGCCGAAGAACAGCGGCGACCACAGGAAGTTGAAGATCATCTGCGCGAGCCACAATCGCATCGCGGCGGTACGGCGATGGTCAAGAAACAGCCGGGCGCCGACGATGCCGATCATCACGTAGAGCACCGACCAGACCGGGGCGAAGATCCAGTTGGGTGGATTGAAGACCGGCTTTGCCAGTGACTGGTACCATTCGCCGGGGATGTTGTTGTAGCCGATGAGAAGCCCGAGACCGAGAACGGCAGCGATGAAGACTGTGTAGACGAGGGGTCTGTTCATGGCGTCGACAGATAGAGTGCCCTGATGCGCTTTCCAGCGGGGGCTGCTGTTTCGAAGCGACCATGCGCCACCTATATCTCTGCCATGAAAAGCTTCCGACGCATCGACATCCGGCCGGCCGGTCCTGATGACATCATGATGATCGCTTCCGTCATCGTCGAAACCTGGCGATCGACGTTTCGCGGGCTGATTTCCGATGCCTTCCTCGATGCCATGAGCATCGAGGAACAGGCGTTGCGCCATGCCCGGCGCATGCGCGTTGTCGACGTTTTCCACCTGGTCGCGGTCGACATGAGCACGAACCGGGTGATCGGCTTTGCCAATTATGGAAAGGCCCGCTCGATGCCGCCGCGCTTCGACCGCGAACTCTATGCGCTTTATATCCTCAAGGAGTTTCAAGGGGCCGGCATCGGCTCGGCGCTCGTGCGCAGCGTCGCGGCCCACTGCCGGGAGCTGGGCGGCGCGTCGCTGTTTGCCTGGGTGCTTTCCAGCAATCCGAACCGAGCGTTTTACGAACGCCTGGGGGCGGTCGCCGTCGGCCAGGGCCAGGTCAGCCTCGGCGGTGAGAACCACGATCAGACCGCCTATCGATGGGACAATTTGGCAAAGCTGGCCGGCGAGGGTCGCTTCTCCGCGTGACGTGGGCCGTCAGTCCCGGCCGAGCCGGACGATATGCTGGTCCCAGGCGACACGGCTTTGACGGTCCTTGAAGCGGCCGTCATAGGACGACACGGCAAAACCATGCTCGGCCGCCGCGACACCGGCGGCGTCGGTCACGCGCTCTTGCCTCAACACCGCACCCGTGCGGGCATCGAGCGTCACGGCAACGCCACCCTTGGGCGAGGTGAGGCCGATCAATCCCTCCTGGCGGTTGACGGCTATGGCGCCGACATAATTGGCCAAGGCCTCGGTCGTGCTTTCGGGCAGCGACACGAAGGCGAGATCTTCGCCATGGGAAAAATGGCCGACGAGCGGCGGCAGGTCGTCGCGCGCACCTTCGTATTGGCAGGCAAACCAGATTTCGCCCTTCGGGCCGATATCGACGTGGCGGGTGGAGAGACGGTTGAGTTCGCCCGGCAGTATGTGTTTTTGGATCAGCGCGCCGGTCTCGGTGTCGACCAGTGTCAGGCTCGGTTCCATATGGTCGAGATTGAGCTTGGTGCGGCCGAAATCCGGATGAGTCTCGATGCCGCCATTGGCGATGGCCAGCATCCGTCCATCGGCGGAAAGCGTCATGTCATGCGGGCCGATGCCATAGGTCGGGAACTCGCCGATGCGGGCAAAATGTCGGCTGCCGTCGTAGATGCCGATCATGCCGCGATTGGCGGCAAAGTCGTTTTCGGTGGCGTAGAGCAGGCGGCCATCGGCAGAAAAGCAGCCATGGCCATAGAAGTGCCGGCCCTCGGCGGCCGCGATGACCACCGGCTCGGCGCTGCCGTCGGTCGCAAGGATCATCGCATAGGTGCCGGGGCGGCGGGAAAACGCCACCGTCCGTTTGCTGGCGGCTGAATGGGCCATGCCGTGGGCGCGTGCCGGAAGCGCCGTGCGCTCGACGATCTCGCCGGCCTCGGTCAGTGTGGCAACGCCATAGCTTCCGTCCGGCGCCATGAAAGCGGAGGCAAAGACCGCGTCGGCGCGCTCGAGCGCAAAGGCGCCGCGAGCGCCGAGCGTCGCCACCCAGGCGGCGCCGGCCATCTTGATGAAATTGCGACGGTCGATCAGACCCGTGGTGGCGCGCATGGCCATTCCTCGCCTGCCATCTTATCGGACCGGCACCGGAATTCCGCCGCCGATCCTTGTCGCTACGATGTAGCAGATGACTCTGTCAGAGCCAGCCCCGCCGCTTGAAGTAGAGGAACGGCACGATCGCCGAAAGCACCATCAGCGCCAGGGCATAGGGATATCCGAACTGCCACTGCAGCTCGGGCATGACCTCGAAGTTCATGCCGTAGATCGAGGCGACCAGTGTCGGCGGCAGGAACACGACGGCAGCGACCGAGAATATCTTGATGATCTGGTTCTGCTCCAGATTGATCAGGCCGAGCGTCGCGTCGAGCAAGAAGTTGATCTTGTTCGACAGGAACAGCGCGTGGTCGCCGAGCGATGTCGCATCGCGCTGGATCAACTTGATCCGCTGCCGGCTTTCCTTAGCCGCCTTGCGCGGACCGATGCCTTCGAGCGCCACGTGATAGGCGACCAGCCGACCGATGCTGACCAGGCTTTCGCGAATGATCGTCAGAAGGTCACCCTTCTGGCCGATCTGCTCGATCAGCGACTGCAAGTCGCGTGTCTTCTTGGTGGCGCTGGCATTGGTCTTGCGGAACACTTCACGCGAAATACCGTCGACCTCGCTGCCGGCCCGCTCGAGTGCGTCGGCGGTGCGGTCGATCATCGCTTCGAGAAGCCCCAGCATCGCCAGTTCGCCAGTTTCGCAGCCTTGGCCGTTGGCCTTCTGCAGCCGGTTGGCATAGGTCTGGAACGGCTTCGGGTCGGCGTGGCGTACGGTCACGAGCGTCACGCCCTTGACGATGAAGGTCACGGGAACCTTGACCGGGTAGTCGCTGTCGAGCTTGGCAACGGCCGTCATGGTCATGAACTGCGCGCCGTCTTCCTGGTAGAGCCGGTCGGACAGCTCGATTTCCTGCATCTCGTCCCGGGTCGGGATTTCGATGCCGAGTTGGCCTTCGACCAGCCGGGTCTCCTCCACGGACGGATTGAGCAGGTCGAACCAGATGACCGGCGTCGGAGAGGCAAGGCCGTCGAGCATGTCGACGAGCACGAGATGGCTGTTCTGGCTTTTGTAGATGCGCAGCATTTTGGGCTCCATAGGGCGAGTCATCCGACCGCCACGAAGCCCTGATCAATCAGGACCGAGCGGTCGTGAGCATGAAGGCTCGACTTCGACTGTCGGGGTTCATTGCAAGTTGATCCTTGTGGTGAAACGTGGCCGCGAGAGCGGACAAGGGAGCGCTTTGCGCCCAAACGGGGGGATTGTCAACAGCCTCGGCTAAGGGCTGTCTGCTCAGTCGCCGTCGGCAAAGGAGAAGCCGGCGCCAAGGCCGATGGCACCGCCGAAATCCTTGTTCAGCCGGTCGAGAAGATCGGCGGTGTTGAGCGTGAGAAAATCGAGCTTGGCCCGGCTCTTGTCATCGGCGATCGCCTCGCCGATCGGACCGTCGATGGTCTGCGAGATGCCGATGACCGACTTGAAGACGAAGTCTGCCGACCCGGCGACCGAGCGGCTGTCGTTCGGAAGCAGGCTTTCCATGTCGGCCACCTTGAACAGGGTATGCAGGCCGCGGAAGTTGGCGGCGATCGAGGGCATGGTGTTTTCCGACCGCCAGTAGATCGCCGACTTCGGATGTCCCTTGTCCTGCTTGCCGTCGACGGTTCCGGCATAGAACGGCTTCAGCCGCTGGTCCTTCACCATCTCGACGCCGTGCACGAAAATGCCGAGCAGCTCGGTTGCCGCCTCCTTGCTGTCGCG
Organism: Ensifer sp. Root1252; assembly: GCF_001425885.1. Classification (NCBI taxonomy): domain Bacteria; kingdom Pseudomonadati; phylum Pseudomonadota; class Alphaproteobacteria; order Hyphomicrobiales; family Rhizobiaceae; genus Ensifer; species Ensifer sp. Root1252. The sequence goes on along the minus strand of NZ_LMDT01000001.1, from coordinate 680,412 downwards.
AAATTGAGGATTTCCAGGGCCCGGCTTTTTCCAGGCGGCCTGGATGCCCTCAGGCTTTTGCCACTCCGCCAGGAACTCGTTGGCGATGGCGTCGAGGTTCTGCGAGATCGCCACGCCGTAGCGGCAACGGAAATCGCCGTCCTTGCTCGCCAGCACATCGGAGCCATTGCCGTAGAGCACGTATTCCAGTGCGCCCAGTCCTTGCGCCGCGACGCTCTTGCCCTTGAGCGATGCGACGTCGGTCGCCGTCTCGTCGCCCTTGGCAAGAATGGCCTGCACCTGTTTCAGGCCCGTGCTCTTGCGGTCGGGGTAGAACAGGAAGCGCTCGAAGCGGTTCTGCTCGAGCGCCGGCCCCAAACGGATGATTTCGACCGTCGACCAGGCCTGTACCAGGTCGGAAAATGCTTCTTGCGCTTTCTCCTGCGATGCCGCCGACGGGACCTCGCAAAGGGCGGCCGACGCCTTCGTCAGCAGCGCGGTCTTGTCCGACAGGTTGCGGTAGCCGGGGATAATGAAATCGTCGACCGCCCTAGCCATCACGGCTGGCACGGCAGCCTCGTTGACGACACGGGGCGACAGCGCGCTTCCCTCCTGCGCCATGGCCGGCAGGGACAGAGCGGCCAGGCAAAGGCCGAGGGCAAGCGAAGGCATATGAGACATCAAAGAGACTCCAGGAATGCGAGGAGGTCACGGCGGTCACGTGTGGAAAGCGCGGCAAAGGCGTCTCGCGCTTTTTCGCCCTCTCCACCATGCCACAGAATGGCTTCGGTAAAATTGCGGGCCCGCCCGTCGTGCAGCAGGAACGTATGGCCGCTCACCGCCTTCGTCAGTCCGATGCCCCAGAGCGGCGGCGTGCGCCATTCGCGGCCATTGGCGATACCTACGGTCTGGCCATCGGCAAGGCCGTCTCCCATGTCATGGAGCAGGAAGTCGGAATAGGGCCAGATCAGCTGGAACGCCTGTGCCTTGTGGGCAGCGTCGCGACGCGTCACGTATTTCGGGGTGTGGCAGGAAGCGCAGCCGCTCTGGTAGAAGATCTCCTTGCCGCGCAGGGTTTTTGGAAAGCTCGCCTTGCGCCGCGCCGGAACGGCCAGATTGGCCGAGTAGAAGGTGACCAGTCCCAGCACCGGGTCCGGAGCCTCGACCGCGCCGAGACGCGCCTGGACGCCGGTCGGCAGGCCGAGGCAGGCCGTTTGCCCTTCGGTGCAGTCGCCAAAACTGCGGTCGAGATCCGGGGTCGAAAGGCCGATATCGGCGGCGAAGGCATCCGCCGTCTGCTGGCGCACCGTCGGGGTCTGTGCCTTCCAGCCAAAGCGACCAAGCGCAATTTCTCCGGTCGCGCGATCGCGAACCAGCGAGGCGCGCCCGCTGATGCCGTCGCCGTCGGCGTCATCAGGGTCTGCACGGGAAAGGATATCCGCCTCATGGATCGCCTCGATCAGTCCCAATCCGATCATCTGCGGCGCCACCCGCGGCGAAAGCGTCGTTGTCGGATCAAGGGCGCCGTAGGCGAGATCGCGCACCGCATAGGTCGGCTTGCGCAGGAAGACCAGTTCGCCGTCCGCCAGCGTGACCGGCAGCTCGGAGTAGGTCATCTTCATCTGACCTTCGGCGGCAAGCCCCGGCACCGCCCTGTCCTGCAACTGCGCGCCGTAGATCGGGTCGGGGAAATTGGCCATGTCGTAGGTCGCCAGCATCTGCCGTTCGCCGTCGTTGCGCGGCGCCCGGGCGAGCCGGTAGAGCATCGAGGTGCCGTCGCTGGCGCCTTCGGGCGGGCCGCCACGCCCATCGCGCGGATGGCAGCTGAGGCAGGACCTTGCATTGTAGAGCGGCCCCAGGCCATCGGACGCCTGGGTTGACGAGGGCGAGGACACCCAGAGCTTTTCGAACAGCGCATCGCCCAGCTTGAATCCCTCTTCATCCTCGAAAGCCAAGTTTGCGGAAAACTGAGTGAAGCTGTCCTGATCGTTCGGGGCGATCGACGTTCCGGCTCCCGCCGACATCGCCTCGTATCGTTCTGCCTTGGAGAAATCCGTGACCGGCACAGTGATCGCCTCGACGCGGCGAAGGTCGGCCTCGGAGAGATCGTCGCGCTTGTGCTTGAGCGCGGAGGTATCGTCTGACGCCTGAACTGCCGCCGCAACAAGAAACAGCGCCAGGAGCGACTGCAGAAGGGAGCGGGCAATGCATGCGTTCATCGATTGAGGATCGGGCCGCGTCCGTAACGGCGCGGCCCGCCTTTTCAGCTTATTGGAAAACAGCGTTAGGATTATCCAAGCTGTCGGAACCTTCAAGCTCAATCGTGCCGAGGTCGAGCGACGCGATGACGCGCTGCACGGTCTTGGCCTGGGCGATCAGGCCGTCGATCGCGGCCTGGACGGTGGCGTTGCCCTCGGCATTGCCTTCGCCGATCATCTGGTCGTAGGCCTCGACGGTTTCGGCGCGCTTGGCCATCGCCTGCATCTTCTCGACCGTGGTGGCGAGATCCTTGGTCATTTCCTTGTCGAGTGCCGCGTCCTTGGTGGCAACGAGTTCGGAAAGCGAGGCGCCGGTCAGCTTGGTGCCGTCGACGCGGGTATATTCGCCGGTATAGGCCGACTGGATGCCGATCGCGTCGTGCAGGTGCGAGTTGTGGGTGTTGTCGGAGAAGCAGTCGTGCTCTTCTTCCGGGTCATGCAGCAGGATGCCGAGCTTCATGCGCTCGCCTGCAAGCTCGCCATAGGAGAGCGATCCCATGCCGGTCAGGATGGCGGTCAGGCCAGCCTTCGGATCGGCTTCGACGGCCTTGGTCGCCGCGCCATCCGGCGTCCAGTTGGCAACCATTTCCTTCAGGTCCGAAACGAGCAGTTCGGATGCAGCCTTCAAATAGGCGCCACGCCGATCGCAATTGCCGCCGGTGCAGGCCTTGGTGTCGTAATCCGTGTAGGGGCGGTTGCCGGCGCCAGCCTTGGTGCCGTTCAGGTCCTGGCCCCAGAGCAGGAATTCGATGGCGTGATAGCCCGTGGCGACGTTCGCCTCGATGCCGCCTGCTTCCTGTAGGGTACCCGCCAGCAGTTCCGGCGTGATGTTGGTGGCGTCGACATCCTTGCCGTCGATCTTGATCGTCTTGTTGGCGATCACGTTGGCGGTGAAGAGACCGTTCTCGTCGCTCTCGCTGCCGTAGCTCGGATCGACATAGTCGATCAGGCCTTCGTCCAGCGGCCAGGCGTTGACCTTGCCTTCCCACTCGTCAACGATGGCGTTGCCGAAGCGGTAGACTTCCGTTTCCTGGTAGGGGTGGCGGGCCTTGAGCCAGGCTTCGCGCGCCGCCTTCAGCGTTGCTTCGCTGGGGGTCGCGATCAGCGCGTCGATTGCCTTGTCGAGCGCCTCAGCGGTGATCAGCGCATCTTCGAACTTGGCGTGCGCGACGACGGTGTAGTGCTTTACAACGGCGGCCGCATCGGTGGCGGCCTGCGCCGGCTGCAGGGCCAGCGTCGACGTTGCCGTCATGAGCGCCAGCGCCGCGGCGCGGATGAAATTCTTGGTCATGACCCTCTCCTGTTCTTCTCCCGGCGTGACCGGAACGGACACCGCGGGACGGCGTCATTGCTCGGCAATGGGTCGTGGAAAATCCCCCGCCGACCCGCCGGAGCTTGATTGTCATGAACCAAAAGTAAACTGGTGTCAAAGTGTATAGTTTAGAACGTTTTCAATCTGATGCCGGCGGTTTGGCGCAGTGTCGAAGCCGCCGGCGAGGCGCTCAGGCCTTGCGCTGCATCAGGCAGAAGAAGAAGCCGTCGGTGCCGGTGGAAGCCGGCGTCAGCGTCACCGTCTTCATGTCGGCGGACCATGGCTGCGGCTTGTCGGTACCGAATAGCCCGGCCCAGATGTCGGCGGCCGACAGGATCTCGAATTCCGGATTGTCTTCGCAGAAGCCGTAGACTTGCGCCTCGTTCTCCTCGGGAAGCACCGAGCAGGTGACGTAGATCAGGTGTCCGCCCGGCCGCACGAACTGCGCAGCACTTGCCAGCGCTTCTTCCTGCTGGGAGATCCGCTCTTCGAGGTTCTTCTGGTTGAGCCGCCACTTGGTGTCGGGGCGGCGACGCCACGTTCCGGTGCCGGTGCAAGGCGCATCGACGAGAACCCGATCGAAACGGCCGGCAAGCGGCGCCAGGCTGTCGGCGGAATCGTGTACCTGGACATTGCGCGTTCCAGCGCGCTTCAGCCGTTCGATGATCGGCGCCAGGCGCTTGCGGTCGGTGTCGTAGGCGTGCACCTGGCCCTTGTTGTTCATCGCAGCCGACATGGCGAGCGTCTTGCCGCCGCCGCCGGCGCAATAGTCGAGCACCTGTTCGCCTTCCTGCGGGAAGGCGAGATCGGCGACGATCTGCGATCCCTCGTCCTGGACTTCGAACCAGCCTTTCTGGAAGGAAAGCTCGGCGGTGACGTTCGGCAGGCGCGAGGCGCCTTCGCCGGCGGGAATACGAATACCGTTGCGGGCGATCGTTGCGGCTTCAGCGCCGCTGCGCTCCAGCGCCTTCAGCACCTTGTCCCGGGTCGACTTGAGCGTGTTGGCGCGCAGATCGAGCGTCGGACGCCCGGCGAGCGCCTTGGCTTCGTCGAGCCAATCCTCGGAGAAGTTTTCCTCGAAGGATGCCTGCACCCATTCGGGAATGTCGCCCTGGATGTGGGGCGCGGCATCATCGAGGCGGCGCGTCGCGAAGGCCTGCGCCATGTCGGCGGACGGCATCTCGGGTGCGAATTTGTCGCCATCGAGTTCGGCCGCCAGCGCTTCGGGGGAAAAGCCCCACTGGCGGTACATCACGGCGTGGCCGAGAGCGGCGGCGCTGTCGCTGTCCATCAGGTAGGCGTGGGAGAGCTTCATGCGAAGCGCGTCATAGACGATGTTGCCGATCGCCGATCGATCGCCGGAGCCGGCGAAGCGATGGGAAAGGCCCCAGTCCTTGAGTGCGTCGGCGACCGGGCGCTTCCGCTTTTCGATGTCCTCAAGAACCTCAATGGCTCCAGCGAGCCTGCCGCCCAATCGCATCTTCGATCAACTCCTTTTTCGCCGTGGTAGCGGCGATGGCATCGAAGAGCAAGACGCTGGCCGGGATTAAACGCGGGGAAGTGGCGAGGAACAGTACTTCTCAAAGCAGAACCGCCCGGATCGGATGCCGGACGGAAGTATTTTACGATCAGGAATTGACGACGCGATAACAGATGCTGGCGTGGCCGGAGCTGATCATGCCGATCTGCGAGGCGGCTGCTTTGGAAAGATCGATCACACGGCCACGGATGAACGGGCCACGATCGTTGATGCGAACGATTACACTCTTGCCGTTGCGCTTGTTGGTGACCTGCACCTTGGTGCCGAATTTCAGACTGCGATGGGCGGCGGTGAGGCGGGCGGCGTTCATACGTTCGCCGGAAGCCGTCTTGGAGGTCAGCGCATACCAGGAAGCACCGCCGCAGCCGGCGCCTGCTGCCTGGCTGTCGGAAACGGAACCGAGGCCGATCCCGGCGGTGAACAGCGCTGCCGCAGCAACAGTCTTGATTTTCGCTGGCGTCAAACTGGCGACCCTCGGTTAGAGCTCTTGGGCTGGAGCTCTTGGTTAATTCTGTCGAAGATCGCTAATTGGGGCGAAAAATGGCGAAAACGTGCTTCAACCATTTACGTTTTATTAGGATCTATTAAAAAAGGACGAAAATTAAAAAACGAAGATTGTTTGAAATAGTTTAAATAGAACCCGGAAGTTCTTTGGAATCAGCGGTTGAACGCTAAATGCGGCGCGCACGCGAGCCGAGATATCGGCTTAACGAAAAAAATCATTAAAAATTTCGAATTGAACGAATCGTCCGGAATCCGGATGGTCAAAAATGCGTCACTACCGCTGTGGTTGCATTCAATTCGCCGAGTATAGAATGAATATCTCACGAAGGTCACAATTAAGCGCCTCCGTGAGATCACCATTACTAACGATCATGCTATCGACAATGTTCCATTGCGAACGGAATATTTTGACTGGTTCGCGCAGCAATTGTTCATTGGCCGCGCCAGCTGTCCGTCTGCCACATTTGCGCAAGCGAGACGCGATAATCGGGATAGGCGAGTTCGAAGCCGGTTTCCCGCAGGCGTGCATTCGAAACGCGCTTGTTTTCGCCATAGAAGGATCGGGCCATCGGCGAAAGCTCGGCGGTTTCGAACGGCATCTCGGGCGGCGGCTCGACGCCCATCAGCCGCGCGGCCTCGGCAACGATATCCTGCGGTGGTGCCGGCTCGTTGTCGGTGATGTTGAAGATCCCACCCTGAAGTCTTTCGGAGAGGTAGGATGTGGCAGCGCCGATATCTTCCACACGAATGCGATTGAACACCTGGCCGGGCTTGATCAGCCGGCGGGCCGTGCCGTTGGCGAGATTGCAGAAGGCGTTGCGTCCGGGGCCGTAAATGCCGGAAAGCCGTAGCACAGCGACGGGAACAGCGTGTTTGGCGCCGAAGGCAAGCCAGGCGTCTTCCGCCTCGACTCGCTCCACCGAGCGCGCCGAGACCGGTTTGGACAACATGTCTTCCGTCACCCACTGACCGCCATGGTCGCCATAGACGCCGACGGTGGAGAGATAGCCGATCCAGCGAAGGGCAGGGGCAAGCGTGGCGAGGTCGGTGCTGCCGGGGCGGAACATCGGGTCGCCGTCGCGGCCGGGAGCGATCGACTGGATCAGATGGGTCGCCTGCCGCAAGGCGTCTGCCAGTTCGTCGGAAACCGTATCGCCGTCGAAGACGATCGGGCGGATGCCCGCTTTTGCGAGTTTGGCAGCCTTTTCCGCACTGCGGGTCGTACCAGTGACGCTATCGGCCTTGTCGGCCAGTGCGCGCGCGATCGCCATGCCGGAATAACCGGCGCCAAGAATCAGGACATGCATCGGCTTACTCCCGCCATTTGCCATTCGGACAACACTTCTTCGTCGCTCTCCGCACCGCATTGCCTCTCATGGGCCGCAAGCGCATCGGGCGAGATCAATAGTGACAAAGCCCACACCGCCATCGCCCTCACCATCGGGGAGGTATCGCTGGTCAACGTCTTGCAGGCTGCGACCAGGCTGTCATCGCCGGAATTGCCCGCTGCGATCAAGACATTTCTGACGAAGCGGTCACGCCCGATGCGTTTGACCGGCGAGCCCGAGAAGAAGGTCCTAAATGTCGGGTCGTCGAGGGTCAGGAGAAAGGCGAGCGACGGCGCCTTCAGGTCATCGCGCGCCTTCAGTTTCATCTCCGACGCCTGCTGCGCGAACTTGTTCCAGGGGCAGGCGGCAAGACAGTCGTCGCAGCCATAGATGCGATTGCCGATCAGCGGACGCAGCGTCGGGTCGATCGGCCCCTTGTGCTCGATTGTCAGGTAGGAAATGCAGCGCCGCGCGTCGATGCGGTAGGGGGCGGGGAAGGCAGCGGTGGGACAGGCGTTGACACAGGCACGACAGGAGCCGCAATGGTCGCGCTCGGCGGCGTCGAAGGCAAGTTCCGCCGTGGTGAACAGGCTGCCGAGAAACAGCCAGGAGCCGAACTCGCGGCTGACGAGATTGGTGTGTTTGCCTTGCCAGCCGATGCCTGCCTTTTCGGCGAGCGGCTTTTCCATCACCGGTGCCGTGTCGACGAACACCTTCACGTCTTCGCCGGCACGTGCCGCAAAGCGGGTCGCGACCTCTTTCAGGCGGCCCTTGATGATATCGTGATAGTCGCGGTTCTGGGCATAGACGGAGATCGCACCGCGATCCGGCTGGTCGAGGATGCCGCGCGGGTCTTCCTCCGGGCCGTAGTTCATTCCGAACATGACGACCGAGCGCACGTTGCTCCAGAGGGTTCGCGGATCGGAGCGGCGCTCCGCCGTTTCGGCCAGCCATTCCATCGTGCCGTGGAAGCCCTCGTCGAGGAATTCCACGAGCCGCGCCGGCGCCTCCGGTATGGCATCGGGCCGGGTGATGCGACAGACGTCGAAGCCCTTGTCGGCCGCCTCGGCCTTCAGGAATTCCGTCAGCTTCTGCCGCCGTCGCTCCTGGTTTTCAGCCTTGGCAGCACTGCCGGGCACGGCACTATCCTCAGAAATCGAGATCCGCATAATGCGGAACCGGTGTGATACCGCGCACGCGCTCGGAGAGCAGCGGGCGGAAGGAGGGGCGGGACTTCAGCCGCTGATACCATTCCTTGGCGGTCGGCGCGTCCGACCAGTCGATCTCGCCGAGATAGTCGAGCACCGAAACCGTCGCGGCCGCCGCAAGGTCGGCATAGGAGATCCGGTCGCCTGCAAGCCAGGGCCGCGACCCGGCAAGCCACGACAGGTACTTCATGTGCTGGCGGATATTGGCGCGCGAGGTGCGCAGCACCTTGCTGTCAGGTGCGCCGCCGCCCTGGTCCGGCGTCATCTGCAGTTTGAAGATGCGCTCGCGCACCAAGGGGCGCGTCACGTCGGCTTCCATCTTGTGAAGGAACCATTCGGCCAGCCGGCGGATTTCGGCGCGCTGGAACGGATCTTCCGCCAGAAGCCGCCGATCTCGCTTCATGATGCCGTTCGTCTCGTCGAGATATTCCGAGATGATCGTGGCGCCACAAAGCGCCCTCATACTGTCGTCAACATAGACCGGTAACGTGCCCGCCGGATTCAGCGTCAGAAAGTCTCGCCGGTTTTCCCAGGGCTGTTCCTCGGTCAATTCCGTCTGGTAGCCGTATTCCGAAAGGATCAGGCGCACGAACCGCGAAGCGGAGGACATGGGGTGATGGTACAGTGTCGGCATCGATGATCTGGCTTCTTATGGTCTTTTTTCAGGGAACGTCAGCGTGGCGGCGCATGCGTCTGGCCACGGCTCATCAGAAAAAGCTATAGGAACTTGTGGTGGCAAACACAAGCGAATCAGCCTTTTCCTCCCACTCCAAAACTTATCAGGAAAATCTTATATATGGCGGATCAATCGATCATCAGCGCGCTCGTCCTCGGTCTCATCGAGGGATTGACGGAGTTCATCCCCGTGTCTTCGACGGCGCATGTGCTCCTCGCCGGGCACTTCCTCGGCTTCAGATCGCCGGGCAACACCTTTGCCGTTCTGATACAGCTCGGCGCCATCCTGGCGATCCTGCTCGTCTATTTCCAAAGACTTCTGTCGATCGCACTGGCGCTGCCGACGAGCGTCAAGGCCCGCCGCTTCGTCGTGTCGGTGCTGCTCGCCTTCCTGCCGGCCGCCATCATCGGCGCAATCGCCCATGACTTCATCAAGACCGTGCTGTTCGAAACGCCGATCCTGATCTGTGTCGTGCTGATCATTGGCGGCTTCATCCTGCTTGCGATCGATCGGATGCCGCTGACGCCGCGCTACACCGACGTCATGGACTATCCGCCGTCGCTGGCGCTGAAGATCGGCCTGTTCCAGTGCCTGGCGATGATTCCCGGCACCTCGCGCTCCGGTGCGACGATTGCCGGCGCTCTGCTGATGGGAACGGACAAGCGGTCGGCGGCGGAGTTCTCGTTCTTCCTGGCCATGCCGACGATGCTCGGCGCCTTCACGCTCGACCTCTACAAGAACCGTGATGCGCTGTCGTTCGACGATTTCACACTGATTGCCGTCGGCTTCATCGCGGCGTTCGTCGCCGGCATCTTCGTCGTCCGCTCGCTCTTGGACTTCGTCTCGCGCCGCGGCTTCACGCCATTTGCGATCTGGCGCATCGTCGTCGGCACCGCCGGCCTTATCGGCCTCTGGATGCTCGGCTGAGAACAGCTACTGCATAATTCTCTAAATCGGATCCGATTTAAGGGCGAAATTATGCAGCAAATATAAAGAGATACAGCGTCCTTTGCGCGTCATATTTGACGCGCGGCGCTGTAAAAATAAAACCGCGTGCGTTTCAGATGAAACGCACGCGGTCCCTGGCCCCCGCCAAAAACTTGTAGCTAATCGCCCGATGGGCGCCGGCTTACTTGCCGGAAAGGTCGATCGACGCCGTCGTGCACGGGTCGACGCCATAGGCCGGCGTGCAGCCCTTGCGGCTGCTCGCGACCGTGTTCGGCGCGACGAAGGAGCCAGCCAGAATGATCAGTGCCGCAGACGCAAAAAAGATTGCGATCGACTTGCCCATGGACGCCATGCCTTTCGAGAGTGATGCTGCCGCCGCCGAGACTTACCTGTGATCGGGGCGCGGGGCGGTTTTTATGCGTTGGATATGTCTTGATCAATATCAGGACATGTTGAATCTGCGGTAAATGCCATTCGCTTTTGTCACTGCGGCAGAACTGCAACGCTGTTGCCTTGATGACACAATAAAACAGCCGCCGGCAGGGCCGGCGGCGATCGAAAGAGGCTTTCTGGGCTGCTGCCTCAGGCGGCGCGGCCGCTGCGTGTATACTGGCCCTGCGGGCGATAGCGCACGAGATAGGTCGACAGGATCGATTCCAGCATCGTCGGCGTGATGCCGATGCCGCCAAGCGTCCGGCCTTCGGATTCGGCCTTGGCCGAGACGATATTGTCGGATTTCAGCAACACCACCTGGTCGGGCGTTATCGGCGGCGTGATGAAGGGGATCATCGACGCGACGCGGCCCATCAGCGAGGCGATGCCGAAGGGCACCGATACCAGCGAGCGCTTGCGATCGATGGTCTGGAGCATGATCTCGAGACATTCGCGGAAGGTGAGGACGTCAGGTCCGCCGAGTTCGTAAATCGTGCCAGCCGACAGCTTGCCGTCGACCGAGCGGGCAACGACCTCGGCGACATCGGTGACATAGACCGGCTGGAACTTGGTGTTCCCGCCGCCGATCAGTGGCAGCGCCGGTGCGAACCGGGCCATTTGGGCGAACTTGTTGAAGAAGCCGTCCTCCGGTCCGAAGACGATCGACGGGCGCAGGATGATCGCGTCCGGCAGCGTTTCCAGGATCGCGGCTTCGGCACGCCCCTTGGTGCGGGCGTAGCTCGATTCCGACTTGGCGTCCGCGCCGATCGCCGAGATATGCGTTAGCTTGGCGCCGACATTGCGCGCGGCTTCCGCAACCGCTCGGGCGCCGAAATCCTGCACGGCGTCGAAGGTGTTGCGGCCGCTCTCGAACAGGACGCCGACGCAGTTGATGACATGGTCGGAGCCTTCGACGGCGCGGTCGACCGACTTGCGATAGCGCAGGTTGGCCTGGACGAACGAGATCTGGCCGACATTGCCGAGCGGCTGCAGGTGGCCTGCAAGATCCGGCCGGCGAACGGCAACGCGGATGCGGTAGCCGCGCTTGGCGAGTGCACGTACGACATGACGGCCGACGAACCCGGATCCGCCGAAAATCGTCACCAGCGGCGGAAGGTTGGACAAGGTCATGGGAAGTGCACTCCTGATCTCATTTGGAAGAATTGTTTGCTACATAGCCCAACAGCCGCGAGAGGTGAAGGCCAATCCTCGCGGCGGGCGGCGTTGCCGTGGTTGGCAACACTCGTCGGTCAGATGCCCTCGACGACCACCATCTCGGCGTCTGCCACCTGTTGGCGGATCGCCGCGGCAATCTGGTACTCGGGGGAATTATAGCAGTCGACAGCGGCCTGAAGCGATGGAAATTCGATGACGACGTTGCGGGCGCGAACCCCACCTTCCAGCCGCTCGAATTCACCGCCGCGCGCCAGGAAATTGGCGCCGTATTTCTCGAAGGCCGGCTTTGCGGCCGCCACATAGTCCTTGTAGCGTTCGGGGTCTCGCACATCGACCCGTGCGATCCAATATCCTTTTGCCATGCTGAACTCCTCGTCTTCAGGCATCGAAAGCAGACGGGAGTGTTACTTCCGGCAAATTCCGGGCAAGGTCAAGCGGAACGGTTGCAGAGGGCGGCGATGTACGAGAGGGATCGCCGACCTGTTGCACGCGGGTGTCACGATCAGCGCGAAAGCGCGCCGTTCATCTCGTCGAGGATGCCGCGCGCGGCGACAAGCGGATCTGCGGCTGCGACGATTGGGCGCGCGACGACGAGGTGGCTCGATCCGGCCTTCAGCGCGTCGGCGGGTGTCATGACGCGCTTCTGGTCGCCCTTCTCGGCTCCGGCCGGGCGGATGCCTGGGGTCACCAGAGCCATGTCGGGGCCGATGATCTTGCGCACCGCGGAGGATTCCTCGGCCGAGCAGACGATGCCGCCCATGCCGGCGGCACGGGCCTGTTCGGCCCGGCGCAGCACCAGCGTGTGCGGGTCGTATTCGTAGCCCGCATCGATCACGTCCTGCTCGTCCATCGAGGTGAGCACGGTAACGCCGAGCAGGCAGAGATCCGATCCCCTGGCTGCCTCGACCGCCGCCTTCATCGCCTTGGGGTAGGCGTGCAGCGTCAGCATCGACATGCCCATCTTGACGATGTTCTCGACGCCCTTGGCCACCGTGTTGTCGATGTCGAGCAGCTTCATGTCGAGGAAGACCTTCTTGCGGCTCGCGGCCAGATCGCGGGCGAACTCGAGCCCTCCGGCAAACACCAGTTGGTAGCCGATCTTGTAGAAGGTCACGTCGTCACCAAGCGTGGTAACGATCTTTTCAGCCTCTGCGATTGTCGGAAGATCCAGGCCGACGATCAGTCGGTCGCGTGCGGTCTCGGTCATGTCGCGGTCACCCCCTGCCAGAATTCCATCGGGGTCCAGTCGCATGTGAGGGCGCGATCCGCAAGACGGAACGCGAAGAGATTGCCGCCGCCGCCGCCCTTCTGGTCGGCGCTTCGGCTGATGGCGGTGCCGCCCAGCTTGCACTTCAAGAGGGTACCGACGCCGCCATGGCCGACGAAAGCGATCGGGATTTTGGCGTCGTGTTCGTCAAGGATACGAAAGACGGCAGCCGAGATGCGGGCCTGCGCGTCGACGGCGCGCTCCCAGCCGTTGAAGCTTTCGTTCGGATTGGCGAAGAACCAGTCCGCCGCCCTCTCGAATTCCGGGGGCGGCAGGAAGCCGGTGGCCGAGCGGTCGTTCTCGCCCATCGTGTCGTCGGTCTCGATCGCGACGCCGGCCGCTCCGGCCAGAAGGTTCGCGGTCTCGATCGCCTTGGTCTCGTCGCTCGAAACGATCCGCCCGAGCGTTCGAACCCACGGCTGCCGCGCCGTCGCTTCCGCTCGCGCATATCCGATCTCCGACAGTCCCCATTTCGGCACGGGAACTGCCGGATCGATCTGCACTTGCGGGTGCGTGATATACAGACCGAACAATGGTGTGCCCTGTCAGTGCGCTTTGCGGTAGACCCAGAGCTGCGCCGGGGGAATGTTGCGCACGACGAAATCGAGATGCTGGATGCTGTAGCGGTCGGGCATGGCAACCACAGGCGACAGCGGACCATAGGAGATCTGCACGACGGGACGGCCGACCGGGATGCGCGACAAAAGATCCACGATCAGCTCGACGCGACGATGCATCGGGAAATTGAGCAGCGGCACGGCAGACACGACGCTGTCGAAGGTCCGGTCCGTCATCGCGCCAAGCGTCTGCTTGAGATCGAACGCGTCGCCGTTGATGAAGTTGACGCCGGCAAAGTTTGCCTTGAGCTGCTGGTAGAAGTCGGTGGAGTACTCGACGGACACCAGATCTTCCGCTGCTAGACCGCGCTCCAGGATCGCCTTGGTGATGACGCCGGTTCCGGGGCCGAGTTCAAGAACCGGCAATCCGGAATGGGGATTGATGACGCTCGCCATGCGGCGGGCGGTGACGGAAGACGTCGGAAGGATTGCCCCGACCGCCTTCGCATTGCTCATCCACCCCTTGAAGAAACGGATCTCCTCGTCGAATTTCCGGCCAAGCCGTTCCTTCACCTTCACGCGCAAATTCATTGAACCCCTCAAAACCGTCGTCCTCTCATACGGATCGTCCGGTTCCGCTGATTCGAGCGGGGAACGGACATTGCAGACATAATGTGATCCCATCTGCGGCAAAAACAAGTCTGTCTACGCCTGAAAGCGTCGTCTTATCAACAGCACGCGAATATCAGCGCCAACAAAAAACCCGCCACGCGCGGCGTGACGGGTCTTAATTTTTCACCGCGGCACGGGCGGCTAAACCCGCATCGGCATCAGCACGTAAAGCGCGTCCTCGGCCGCCAGATCGCGCACCAGCGTCGGCGAGCCCGGGTCGGCCAGCATGAAGATGGCGTCGGTTCCCGTCAGCTGCGAGGTGATGTCGAGCAGGTATTTTGCATTGAAACCGATTTCGAGCGGGTCGTGCTCGTAGCCGACCGGCAGCTCTTCCGTCGCGCTGCCCGAATCCGGGTTGTTGACCGTCAGCGTCATCTGGCCGTCGGCCAGCGCCAGCTTCACGGCGCGTCCGCGTTCGGAGGAAATCGTCGAAACGCGGTCGACGGCCTGGGCGAAGGACTGGCAATCGACGCGCAGTTCCTTGTCGTTGTTGGCCGGTATAACGCGCTGGTAATCCGGGAAGGTGCCGTCGATCAGCTTTGAGGTCATCACGATCGAGCCGATCGTCAGGCGAATTTTGGCGTCCGATACTTCGAGCGTCACGATGATATCGGGGCTGTCGAGTAGCTTCTGCAGTTCGCTGACGGTCTTGCGCGGAATGATGATGCCCGGCATGCCCTCGGAGCCGGACGGCGCTTCGACGTCGGCGCGCGCAAGGCGGTGGCCGTCGGTTGCCACGGCGCGCAGCTTCAGGTCGCCCTTGCTCTCGACCGTGTGCACGAAGATGCCGTTGAGATAGTAGCGGGTCTCCTCGGTCGAGATCGCGAACTGCGTCCGGTCGATCAGCATCTTCAGGTCGGTCGCCTTGAGGCGGAAGGTGTGGGAGAAGCTGCCGGCCGTCAGGTCGGGGAAATCGGATTGCGGCAGGCACTGCAGTGAGAATTTCGAGCGGCCGGAGGCGACCGTCATCGCTGTGCCTTCGGCGTTGGTCGCCAGCAGCACTTCCGAGCCATCGGGCAGCTTGCGCACGATGTCATAAAGCAGGTGCGCCGGAACCGTGGTGGCGCCGGCCTGTTCCACCTGCGCCGGCGTCGCCTCGGTGATCTCGAGATCGAGGTCGGTCGCCTTCATCTCGAGGCTCGCGCCGTCGGAGCGCAAAAGAACGTTCGAGAGGATCGGGATCGTGTTTCGCCGTTCGACCACGCGGTGAACGTGGTTCAGCGACTTCAGGAGATTGGACCGCTCGAGAGTAATGCGCATGGGATGCTACCGCTTTCAACCGTTGCTGGGCGGGCGAGGCTCCCGCCGCAGCGTCAACTGCGAGTGTCCCGGCCGACCGACCGGAAGGATGTGGACCGGCAAAATGGCAGAAACAGCGCCTGAAAAGCAAGGGGTTTGACTGGCGCTGTCCCCAGATGACGCACCAGCCGGCCGCTTGGCGCCCTTGCTCTGCCATGTCGGCTCACTCATAAAGACTAAAACCGGTCAGCCGGCATCGCCATCAGGAAGCTGCAGTTGGAAAAACATAAGACGTCGGACGCCTCGGATGGGCAGAAGCAGCGCAGCTATCGGCTGCACAATGCCAGCATTCCCGCGCGTCCGCTCGATGTCGCGCTCTATCTGGTGGCGACGCCGATCGGCAATCTTGGCGACATCACCCTGCGGGCGCTTGAAACGCTTGCCGGCGCCGACGTGCTCGCCTGCGAGGACACCCGCGTCACCCGCGTGCTGCTCGACCGTTACGGCATCGTCAACCGGCCCTACGCCTACCACGAGCATAATGCCGACGAGGTCGGCCCGCGGCTGCTGGCGGCTCTTGGCGAGGGCAGATCGGTGGCGCTAGTCTCCGATGCCGGCACGCCGCTTGTCTCCGATCCCGGCTATCGCCTGGCGCAGCTGGCGATCGATGCAGGCTATCGCGTCGTGCCGATCCCAGGCGCCTCAGCCCCGCTTGCCGCCCTTGTCGGTTCGGGCCTGCCCAACGACGCCTTTCTCTTCGCCGGTTTCCTGCCGACCAAGGACAAGGCCAAGCGCGATCGGCTGCAGGAGTTGGCGACGGTGCCGTCGACGCTCATGTTCTTCGAATCGCCGCACCGGATTGCCGCCACGGTGGCGGCTGCCGCCGCCGTGCTCGGCGAAAACAGAAAGGCGGCCGTGTGCCGCGAACTGACCAAGACCTTCGAGGAATTCCGCCGTGGCACGCTCGGCGAACTCAAGGCGTTTTACGACGATGCCGGCGCGGTCAAGGGCGAGATCGTGTTCGTGATCGGCCCGCCGGACGCGCCGCCGGAACCGGAGGCCGCCGACGTTGATGCGCTGTTGACGCGGCTCATCGCCGATATGTCGACCGGCAAGGCGGCGACCGAGGCAGCAAAGCAGACGGGCCTTCCGCGCAAGGAGCTTTACGACCGGCTGCTGGAACTCAAGGGCCGCCATGGCGACTGAAGGGCCCGATCGACGCAGGCTTGGGGCTCAGAGGCGCGGTCGGTTCGCCGAGTATCGCGCGGCCCTCTGCCTGATCGTCAAAGGGTACCGCATCGTCGCCATGCGTCATCGCACCAAACTGGGCGAAATCGACATCATTGCGCGGCGGGGTGATCTCATCGCCTGCGTCGAGGTCAAGGCCCGGCGCTCGGCCGACGACGGGGTCTTCGCCGTCACCGGAACGGCGCAGCACCGCATTCGCGCGGCCAGCGATCTCTGGCTCGCACGCCAACCCGATTTCGCCAGGCTTTCCGTCCGTTACGATATCATCACGGTGACACCCTGGCGCTGGCCGCGACACCTGCCCGATGCGTTCTGAACCGGCGCGGGATGAGGGAAAATGATTGCGGTGTTCCGCCCGCATCCCGTCTTGGAACAGATTCGCGAATTTGTAATCGTCCCGACATAAAAGCGTTACCGGCCTGTCATTGAAGGCCACTAGTCCACTGCCATCCGCAACTCGGTGGAGAGGACCAGTCATGTTCAAGAAAATTTCACTCGCAGCTTTCACCCTTGCTTTTTCGGCAACCTCGTCGCTAGCCGCAACCAATATTACCTGGTGGCACGGCATGGCCGGCCGCAACGGCGAGGTCATCAACGAGATCTCGCAGAAGTTCAACGAAGCCCAGAGCGCCTGCGCGCTGACCCCGGTTTCGAAGGGCACCTATGAGGAAGCGCTCGCTTCCGGCATCGCCGCATTCCGCTCTGGCGAACAGCCGAACATTCTGCAGGTCTTCGACGCCGGTGCAGCGACCATCATCAACGCCAAGGGCGCCGTCGTTCCCGCCGAAGATCTGATCATCAAGGCCGGCCACAACTTCGACCGCAATGCCTTCATCGACGGCGTGCGCTACTTCTACGCCGATAGCGAAGGCAAGTTCGTCGGCATGCCGTTCAACTCGTCGGCCCCGATCATGTACGTGAACGACGAAGCCCTGAAAAAGGCCGGCGTCGAAGCACCGAAGACCTGGGAGGAGTTCGAGGCTGCAGCACCGAAGCTGAAAGCCGCCGGCTACATCCCGCTCGTCCAGTCGCAGCTCACCTGGCAGTTCACCGAGAACTTCTTCTCGCGCAACAACATCCAGTTCGCCACCAACAACAACGGCTACGACAGCGTCGCCGACACCAAGCTCAAGGTCACCGATCCGAACCTGGTCATGATGTTCGACAAGCTCAAGGCCTGGAAGGACGAAGGTTACTTCGCCTTTTACGGCGCCGGCTGGAACGACAACCAGAAGGTCTTCGAAGAAGGCAAGGCTGCATTCTGGATCGGTTCGTCCGGTTCGTTCGGCGGCCTGCAGAAGACGGCGCAGATGCCGTTCTCGGCGACGTTCCTGCCCTACTGGAACGCAATCGAGGGTGCCGGCACTAACTCCTTCATCGGCGGCGCGGCACTGTTTGCCATGTCGGGCAAGTCGGACGAGGAAAATAAGTGCGTCGCCGACTTCTTCCAGTTCCTGACCTCGCCTGAAATCCAATACTTCTACCACAAGGCAACCGGCTACGTGGCCATCACCAAGGCAGCCTACGAGCTTGCCCAGAAGGACGGCTACTACAAGGAAAAGCCGGTCGCGGAAGTCGGCATCAAGCAGCTGATGCTGCCGGCCGGCGACTGGTCGAAGGGCTACCGCCTCGGCTTCTACCCGCAGATCCGCGAGATCATGGAACGCGAATACGGCCGCATCTTCTCCGGTGAAACCACGGTCAAGGACGCCTTCGACACGATCGAGAAGGACGGCAACGAGCTGCTCGCCCGCTTCGCCAAGACGGCTGGCTGATCTCGATGACCTCTGGAACGGAAAGCCTCCCCGCACCGCGGGGAGGGACGGGAACGGACGGGCGTCGCTTCGGCGCCCTCCGGCTGTTCGGCGGCAAACCGAAGGACGGCGACGCGACTGCCAAGCGCGTGCAGTTCTCCTCGCCTTACCTGCCCTACCTCTTTCTCGCGCCGCAGCTGGCGATCATCTTCGTGTTCTTCTACTGGCCGTCGATCCAGGCGATCCAGTCGTCCTTTTATCTGGAAGACCCGTTCGGCTTCGGCTCGACCTTCGTCGGCATGGCGAACTACACCGACGTGCTGAAGTCGGGCGAATATCTGGGCATCTCGCGCTTCACGGCGATCTTCACCACGCTCGTCACCTTCTTCGCGCTGTCGATCGGCCTGTTGCTCGCCGTCAAGGCGGATGGGGTCATCCGCGGCAACGCCACCTACAAGACGCTGCTCATCTGGGTCTATGCGATCGCGCCCCCGGTTGCCGGCCTCATCGGCATGATGTTCTTCGACCAGCATATCGGCCCGATCGTCGAGCTTGCCCGCTGGTTCGGCTGGGATATCAAGGTCGGTCTCAACTATTTCGATACGGCTTTTTCGATGATCGTCGTCTCGGTCTGGAAGCAGATCCCTTACAACTTCATCTTTTTCCTCTCCGGCCTGCAGGGTATTCCGGTCGCGGTGCGCGAGGCGGCGGCCATGGATTGCCGCTCGGGCTTCCGCCGCTTCTGGACCGTGATCCTGCCGCTGCTCGCGCCGACCGCCTTCTTCCTTCTGATCATCAATGTCACCTACGCACTGTTCGACACCTTCGGCGTCATCGACGTCATGGTGAAAGACAAGGCGGCGAACAATCCGATCACCCTTGTCTACAAGGTCTACATGGACGGTTTCCGCGGCAACGACCTTGGCGGCTCCTCGGCGCAGTCGGTCATCCTGATGCTCATCGTCTTCGTGCTCACCATCTTCCAGTTCCGCTTCATCGAGCGGCGCGTGCACTACAATTGAGGCGGGGCCGATGTATCGCACCAAGTTTTTCGACCACGTCATCCTCCTCACCGGCGTCTTCATCATGGTGGCACCGGTCGTGGTCGCCTTCATGACGTCGACGCACGAGGCGGCGGATATCCACCGCAACGGCCTCAGCCTCAGCTGGGGCGGCCATTTCGTCGAGACCTACGAGACGGTGCTCACCCGCAAGGGCGGCTTCACCGGCAAGATCACCGGCCTCAACATGATGATGAACTCGATGATCCTCGGCCTCGGCTTCGCGCTCGGCAAGATCGTCTTGTCGATGCTGGCCGCCTATGCGATCGTCTATTTCCGCTTCCGGCTCGCGACCTTCTTCTTCTGGATCATCTTCACGACGCTGCTCCTGCCGCTCGAAGTGCGCATTCTTCCCTCCTACGAGGTGATGAACACGCTGAAGCTGACCAACACCTATACCGGCCTGATCGTGCCGCTGCTCGCGTCGGCGACGGGTACCTTCTATTTCCGTCAGTTCTTCAAGTCGGTGCCGGACGAATTGCTCGAGGCAGCGCGCATCGATGGCGCCGGCCCGTTCAAGTTCTTCATCGACGTGCTGGTGCCGCTGTCGCGCACCATGATGGCGGCGATCTTCATCATCATGTTCGTCTATGGTTGGAACCAGTATCTCTGGCCGACATTGATGACCACGGACGAAGGTTTCTTCACGCTGGTGCGCGGCATCAAGCAGATCCTGCTCGTCTGGGTCGGCTCGAACATCCCCGATTACAACGAGGCCTTTGCTCTGGCGATCCTTGCCATGCTGCCGCCGGTCCTGATCGTGGTGATCTTCCAGCGCTGGTTCATCAAGGGCCTGACGGAAAGCGACAAGTAGACAAAGGAGAGGCGAAGCCGTCTTTGCCGCTTCCTCAAACCGCAATTTACCAACGGAGGCAGCCATGGCGGCCATCACCATCGCCGAGGTCTCGAAGATCTATACCGGCAACGTCGAGGCGGTAAAGTCCGTCTCGATCGATATCGAGGACGGCGAGTTCATCGTGCTTGTCGGCCCGTCCGGCTGCGGCAAGTCCACGCTTCTGCGCATGGTCGCAGGCCTTGAAGGCATCTCGAAAGGCACGGTCAAGATTGGCCCACGCGTCATCAACGAGGTCGATCCGGCTGAGCGCGACATCGCCATGGTTTTCCAGAACTATGCGCTCTATCCGCATATGACGGTCTACCAGAACCTCGCCTACGGTCTGAAGAACCGCAAGACGCCGAAAGCCGAGATCGACGCCCGTGTAGCGGAAGCCGCGCGCATGCTGGAGATCGAGCCCTATCTCGACCGCAAGCCGCGTGCGCTTTCCGGTGGCCAGCGTCAGCGTGTGGCCATGGGCCGCGCCATCGTGCGCAAGCCGGCAGCCTTCCTTTTCGACGAGCCGTTGTCCAACCTCGACGCCAAGCTGCGCGTTTCCATGCGTGGCGAGATCAAGCGGCTGCAGAAGCGCCTCGGCACCACATCGCTTTATGTCACGCACGACCAGCTCGAGGCGATGACGCTGGCCGATCGGCTTGTGGTGTTCAACGGTGGCCGGATCGAGCAGATCGGCCGCCCGCTCGATGTCTACCATCGCCCGGCCTCGACCTTCGTCGCGAGCTTCATCGGCTCGCCCGCCATGAACCTGATCAAGGGCCGCATCGAAGGCTCGCGCCTTTCTGTCGGCACCTACAGGATCGAGCTTGGCGACAGTGCGCCGGTCGAAGGGCCGGTCACCGTCGGCCTGCGCGCCGAGGACCTGCGGCTTGCCGCCGTCGGCGAGGATGCGATGCTGTTTCAGGTCGACTATGTCGAGGAACTCGGCGCGCAACGCCTCGTCCACGGCACCATCGAGGATCAGGCGCTGACCGTGGCGCTTTCTCCCGAAATTCCCTTGTCCGGCGATCTTGCTGTCACGATTGCAACGGGCCGCCTGCATTTCTTCTCGCCCGAGAACGGCAAGCGACTGGAGCGCGGAACGTCTTTCGCCAATACTGCCGAAAGCGCTCGTCCCGTCAGCCTGGAGCCGGCATTGTGATCGAAAAGACTGTCATCAGCCTCACCGTGCCCTCGCAGGAAACCCGCGCCGGTTTCACGGCGATTGAACGTTCGATCGCAGCCCATGATGCCGTGATGGCAGCACTTCCCGAGATGAACAGCATCGAGATCGGCGGCGCGCCGTCGTCGGGCGAGCCGCTTGCCTTTCCGTTTACCATCGCCGCCTGGAACCTGGAGCGCTGCCTGTTTGCGCCGGAAAGTGCCGCGCATCTGGCGGCAACCGACGCGCCGGTCGTGCTGCTCTCGGAAATGGACAACGGCATGGCCCGCACCGGCCAGCGCCACCCGACCGCGGAGGTCGCAGCCACGCTCCAGATGCAATATGCCTACGGCGTCGAGTTCATCGAGCTCGGCCTCGGTTCCGATACTGAACTGGAATTCTGCAAGGACGACTTCAACGAAAAGGGTTTTCACGGCAATGCGTTGATGGCTGCGGTGCCGCTCGGCCGGCCGTTCATGCTCCGCCTCTGGGGCAAACGGCTGTGGTTCATGGATGGCGGCGATCAGCCGCGCGTCGGCGAACGCTTTGCCATCGGCGCGGTGATCGAGACGCAAGCCGGGCCCTTCGTTGCCGTTTCCACCCATCTCGAAAGCGCCACCACGGCGCCCTATCGCGAGCGCCAGGTGAAGGAACTGATCGAGGCGCTCGATGAAGCCTTCCTGGCCTTGCCTGTGCTGATCGGCGGCGACCTCAACACCGGCAACCACGCTGGCGGTGATTTCGAGGCCGAAGGGCTGTTCACCACGAGCGCTGCGCGCGGCTTCACCCGCCATGGCGGGCCGATCGAGCTGATGACGACCCGCCCCAGCCTGATCACGCGCTGGCCGGAGCGGGCGATGAAACTCGACTGGTTTCTGTCACGGGGCTTGAAGATCGGCGAAAGCGGGATCATTCCTTCGCTCGACGCGGACGGCCGTCCGCTTTCGGATCATGATCTCATCACCTGCGTCATCGAGGGCTTTGAATAGCCTTGCCGCTGAAGCGCTCGATGCTTGGCGCTCGAGCCTTGCCTAAGGCGAGTCCGCATTCTACATGTTGCGGGCATTTCTAGAGCGGGATGAGGAAACGTTTGCTCGGTTCTCCGCCCGCATCTCGCTCTAACGTATTAATATCGATCACGTTTATGACCTTGGATCGGACCGCTCCAAGGTCATCGCGATCTAACGGGGATAGGAAGATGGCGAAAATCGTCAATGTCGGGGTCCAGATGGACCATGTGTCGGGCATCAACATCGCAGGTGATTCCACCTTCGCGATGTGCCTTGAGGCACAGGCCCGCGGCTACCGGCTCTTCCACTACACCCCGGAGAAGCTGTCGCTGCGTGACGGCAAGGTTTTCGCCACTGCGCAGCAGATGACGTTGCGCGACGTCAAGGGCGACCACTTCACGCTCGGCGAGCCGGAACGGCTTGATCTTTCGACCATGGACGTGATCCTGTTGCGCCAGGATCCGCCCTTCGACATGGCCTACATCACCTCGACGCATCTGCTCGAGCGCCTGCATCCGAGGACGCTTGTCGTCAACGACCCGGCCTGGGTGCGCAACTCGCCGGAAAAGATCTTCGTCACCGAATTCGCTGATCTGATGCCGAGGACGCTGATTACCCGCGATGCCGCCGAGATCGCGCGATTCCGCGAGGAAATGGGCGACATCATCCTGAAGCCGCTCTACGGCAATGGCGGCGCTGGTGTGTTTCATTCCGCGCGCGACGATCGCAACATGTCGTCGCTGCTTGAAATGTTCGGCCAGATGTTCCGCGAGCCCTTCATCGCGCAGGAGTATTTGCCGGCGGTGCGCAAGGGCGACAAGCGCATCCTGCTCGTCGACGGCGAGCCGGTCGGCGCCATCAACCGCGTGCCTGCCGAGCACGACGCCCGCTCCAACATGCACGCCGGTGGCCGGCCCGAGCCGACCGAACTGACGGCGCGCGAGAAGGAAATCTGCGCCCGCATCGCACCGGCGCTGAAGGAGCGCGGCTTCCTCTTCGTCGGTATCGACGTCATCGGCGACTACATGACCGAAATCAACGTGACGTCGCCGACCGGCATCCGCGAAGTCAAGAAGTTCGGCGGCGCCGACGTCGCCAGCCTGCTTTGGGACGCGATCGAGCGCAAGCGCGCCTAGCGCAGGCGGCGCACGTGTTAGACGACAGGCGCGCGCTGTAGCCACGAGATGCTACCAGCGCGCAGACGCGCTCTGGCCGATCCCGATCGTGGTGCTGATTGGCTGGCGTCCATCACCGAGCTGTTGCAGACGCTCTATGGGAACAGGCTCCCAGCAATACCGTTCCAAAAAGGCCAGCCGAGCGAGTGCTCCCTGGACCGTGATTGGTTGCTTTGTCAGCCTATGCGCGGGCACCCGCGTCGCGTACCGAAGATGATGCGATTGCGTTCGCCACGGCTGCCGATTCCGCGAATTTCAATAATCTCCTGCGACGTCCGGCCGACGCGTGGATTGCGAAGATATCTTTGGGCTTTGTTAAGCGCCTGGCGCGGTGTGCACTGATAGGCTTCCGGCGGTCGGCGGCGATATTGCTGCTCGCCCCAGCCGTCGTCTTCGTCATAGTACCGGGGCTCGTCATAGTAGCGTGGCTGATCACGGTAGCGCGGGCCACCGCCGTCGATATAAATATCCAGATCCTGGGAAGCTGCCGCTCCTACTACGAAGGTGCACGCGATGGTGGCTATCGCACATGTTTTGATCATCCTGATCATAGGGCTCTCCTTTGACTGCCCGAGCATTTTACCGACGGAATCATGAACGGGAGCAAAACGGTTCACTGGACGACAATCACTCCCTGGCCGGTCGGCAGCGTCAAAATCGCCTGACCGTTTTTCCTCGCAAAGTCGTTCCACATCGCGTTTTGTTCCTCGCTGCCGCGGAACGCATAGTCATCGAGAACGATTGTTGCCCCCAGTACGAGATTGTCCCACACTCGTTCGATGCATTCCTTCTCGTATTGCGCGACGTTCAGGTCGATCGAAAGATAGGCAATGTTTCCGAGCGGAACGCCTTCGAGGGTATCGGGCAGCACGCCGCGAATGAGATGTGCATTGGGGAAAGGTGCAAAGTTGCGCTTCGCGACCTCAAAAACGTCCTCGTAGATGCCGGTGTTTCGCTGCGTTGTCAGGCGGCGTTCCACGTCGGTCATGTGCCCGTGCGGGATGCCGCCGAACGTGTCGAACAGCCAGAATTTGCGATCGAGCGCTTCGAAACCGAGATACCGGCACACCGTCATTGACAGAAGACCGGCGTTCACGCCGAATTCCACAAAGTCGCCTTCCAGGCGAAGCGCCCGCGATGCCGCCCAACAGCACGTGTGCGCGCGCCAGCGAACATCGGGAACGCGGCCGCGCTTCCGCCAGGCCTCCCGGTTGCCTTCCTCGGCAATGGTCCATGCTGCTGCAAACTGCGGCTCGTCCATGAACGACGTGTTCTTGTTCGTCGTCCTGAGGCCGTCAGCGGCATACCCAGGCAGCGTTTTGTCTCCATGTAGAAAGTATCGAGTGCGCTTTTTCAGTTCGCGGATGCCAACCATCATCAATCCCCTCTGGAAACATGAGGACTAAGTAGGCGTTCGAATGGCATCGGCAATCCGCCTGTGGCCGCTTGGATCCAAGTTGAGCGCAAGCGGTTGATACGTTTCGAGACCGATTGCGAACGCGCGCCGATGGCCGGCGGGCGATCTCTGGGTTTCAGCACGTCTGGTGACGGTGGGACGGTCGAGCGATGTGCTGCTCAAGCATCTGCGCGACGCAAGGCGTGATGTTCTGTTATTGTTCTTGTTTTTGTGTGTTTTCCGTGCAAGATTTATCGCTGCAACCACCGGGGTTGCGGCGGCATGGCGGGCCGCCCTGGTCGAAGAGGCGGTCATGGTTGCGCGGGTCAGTACGGTTGCATTCCAGGGGATAGAAGGTGTGCCGGTCGACGTTCAGGTGATGGTTGCACCCGGGCGGGTCGGCATGCAGATCGTTGCCTGCCCGACAAGGCCGTGGCCGAAAGCCGCGAGCGGGTGCAGGCAGCCCTTCATGCGTCTGGTCTAGCGCTGCCAGCCAAGAAAGTCACCGTCAATCTCGCGCCCGCGGATCTGCCCAAGGAAGGCAGCCACTTTGATCTCGCGATCGCGCTAGGGCTGATGGCCGCGCTCGGTGCCATCCCCGGCGACGCGCTGAATGGCTATGTGGTGATCGGCGAGCTCAATCTCGACGGTACGGTCGCGGCCGTCGCCGGCGCGCTGCCGGCCGCAATTGGCGCCAATGCGCTCGGCAAGGGGCTGATCTGTCCGGCCGAAAGCGGTCCGGAGGCCGCCTGGGCCGGCGCCGAGATCGATATTCTTGCACCCCGCAGCCTGATCGCCATCGCCAATCATTTCAGGGGCACGCAGGTGCTCTCCCGGCCGGAGCCTGCCATTCGCGCCGGCGCTACCGATCTGCCTGATCTTGCCGATATCAAGGGACAGGAGAGCGCCAAGCGGGCGCTCGAAGTCGCCGCCGCCGGCAACCACAATCTGCTGATGGTTGGACCGCCGGGCTCGGGCAAATCGATGCTGGCCTCGCGTTTGCCGTCGATCCTGCCGCCCTTGACGCCTGCCGAGCTTCTCGAAGTCTCGATGATCCACTCGATCGCCGGCCAGTTGCCGGGCGGCAAGCTGTCCGACCGGCGGCCGTTCCGCACGCCGCACCATTCCGCCACCATGGCGGCGATGATCGGTGGCGGCTTGCGAGCGAAACCAGGCGAGGCATCGCTCGCCCACAACGGCGTTCTGTTCCTTGACGAGTTTCCCGAGTTCCCCCCGCAGGTGCTTGATGCCCTGCGTCAGCCGCTGGAAACGGCGGAATGCATCATTGCCCGTGCCAACCATCGCGTCACCTATCCCGCCGCGATCCAACTGGTGGCAGCGATGAACCCGTGCCGGTGCGGCATGGCGGGTGAACCCGGCCGCACCTGCGCCCGTGGCCCGCGCTGCATGAGCGATTACCAGGCGCGCATCTCCGGCCCGCTGATGGACCGGATCGATCTGCGCATCGACGTACCGGCTGTCAGCGCCGCAGACCTGATCCGGCCGATGGCGGCAGAGGCCAGTGCTGCTGTGGCAAGACGTGTCGCCCGCGCCCGGCAATTGCAGATCGATCGCTTCGCCGCGCTCGGCAGTCGCGAGCCATCCAGCAACGCCCGCTGCTCGACGGCGATGATCGAACGCATTGCCGAACCGGATGCAGCCGGCCTGCAGTTGCTGCGCGACGCTGCCGAAAAACTGAAGTTCTCAGCGCGCGGCTACCACCGCGTCCTGAAGGTGGCGCGTACGCTCGCAGATCTCGATGGCAGCGCGACCGTCGGCCGGCTGCACTTGGCCGAAGCGATCTCCTACCGCATCGCCGGCGAGCGTCTGCAAGCGGCCGCCTGACGGTCGTTGACGGCGTCGGGCAGTCGCCGTCCGCGTTACCTGCAATTGCGGTTTCGGAAGTCGGCGACTTTGCTTTTGTATGCTGCCGCACAATTCCTGACATGCGCATCGACCCAAGTTGGAAACTAACGGGGCAAGTTTGGAGCCTTGCCGCGTCCACTGGGCGCCATGTCTGACTGGCGGAGTCGCGGCGCTCTGCGGCGATGGTCGTCCTTCGTTGCAGGTTCTCTCGAGTGGTCATTGCAACGCTTCTTCCGCGCTTGCCGTCGGCAATAGGCGGAAACGGTCGAGTGCCCCATCTTGATGACGGCACCGGATACTTGCCGCACTGCTCAATTTGGGAGGTTTGTCATGACGAACGGTTCGCTCAGACGAACGGATAGCGCCGAACGTGTGATCGTGGCGTCCGCGCAGGTGGTTTATCTGGCACTGCTTGATCCGAAAGCCGTGACGCGATGGCTGCCCCCGGAGGGGATGACGGGCCATGTCCATGCATTTGAGGCGAAAGAGGGCGGTCGCTATCGCATGGCGCTCGTCTACGATAAATCCGAACATGGCAATCGCGGCAAGACGTCGGATGAGACCGATATTGTCGAGGGGCGCTTCGTCGAGTTGCGCCCGAATGAACGCGTCGTGCAGCAGGTGGAGTTCGAATCCGAAGATCCGGCATTTGCCGGGATCATGACGATCACCTGGGCACCGGAGACGATATCCGGTGGCACCCGGGTGCGTGTAACCTGCGCGAATGTTCCTGAAGGCATATCGCGGGAGGATCACGAGGCGGGTCTTTCATCGACGCTTGCCAATCTTGCTGGTTTCACCGAGCGAAACCCCAGAGCATAGCTTCCTAAAGCATGTCGCGCAAAAGTGTGCAGCGGTTTTGCGATAACGACATGCGCAAAAACAAGAGCTTAAAGCGCAGAAAGCGAATCTGAAAGATCGCGGCGCGAAAAGCATGTCGCGCAAAGTGTTCAGCGGGTTCGCGATCACGACATGCGCAAAAAACAAGAGCTGAAAGGGCAGCAAGCGAATCCTGGAGATCGTGAAGCGCTTTCGAGCGCTTCGAGAAAAAGTACGAAGCGGAATCTCGTCAGAATTCGTAAAAACAAGAAGATAGAGCGCTTTTGCGCCTCCGTTTAAACCGGAACATTCTCAATGAAGAGAACGGATGCCGGTGTTTCAGGCCAGCGACGTGGTTTGAAGGTCCGGTTTGGCGCACGCGGGGCCGGCGGTGACGCCCGCAGTCCAGCAGTGGGCAACAAAAAAGGGCGCCCGAAGCGCCCTTTCGTTTGCACTTTGCAATGATCGGCTTACGCGCCCAGGCCTTCGAACAGAACCGTCGAAAGGTACCGCTCGGCAAAGGATGGGATGATGACGACGATGTTCTTGCCGGCGTTTTCCGGGCGCTGGCCGATCTCGATGGCGGCGGTGAGGGCCGCACCCGAGGAGATGCCGACCGGCACGCCTTCGAGCCGGGCAACGAGCCGGGCGATCTCGACGGCTTCGCCGCTGTTGACGGTGACGACTTCGTCATAGACGCTGGTGTCGAGGATCGCGGGCGCGAAGCCGGCGCCGATGCCCTGGATCTTGTGTGGGCCAGGGTTTCCGCCCGAAAGCACGGGCGATTCCTCTGGCTCGACGGCGATCACCTTGATCGACGGCTTGCGTGCCTTCAACACTTGGCCGGCGCCAGTGATTGTGCCGCCGGTGCCGATGCCCGAGACGAGGATGTCGACGCTGCCGTCGGTGTCGTTCCAGATCTCCTCGGCCGTCGTCTTGCGGTGGATTTCCGGGTTGGCCGGGTTTTCGAACTGCTGCGGGATGATGGCATACGGCAAGGTCTCGACCAGCTCCTGCGCCTTGGCGATCGCGCCCTTCATGCCCTTGGCGCCCTCGGTCAGTACCAGCTCGGCGCCGAACAGCGCCAGCATCTTGCGGCGCTCGACCGACATGGTTTCCGGCATGGTGAGGATCAGCTTGTAGCCCTTGGCGGCGGCGACGAAGGCGAGCGCAATGCCGGTGTTGCCCGAGGTCGGCTCGACCAGTGTCGTGCGGCCGGGAACGATCTTGCCCTGCGCTTCCAGGCTCTCGATCATGGCAACGCCGATGCGGTCCTTGACCGAAGCGATCGGGTTGAAGAATTCGAGCTTGGCGAGAAGGTTGGCCTTCACGCCCTTTTCCTTGGCAAGCTTGTCGAGCCGCACGATGGGAGTGTCGCCGATCGTTTCCGTGATCGAGGAGTAGACGCGGCCGCGGCCGGGCTTGCGCGTGTCAGACATTAAGTTTCTCCCTTGGGTGTGACGATTTGGTTGTGACAATAGGGGCCATGCCCGTTCTATTCCAGAACGGTAACCGCGACGCGACGATCAGCCGGAGGAAAAACCACCGGCGGAAGCCCAGTCCGGGGAATGTTTTTTCAGGCGGCGCGGGTAGCGATATAGGCGGCGGTGCCTGCCAGCACGCCAGCGGCAACGCGGTTCAGCGCCAGCAATGCCTTGGGCTGTTTGAGCAGCGTGCGCGCCCGTGCGGCAAGCAGGATATAGGGCAGAAGCACGGTCAGCAGCACGAGGAACGTCGCGATCAAAAGCAGCCCGTATTCGCGCGGCCCGATCACCGCAATGTCGATCAGCGTCGGCACCAGCGCCACATAAAACAGCATTGTCTTCGGGTTGCCGAGCGTGACCAATAGGCCCGAAAGGAACGACATCGACACGCTTGCGGATGTCTTCGCCTTGATGTCCTGCGGCAACAGGCCGGCGGTCCAAAGCTTCCATGCGATGTAGCCGAGGTAGAGCACGCCGGCGAACTTGACGATCAGGAAAGCGGTCGTGAAGGTCTGGGCGATCAGCGCCAGGCCGAGCACCACGGCGGTCAGGTAAACCATGTCGCCGAGGATCAGGCCGAGCCCCATGAAGAAGGTCTCGCGAAAGCCGGAGCCGAGCGCTCGCGCAACGAGCGCCGTCACGCCGGGGCCGGGAATGATGGCTGCGATGAAGAGAGCGCCGCTATAGGCAAGCAGGGCTGCAAGCGTCATGATCGTTCCTCCCGGGTGGCGACGCCGCTTTTACCAAAGAGCGTCGAAAATGGAAATCGGGATCGGCGGGCGAGCGGCAATTTCGCGACAAAATTGATCGGGTGACAAGTCTGGCGTTGCCCGGTTTTTGGAGATGCGTAGAGCTTTGGGAAATACTCAATAAAGGCGCGCGTTATGCCCGAGATCCAAAACATCATCGGCTTTGCCCTCATTGCTCTCGGCATGGTGCTGACACCCGGGCCGAACATGATCTACCTGATCTCCCGCTCGATCAGCCAGGGGCCGGCGGCCGGCCTGATCTCGCTTGGCGGCGTCGCGCTCGGTTTCGTCGTCTATATGGTCTCGGCGGCGCTCGGCATCACCGCGCTGCTCTTGGCCGTGCCTTTCGCCTATGATGTCCTGCGGCTCGCCGGTGCCGGATATCTCGTCTATCTCGCCTGGCAGGCGGTCAGGCCCGGCGGGCGCTCGCCGTTCCAGATCAAGAACCTGCCGAAGGACGGTCCGCGCAAGCTGTTCCTGATGGGCTTCCTGACGAGCCTGCTCAACCCGAAGGTGGCCGTGCTCTATCTCTCGCTCCTGCCGCAGTTCATCCGCCCGGAGGCGGGCAATGTGCTGGCGCAGTCGATGATCTTCGGCTCGATCCAGATCGCCACCAGTGTCTCGGTCAACGCGATGATTGCGCTGGCGGCAAGTTCTATCGCCGCCTTCCTGGCCGGGCGTCCCCTGTTCATGGTCGTGCAGCGCTGGGCGATGGGCACGGCACTGTTCGGCTTTGCCCTCAGCATGGCCGCCGAAGCGCGCCGTTGAGACATGTCGCGCAAAAGTGGGCAGCGGCTTTGCGATCACGACATGCGCAAAAACCAAAGCTTTAAGCGCAGTCAGCGAATCCTACTGCATGTTTCGTTAAATCCTATTCGATTTAGCGATAAAAACATGCAGCCATTCAAAGTGCTACAGCGACCTTTGCGCGTCTAATAGGACGCGCGGCGCTGTAGAGATCGCGACGCGTTTCAGATAAGCGGCCTCTATCGGGCTTCAGGCAATTCGCTGCCGCGCGCCGCTCTACGGCGACACGCGGCGTGGTCTTTCCTATTCGAACACCGGCCGCATGAAGCTGCGCTCGTAGCTGACGATGCAGCGCGTCTTTTCGCCGAAGGCGAAAGCCTCCAGGCATTCCGGGTCCTTGGCCATTTTCCCGCGATAGACTTCATATTCGGCCAGGCTCGGGAAGGTGAAGAGCGCCAGTGCGATGTTGTTTGCGCCCTCGTGCGGCATGAAATAGCCGTGATGGGTGCCGCCGAGCCGGTTGACGAGCGGTATCCAGAGCTTGGCGTAGTGCTCGAACTCGGCCAGCTTGTAAGGGTCGATAACGTATTTCAGATAGCAGGTGATCATGCGGTTCTCCCTTCGCGTCTCCGCTTGATAGGCGAGGGCAGGCGAAGTTTCCAGCCGAGATTCATGCCGGCTGCGGCGACCAGGATGGCGATCGAACCGAAGATCTGGATCGGCTGCAGCGCATGGCCGAAAGCCAGCCGATCGACGACGATGGCAGCGATCGGGTAGATGAAGGATAGCGCCCCGGTCATGTGCGTCGGCAGCCGCTGGATCGCGCCGTAAAGCAGCACATACATGATGCCGGTATGGATGACGCCGACGGCAATCAGGATCGACCACTGTTCGGCGCCGGAAGGTGCCGGGGCGGCAAGCGCCATCGGCGCCAGCATCAGCGTGCCGGTGACCACCTGGATCAACGCGATCAGATGCGGAGGCGTTCCCTTGAGCAACTTCGTCAACAGGGCCGCGATCGCGTAGAAGAAGGCGGCACCGATCGCAAGCGCGATGCCGATCAGGTAATCCTCCGGCGCAAAGCCGCCGCCGGGCTTGGCTGAAATGATCGCCAGCATGCCGGCAAAGGAGATCGAAAGCCAGAACACCTTGGTCGCGGTGATCTTTTCGCCGAGGAACAAGGCTCCGAGCCCCAAAAGCATGAACGGCTGGGTGTTGTAGACCATCGTCGCGATCGAGATCGAGGCATGCGAATAGGCCGCAAACAGCAAGAGCCAGTTGACGACGATGGCGATGCCGCCGGCAATCGACAGGAGCACCGTCCGCCGGGTGAAATGGCGCCGGTCGAGCAGGCCGAGCATGGCCGCGATCGCCACCAGCGTCACCGCGCCGAATACGCAGCGCCAGAAGACGACGCTCGTCACCGGCTGGCCCGACATCAGCACGAACCAGCCGATCGTGCCCGATATCAGCATGGCCGCCGTCATCTCCGCACTGCCTCTTTTAATGTCTGCGCCCATGGCGATCACTCCTCGGTTGAGGCTCCAAGATTAATCGGCCAGAGCGCAGGTTTATATGGAGGATCGCAGGTGTTTCTGCTATTATACCTCATCATCTAAGATGGTTTCGATCTTTTGGCTTATGAGGTTGCCCATGCTCGATGAACTCGATCGCCGCATTCTGGGTATCCTGGCGGCGAATGCGCGCGTGTCGCTGAAGGAGCTGGCGCAGGAGGTGGGTCTGTCCTCGCCAAGTGCCGCCGAACGTTTGCGCAAACTGGAGGAACGCGGCGTCCTCGACGGCTTCACCATCGCCCTCAATCCGGTGAAGCTTGGTTATCCGCTGCAGGCGATCATCCGCGTGCGGCCGATGCCGGGCATGCTGCATATCGTCGAGAAATTGATCCAGGAGACGCCGCAGATCGTCGAATGCGACAAGGTCACCGGCGACGATTGCTTCATCGCCAAGCTGTTCGTGCGCGATATGGGGGAACTGGACACGCTGCTCGATCGCATCGCCGAGAAGGCGCAGACCAATACGTCGATCGTCAAGTCGACACCGGTCAAGCGGCGCTTGCCGCCGCTTATCTGATCCAACGTTTCGAGATCACGCAATTCCGGACGGAAAACCGCTTCGCACTTTTCCTGGAAATGGTCTAGACGCCCGTGGAGCCGAAGCCACCGGCACCGCGTGCCGTGTCGCTGGCGCTGTCGGCTTCCCGAACGCTCACCTGTGTCACTGGCGCGATCACCATCTGCGCAATGCGCATGCCGCGTTCGATGACGAAGTCCTCGTCGCCGAGGTTGACCAGCAGAACCTTCACCTCGCCGCGATAATCGCTGTCGATCGTGCCCGGAGTGTTGAGGCAGGTGATGCCGTGCTTGAAGGCAAGGCCCGAGCGCGGACGGATCTGCGCCTCATAGCCGGCCGGGATCTCGAAGATGAAGCCGGTCGGCACCAGCGCCCGCTTTCCTGGCGCAAGCGTCATCGGCTCGCCGACTGCCACTGCGGCGCGCAGGTCCATGCCGGCAGCACCCTCGGTCTCATAGGCCGGCAGGTCCAACGCCTCGGCATGCGGCAGGCGGATGAAGGTCAAGGCGGGTTTTGTCTGGGGCGTGTGCATGGTCATCGTTTCATAAGCCGGGCGCTCACTGCGCCGGTCAATTGCATAATGAGGGCTGAGCCTGTAAAGACGCCGCAACTCACAGGAATCTACGACATGGCCGAAAGTCTCGCCGAGGCGGTCTCCCGCCGCCGCACATTTGCGATCATCGCCCACCCGGACGCGGGTAAAACCACACTCACCGAAAAGCTGCTGCTGTTCGGCGGCGCCATCCAACTCGCCGGCGAGGTCAAGGCCAAGAAGGATCG
Source organism: Ensifer sp. Root1252 (assembly GCF_001425885.1). NCBI lineage: Bacteria > Pseudomonadati > Pseudomonadota > Alphaproteobacteria > Hyphomicrobiales > Rhizobiaceae > Ensifer > Ensifer sp. Root1252. The sequence continues at coordinate 647,142 of NZ_LMDT01000001.1, read as the reverse complement.
CATCCAGACCCGTTCGGACTGGATGAAGATCGAGCGCGAGCGCGGCATCTCGGTCGTCACCTCGGTGATGACCTTCGAATATGGCGGCAATGTCTTCAACATTCTCGACACCCCCGGTCACGAAGACTTCGCCGACGACACCTACCGCACGCTGACGGCGGTCGATGCGGCGATCATGGTCATCGACGCGGCAAAGGGTATCGAGCCGCGGACGCTGAAGCTGTTCGAAGTCTGCCGCATGCGCGACATCCCGATCATCACCTTCGTCAACAAGATGGACCGCGAGAGCCGTGACCCCTTCGAGATCCTCGATGAAGTCGAAGAAAAGCTGGCGCTCGATTGTGCGCCGGTGACCTGGCCGATCGGTCGCTCCAAGACCTTCTGCGGCTCCTATCACCTTGCCGACAACACCGTGCGCGGTGCCGATACGCAGGAAGTGCTGACCAGGGTCAACGGTCCTGAGATGGTGGCTCACCGCCTGCCGGAAAACGAGGGCGATGCTTTCATCGAAGAGACGTCGCTGGCGATCGAGGCCTGCAAGCCGTTCGACAAGAAAGCCTTCCTTGAAGGTCACCTGACGCCGGTCTTCTTCGGCTCGGCGCTCCGCAACTACGGTGTGCGCGACCTGATCAACGCGCTTGGCGAGATCGCCCCGCCGCCGCGCGACCAGGTTGCCGACACGCGCACGGTGCATGCGACCGACGACAAGATGACCGCCTTTGTCTTCAAGATTCAGGCGAACATGGACCCGAACCACCGCGACCGCATCGCCTTTGCGCGCGTCTGCTCCGGCAAGCTGGAGCGCGGCATGAAGGCGCGGCTGTCGCGCACCGGCAAGCAGCTGGGTCTGAGCGCCCCGCAGTTCTTCTTCGCTTCACAGCGCCAGCTGGCCGACACGGCCTATGCGGGCGATGTCGTCGGCATTCCGAACCACGGAACCCTGCGCATCGGCGACACGCTCACGGAAGGCGAACATCTCGTTTTCCAGGGCGTGCCGAACTTCTCGCCGGAAATCCTGCGCCGCGTGCGACTTGAGGATGCGATGAAGGCCAAGAAGCTGAAGGAAGCCCTGCAGCAGATGGCGGAGGAGGGCGTCGTGCAGCTGTTCTCGCCGGAAGACGGCTCACCGGCGATCGTCGGCGTCGTCGGCGCGCTGCAGCTCGACGTTCTGAAGGAGCGCCTGCAGGCCGAATACGGCCTGCCTGTCTCCTTCGAAATGTCGCGCTTCTCCGTCTGCCGCTGGATTTCGGCCGATCAGCCTGGTGACCTCGACAAGTTCGTCACTGCCCGTCGCGGCGATATCGCCCGCGACCTCGACGGCGACCCGGTGTTCCTGGCGCAGGACAGCTTCTCGCTGCGCTATGAGGCTGAACGTTATCCCGCGATCAAGATGGTCGCGATCAAGGAATATCACGTCGCCAAAGCGGCGTGAGAAGGCGGCGTGAACGATGACACTGTCAGCCGGCGGCGTTCGCCGGCTGACCATCGGCCGATCAGAAGGCCGACATGCGCAGCGCCAGCACCAGCTGCGTCACCCTGAGGGTTATGAAGACGTAGATCGCCAAAAGCAGGATCTGCAGCGCCAGGTGCCGGCGCACCTTCGACAGCCTGTGCAGACCATCCGCCAGGTTGAGCAGAAACAGGACTGTGCCGATGACGGAGACGATGTAGCCCGCCACGGCGATGTTGGGCAGGCCCTTGATCTCCAGGCTGCGGCCATTCTCGATCGCATGCATGCCGGCGGCGATCACCAAGGTCGCCATCACCAGGTTGCGCACATGGCGAAAAATCTCTTCGAGCCCGCCATTATCGAACAGCATTCGCCGCGCCAGACCGAGTTTTGATCGCGTACCTTCAGTCATCATCGCCTCTTGCTCGCCGCATGATCCTTAAATCGGGGTCGAGTTAAAGGCGGAACTTTGCGGCAAATTTAAAGAACGGCAGCATCGCGCCCCTTTTGACGTGGGGCGCTGCAGGCTGCCGGGAGGCTGCGATAGTATGACCGGTGGCCTTGCGTCAAAGACTCTCATGTGTGGCAAAGGCAAACCGCGGCGCCGCTCGGCTGAGCAGCATAGAGGTCGGGCGGACATGCCAGGCGGCGGCGATGGCTTCCTCCAATGCGGCAACGAGTTCGGCCACGTCAGCCGCTGCGGTTTCATGCAGCGCCTCCGCGACGATGAGGGCCGACGTGGTCTGCGGGTGGATCGCCGAATAGCCGCTTTGCCGGTTGGTCCATCGGCGCGCATGGGCGCGTCCCTCCGCATCGCGAAAGATCACTTCATCAGGTTCAGGGTGTTCCGTTTCACCGGAGAAGGTTGCATAGACCTCGTCTCCGCCCGCGCGGGTAACCTCGAGATTGCCGGAGATGCGGGAAACGTCGAAGACGGCGATGGGCATGGCAAAGGCCAGCGACACGGCGTTGCACAGGTCGATCAACGGATGGATCGACGGCAGGTCGCCCTCCTTCCTGAACCGGCGCAGCAAGGCTTCGGACGCGCAGCGATACTGCGTCGGCTTCAGTCCCATCCTGGCGAAGGTGCGGCGCCACGCCTGAATTTCCGCAAGTTCGCCTTCGGCGCGCGTTGCAAGAACGTCCCTGGCGATCGCCTGAAACCGCTCGACGGCATCGGCGACCGAAACGTCGCTGCGAATGCCCTCGACGTGGAGCGCGCCGGCTGCAAGCTCGGGAAAATCACGCCAGATGCTGTCTGAATGCTGGAAATGCATGGGATGCCTCGAAGTGGAAGAGATGATGACGGCGTCAGCTCTGCGTTTGGCCGGCAGTCTTGGGCCGGAAATGCGGCATGGCAAGACTGAGGACGGCGACAAGCACGCAGCCGATGCCGGCGAGCTGGTTGATGCTGACGGGTTCGCCGAGAATGACGAAGGCCAGCAGCACGGCGGAGACGGGTGCAAGAGCGGTGAAAACCGAGGCTTCCGTTCCGCTCACCCTGGCGGATCCTGCGTACCAGAGGATGAAGCCGGCAACGGTCGGGACCAGGGCATAATAAAGCACGGCTGCCAGCGACTGCATCGTGACCCCTTGCTGCGACGGCGCTTCGAACAGAGCGGGCACGATGGCGACGGCAACGCCCATGCCGGCCATGATGGTGGACAAGGCGAGAGGTGCGATCGGCGTTCGGATGCGTTTGTTGATCAGGATGAACAGCCCTTCGCAGATCACCGCGCCGAAGACGAGAGTGATGCCGAGCGGCGAATGGTGTGCACCATCGTCGGGCCGAAGCACGATGGTCAGAACGCCCGCTGCCGCCAGCCCGATCGCGACAAGGGTCGAGCGGCTGGGCCGTTCGCCGAGCAGCAGGATGGCGATTCCGGCAGAGACGACCGGTAGAGTGCCGATAACGACGCCGGCATCCGTCGCCGAACTGTAGCGCAACCCGGCAATCAGAAGTGTCGTGTAGCCGACGCTGCCGGCTCCGGCCTGCAAGAGCAGGATCAGCCACTCGCGCCGCTCCAACCTTGGCCAAGGCGTGCCGGTCAGTCGCACCAAGGTGAAGAACAGCGGAAAGGCGACCGCGAAGCGCAAGGCGGTGGCGCTAAACGGCGGTAAGCCGGAAGCGATCAGCTTGCTGGCAATCACCGTGCTGCCGACCGTGATCATCGCCAGCGAGAGGTAGAGGTATCCCTGAATTTTTTCCGTCATGCGGCCACTCCTGCGTTGGCGCGCAGAAAACCTCATCCGGATCTTTCGGTCTTGAACGGAATTGCAGGCGTTAAGGCGTGGCGAGCAAAACTGTGTAGCGATTCTGCATTGACGACATCCGCGAAAACAAGAACGCAAAGCGCGTCTTCAGGTCAATGGAATGCATCGGCATAGGCGCCCGGCGAAATGCCGTACTTGCGCACGAAGATTCGGGTCATGTGGCTCTGGTCGGCAAAGCCGCCTTCCACTGCCGCCTCGGCAAGCGGCACGCCCCGCGCAATCAGCCGCCGCGCCAGATCGATGCGGCGTTGCACGAGATAGGCATGCGGCGTGAGCCCGAAGGTTTTCGAAAAACCGCGCACCACCTGAAATCGGCTGAGGCCGGTTGCCTGCGCAAGGTCGGACAGGGTGATGGCGACGGTCGGATCGTCGTCGATCAGGCTTTGCGCTCTGCGCATCGCCGACGGCACATGTCCGCCATGCGTTTTCCCCTCACGCACGCGCATCACATCGGCCAGCAGCGTCAGGACGTGCTCCTCGCCCTGCATCCCCGTCCGATCGCCATCGGGTGCGGTGATCGCGCTAAAAAGAGCCTGGAAGTGTTTCGACGTTCGCTCATCATGGAAGGCGGGAGCGGTGAATTCTGCACTTCGCGTCCTGCCCTGGCTGATGTCCTCCATGGCGTCGGCGATTGCGGAAGGCTCGAAATAGAGCATCCGCCAGGACCGTCCCGCATCGCCGATCGGCATGCCGTCATGGACCTCGCCGGGGTTGACCGTGATCATGTCGCCGGCGCCGGCTTCCACCATGCCGCGACCGCTCAGCGATTTCTGGGCGCCCTGGTGGATGAGGCCGATGCCGAATTGCTCATGCGTGTGGCGGGCAAACACGTGCCCCGACGCCGCCTCGACGGCCTCGATGCCGCCAATGCGGCCGGGGAATATCGTGAATCGGCCCTTTGCCATCGCCTCGCCTGGTCGGGCACTGGTGGCCCGTCGGATGTTTCAGTTCTTTCTTACACCGGCCGCGCCTTTCCGGCCATGGCGATCGACTGTAACCGCTGCGACGGCCGCAAGGTCGGCGCGACAATGGGCGCAGGCATGGGCTGATGCTTTTGTCCTTCCGGCGTTGCAATCGACGGCCGCATGCTTAAATTCCGCCGTCGAATGACGATGACGACCGGAGATGTGCCGAATGCTGGACCTGCGCGTTCACTTCCTCGAAGCCGATGGAGCCCTTGCACAATGGCGCGAGCAGATCCTCGCAGACGTGCAAGTGACGGCAGAGCGTGTCGGCGGCCGCGTTTCCGCGGCCGACAGGGCTGCGCCCGTCGATGTCATCGTCGAGCGCCGGCCGGGCGAGACGATTCCGGAGCTTGGGTTGTCGGGTGCCTGCTACCGCCGCGGGCTCGTGACGGTCACGCTCGATCCGGACAATCCCAACTTCGCCGCCAGTCTCGCCAATGGCGAGCTGCGAAAGACGCTCACGCACGAACTTCACCATTCCTTCCGCCACGCGATGTGCGGTTATGGTTTCAGGCTGGGAGAAGTCTTGGTCACCGAGGGCCTGGCGGACGCTTTCGACGCCGAGATCAACGGTGGCGATGGCAATCGCTGGAACCACGCTATCCCTGCCGAAGACTGGTTGGGGGTTATCGAGCAGGCCGAGCTGGAGCTCTGGGCCGACGCCTACAACCACAGCGCCTGGTTCTTCGGCTGGAGCAGCCATGGCAACCCGCTTCCCCGCTGGGCCGGTTATTCGATCGGCTATCATCTCGTCAAAGCCTACCTCGCGGCCAACCCGGACGCGCGTCCGTCGCAGATGACCGGAACCCCGGCACCCGAGGTGATCGGCCAAGCCTGGGCACACTTGAAAATAAGGATGACGGCCGAGGCATGACCGGGATTAATCCCTGTCGTGACCGGGCAGTGCACCGACGTCGTTGATCCAGGGCAGGGCGGACGAGCGCCAGATCTGTGATTTCGGGGTGAGCTCACGGCGCTGGTTGATCGTCCCGAGGCGAATGCCGACCTCTTCGGCGTCCTCGTCCGTGCCGGTGGTGTAAACCGGCGAACCGCAGTTCGGGCAGAAGAACTGCAGCCGCTTGCGGCCGTTCTCTGCGGTCTTGACGTAGAGCTTTGGTTCGCCCCCGGTCAGTCGGAAATTCTCGCGGGCCGTGCCGGCCGACACCCGGTAGGCCGTTCCCGTCAGTTGCTGGCAATCGGTGCAGTGGCAGATCGCGACATCGTCCGGATCGATCTCCGCCTCATAGGTCACGAAGCCGCAATGGCATTGTCCGTCGATCCGCATGGCAAAGCCTCCCTGAAAGACCATAACCTAGAGCGTTTCCGTCCTAAACGGAGTCACGGAAACGCTCCATTTTTCGCATTTCCTGAAGGAAAGCCGCTTCGCACTAACGGCTCTGGGGCGGCCCGCATCCGTCCATCCCAGTGCAACGGTACGGCACGGTGCCGTACGGATCGGCGCACACCTAAGGTCCTGATCGGTAGGTGCGCCACGTCGCTCCTAAACGCCGGTAAACAGCCACTCGTGTTCGCGGGCGTTGTGGAACTTCCAGACCCGCTTCGGCCCGGCCATGACGTTGAGATAATAGACGTCGTAGCCGTGCACGGCCGCAACGGGGTGATATCCCCTCGGCACCAGCGTCACGTCCCCGTCTTCCACCGCCATGGTCTCGTCCAGCGAGCGATCGTCGGTATAGACGCGCTGCACGGCAAATCCCTGCGGCGGGTTCAGGCGGTGATAATAGGTTTCTTCCAGGTAGCTCTCGGCGGGCAGATCGTCCTGGTCGTGCTTGTGCGGCGGGTAGGAAGAGGTGTGTCCGCCCGGCGTGATCACTTCGACCACCAGCAGCGACTGGGCGGAGCTGTCGTCCTCGGGCATGATGTTGGTGACATAGCGGGTGTTGGTGCCCTTGCCGCGGGTCAGCTGCGGGTGTGTTCCCGGCTTGATCACCTTGGCCTTGAAACCCTCGCCGCCCGGGGCCGAGCAGATCGCAAGATCGAGATCGGTCGTCGCCGCCACTTGCCAGCGGCTGCCCTTCGGCACGTAGACGGCATAGGGCTGCCCCTCGAACGGCGTCATGCGCTCACCGAGCTCGCCGAAATCCTCGCCATCGACCGAAACCTTCGCCTTGCCCGAAACCAGCACAAGGCAAATTTCCTTGTCGCCCGCCTCGCCCTGCGTCGTCTCGCCCGGCTTCAGCCGATTGAGCGCGAAACCGACATAGGTCCAGCCGGCGCTTTCGGGTGTGACGTTCTGCATCAGGCCGGACTTGGCCTTCGGTTTGACGAGCAGTTTGGACATTTGGCGGTCTCCTGACTTCTTACTTGGCGGCGGCATTCTTGGCCTGCCCCTCACCCTAGCCCTCTCCCCGCAAGCGGGGAGAGGGGATTCTGGAGTGCGCCTGATCTTCTTCGCCTTACGCTGCGAGGGGGGGCGCGGAGCTAGCGGCATTTCCCTTCTCCGCGCGAGCGGGAGAAGGTGGCGGCAGCCGGATGAGGGGCGTTCCCCTCGAACCTGGCAGCCGGATGAGGGGCTGCTAAGCCCGATCGAGCCCGGCTTCCTTGGCAAACGCCTTCAGCGATTTCAGTCCGAGCGACTGATACTCGAAGGGATTGCGCACGGCGGAATCCTGCTCGGCTTCGATCACCAGCCAGCCATCGTAATTGTGTTCGGCGGCGATTTTCAGGACGGGGAGGAAATCGACGCCGCCTTCGCTGTCGCCCGGAACGGTGAAGACGCCGCGGCGCACGCCTTCGAGGAAGGAGAGGCCTTCGCCTTCGACGACCTTGCGCACGGCAGTGCGCACGTTCTTGCAATGGATATGGCGGACGCGGTGCATGCATTTTTTCGCAACCTCGGCCGGGTCGGAGCCGCCGAACCAGGCATGGCCGGTGTCGAGCAAAAGCTTGGTTGCCGGACCGGTGTTCTGCATCAACAGGTCGATTTCCTCGCCGGTCTGGACGATCGTGCCCATGTGGTGATGGTAGACGAGATCGACGCCCTGGTCGGCGCAATATTGCGCGATCGCTTCGAGGTCTGCACCGAATTTCTTCCACTGGTCTGCCGGCAGCACCGGCTTGTCGTTGGCGACCGACTTGGTGTCATCGCCGTGAATGGCGTTCGAGGTCTCGCAGACGATCGCCACCTTGCAGCCATTGTGCTTCAGGAGGTCGAGATGCGGCTGGATCGCCTTCTTCTCTGTCTCGACGTCATGGGTGAGCAGGTTGGTCGAGTGCCAGCCGGAGACGAAGACGAGGTCGTAGGAGGCGAGCTTTGCCTTCAGTGCTTCCGGATCGGAAGGCATCTTGTGGCCCTTCTCGATGCCGTCGAAGCCGATCTTCTGGCAATCGGAGAGGCAATCCTCGAGCGTCAGATGCGCGCCGATCGAATGATCGTCGTCGTTGCTCCAGGCGATCGGATTGGTTCCGTAGCGGATCATGTCTTTCACTTTCTCTTGCGTCATCCGCTTGGGGCGGAAGGTTTGTTGTGTCTCACTCGTACGGCAGGGGAGGGCGACGATGGCTCCTCATCCGGCTGCCGCCACCTTCTCCCCGCTTGCAGGGAGAAGGGATATGCCGCGCTCTCCGAAGTTCCCTCTCCCCGCAGGCGGGGAGACGGTTAGGGTGAGGGGCATAAATGCGCAACGGCGCCCACGTGGACAACGCGGGCGCCGAAAGGGCAATCTCAGCCAAAGCGCTGGGAGGTCAGCGCCTTCTCGTAGCCCTTGCGGGCCTCGTTGACTTCCGTACGGTTGGAAACCTCGGGGACTGCGACATCCCACCAATGGCCGCCTTCGTCGGTGGTGATCAGCGGATCGGTGTCGATGACGATCACGGTCGTGCGGGCTTCGCCTGCCGTTTCCTTCAGCGCCGATTCCAGTTCGGAAATCGAGCCGACCTTGCGGGTGAGCGCGCCCATCGCCGCGGCGTGCGCAGCGAAATCGATCACCGGCAGCTCGACATGGTGCGTGTCGCGCAAGAGGTTGTTGAAGTTGGCACCGCCGGTTGCCATCTGCAGCCGGTTGATGCAGCCGTAGCCGGCATTGTCGAGCAGCACGATGGTGATCTTGGCGCCGAGCATGATCGACGAGGCGATCTCTGAATTCAGCATCATGTAGCTGCCGTCGCCGACCATGACGATGACGTCGCTGTCGGGGCGGGCGAGCTTGGCGCCGAGGCCGCCTGCGACTTCATAGCCCATGGTCGAGAAGCCGTATTCCATGTGGTAGCCGCCGGGCGTTTCCGCCTGCCAGAGCTTGTGCAACTCGCCGGGCAGCCCGCCTGCCGCACAGACGAGGACCGTCTCCGCTCCGCCGCGTGCACGCTGGACCGCACCGATGACCTGTGCGTCCGAAGGCAGCGCCGCATTCGTGGTTGCCGTCGCCTTGTCGGCGGCCTTCAGCCACTCGGCCTTGCCGGCCTTGGCCTTGTCGGTCCAGGCGGTGTCGGCCTTGTGATTGCCGAGCCCGGCGGAAATGCGTTCGAGGCCGATGCGCGCATCGGCGACCAGCGGCAGCCCCTCATGCTTGGCCGCATCGAACGGCTGGACATTGAGGCCGACGATCTTCAGCCCTTCGTTCTTGAACAGCGACCAGGAGCCGGTGGTGAAGTCCTGCAGCCGCGAGCCGACGGCGAGCACGACGTCGGCCGCTTCCGCCAGCTGGTTGGAGGCTGACGTGCCGGTGACGCCGACCGAACCCATGTTGAGCGGATGGCTGTGCGGCAGGGAGGACTTGCCGGCCTGGGTCTCGACAACCGGAATGCCATGCTTTTCCGCGAAGGCGGCCAGCGCCTTGCTGGCTTCCGAATAGAGCACGCCGCCGCCGGCGACGATCACCGGCTTCTCGGCTGCCTTCAGCGCAGCAATAGCAGAGGCGAGCTCATCGGCATCGGGCTCGATGCGGCGCGAAGACCAGACCTTCTCGTCGAAGAAGGCTTCCGGATAGTCATAGGCTTCCGCCTGCACGTCCTGGCAAAGCGAGAGCGTGACCGGGCCGCAATCGGCCGGATCCGTCAAAACCTGCATGGCGCGACGCAGCGCCGGGATGATCTGCTCCGGCCGGGTGATGCGGTCGAAATAGCGCGAAACCGGACGGAAGCAGTCGTTGGCCGAGATCGTGCCGTCGGCAAAACCTTCCACCTGCTGCAGCACCGGATCGGGCCTTCGATTGGCGAAGACATCGCCGGGCAGGAAAAGAACGGGCAGGCGGTTGACGTGGGCAAGGGCTGCCGACGTCACCATGTTCAGCGCCCCGGGGCCGATCGAGGTGGTGCAGGCCATGAAGCGGCGGCGGAAGCTCGCCTTGGCAAAGGCGATCGCGGCATTGGCCATGCCCTGCTCGTTCTGGGCGCGGTAGGTGGGCAGCGTATCCTTGATGCCGTGCAGCGCCTCGCCGACGCCGGCGACGTTGCCATGGCCGAAGATGGCGAAGACGCCGCCGAAGATCGGTACCTTGTTGCCGTCGATGACGGTCATCTGGCGGGTCAGGAACCGCGCCACGGCCTGTGCCATGGTCAGGCGCACGGTCTTCTGGCTCATACTCTGTTTCCTCCTCGTGGCGAAATCGTCCCGTTTCGCCGACTTTATAATTTCTCAGATCGGAATCGAGTTAAGGACTCCGCCGATCCTACGCCGCCTTTGTTTCACCCAGTTGCAGCCAGAGATCCACCAGCGCCTTGAATTTTCCGGCCATGTCGGCGATCGCCTGCTCGTCGGTCATGGTGCCGCCGAGCCAGGCCTTGCTGGCATCGGCAAAGATGGTGCGGCCGACGGCAAAACCCTTGACCGTCTTCGATGTGCGGGCCGCGGCAAAGCCGTCCTTCAGCGCCTCGTAGGGGGCTTCGAGGCCGAGCAGCACGACGCCGCGGCAGAGCGGATCGCGCTTTTCGATGACCGCATCGATCGCTGCCCAGGCGCTGCGGCTTGCCTGCGGCTCGAGCTTCCACCAGTCGGGCTTGAGGCCGGCATCGTAAAGCTCGTTGAGCGCGCGCGGAATGGTCTGGTCGTCGAGCTTGCCGTGTTTGCCGGCGATGATCTCGATCAGGATTTCGCGGCCGACCTTGCGAGCCGCCTCGAAGGCCGAGCGCAGCTTGGCCACCTGCGTCGCTTTCATCTCGGCCGGGTCGTCCGGATGGTAGAAGGACAGCACCTTGATGCAGTGGTCGACCGGCCAGTCGATCAGGCGGCTGCCGAGGTCCTGGCTGAATTCGAACTGCAGCGGCCGCGAGCCCGGAAGCTCGATCGGCTTGCCGATCCAGAAGTCGCGGTGGGCGCCGGCAGCATAAAGCGCGTCGCGGCCGTATTTGTCGTCGATCAACATGCCGAAGCCGGAACGGCCGGCCGCCACCTGTGCCGCCGCCTTGACTGCCAGAACCTTGAAGGCCGGGATGCGGGCAAGTAGCTCCGGGTTGCCGGCGGCCACATCTTCCAGCTGGCTGCGATGGTCGATCGCCAGCGCCATCAACAGCGGGATTTCGCGGCGGCGCGTGGTCGCCCAATGCACGTGATTGATCGCCTCGTCCTTGCGCAGCGCCCGTTCCTTGCTGCCCTTCTCCAGGAAGAACTGCAGCTCGGTCCAGGTCGGGATCTCAGGCGCGCAGAGCAGGCGGGAGACGGCAAAGGCGCCGCAGGCGTTGGCCCAGGTCGCGGAGGTCGCATGCGGTTCGTTCTTCAGCCAGCCGCGCAGGAAGCCGGACATGAAGGCGTCTCCGGCGCCGAGCACATTGTAGACTTCGATCGGGAAACCCTTGCCGACGATGCCGTCTTCGAGGTTATCGGAAATCGGACCGTCATAGACGATACAGCCCATCGGGCCGCGCTTCAGGACGATCGTCGCCGTGGACAGCGCCCGGATCGTCTTCAGCGCTTGCAGCAGGTCGCTTTCGCCCGACGCGATCAACACTTCTTCCTCGGTGCCGACGATCAGGTCGCAGTCGGCGAGAACTGTCTTCAGATGGGCCGAGACGCGGTCGGAGGCGATGTAGCGGCTTTCGCCGGCATCATGGCCGGCAAGGCCCCAGAGGTTCGGGCGGTAGTCGATGTCGAAGACGATCTTCGCGCCGTTTTCCTTGGCGATACGCATCGCCTTGCGCTGCGCCGCATCGGTGTTGGGCTTGGAAAAGTGCGTGCCGGAAACCAGGATGGCCCGCGCCGAACGAATGAAGTCTTCAGAAACGTCGTCTTCGCACAGCGCATTGTCGGCGCAGTTGTCGCGGTAGAACAGCAGCGGAAAGGACTTGTCGTTCTCGACGGCGAGGATGGCGAGCGCCGTCAGGCGCTCCGGGTCGGTTACCATGCCGCGGGTCTCGACGCCTTCGCGGGTCAGCTGCTCACGAATGAAACGGCCCATCTGCTCGTCGCCGACGCGGGTCAAAAGCGCCGACTTCAACCCGAGCCGCGCGGTGCCGACGGAGATGTTGCAGGGGCAGCCGCCGACCGATTTGGCAAAGCTCGCAACGTCCTCAAGCCGGGTGCCGATCTGCTGGCCATAGAGGTCGACCGATGCCCGGCCTATGGTGATGAGGTCGAGCGGCTTTGCTCCCTGTGGCGAAACGTTCTGGCTCACTGCTTCCTCCCCGCGGACGCCTTTGCGGCCCCGACCATTCTCGTTCTGTGGGTGATGCAGGTATGAAACATAAATTCCGGCGTTTCGTCAATATAGAATTTTCATTCTATCCGTTCTATTCCGTCCTCGTCTCTTCAAGCAGGCGGCGACGCTTCTCGGCAATGGCGACTGTCAGCGCCATGGCGAAGGCCATGCTGGCGGAAAGCGAGCGGAAGCCGGCGTGATCCGCCTCGACCAGTTCGAACCAGACCTTGGAAGATTCCGCCAGCGGCGAGAACGCCGAGTCGGTCAGCGACACCACCGGCACCTTGCGCTCGGCAAGCAGCCGCGCCTGGGTGGCGCTTTCGGAGGCGTAAGGCGAGAAGCTGACGGCAAACGCGGCATCGTTCTTGCCAGCCATCGCCAGCATGTCGTCATCGATGCCGGCGGCCGTGCCGACCAGCTGGTATTTCACCTTCAGCTTGCCGAAGGCATAGGCCATGTAGCTGGAGATCGGATAGGAGCGGCGCTTGGCGATCAGATAGACCGTCTCGGCCTTGGCGAGGATGTCGACCGCGCGCTCAAAGGCTTCCGGGTCGACCGAGGTTGCGATGTTGTCGAGCGAGCGGTGGGCGGCGGCGACGAAGCCGTTGAAGATCGAGCCGCTCTCGAGCTTGCTGTGTTCGTTCTCGCTCAGTGCCTTCAGCCGGTCTTCGTAGCCAGGCGTGCGCTCGCGCAGGCGGGCGCGGAAAATCTGTTGCAGGCTGGAGAAGCCCTCGAAGCCGAAGTGCTGGGCAAAGCGCACCAGGGTCGACGGCTGGACGTCGGCCGAGGTGGCGATGCTTGCGGCGGTGCCGAAGGCAATCTCGTCGGGATTGTCAAGCGAATAGGCGGCCACCTGCTTCAACCGTTTCGGCAGCTGCGCCTTTCGCTCCAGAATGACCGCCTTCAGCGCTTCGAAATCCTGCGGGACCTCCGTCGTCGTTTCAGGCGTTGCCATTCTTGTCTGTCTCCAGTCTGACCCGTGTTCTCTAGTGACCTCACACTAATCGAATAGCGGCGGCTGGGATAGAACAGGCATTCCATTTTTTGCCGCCTTTTCCATTCCGACTTTTCGTCAGCCGATCTGGACCCATTCGTTGGTCTTTGCCGATTGATAGGTGGCCGAGAGCACCTTCTGCACCTCATAACCCTCGCGGAAATCGGTCGATGGCGGTTTGCCCTTGGCGATCGCCTCAAGGAACTCGTTCACCTCGATGGCCTTCAGATCATTGAAGCCGATCTGGTGGCCGGGTGCCACGCAGAAGGCGCCGTAGGGCGGATGCTCGGGCCCGGCCCAGATGGTGCGGAAGCCGCGGCTGCGAATATCGTCGCCGGTGGAGTAGACGCGGATCTCGTTCAGGCGCTCCTGCGTGAAGACGATGCTGCCCTTGGAGCCGTAGATCTCGAAATCGTGCTGCATCTTGCGGCCGGTGGCGATCCAGTTGGCCTCGAAGCTGCCGGTCGCGCCGTTTTCGAAGCGCACGAAGGCGCGGGTGATGTCGTCGACCTCGACGGCGCGCATCTCGCTGGCGCCGGCAGAGACGGGGCGCTCAGGGATCTGGATGATGGTTTCGGCAAGCACCGATTTGATCGGCCCGACGAGGTGACGCATGGAGGCGATGATGTGGCTGCCGATATCGGCAAGCGCGCCGCCGCCGCTGGCCGGGTTCAGCCGCCAGCCCCACGGCACCGAGGCATCGGCCATGAAGTCTTCGGCATGGACGCCGCGCATGGAGCGGATCTCGCCGATCTCGCCGCTCTCGATGATGTCCTTGGCGAGGAAGATCAGCGGGTTTTTCAGGTAGTTGAAACCGACCTGGGTCGTGACGCCGGCCTTTTCCGCAGCCGCGACCATTTCGGCGCAGTCAGTGACCATCGGCGCCAGCGGCTTTTCGCAATAGACATGTTTGCCATGGGCAATGGCCGCCAACGCCATCTCCTTGTGCAGAAGGTTCGGCGTGGTAATGTCGATGATGTCGATGTCGGGGTCGGTCAAAAGTTCGCGCCAGTCCGCCGTCGCCTTGCGAAAGCCGAGACGCCGGCGGGCGTTTTCCGCGCTTTCGGTGGTCACATCGGCAACCGAAACCAGGTCAAGCTCGAAGGGCAGATCGAACACCCGCGCGGCGATGGTAAAGCCGAGCGCATGCGCCTTGCCCATGAAGCCCGTGCCAATCAGGCCCACACCCAGTTTCTTCTTGCTGCTCATGCCATTCCTCCGGGGTCAACGACCGTGTCGTGGCTCGGAATGAAATGAAATGTGCAAGATTTGTCAACATGGAATATTTGTTCGAAAATATATTGGAGGTCTATGGAGGCGCCTTGGTTGATGTTTCTGTCGAGACAGCGCGATCGGGTGGCCGAGAATACGGTCCCGGCAGAGCCTGGATGAATTTGTTAACGCATTTTTACCATGTTTCGTCGGAACATCGCTCATGGTTAACGAATCGCATCCGTATGAACGGTGCGAAACCGGAGTGATTTCAGCATGTGCCGCTGGGCAGCCTATCGCGGGGAGCCGCTCTATCTCGAGGAACTGGTGACCTCTCCGGCGCACTCGCTGATCGAGCAGTCCCATTGCGCCACGCGGGCAAAGACGGCGACCAACGGCGACGGCTTCGGCATTGCCTGGTACGGCGACCATCCGGAACCTGGGCGCTACCGCGACATTCTCCCCGCCTGGTCCGACTGCAATCTGAAGAGCATTGCCCGCCAGATCCGCTCGCCGCTGTTCCTCGCCCATGTGCGGGCGTCGACCGGTGGCGGCACCCGGCGCGACAACTGCCATCCCTTCGTCTTCGGGCGCTGGTCCTTCATGCACAACGGCCAGATCGGCGACTTCGAACATCTGCGCCGGCCGATGGAGAGCATGCTCGACAACGACCTCTATTCGGCCCGCACCGGCACGACGGATTCCGAACTCCTGTTCCTGCTCGCCATGCAGTTTGGTCTCGACCACAATCCGCTCGGCGCGATCGCCGAAGCGCTGGCCTTCATCGAACAGCTTGCCGAACATCTGGAGCGCCAGGTTCTGGTGCGCTTCACCGCCGCCTTCTCTGACGGCAACGATCTTTATGCGGTGCGCTATGCCTCCGACTGGAAGGCGCCGACGCTCTACGCAGCACCCATGGGCCCGAGCGGCGGTTACTGTCTTGTCTCCGAACCGCTCAACGACGACGACGGCGCCTGGGTCGAAATTCCTGACGGCACGGCCGTGATCGTCGGCGAAAACGGCGTCGATGTCAGGCTGTTCTCGACGCAGGGCGCGCCGGTACGCAAGCACCGTTCGGCCTGAGGCTTTCAGCATATCGGTGGGCAGTGAGCGGCCCCTCATTCGGCTGCCGCCACCTTCTCCCCGTTTTCACGGGGAGAAGGGATACGCCGCACTCGCGCGTTCCTTTTGCTGCGGATGCTTCATCCACACAGGGCACGTTCCCTCGCCCCGCCTGCGGGGAGAGGGTTAGGGTGAGGGGCTTTTTGGCCAGGTACGGCGATTGATCAACCCTGTTCTCTTCGCTCCAGCTCAGCCGCAATCAGCGCCGCCAATTTTTCGGCAACCGCTTCCTTGTCCATCTCCGGCCAGTCGTCGTTGCCGTCGGCCGAGATCAGCTTCACCCGGTTGCGATCGCCACCCATGATGCCGGTTGCCGGCGAGACGTCGTTGGCGAGAATGTAATCGGCACCCTTGCGCTCGAGCTTCGAGCGGCCGTTGTCGGCGACGTTCTCCGTCTCGGCGGCAAAGCCGACGACCAGCTTCGGCCGGTTTGCATGGTGGCCGACCGTCTTGAGGATGTCCGGGTTCTCGGCCAATTGAAGCGGTGGCGGCGCTTCGCCCGGCTTCTTCTTGATCTTGTTGCCGGCCGCACTTGCCACCCGCCAGTCGGCAACGGCCGCGACCATCACCGCAACGTCGGCGGGAAGGGCGGCAAGCACTGCATCGCGCATTTCCTCGGCGCGCTCGACATGGATCACGTTGACACCTGTGGGATCGGGGATCGTCACAGGGCCGGACACCAGCGTCACATCCGCGCCGAGCCTGGCGAGCGCCGCGGCAATGGCGTGGCCCTGCTTGCCCGACGAGCGGTTGGCGATGTAGCGCACCGGGTCGATCGGCTCATGCGTCGGGCCGGATGTGACGACCGCCTTGCGTCCGGCAAGTGGCTTCGCGCCGCCTGCAAGCAGGTTTTCGACGGCAGCGACGATCGCCAGCGGCTCGCTCATCCGTCCTTCTCCGGCCTCGCCGCTCTCCGCCATTTCGCCGGCTTCAGGGCCGATGAAATGGATGCCGTCGGCGGCGAGCGTCGCGCGGTTGCGCCGGGTTGCCGGGTGCGCCCACATCTTCGGGTTCATCGCCGGCGCGACCAGCACCGGACGGTCGGTGGCCAGCAGGATGGTCGAGGCGAGATCGTCGGCATGACCGTTCGCCATCTTCGCCATCAGGTCGGCGGTAACAGGGGCGACGACGATCAGATCGCATTCGCGCGCCAGCCGGATATGGCCGACATCCTGTTCGTCCTCGCGCGAAAACAGCTCGAGATAGACATGCGAGGCGGAAAGCGCGCCGACGGCAAGCGGTGTCACGAACTGTTGCGCACCTGATGTCATGACTGGCCGGACGCTGGCGCCGCGCTCGCGCAGCCGGCGGATAAGGTCCAGGCTCTTATAGGCCGCAATGCCGCCGGAGATGATCAGGAGAATGCGTTTGCCCGACAGTGTCATTGCGTCCCAGCCTTGCGGCCGCCTTCTTAACCGGAGTTCTTTCCGGTTCAGCCATGGTGTTCAACAGCATCCCTTTCGACGGATTCGCCGGCGGAGGGACGCGGTTGCAGCGACCCTACTTGAGCGTTTCATCGGGCGCAACGTGTCTGGCCGAACGCCACAATTGCAGCCGTGGCGGCGCACGCCTGGAGGGGCGTTCGGCGATCCTTGCGCGCCGGCAGCAGATCACCCGATCCAGATGGCGCGCCTGGCCGCGTTCCCTTTCTAGCGGCGAATATCCCTTGGTATCTCACTGCCGAAGGCGCATAGTGCATCCATCATCGACCGATCGAACGGGCGTCGGTGGCTGAGAGATCGTTACGCTTTCGCCCCAACTGAGGAGATCGCGTGATGCACCCCATCGACGGATTTCGTGGGCGACCGATCCTTCCCGAGGAATTCCCGATGGTTGCCGATGTTTTTCGGGATGCCGTCCGGGTGCGATACCCGGCGCTTGATCGCGAAGAGGGCGAGGCAATCCTGGCCCGACTCATGGACTTGCACCACAGCCGTGTCGAAAGTCGGCTGCCCCTGGTCCAATAGCTGTCGACCTTCGGATCTGCCGTCCTCAGCAGCCAAAACGCGTCGCGGATGCCGCTCCAGATTTCCGCGCGGGCCTCCCGCACCTCATAAGATGACACGCAGGCGATCGCGTGGCCCGGCCCCAACGGCCGTCGGGCATTTCGACGCCAGGGAGAATGCCATGCTTCATACCTTTGCAATGCATATTCGCCGCTATGACTACGCGCTTGCCGCAATCAAGATGTCGCTCATCCTGTCCCTGCTGGTGATCGCGCTGATCACGCTGAACGGTCTCGTCTGGTAATCGTCCAAAGGCGGCACCATCTGCTCCAGACCGGGCGACCACGCTCGTGTGCCGCCCACACTGTGTTCCAATACCATCTCCAATCGATCAGTGCCGAACGCGGCCGGATCTGGCTTCAAAGCAAGCAGAATGCCGGTTGCACGGGCGCCAAGGATGTTTCCAGACTGAGCGGCGACCAAGTGCTCACGGTTCGCGGCGAGCGGCTATGGCATCCTTGCCTTGAAGAAAACACGATCGATGTTATCTTTGCATCGATAGAAATTACCACAGGATACACGCATCGATGGATTTCCACCTGACAGCAAAGCCCACTCTTTTTGCCATCAGGGAAATCCGTATCCATGCCTGTTTCGATCTCGCTCTCCCATCTCACCTGGTCAACGCCTGACGGCCGCAGCCTCTTTTCCGACCTGAGCCTGACGTTCGGCCCGGCGCGCTCTGGCCTTGTCGGGCGCAATGGCGTCGGCAAAAGCACGCTGCTGAAGCTGATTGCGGGAACACTCCAGCCGCAGGCCGGCACAGTCTCGGTCGACGGCAGCCTCGGCATCCTGCGCCAGACGGTGCAGGTCGCCGAACAGGAGAGCGTCGCCGACCTCTTCGGCATTGCCGATGCGCTGGCGCTTCTACGCCGAGCGGAGGAAGGCACCGCCAGCATCGACGAGCTGTCGATTGCCGACTGGACGCTGGAGGCGCGACTGGCCGCAGCGCTCGCTCGCCTCGGGCTGGAGGCAGAAGCGCAGACGCCGCTCTCATCGCTATCCGGCGGGCAGCTGACCCGTGCCAAGCTGGCGGCATTGGTCTTTGCCGATCCCGATTTCATCCTGCTCGACGAACCCACCAACAATCTCGACCGCGCCGGGCGCGAGGCAGTGATCGAGCTGATGGCGAACTGGCGTGGCGGCGCCATCGTCGTGAGCCACGATCGCGAGCTTCTCGACACGATGGATGTGATCGTCGAACTCACCTCTCTCGGCGCCACCAGCTACGGCGGCAACTGGAGCCACTATCGCGAGCGCAAGGCGATCGAACTCGCATCGGCCCGGCACGATCTTGCCGACGCGGAACGACGCCTTGCGGAGGTCGACCGCAAGACGCAGGAGCTCGCGGAGCGCAAGGCCCGAAAGGATAGCGCCGGCCGCAGAAAGCGCGCCAAAGGTGACGAGCCGCTTCTGCTGCTCGATGCGAAGAAGGAGCGCAGCGAAAAGACGGCGGGCGACAACGCGCGGCTTTCCGAGCGGCGACGCGATCAGGCGCTCGGCGATCTTGCCGCCGCCCGCGAACGCATCGAGATCCTCCAGCCGTTTTCGGTCCGGCTGCCTTCGACCGGGCTGCCGCCCGGCCGTGCCGTTCTTCAGGTCGATGATGTCAGCGCCGGTTATATCCCGGACCGTCCGGTGCTCGCCAATCTGTCGCTGACGATTGCCGGGCCGGAGCGGGTGGCGATCACCGGCCGCAACGGTTCAGGCAAGACGACGTTTCTGTCGCTGATGTCAGGCAAGCTTGCTCCCTGGTCGGGTCAGGTTCGGGTTCTGACGGACTTTGCCATTCTGGATCAACAGGTGAGCCTGCTCGATCCGCAGGTGTCGATCCGCGACAACTTCCGCCGGCTCCATCCCGGCGCCGGCGAAAACGCCTGTCGGGCGGCGCTCGCGCGGTTCATGTTCCGCGCCGACGCGGCACTGCAGCGCGTCTCCAGCCTGAGTGGCGGGCAGATGCTGCGTGCGGGGCTCGCCTGCGTGCTTGGCGGCGAGAGCCCGCCTGATCTCCTGATTCTCGACGAGCCGACCAACCATCTCGATATCGATTCCATCGAGACGGTGGAGGCGGGACTGCGGGCTTTCGACGGGGCGCTCATCGTCGTCAGCCACGACGAGGCGTTTCTGGAGGCGATCGGCATAACGCGCCGGATCGATCTGACGACCCCGTCGGCAGGTCGTCGCTCGAACGTTCGTTAAAGGCGGATGATTTCGGGCGGCACGCCGGCAGTGGGCGCTACTGCGCCCATTTCACGTCGCCGGTAAAGGCGATCGTCAGCCAGCGATCGCGCCCGGCCTCGCCGATTTCCGCGCCGATCTCGGCGCGGATCGCATCGAGGCTCGCAAGCGTATCCACCCGGGTTTCGGCCGATCCGATCAGGTAGATCTCGATCAGCCGGGCCCTGCCGACCTTGGCGACGTATGTGCGATAATCGGCAAAGCCGTGGCGGCTGGCGGCATTGCGCGCTGCCTCGCGCACTTTCTCGTCCAGTTCCGCCGGGGCGACTAGGAAGATTTCCTTCAGCGCGGCATAGACGGTCTTCAGCGGAAGCGGGATCAGGCAAAGTGTCAGAACCACCAGAATTGCCGGGTCGGCATAGGGCGTCCAGTCTTCATAGGCGGTGCCCTTCAGCATCGCGGCGACCACGAAAGCAACAAGCAGGGCTGCGGTAATCGTGCCCGACATCGCCCAGGCACGCACATCCAACGCCAGGAATTCCGAGCCGATCGTGCGGTTCGCCCGCCGCCCGTAGATGAACATCACGATGCAGATGACGACGACGACGGCGGCATAGGCGATCGCCCAGTCGAAGGCGAGTTCGCGGCCGCCCGACAGCAGCGAGTCGACGGCGTTGATAAGGGCGTAGAAGGAGAGCGTCGTGAGTAGGCCGGCGTTTAACAGCAGGACCATCGGCTCGATATGCCAGAAGCCCATTTGAAAGCGGCTGCTTTCCCGTGGGATCAGCCGCGTCACTCCCAGCGCCAGCAGCGTCATGGCGGCGTCGACGACGGAAAACACCCCGTCGAACACGATCGACACCGATCCGGACAACAGGCCGAACAGCACGCCTGTCGCGCCGACGACGATGGTGGCGGCGATCGATCGCTTGAGGACGGTTTGTTCGGTGGCGGTGGTCATGATCTTGTATTCACTCCTGTTTCGACGCGGTGCTTAGGCTGTGCCAGTGACGAAATGGTGACGGTGATCACGCAGACGAGGCGATGGTAGCGCTTCCGGTTGGCAAGAAAAAGCGGCGGCAGCGCTGCCCTGCGGCGATCTCGTGTCGCACCAGGGAGGCGATCGATGAGCCCAAGCATGATGATTGTGAACACGAATACCACCCCTGCGTGGGGCAATGCTGCCTCCGGCCCTAGGCGAATTGACCGAAGCGCATGAGATCTCGGCCGACGGCGCTGCCATCGAGCGCATCGGTGCGTGCCGCCTGCGGGCGGGGCGGCGGCATGGAATGGCCGATTGCAAACAGGAGCGCGCTTGCCGCTGAAAGCAGCGCGAACAGCAGGAACATGCCGGCGCCGCCGCTTGCGCCGAGTGCAAGGCCGCCGATGAGCGGCCCAAGGAAATTGCCGACGGTGGACAGTGAATGGGCGCCGAAATAGGTGCCGCGATTGCCGGCATCCTGCCGTCGACCAGCACATATTCCGAGGGCACGACGAGCACCTCGCCGATGGTGAAGAGGATCATCGAGGCGACCAGCATTTCGACGCCGGACGAGGCTGCAAAGCCGATTTCACCAAGCAGGAACAGCAGGCAGCCGAGCGACAGCGCCTTGAGCGCGCCGATCCTTTCAATGACGAAGCGGGCGGGCGTGCTGGCGACGAGCACCGTTGCTGCGTTGGTCGAAACCAGCAGCGCGAACAGGGTGACGCCATCCTCGAAGCCGGTGTTGAGATATTGCGACAATGTCACCGACCATTGACCATGAACGGCCAAAAGCAGGGTGCCGCCGATGACGAAGAAGATCAGTCGGCGGTCGCGCAAGGCAGCGACAAGCCCGCGCCAGCCGCCCGTGGTGTTGGACCCCGGTCCCGTCTCGACCGCCCGTCTGTTGCTCGCTTCCGGCACGGTGAAGAACAGCACGAGGCCGAAGGCCGCATGCATGATGCCGGCAATGATGAATAGGGTCGAATAGGCAGCGCCGACCCAGACGCCGATCAACGGCCCGACGGCCCAGCCGGCATTGATCGCCAGATAGCGCCAGGAGAATACCCGCAGGCGCAGATGCGCTGGCGCGGCATCGCTCATCAATGCGCGCGAAACCGGTTCATAGACGGCGGCGGCAACCGCAGAGACGATATGCGCCAGCGCGAAGGCGGCGATCGAGTGCGCCAGCCCGAGCCCCGCCAGCGCCAGTCCGGCCATGAAGAGCGCTATGGTCAGCACACCCGTTCGGCCGATGCGATCGGACAGGCTGCCGGCAAACGGGCTGATGATCGCGCCGAGCAGGGGGCCCGCGCCAATCAGGACGCCGATACCTGCCGGGGTAAGGCCAAAATCCCGCTGCAGGCGGATCGCGAGGAAGGTCAGGCTCATGCCCTTGGCGATCGTCACCACGCCGGAGCCGGCGATGAGAAGCAGCGCCACCAGGCGGCCCGTGCGTTCGGAAAAGGCATTCATCGCAGCACCCGCGGGCTGGGCCGCCGACGTTCTCCGAGGAACGCTGGGCGGCAGGGAGGAGAGGGCAATCTCACCTTCGCGATTACACTCGCCGCGTGTGTTCGGCAAGGGCTCTGGTTGTCGAGACACCGTCGGTCGGCGTGAGCAGGCGGGTTGTTCCGGCGCCTCACTGCCTTTGCCGTGCCCGTCCGCCCGTCGGAGGCACCACCGGCCGGCGCTGGCAGTGGCCGCCGCAGGGGGCTGCCCAAGCTGTGGCTGGGCTTGACCGGTGCCGGCCGCTTGTCAGCCCTCTTTTTGACGATGCTGCCATTCCGCATAGAGCGGTGCCAGGTCGTTATCGTCGACCGGCACATGGCGAAAGCGCATCGACTGTTCGCCAAGGGGTTTTGCCAGTTCGGCATAGACTGCCGCCGTCGACAGCCCGTAGGGTTCGGCGTCGGCATTCGAGTGGGCGTAGGCGATCTCGGTGATGCCGGCCATGCGCATGGCCGCAATGCACATCGGGCAGGGTTGGCCGCTGGCATAGATCGCAACGCCTTCAAGACGGGGAGACCCGAGGCGCTTTGCCGCCAGGCGAAGGGCATTCATCTCGGCATGCGATGTCGGATCGCCGGTTTCAAGCATCTCGTTGACGCCGCTGGCGATAACCTCGCCGTTGCGAACGGCAACCGCGCCGAAGGGACGGCCACCTTTTTCGACATTGGCGCGGGCAAGGGCGACAGCCTCGCCGAGAAAGCGTCTTTCCTGCTTCATGTCCCCTCCGATTTCAACGGGCGCCGGCGGCGGTAAGCAGCTTTTCAATCCGGCCATAGCCGCGCTGCCGGGCGTGGCTCAATGGGCTCACGCCCTCGCCATCGGCAAGATTGACGTTCGCGCCCGCGTCGATCAGCAATCGCACGATCTCCGTATGCTTTTCGCCGCCGGTGCCGAGAATGATGGCTTCGATCAGCGCCGTCCAGCCCAGCCGGTTGACGTGATCGACATCGACGCCCGCCTCGATCAGCGTCTTCACCGTTTCGACGTGGCCGCGTTCTGCCGCAGGGATCAGCGCCGTGCCGCCGTAACGGTTGGTGCTTTTGAGGTCGGCGCCGTTGGCAAGCGTCAGCTTCAGGATTTCGAGATGGCCGCGCGCGCCAGCATAGAGGTAGGGACTGTCCTCGATCTTGTCCTTCGCATTGACATCCGCGCCGGCTTCGATGAGCGCGCGGGCAGCGTCGATGCGGTTTTCGTGTGTGGCGACGAGCAGAGCGGTCGCGCCGCTTGCGTCACGCGCGTCGAGCGTTGCTCCGCGCTTGATCAATTCGCGCAGTTCGGCGGCGTTGCCGGCCGAAGCTGCGGCAATCATTTCCTTTTCAAGCATGGCGGCTCCTGCAGCGGCGGGAAGAAGGGCTGAGGCGAAGAGTGCAATCCCGAGCAGCCACCCGGTCGATGGTGAGTTCATGGGGGTCATTCCAGTCGTTTAGCCAGTCGTTTGGCCAGTCGTATGGTCAGCCGGGCAAACGGCGCCCGGCTGCAGGTTTTACTGCATAACCCCTGAAACCAGCATCAATTTGCGGTGAAGTTCACCTGCGAAATTGAAGCTTCTGAACGCCATGTCTGACGCACGATGCAATAATAAATGACCGCCTTGAGCCGGTCGCTTGTATTTTCAAGGGAGGGGCAGGGCGGACTGACGCGGCAACTCAGAGCATCGATCGGCTGAGACCGCCGTCGACGGGAAGTGCCACGCCCGTGACATAGGCCGCGGGCCGGCCCGCGAGAAATGCGGCGGCAGCGCCGAATTCCGCCGGCGTTCCATAGCGGCCGATTGGAATATCCGCCTGGCTGCGCGCGGCAACCGTGGCGATATCGACGCCTTCGTTCTCGGCGTCCATGCGGTCGAAGCCCAAGGTGCGGTCGGTCGCAAGCCGCCCCGGCAACAGCATGTTGACGGTCACGCCGTCGGCGGCGACTTCGCCGGCCAGCGTCTTCAGCCAGCCGGCAACAGCGCTTCGAAGCGCGTTGGAGGCGGTCAGGCCCGGGATCGGCTCGCGGATGCTGGTCGAAGCGACGGCAATGATGCGGCCGAAACCGCGCTCCCTCATGCCGGGCAGAACCCGGCCGGTGATGCGCATGCCGGCGAGCACCATGGTCTCGAACTGCGTCCGCCAGAACTCCGGCTCGATGGTGGACGCAAGCGACGGCGGCGGCCCGCCGCCATTCAGGATGAGAATGTCGATCGCGCCGAAATCGGCGGCGAGCCGATCGAGCAGCGCGTCGAGGCTTTCGGGCTTGGAAAGATCGAGCGCAAAACCGCGGGCGCTCGAACTGAGCTCTGCTGCGACCTTTTCGGCCGTAGTTGCGTCGCGACCGGTCACCGCGACGGCAACGCCTTCAGCCGCGAGTGCTTCGGCGATGCCGCGTCCAAGCCCCTTGCTGCCGCCGAGCACGAGCGCCTTCTTGCCTGTGATGCCGAGATCCATGACGGTCTACCTTCCCATGCGATTTGCGTTGCTGCTTTTGGAGCCCGGCAGCGACGCGGCGTCAATGGGGTAAGCGGATGGGAACCGGCAATTCGGATGAAGGTGATGAGCGCCAGACGTCGAAAAGCCCGGCCGGAAACCGGCCGGGCCTCGTGTCCCTCGCCCCTTGCTATTATTAACGGCAGATGCGGATACGCTCGTAGTAGACATTGCCGTAGTGATCGTAGCGCCTGACTTTCTTGATGAAGCAATAGGGGCGATACTCGTCGTAGTAGCCACCGTAATAGCCGTCGACATAGCCGATCTGGCCGCTCCAGCCATGGCCGTAGGCGCCGTTGCTGAAGCCGATCGTCACACCGCCAGCCTGTGACGGCGCGGCAAAGGAAACGGCTGCGGTGATTGCGACGGCCGCGGCGATGATGATCTTGCGCATGGTGTTCTCTCCTCCAGGGATGAACTCCCGTCATCCATGGGGAGAAGATCGCATGTCGTCTGCTTATTCGCAGTTCCGGATGGAACATGGTTGCAGCCGGCGGCAGAACCGAAAGCCCTGCCACCTCTTCCTCACCACCCGGACGCATGGTCCGGCCGCGATCAGGCGCGAATGCGCGCCATCGCCAGCACGTCGGCCAGCACGCCATTGCGCAGAGCATAGGCCCTGTGCGTGCCTTCGGGTTCGAAGCCGGTCTTGCGATAAAGCGCGATTGCCGCTTCGTTGTCGGTAAAGACGGTCAGCTCGATGCGGCTGATCCCAAGCCAGTTATCGGCAGCATCGATCAGAGATGTAAGAAGTGTCTTACCGATGCCTTCGCCGCGGTGGTTGTCATCGACGCTGATGCCGAGCACGGCGGAGTGATGCCGGCGCCCCTTATTGCGGTGCAGACCGGCCATGCCGACGATGCGGCCGTCGCGCTCGGCCACGATCACAGTGTTGTCCTCCGACAGGCCCTCCATCCACTTGCGCGTCTGCTCCGGTGTCGAATAGGGCAGTCTGAGCGTGCCGGAGCGGATGCCCGGCTGGCTCATAAGTGCGGCGATCGCTTCCCAGTCGACGACGCGCGCCGCTCGAATCCTGAGTGTCGGGGAGGGGGTGGCTTCGGTCATTGTTTCCTCATCAGCTCGCTGGCACCGAGGAAACAGGACCAAACCCTGCTCGCCTCGGCAGGGTTGGTCGGGGGACAGTCCGTTTAACGCACGTGGTCTCCCGCACACCCCTGGATATGCGTGCAAAGCACCATTGCGATCATCGAACGATTGTCCATGTCGGAACGATAACAAGCGGCAGTGGAATTGCAAGCCGGTTCGGCGACCGGATTGCCGGTGGCGCTCAGGTCACCTGCCAGGCGATATAGACGAGCGTGGCGGCAATCAGCCACAGCGCCAGGCGGCCGGAGCGCGTGTGGCGTGCCTCGGCCTTGCCGATGGCATGCGCCGTCTCGGCGTCGAACCGTAGGCCGTTTTCGCTCATGGCCATGATCTCGCTGGAGAATTTTTCCGTGCGGGCGGCGATTTCCGGTGCTGCTTCGGCCAGACGAAGGGCCGCGTGCAGGCCGTCGCGCAGGTCGGTGACGATGCGCTTCGGTCCGAGATTGTCGCGGATCCACTTGCCGACCACAGGCTCGGATGCTTTCCACATGTTGAAACGCGGATTGAGCGTGCGCGCGACGCCCTCGACGACGACCATGGTCTTCTGCAGCATGACCAGTTCCGGCCGTGTCTGCATGTCGAAGAGCTCGGTCACCTCGAACAGAAGCGTCAGCAGCTTTGCCATCGAGATGGTCTCGGCCGGCTGGCCGTGGATCGGCTCGCCAATGGCGCGGATCGCCTGGGCGAAGCTCGCGGCATCATGATGCGACGGCACGTAGCCTGCCTCGAAATGCACGTCGGCGACGCGCTGGTAGTCGCGGGTGATGAAGCCGAACAGGATCTCGGCGAGGAAGCGGCGTTCCTTCTTGCCGAGACGGCCGACGATGCCCATGTCGACGGCGACGATATGGCCGGCATCGTCGACGAACAGGTTGCCCTGATGCATGTCGGCGTGGAAGAAGCCGTCGCGCAATGTGTGGCGGAGAAAGGACTGGATCAGGGTGTCGCCCAGCGCGTCGAGATCGTGGCCCGCCGCCTTCAGCCCGTCGATATCCGACATCTTGACGCCGTCGATCCATTCCATGGTGACGACGTCGCGGCCGGTGCGTTCCCAATCGACCTTCGGTACGCGAAAGCCGGAATCTTCCTTGGTGTTCTCGCCGAGTTCGGAAAGGGCGGCTGCTTCCAACCGAAGATCCATTTCGATCTTGGTCGTCTGCTCTAGCGTCTTGGTGACCTCGACCGGTTTCAGCCGCCGCGTATAGGGCAGGAAACGCTCCTGCATGTGGCTGACGAGATACATCGCCTCGATATCGGAGGCAAAACGCTGGCGGATGCCGGGGCGGATGACCTTGACGGCAACCTTGTCGGGCCGGCCGTCGCGCATGACGATGGCCGGATGAACCTGGGCGATCGAGGCGGCCGCCATCGGCAGGGAAAATTCGGCGTAGAGGTCTTCGACCTTGCGGCCGAGCGATCCCTCGATCGCGGCCTTGGCTTCGCTTTGCGGAAAGGTCGCCATCTGGTCCTGCAGCAGCGACAGGTCAGCGGCAAATTCCGCGCCGACGACGTCGGGGCGGGTTGCCAGGAACTGGCCGATTTTCACATAGGAGGGGCCGAGGCGTGCAACGGCGCGCGACAGCCGGTCGCTGCGCTCCTCGCCTAGCACCTTGCGGCGGGCGAAAAGCCCGGCTGCCTTCTGGGCGAAACGGGCAAAGGGCGGCAGGTGTTCGGTCGGGACCGCCGAGACGACGCCTTCGCGCACGAGAACCCAGCCGATCCGCACGAGGCGGACATATGCTCCAGCTGTGCTCATAAGATCAGATTTTCCAGCCGGAATGCAGCGCTGCGATGCCGCCGGTGTAATTGGTGAAGGAGACGCGCGAGAAGCCCGCCTCCTTGATCATGGCGGCAAAATCGCGCTGGTTCGGGAACTTGCGGATCGATTCCACCAGATACTGATAGGGCGCTTCGTCGCCGGTGATCAGCTTGCCGAATTTCGGGATCGCGTTGAACGACCATGCATCGTAGAAACGGTCGAGAAGCGGCATCTCCACTTCGGAGAATTCGAGCACCAGCAGTCGCCCGCCGCGCTTCAACACACGATAGGCTTCTTTGAGCGCGACATCGATACGCGGGACGTTGCGGATGCCGAAGGCGATCGTATAGGCGTCGAAGGAATTCGCGTCGAACGGCAGTTCCTCAGCATTGGCCTCGACAAAATCGAGATTGGCCGAAAGCTTCTTCTTTTCCGCCCGTTCCGCGCCGACGGCGAGCATCGAGCCGTTGATGTCGAGAACCGTCGAATGCGCCTTGCGGTCGGAGGCTTCGATGATGCGGAAGGCGATGTCGCCGGTGCCGCCGGCGACGTCGAGCGTCCTGTAGCCCTCGCGGCGCGGCGGATTGAGCGCGGCAATCATCGCATCCTTCCAGGCGCGGTGCAGCCCGGCCGACATCACGTCGTTCATGATGTCGTAGCGCTTGGCCACCTTATGGAAGACGTCGTTGACGAGCGGCTGCTTTTCGCCCGTACCGACGTTGCGGAAACCGAAGGAGGTTTCCATTCCGCCATTGGCCGATACCCGCTGATCCGTCATACGAAGAACTCCACCTGAACCAATTTTTCCGGCACCATAGCGAAATCGTCCGACCCGCGCTATCTCGGGGGCAGGGCCATGGCTGCGGCATAGCGCACCCCTATAGGATAAGTAGCCCGCCAAGGAAATGCCAACGGCCGGGCTTATGGTGGTTAAGAATGCCGGGCGTGTGGTGGTTAAGAAAGAAGGAGACGACGCATGCCGGAACTGCCGGAGGTCGAAACGGTAAAACGGGGTCTGGCGCCGACCATGGAAGGCGCGCTCCTCGTCAGTGCAGAACTGCGTCGGCCGGATCTGCGTTTTCCCTTCCCTGTCAATTTTGCAGCCACCGTTGCCGGTCAGCGCATCGTCTCGCTGTCGCGCCGGGCAAAATATCTGATGATCGATCTGGAGGCCGGTGACGTCATCATTGCCCATCTCGGCATGTCAGGTTCGTTCCGTATCGAACAGGGCGCGCTGCCAGAAACGCCGGACGAATTTCACCACCCACGCGCCAAGGATGAGAAGCACGATCATGTGATCTTCCATCTGGAAGGTGCCGTCGGCCCCGCCCGTGTCATCTATAACGATCCGCGCCGTTTCGGTTTCATGGATCTCGCCCGACGGGACACGGTGGCGGCCCACGCCTTCTTCCGCGCACTCGGGGAAGAGCCGACCGGCAACGCGCTCGACGCCGCCTATCTGGCGGCACGCTTTGCCGGAAAGGCGCAACCGCTGAAGGTAGCCTTGCTCGACCAGAAGAATATTGCCGGCCTCGGCAATATATATGTGTGCGAGGCGCTCTGGCGTTCAGGCCTGTCGCCGCTGAAGCCGGCAGGCGCCCTCGTCGACAGCCAAGGTGGGTCGAAGCCGGAACTGCAGGGCCTGACCGTTGCAATCCGCGAGGTCATTGCCGATGCCATCGCCGCGGGCGGCTCGTCGCTGAAAGATCATATCCAGGCCGACGGATCGCTCGGCTATTTCCAGCATTCCTTTTCCGTCTATGACCGGGAAGGGGAGGCTTGCCGCACGCCGGGTTGCGGCGGTACGGTCGCCCGCATCGTGCAGGCGGGACGCTCGACGTTTCATTGCCCGCGCTGCCAGAAATGAACATCCGGGTCCGGCCGGACCCGACCGCTGACACGAATTCGGAGGAGACGACAATGAGTTACGAGACGCTGCTGGTCGAGACGCGCGGACGCGTGGGCCTGGTCACGCTCAATCGCCCGCAGGCGCTGAATGCGCTGAACTCGACCGTTATGCGCGAGCTTGCCGCGGTGCTGAAAGCGTTCGATGCCGATAACGAGATCGGCGCCGTTGTTGTCACCGGTTCGGAGAAGGCCTTTGCGGCCGGCGCCGACATCAAGGAGATGCAGACGCTGGACTTCGTCGAAAGCTATCTCGGCGATTTCATCGGCGGCTGGGATCAGGTGGCTGCTGCCCGCAAACCGGTCATTGCAGCCGTTTCCGGCTACGCGCTCGGCGGCGGGTGCGAACTGGCGATGATGTGTGACTTCATCATCGCTTCCGAGACGGCAAAGTTCGGCCAACCGGAAATTACCCTTGGCGTCATCCCCGGCATGGGCGGGTCGCAGCGCCTCACCCGTGCCGTCGGCAAGGCGAAGGCGATGGACCTCGTCCTCACCGGACGGATGATGGACGCGACCGAGGCGGAACGCGCAGGACTCGTTTCGCGTGTGGTGGCGCCGGAGAAATTGATGGAGGAAGCGCTGGCTGCGGCCGAGAAGATCGCATCGTTCTCGCTGCCGGCGGTGATGATGGCAAAAGAGGCCGTCAATCGCTCGCTGGAGCTCACGCTTGCCGAAGGCCTGCGGTTCGAACGGCGGCTTTTCCATTCGCTGTTTGCCACTGAAGACCAGAAGGAAGGCATGGCCGCCTTCGCAGCGAAGCGCAAGCCGGAGTTCAAACACAGGTAGATCAAGGGGCGACGCGCAGTTTTCTCCAAATTGCGCGTTGACGGGGCGGCCGTTTCTCGCTATATGCCGCCCTCAGTTTGGAACGCCAAATCTGGGCTTTCCGATAATGCTCCCGAATTGCTTTGATGACAGGTCGCAGTGACCCGGCACGGCGAGGGCGGAGTTCATGTCAGTTTTCGAAGAGAGGCATCAATGGCCAATACAACTTCGGCGAAAAAGGCGACCCGCAAGATCGCACGCCGCACTGCAGTGAACAAAGCCCGCCGTTCGCGCGTCCGTAACTTCGTCCGCAAGGTCGAAGAAGCGATCGCAACCGGCGATCAGGCGGTCGCAGCCGCAGCCCTGAAGGCCGCTCAGCCCGAGCTGATGCGCGCTGCCATCAAGGGCGTGCTGCATTCCAACACCGCTTCGCGCAAGGTTTCGCGCCTTGCACAGCGCGTGAAGGCACTTTCGGCCTAATCCGGCTAATAAAAATCTGTTAATTGAAAGCCCGACCCTTGCGTCGGGCTTTTCCGATTCATACATGTGTCATCACGATGGTTAACCTGCACGACATTTCTCGTGTCAATGCGATGACAGAATTTCTATAGGAATTTCAGAGACTTACGAGAGGTCCTTGGTGATAGGGTGTCTCTGGCTAGGGGTCTTCTGGGCCCGTGATGAGTCAAGCGAATTTTTATTTTTTTTCTTTTTCGCCAGCTAATCAAAGAGCCGAAAATCAAAACCCTTGATTCAAAAGCGATTCTTCCCGGACTCGGATTGCGGCAAGCAAAAGGCAGCATGAGAGTCAACGGGCAGCGCTTAAGGTTGCGTAAAAATCGCGATTGATCTTGCCCATCGATCCTGCCTAAATGCCCTCCACAGGGGACACAGACCATATCTGTAAAGGGAAGTACGGAGGCCATTTCAACGAGATGGTTTCAGGCTTTCTGTTCCCTGTATCAGGGCGGCTCCACGTCGTTCAATCAGACAAGTCGAGAACGAAAAACCGGATGGCCCAACCATTCCGGACGAGGACATTTCGACTTCTGGTTGCCGGTGGCGCCACTGCTCAAAGTCAGGTGCAAGCGGTGCCTGACGAGAGATAGAATCCAGCGCTCGGCTGTCCGCTTCGTACGAGGGTGCGAGACAGTTGTCGGCGAGGAGGAGGATCCGGCACGGTCCAGGGCGGACTGGGGGATTTGTTGACAATGAGGCGCGAGGGGACATCAGCCGGCCGGCAAGGCCTGGCAGATGCGCGTAGCGCGCACCCGGTCGGGAGATGAGGAGCCCGGTTGGATTGCGACTGTGACGTTCGGTGAAGCGGCATGACCTCGATGAGGAAGCCGTGGGTGCCGGACATAAGAGATGGGGCCGGCAGAGATGACGGCGTCTGAACATAATCGGAAGGCGGCAAAATGCGGATGAACTTGGTGACGGCGGCGGGCGCGTTTCAAAAGAACGGCGACGTATTTCAGGCCGGAAGCAATCTATCTCAGGCGGCGGGAGATAAGCACGACATGAGGCATGACGCACTGTTCGAACGAGTGAGTGCGCGTTTGAAAGCCCAGGTCGGTCCCGATGTCTTCGCCAGCTGGTTTGGGCGTCTGAAGCTCCATTCGGTTTCCAAGAGCGTCGTGCGTCTCTCGGTGCCCACGACATTCCTGAAGTCCTGGATCAACAACCGCTATCTCGATATCATCACCCAGATCTTCCAGCAGGAAGACGGCGAAATCCTGAAGGTCGAGATCCTGGTGCGGACCGCGACCCGTGGCGCCCGTCCGGTTTCACAGGAAGAGACGCTGCCGCAGGCAACGGAATCGGCTCCTGCAACGCCCGCACGCCGTCCGACGACGGCGCAGTCCGTGGCTTCGGTCGCAGCCTCTGCGGTTGCCAGCGTTCAGCGGCCGACCCAGGCGCCGCTTTTCGGCTCGCCGCTCGACCAGCGTTACACCTTCGACAGCTTCGTCGAGGGCTCTTCCAACCGCGTTGCGCTTGCAGCCGCCCGCACGATTGCGGAAGCCGGCGCCGGTGCCGTGCGCTTCAACCCGCTGTTCATTCATTCAAGCGTCGGGCTCGGCAAGACCCACCTTCTGCAGGCGATCGCCATCCAGGCGCTGCAGAGCGCCCGCGCTCCACGCGTCGTCTATCTGACGGCCGAATACTTCATGTGGCGCTTTGCCACCGCAATCCGCGACAACGACGCGCTGTCGCTGAAGGAATCGCTGCGCAACATCGACCTCCTCGTCATCGACGACATGCAGTTCCTGCAGGGCAAGTCGATCCAGCACGAGTTCTGCCATCTGCTGAACATGCTTCTCGACTCGGCCAAACAGGTCGTCGTCGCCGCCGACCGCGCTCCTTGGGAGCTGGAATCGCTCGATAGCCGTGTTCGCTCGCGTCTTCAGGGCGGTGTCGCCATCGAAATGGACGGACCGGACTACGACATGCGCCTCGAAATGCTGAAGCGCCGTCTCGACTCCGCTCGTCAGGACGATACTTCGCTGGACATTCCCGGCGATATCCTGAGCCATGTTGCACGCAACATCACCGCCAGCGGCCGCGAACTCGAAGGCGCCTTCAACCAGTTGCTCTTCCGTCGCTCGTTCGAACCGCATCTGTCGATCGAACGCGTTGACGAACTGCTTGGGCATCTCGTCAATGCCGGCGAACCGCGCCGTGTCCGTATCGAGGACATCCAGCGTGTCGTTGCCAAGCATTACAACGTATCGCGCCAGGAGCTGGTGTCGAACCGCCGCACCCGCGTCATCGTCAAGCCGCGTCAGATCGCGATGTATCTGTCGAAGACGCTGACGCCGCGGTCTTTCCCGGAAATCGGCCGCCGCTTCGGTGGTCGCGACCACACGACCGTTCTGCATGCGGTGCGCAAGATCGAGGAGTTGATCTCCGGCGATACCAAGCTCAGCCATGAGATCGAGCTTCTGAAGCGCCTGATCAACGAATAGGCGCGAGATAGATTTACTTTCCGATTGCGAGAAAGGCCCGGGAAACCGGGCTTTTTTCGTTTCAGGCGCCGCGTGCCTGCGCGACGATCCAGGCACGGAATGCTGTGACGGCCGGCCGGTCGAGGGCCGATGGCGGATAGACCAGGTGATAGGCGAGATCGGTGGCGATGCCGGTTGGAAACGGCGCGACCAACACGCCTTCGGCAAGCTCGCGCGAAACCAGCGACAGGCGCACGAGAGCGACGCCATCGCCGGCTCTTGCCGCCTCGATGGCGCCATTGCTGTTGACGAACACCGGACCGCGCGTCGTGTCTATGCCTTCGGCGCCGACGGCCTCCAGCCACAGCTGCCAATCCGACCTCTGAACGTCATACAACAGCACATGGGCCGAAAGATCGGCCGGCGTGGTGAGCGGATGCTTGCGGGCAAGGGCCGCGTTGACGACCGGCACCAGCTCGTCATCGATCAGCCGCTCGCTCGTCAGACCCTCATAGCGACCGAAACCGTGGCGGATAGCGATATCGACGCCATCTGACACGAAGTCGGTCAGCCGGTTCGAGGCGCTGATGCGGATGTCGATGCCGTTGAGACGCTGCTCGAAGTCGCTGATCCTCGGCACCAGCCATTGCGCCGCAAAAGTTGGCGTGCAGCTCACCGTCAGTACCGGCGCGCGATTTCGCGCCGTCAGTTCCTCTGTCGCTTCCCGCATCATCCGGAAGGCGCGGCGCAGCGTCGAAAAATAGGTGCTGCCATCCTCGGTCAGAACCAGTTGCCGCGGCCGTCGCTCAAACAGCATCACACCCAGCGTCTGCTCCAGTTCACGCACCTGCAGACTGACCGCACCAGGTGTGACGCTGAGCTCGCGCGCCGCGAGCGTCACACTCAGGTGTCGGGCCGTGGCCTCGAATGCGCGCAGTGCTGCAAGGGAAGGAAGAGGTGTCATTATGATTTAGCCATACTCAATCATGGAAAGAGAAATGCTCGTTTGTGCAAACACTAACATGCGGACACTATTTATGTAAATCGAAGTCAACCAATATGGTTGTTTCAGATGAAGGCGAAGAACTAAATCATAGGAGGGTATGGAGATGCCGGAAACACTTAAGGCGAAGGTGATGGGACCCGGTGAATGGGCCATGCTGATCACACTGTCCCTGTTGTGGGGCGGCTCGTTTTTCTTCGTCGGCGTTGCGGTCAAGGCGCTGCCGCCGTTCACCATCGTTGCCCTGCGGGTCAGCCTCGCGGCGACGGCGCTTTTGATTTTCCTGCGCTTCACCGGCCGCGCGATGCCGCGCGATCCCCGCATCTGGCTTGCCTTCTTCGGCATGGGTCTGCTCAACAACCTGATCCCGTTTTCGCTGATCGTCTGGGGCCAGACTCATATCGCCAGCGGCCTTGCCTCCATCCTCAATGCCACCACGCCACTCTTCGGCGTCGTCGTCGCCCATCTGCTGACCGACGACGAGAAGCTGACCGCCAACAAGCTCTCCGGCGTGTTGATCGGTTTTCTCGGCGTGGCGGTGATGATCGGGCCTGCAGCGCTCGGCGGGCTCGGCTCGAATGTGCTGGCGCAGTTCGCCGTGCTGGGAGCTGCCCTTTCCTACGCCTTTGCCGGCGTTTTCGCCCGTCGTTTCAAGCGGATGGGCGTTGCGCCCATCGTCTCCGCGACCGGGCAGGTCAGTGCATCGAGCATCATGCTCGTGCCGATCGCGCTGCTCGTCGATCACCCCTGGACCCTGACCGTGCCGGGCCTTGAAGTATGGGGAGCGATCATCGGCATTGCCTTGATCTCGACCGCGCTTGCCTATGTGCTGTTCTTCCGCATCCTGGAAACGGCGGGTGTCACCAATCTGATGCTGGTGACGTTTCTGATCCCGGTCAGCGCCATTCTGCTCGGCGCCTTGTTCCTCGGCGAAAACCTCGAGCCCAAGCATTTCTTCGGCATGGTGCTGATCGCCGCCGGCCTCGCCGCTATCGACGGTCGCCTGGTCCGGCGTTTCCGTCGCAAACAAACGGTCGATCCGGATCTCGCCTGCGGCGAAAATATCTGAAATCAGGCAAGCTCATGAACGATCGCGGCGGTGCGCAGGCACCTGCCGCGATCATTGCGTTTGGGCCCGTGATTGCAGGTATTTTTTTTGGCGGTCTTGTCGACTATCTCTTCTCCAGATCGTCCTTGTTACAGGAGCAGGAGAGTTCCAATGCTTTACGCCGTATTTTGTTACAACCAGGAAGACGTCACTGCCAACTGGACCAAGGACGAGGACGACAAGGTCATGCGTGACCTTGCTGCCGTCCAACGCAAATATGGCGATGCCGGCAAGCTCGGGCCGGTGGCGCGGTTGTTGCCGACCACGGCGGCAACGACGCTCCGCCACGCCGTTGGCGAGACCGTCGTCATCGATGGCCCATTTGCCGAAACGAAGGAGCAGCTGCTCGGCTTCTATGTCGTCGATTGCGCTTCACTGGACGAAGCGCTCGATTTCGCCCGCGAGCTCAGTGCGGCCAATCCTGCAGACGGCTCCTATGAAATTCGTCCCCTTGCCATCTACAAGCCAAGTGAGTTTCCCTCATGACAGACACGACCTGGATCGACCTCGCACTTGTTTCCGCTCGGCCGCAGGCAATGGGCGCGCTTCTGCGCTATTTCCGCAATCTCGATACGGCCGAGGAAGCATTCCAGGAGGCCTGTATCCGGGCATTGAAGACCTGGCCGAAGAGCGGCCCGCCGCGTGACCCGGCCGCCTGGCTGATCTTCGTCGGTCGCAACAGCGGCATCGACAAGGTGCGCCGGCAATCTCGCGAGACCGCGTTGCCGCCGGAAGAATTGCTCTCCGATCTCGAGGATCAGGAGAGCGATCTTGCCGAACGTCTCGATGGCTCCCACTACCGGGACGACATTCTCAAGCTCTTGTTTGTCTGCAGCAATCCGGTCCTTCCGGCAACGCAGCAGATCGCGCTGGCGCTGCGCATCGTCTCCGGCCTGTCGGTCAAGCAGATTGCCCGTGCCTTTCTCGTCGGCGAGGCGGCGATGGAGCAGCGCATCACCCGGGCAAAGGCCCGGGTCACCGCCGCCGGCATCGCCTTCGAAACGCCTGACGCGGCCGATCGGTCGGAGCGGCTGGCGGCCGTCGCAACCATGATCTATCTGGTTTTCAACGAGGGCTATTCGGCGATGAACGGGCCGGACAGCGTCTCGGCCGATCTTTGTGAGGAGGCGATCCGGCTCGCGCGGCTGCTCCTGCGGCTGTTCCCCTCCGAGCCAGAAATGATGGGGCTGACGGCTCTGCTCCTGCTGCAGCACTCACGCTCGCGCGCACGTTTCGATGCCGATGGCGGCATCATCCTGCTCGATGATCAGGATCGCAGCCTTTGGAAAAAGCCTCTGATCATCGAGGCGCTGGCCATGATCGACAAGGCGGTGCGCCATCGCCAGCCGGGTCCCTACCAGATCCAGGCCGCGATCGCCGCCTTGCATGCGCGTGCGACGCGCCCGGAAGAAACCGATTGGGAAGAAATCGACCTGCTCTACCAGGCGTTGGAGCGGCTGCAACCGTCGCCGGTCATCACGCTCAACCGCGCCGTCGCAGTGTCGAAGAGGGACGGGCCTGAAGCGGCGCTCGCGCTGATCGAGCCACTTGCCGAAAAACTCGCGGGTTATTTCTACTTCCATGGGTTGAATGGCGCGCTGTTGAAGCAGGCAGGCCGGGTTCGCGAGGCGCGCGTCGCCTTTGACCGGGCGATCGCGCTGGCCACCAATGCCGCCGAGGCCTCCCACATCCGCATGCAGCTCGATCATCTGAGCAAGGATGCGGGCGAGAAAAACCTGGCCACTGAAAAAAGATAAAAAATCTTGTCGGCGGTTGTCGGAACCGTGGCTGCAACTTCGTCCTTGGACTGAACCCGCTGACGGAGAAACAAACAATGACCGTTGTCACTGAAATCAAACCTGCCGACGACCGCGAACTGGTCATCACCCGCCTGATCGATGCGCCCCGCGCGCTCGTCTACCGCTGCTGGACGGATGCCAAGCTGCTGAAGAAGTGGTTCGCGCCTTCGCCGTGGACGACGCCGGAGGCAAAGCTCGAGGTTCGCGCCGGCGGCGCCAACCGCATCGTCATGCGCTCGCCCGAGGGCGAGGACTATCCCAATCTCGGCGTCTATCTCGAAGTGGTGCCGAACGAGAAGCTGGTCTTCACAGACGCCTTCACCGATGCCTGGTCGCCATCCGACAAGCCGTTCATGGTCGTGACCATCACCTTCGAGGACGTCGGGGCCAAGACCCGCTACACCGCACGGGTCCGCCATTGGTCCGTCGAGGATCGCGAAGCCCACGAAAAGATGGGCTTTCACGAAGGCTGGGGCCAATGCGCCACCCAGCTCGAAGGGGTAGCCAGGCAACTCTGATCAAGCCCAGGGCTCGACGGCCGTCGCCCTCGCGCCTGCCACCATCGGGAAGGGAGACCCGCCATGTCCGTGATCGACAACAAGAGTGCCGCCGTCGCCGAAATCCGTACGGTGATCGATGATTGGGCGGATGCCATGAGGGTAAAGGACGCCAAGCGCGTCATCGGCCATGGGACGCCTGATTGTGTCCTCTTTTCGCTGGCGCCGCCGCTGAAGTCGTCCGATGCCGGCGAGGGCGGGCTCGAACAGTGGTTTTCCACCTGGCGTGGACCGCTTGGCTATCGCTTCGAGGATCTCGATATCTCGGTCAGCGGCGATGTCGCATTCGTCAGTATGCTCACCGAACTTTCCGGCGAGAAGATCGATGCCGGGAAAATGTCGGTCTGGTTCCGCCAGACCCTCGGTTTGAAGCGCATGGCTGCCGGCTGGAAGATCGCACACCAGCACGAGTCCGTGCCTTTCTACATGGATGGCAGCCTCAAGGCAGCCGTCGATCTCAATCCGAAATCGACGGTCGACGGGCAAGCGCCGGCGCCGCCACCGATGCTAGGCCCGATCGCCTACCTCTGCGTCGAGGATGCGTACGCGACCGCTGATTTCTACGTCCGCGCCTTCGCCGCAACGGATGGCGGGCGGATGCTCGCCGAAGACGGTAAACGGCTGATGCATTGCCATCTGACGATCAATGGCGGTGCATTGATGCTCAACGATCCCTTCCCGGAACACGGCATGCCCTATGCCGCGCCGCAGGGCGTCGTGCTGCATCTGGTGGTCGAGGACGCGCAATTCTGGTGGGATCGCGCGGTTGCCGCCGGCGCCGAAGTGACGATGCCGCTTGCGGTCGCCTTCTGGGGCGACCTCTATGGCCAGCTGCGTGACCCCTTTGGCATCCGCTGGGGCATCGTCGGACCGGCCAAGAAGACAGACTGAAGAACGATTTGTGACAACGGGAAACGAGGAGAACTCCCCGAATGAACACTGCTCTTGTTATGACGGCTCCGGCTGGAAAAATGGTGATCCTCGGCCGCGTGCTGAGCGGTCTGGTTGTTGCGTTCCTGGCCTTCGACGGAGCGATCAAGCTCGTGCCACTGGACGTGGTGACTGAGACTTTGGCGGTGCTCGGCTATCCCGCCGATGTTGGCCTTGCGCGTCTGCTCGGCGTACTCACGCTTCTGTGTGCGCTGCTCTATGCGATCCCGAGAACGTCGGTCCTCGGCGCCATTCTGCTCACCGGTTATCTCGGCGGTGCCATGGCGACGCATCTGCGCGCGGATAGCCCTCTTTTCACCCATCTGCTGTTCGGGTTCTATCTCGGCGTCATCGCCTGGGCTGGCCTGTGGCTCCGAGACCGTCGCGTGCGCGCGCTGATCCCGTTCAAGAACGAGCAAGCCTAAGGAGAATTTCGCGATGAGCAAAACGGTTAGCGACTACATTGCAGGCCTTTCCGGTACGCCGGCTGCCGTGGCGAAAGAGTTGCACGGTGCCATTCTTGCCGCCGGCGGCACCAGGGACAGCGTGAAATGGGGCCATCCGATCTATGAGGCCGGCGGACCGGTCTGCCTGATCAAGGCTGCCAAGGACTATGTGACGCTCGGCTTCTGGCGCGGCGCCGATATGCTCGATCTCGACCCACGACTGGCCAAGGGCGGCGGCAAGGGCGACATGGCCTTCATCAAGGTGAAAGCGACCGGCGAGGTCGACGGCGCCCAGGTGGCGCGGCTGGTAGCCAAGGGTATCGCCCTCAATGCCGAGAAGGGCGATCCGTTCAAATCTTGAACGACGAAACAAACTTGCAAAGGGCGCTCCGAAACAGAGCGCCTTTCTCTTGTCCGATGCAATACATCTTCGCGGGACCGGATAATTTCCTTCCAACACCCGCGAGGCACGATGATCCTCTATTACCAGACCCATTCCCCTTTCGCCCGCAAGGCACTCGTCTTCGCCCACGAGGTCGGCATCGCTGAGCGACTGGAGGTGATCCACCACGAGACCAGCCCGACGCTGCGCAATGAAGAGGTCCATGCCGAAAATCCACTCGGCAAGGTGCCGGTTCTCTTGCGCCCCGAGGATGCGGCGATCTTCGATTCCGACGTCATCTGCGCCTATTTCGATACGCTGCATGATAGCCGCAAGCTCATCCCCGAAAGCGGCGAGGCGCGCTGGCATGCCCTGAGATTGCAGGCCGTGGCGCAAGGGCTGGCGCAGGCGGGGATCGGGTTGCGTTGGGAAACGGAGCGACGCCCGGAAGCCTTGCGCTATCCGGCGCTCGCCGACGGCTATGCCGAAAAGATCGAGCAGACCTATGACTGGCTGGAGCAGACGCTCGATGTCGACGCGCCGCTTGATATCGGCCACATCGCGCTCGCCACGACCCTGTCCTGGATGGCGTTCCGCGACCTGCCGTCGTTCCGTGACCGGACGAAGCTGAGCGTCTGGTTCGATGCCTTCGAGGAACGACCATCGATGCGCGCGACGCCGCTCTCCGGCGAGACCCACGATTGAGCCTTCGGTTTCCTTGCGTTGGATGCAGGCAGGGCGGCCGCTAAAACATTTGCGTCTCAGACGGTGGCATCGAGACGCGATATTTCCTTGCTCTACGCATTTCCTGACGGAAAACCGCTTCGCACTTTTCCTGGAAAAGCGCTAGCAGGCGAGGTCGGCGACGACGGCGTCGAGAATCAACATGCCGGAAGGCGTGCAGCGCAGGCGGGAATTTCCCAGCCGCTCGATGAACCCGTGGTCGATCAGGAACTGCTCGCGGTCTGGATCGGGATCGCGGCCGGACAGCGTCTGCCAGCGGGCGAGATCGACGCCTTCCTTGAGGCGCAGGCCCATCAGTAACAATTCG
Source organism: Ensifer sp. Root1252 (assembly GCF_001425885.1). Lineage (NCBI taxonomy): Bacteria > Pseudomonadati > Pseudomonadota > Alphaproteobacteria > Hyphomicrobiales > Rhizobiaceae > Ensifer > Ensifer sp. Root1252. The sequence continues at coordinate 606,633 of NZ_LMDT01000001.1, read as the reverse complement.
TCGGACTGGGCCTCGAGGTCGAGCACTTCGCGCTCGACCATGCCGTGGCCGTAGGTTTCGACCAGCCGCAGCCATTCCTCCGGCTTGCGCTCGGTCGCCGTCGCCAGCTTGGCGCCGCCGACGCTGAGGCGGCCATGGGCACCAGGCCCGACGCCGGCATAGTCGCCATAGCGCCAGTAGGTGAGGTTGTGCCGGCTCTCGGCACCAGGGCGGGCATGGTTGGAGACCTCGTAGGCGGGCATGCCGATCGCCGCCGTGATGTCCTGGGTCGCCTCGTAGAGGACCGCCGATTGCTCACCATCAGGAACGATCAGCTTGCCGGCCTTGTGCAGGCCGAAGAAGGGCGTGCCCTCCTCGATCGTCAGCTGGTAGAGCGACAGGTGGTCGACGGCATAGGAGACGGCCTCCTTGAGCTCGCGTTCCCATTCCTCGACCGTCTGGTTGGGGCGGGCATAGATCAGGTCGAAGGACATGCGCGGGAAGATCTCGCGCGCCAGCCGGATCGCTTTCAGCGCGTCTTCGACATTGTGCAGCCGGCCGAGAAATTTGAGGTCCCGGTCGTTCAGCGCCTGCACGCCGAGCGAGACACGGTTGACGCCGGCCGCGCGATAGCCGTGGAAGCGCGTCGCCTCGACACTCGAAGGGTTCGCCTCCATGGTGATCTCGATGCCATCGGGCACATGCCATTCGCGGGCGATGCCCGAGAGGATAGCGTCGACCGTTGCCGGATCCATCAACGACGGCGTGCCGCCGCCGATGAAGATGCTGGTGACGGTGCGTGGACCGGAAAGCTCACGCGCCTCCGCCATTTCCTTGAGGAAAGCGGCGACGAAACGCGGCTGGTCGATCGGCTGGTGGCGCACGTGGCTGTTGAAGTCGCAATAGGGGCATTTGGCCGCGCAGAACGGCCAGTGCACATAGATCCCGAAACCGGGATCCATGCCGTCACCGAGTGCCGATAGCGTGGCCGTCTGCATCGTTGCGTCTCTCATGCGGTAGATCACGTTGACCTTGGGCCGATCGACCCGAAGTCATGACCGCGATCGCTTCTAACAAATTGGAGCGGGATGTTGCGGAAAACCGCATACACGTTTCCTCAGCCCGCTCCAAGGCAGGTTTCGGCGAAGATCTTGAAGGCGCGGGCACGGTGCGACAGCGCTTCAGCATCGCCCGGCTTCCAGCCGTGTTTCTCGTCCGCGCTCATCTCGCCGAATGTAGTGTCGTAACCCTTCGGCTGAAAGACCGGATCGTAGCCAAAACCCTGGTCGCCGCGCGGCGGCCACACGACATGGCCCTCGACCTCGCCGCGGAAAAGTTCGACATGGCCGTCTGGCCAGGCAAGGCAAAGCACCGAGACGAAACGGGCCGTGCGTTTTTCAGGCGCACTTGCGCCCTTGCCCTGCAGCGCCTTTTCGACCTTTTCCATCGCCATGGCGAAATCGCGGCTGCCGTCTTCGCGTTCGGCCCAGTTGGCGGTGTAGACGCCAGGTGCGCCATCAAGTGCGTCGATCGCCAGGCCGGAATCGTCCGAAAGCGCCGGCAGGCCCGAGGCCTTGGCCGAGGCGAGCGCCTTGATCGTCGCGTTTTCCTCGAAGGTCGTGCCGGTCTCATCCGGTTCGACGAAGTCGAGGTCGGCTGCCGACTTGGCCTCGAAGCCGAGCGGCCCGATCAGGTCGCGGATCTCGCGGATCTTGCCGGCATTGTGGCTGGCGACGATGAGCGTCTTGTCATCCAGTGTGCGCATGATGTGTCGTCTCTTAAAAGATGCGGCGCGAAGGCCGCGGTTCATTCGATGGACCAGAGGCCCGGTTCCGCGCATTCGAGGCTGTTGCCGGCCGGATCGCGGAAGTAGAAGGAGCGCGTGCCGTTCGGCCAGACAACATCGGCTTCGATCGTGACACCCGCCGTTTCCAGCTTGGCCCTCCAGGCGTCGAGTGCCGACGCGGAAACGCGGAAGCACATGTGGCCCTGGCCGGTGGTGCCGTGCGGCGGCACCGGCAGGGCCGCATCCGGCGAAGGCGGTTTGACCGTTTCCGCAGGATTGAAAATCAGCAGAACGCCCGAGCCACAGCGAAAGAACACATGTCGGTTCTCCCGCCGTGTAATCTTCTCCAGCCCCAGCACACCGCTGTAGAAGGCCTCGGCGGCGTCGAGATCCGACGCATAGAGCGCAGTCTCAAGAATGCCATCCAGCGCCGGGGCCATCGTCTCCGTCCTTCTCGTCAGCCGGCGATCGCCTGCTTCTGCAGTGCGACAAGCTCGGCAATGCCGGTCTTTGCCAGTCCGAGCAGGCTTGCGAATTCCGCTTCGCTGAAGGGTTTGCCTTCGGCCGTGCCCTGGATCTCGACAATGCCGCCGGTGCCGGTCATGACGAAATTCGCGTCGGTCTCGGCGGCGGAATCTTCGAGGTAGTCGAGGTCGATGATCGACTGGTTGGCGAAGATGCCACAGGATATGGCGGCGACATGGTCCTTCAGGACCTTCTCGACCTTCACCATGTTGCGGGCTTCCATCCACTTCAGGCAGTCATGCAGCGCCACCCAGGCGCCGGTGATCGAGGCCGTGCGCGTGCCGCCATCAGCCTGGATGACGTCGCAGTCGATCGAGATCTGGCGTTCGCCGAGTGCGGGCAGATCGACGACGGCGCGCAGCGACCGGCCGATCAAGCGCTGGATTTCCTGGGTGCGGCCGCTCTGCTTGCCGCTCGAGGCTTCGCGACGCATGCGCTCGCCGGTGGCGCGCGGCAGCATGCCGTATTCGGCCGTCACCCAACCCTTGCCGCCGTTGCGCAGCCAGGCCGGAACCTTTTCCTCAAGGCTGGCTGTGCACAGCACGTGCGTATCGCCGAATCGCACCAGACAGGAGCCTTCCGCGTGCTTGGAGAAATTGCGCTCGAACGAAACCTTGCGCATTTGGTCGATTTTTCTGCCGGATGGCCGCATCATCAAACTCCTATCGTATCTGGTGAGCCTTCTAGAGCATGGCGCAGCCAAAGGGAACCGGTGGACAGCCGGGGATCGGGGCGATTTTTCCCTTTTGCTATCGGGCGCGGGGATCACTATATTTCCGGCGGCAGGATTGGCCTGCGAACATGGAGCGACATGGTACTGCGCAATCCCGGAGTGACCGATATCGCGGCGGCGCTGGACGAGCGTTCCGGTGAAATCTTCCGTCGCATCGTCGAAACCTATTTGAACAGCGGAGAGCCTCTCGGCTCACGCAACCTTTCGCGGTTGCTGCCGATGTCGCTGTCGCCGGCGTCCGTGCGCAATGTGATGAGCGACCTCGAAGATCTCGGGCTGATCTATTCGCCGCACATCAGCGCCGGCCGCCTGCCGACGCAGACGGGCCTGCGTTTCTTCGTCGACGCCTTCATGCAGGTCGGCAATCTCTCCCCAGAAGATCGTGCTTCGATCGATCGGCACGTGCGGTTGAGCGACCATGCCCAGCCGGTCGATACGCTGCTGGCAGAGGCAAGCCAGATGCTGTCGGGCATGTCGCGCGGCGCCGGCCTCGTGATCACCGCCAAGAACGATCCGGTGCTCAAGCATGTCGAATTCATCCGGCTGGCGCCCACCAAGGCGCTGGCCGTGCTCGTCGGCGAGCATGACCAGGTCGAAAACCGCATCATCGAGCTTCCCGCCGGCGTGACGAGCTCGCAACTGACGGAAGCAGCGAACTTCTTGAATGCCCATCTCGCCGGCCAGACGATCGGCGAGGTGCGCTCGCAGCTCGAAACCGTCAAGCAGACCGTGCGCAGCGAACTCGATGCCCTGTCCCAGGATCTGGTCGAGCGTGGACTGGCGATCTGGTCGGGCAACGAGGGCGATGAAAAGCCGGCACGGCTGATCGTTCGCGGCCGGGCCAACCTGCTCGAGGGCCTGGAGGGAACCGAGGATATCGACCGCCTGCGCATGCTCTTCGACGACCTGGAAAAGAAGGACAGCCTGATCGAGCTGCTTGACCTCGCAGAGAGCGGCCCGGGTGTCAGGATCTTCATCGGTTCGGAGAACAAGTTGTTTTCATTGTCCGGTTCGTCGCTGATCGTTGCGCCCTATCGCGACAGTGAAGATCGCATCGTCGGCGCCGTCGGCGTCATCGGTCCGACGCGGCTCAACTATTCGCGCATCGTGCCGATGGTCGATTATACCGCGCAGTTGATGTCGCGGCTTTCGCGCTGATCAGGCGCTTTTGGCCACAGGCAGCATTGAACCCTTGATTTTTCGGCCCTAAACCTCGATATCGGCATCAAATCCAGTCACTGGGCATTTTACGCCATGCGGCCATCGTTGCGCGCGGGCGTCGGAATGCGGAAGACAAGACAGACGAACACCGGAGAACGTCATGACCGACGAAACAAACAAGCACGGACACGAAGCTGCCGCGACCGACGAGGCAGTCAACGATACGCCCGAGGTTGTGGAAGCGGCGCCGGTTGCCGAGCCCGATCCGCTGGAGCTTGCAAGGGCTGAGAACAACGACCTGCGCGACAAGTATCTAAGGCTCGCCGCCGAAATGGACAACCTGCGCCGCCGCACCGAACGCGACGTCAAGGATGCCAAGTCCTATTCCGTTGCTGGTTTTGCCCGCGACATGCTCGCCGTCTCCGACAATCTGCGCCGTGCGCTCGATGCCATCCCGGCTGAAGCGAAGGAAGCCGGAGAAGCGGGCCTTACTGCCCTCATCGAAGGTGTCGAGATGACCGAGCGCGCCATGCTGTCGGCGCTGGAACGTCACGGCGTGAAGAAGCTTGAGCCGGAAGGCCAGAAGTTCGACCCGAACTTCCACCAGGCAATGTTCGAAATCCCGAACGCCGACGTGCCGAACAACACGGTGCTGCAGGTCGTTCAGGCCGGCTACACCATCGGCGACCGCGTGCTGCGCCCGGCCATGGTCGGCGTATCCAAGGGCGGCCCGAAGGCGGCAGCTACGGAAGGCGACAGCCCGGCGGCCTGAGCTGCGGTCTGATCCATTTCAACGCCGCGCGTCCACTCGGATGCGCGGCGTTTCTTGTTTTCGGCAATCATATCAACCGAACAACTGCCGCAGGTGATCGTTGAGGAAACGGCCCTCCGGGTCGACTTTCGCCCGTAATGCCCGGAAATCGCCGGATCGTGGATAGAGCGCAGTCACGTCCTCCGCGCCGAGGAAATGCAGCTTCCCCCAATGCGGCCGCGAGCCGTATTGGCGCAGGATCGTATTGACGTCTTTGAGATACTCCCAATAGTCCGTGCCCGGCTCGCCCGAGACGGAAAGCGTGATCGAATCCTGCTCGTAGAACGGGCTGATCCAGCCGGTGTCGCCTGCGGTGAAGCGGTATTCGATCGGGTAGATGCAGGTCGGGTGCTTTTCCAGCATCAGCTTGCGCACAGCTTTTACAGCCTCCTTGCCGTGGGCGATGGGCACCGCATATTCAAGTTCGTGGAAGTTCGGCACATACTCGATCGGATAGATCTCCGAGGAATAGGCGATCTTCTCGAACCCCTGCTCCATCGGCGGCCGGTCGGTGATGTCGATCACCTTCATCTCGCAGACGTCGGACGTCTTGTCCGTCGTCGAAACCGACGCGGTATCCGGCAGGCAATAGCAATGCCGGCTTTCGGAAACCGGGCACCAGAAGAAGCCGAAGTGCCGATGCTTGGCGGCGAGTTCGTCGTGCTGCTCGATCATCTCGTCGAATGTGCAGCGCCAGAGCTTTTCATGCAGGTTGTAGCTGTCCATCGCCTGCAGCGTGATCTCGGAGATCACGCCGAGCATGCCGATCGAGACGCGGGCCGCCTCCAGCAGGTCCGGCGTCGTCTCGTCGACGACGAGAATGCTGCCGTCGGGCTCAACGAGCCGCATGCCGACGATCTGCGAGGCCATGTTGCCAAGTGCTGCTCCCGTGCCGTGGGTGCCGGTGGTGAGCGCCCCAGCCAGCGCCTGGCTGTCGATGTCGCCCTGGTTGATCAGCGAGAGGCCGTTCGACTTCAATACCTTGCCCAATTGGTTGATCGTCGTTCCCGCCCGGACCGAGACGCGTTTGCGCGCCTGGTCGATGGCGACCACGCCCTGCATGTTGGCAAGCGTCAGGTGGAGCCCGCTGGTCAGCGCCACCGGCGTGAAGGAATGGCCGGAGCCGGCGCAGCGCACATTGAGCCCTTGCGACGTCGCCTCGCGGACCATTTCGGCGAGCGCCGCCTCGCTCTCGGGTGCACCGCGCTGGCGCACGATGCAGGATTGGTTTCCGACCCAGTTGCGCCAGTGGCCGCCCGTCTGAAGCATATCTTTCCCCTCTCTCAGACCGCTGTGAAGCAATTGTCGACGAACAGATGCGTGCCGTTGACGAAGCTTGCCTCGTCGCTGGCCAGAAACAGCGCGGCATTGGCGACCTCTTTCGGGTCGCACATCCGCCCCTGCTGGGCAGCGATCGCCGCTTCCGAGACATCGACGCCGTATTTACTGAGGCCCACCAGTTCGCGCTTGCCGTGATCGGTGGCGATGAAGCCGGGGCAGACGGCGTTGCAGCGGATGCCGCGGTCGCGGAACTCAACCGCGATGGCACGGGCGAACATGTGGCAGGCGCCCTTCGTCGTGTCGTAGAGCACTTCCATCGGCGTCGCCGCCACGGCCGAGATCGACGAGGTGCAGACGATGCTGCCGCCGCCGGCGGCGAGCATCCCTGGAAGCACCGCCTTGGTCATCAGGAACATGCTGCGCACGTTGACGGCCATCAGCCGGTCCCATTCGTCCTCTTCCGTCTTCAGAAAGGGCCCGACCGCCAGGATGCCGGCATGGTTGAAGAGAACGGTGATCGCGCCGAAGGCTGCTTCGACCGCCTTGACGGCCGAGCTCACCTGCGCAGAAATCGAGACGTCGGCCGGCGCGAAGATCGCATCGCCGCCGTTTGCGCGGATGGCGGCGGCAACCTCTTCGCCCTTGCTGCGTGGCAGATCGACGATGCCGACCTTGGCCCCTTCGCGGGCAAAGAGTTCGGATGCGGCAAGCCCGCAGCCACCGGCGCCACCACTGATCAAAGCCACTTTTCCGGAAAGTCTGCCTGCCATCGTGTCCCCCTGTGCTCAAGCGTCGCGGCTAAACACGTGCTACGATCTTGGTCCCTCGTGGGATGAATTATTGTTGACGAAGAGGGGGCTGTCGATATCCCATGCGGGATACGGGGGTAGGGGAGAGTTCGACGCGGATGCTGGCTCGGGAGTCGGCCGATATTTCGGCCATGATCGGATTGATCGGAACACAGGATTTCGGCGGCGCGCTCGATCGCATGCTGCGCTCGGTCGCAAGCTTCGATCTCTCGGTTGCCTTCGCCTATCCCTATGATAACAGACCGATCGTGCTGCATGACGGCTACACCGCCAAGGTGTCCGCCAGCGCGCTTTCTGCCTATCTCGGCGGCGCCTATCTGCTTGACCCGTTCTATGTTGCCTGCAGCTCCGGCCAGCCGCAGGGGCTATGGCGCATGCGCGAACTTGCGCCTGACCGGTTCTTCCATTCGGAGTTTTCAAGCTCGGCCGAGGTGCATCCCTGCATCTCGATGGAAAGCGGGGTTCTGGTCGAAGAGATTGGCTTCGTCATTCCGCTCGATGACAGCGTGCAGGCCACCTATTCGCTGATGCGCGGCCGCGGCGGCACGCCGTTCAGCGACGAGGAACTGGAGCGCTTGCGGGTCTACGAGCCGATCGTGCGAGAGGCCGTGCGTTCGAACTGGCGCCAGCAAAGCCATGCCGTGGCGGCGACGCCTCGGCCCGACGACGCGATCGAAACCGCTTTCGACAGCCTCTGCGCCGACCGCCTGACCCGGCAGCAACGCAACATCGTCCGCCTGATCCTGCGCGGGCACAGCAACCTGTCGATCGGCAAGACGATGAACATCGCCGAAGGAACCGTCCGCATTCACCGCAAGAACATTTATCGCCGGCTCGGTATTTCGAGCCAGGGCGCACTGTTTCGAATTTTCATTGATCATTTGAACCGCCGTCAGCTTTACTGACGGCCGGTCCGGGCCGTGGCTCAGGCGGCGTGCGAGGTCGTGTCCTCGTTGAGCAGCGTGTAGATCGCGCTGGCGGAATCGCTCGATCGGATCTTCGCCACCATGTCGTGGTCGCGCAGTACGCGGGCGATGCGCGACAATGCCTTGAGATGGTCGGCGCCGGCGCCTTCGGGCGCCAGGAGCAGGAAGACGAGGTCGACAGGCTGGTCGTCGAGCGCTTCGAAATCGACCGGCGTGTCCAGCCGCGCAAAGATCCCGATGATCGACGGCAGGTTGTTGAGCTTGCCGTGCGGGATAGCAATGCCGTTGCCGACGCCCGTGGAGCCCAGCCGTTCACGCTGCAGGATGACATCGAAGATTTCGCGTTCCGGAAGGCCGGTGATCTTTGCCGCTTTAGCCGCCAATTCCTGAAGGAGCTGTTTTTTCGAGTTGGCCCTCATGGCCGGGATGATCGCATTTTGGTGCAGTAAGCCTGCCAATGCCATTCTTTTGTCCTCGTTCGCCGGTTAGAGCCGGACAACATCATCATAAATGCGTCGCAATGGCTCTAACCATCTTTGTCTTGGCGGGTGCCATGCACAGAAAAGTCGTATTTTCCGGCCTGTCCGCTGATCCAAGTGGCGGGAGCGCCGGCGCACCGGCACTCCCTTTTTCCACTCATCCCTTGATATTGGCGGCGTCAATCCAGCCAATATTTCCGTCGTTGCGTCTGTAGACGATATTCAACTCTGCCTTGCCGGGAGTGCGGAACATGAGGACGGGTTCATCCGTCATGTCGAGCGCCATCACGGCGCTGGCGACAGACATCGTCCTCAGGTGTTTCGAGCTTTCGGCGACGATCGTCGGTGCGTAATCCTCGGGGACTTCGTCATCCTCGAATGGCACCGAGTCCATCACTGTGTATGCCACCTCGGTACCTTGACCATTACCGTTGTGGTGGTCCTTGAGCTTGCGCTTGTAGCGACGTAGGCGCTTTTCGATGCGCTCCGACGCTGCGTCAAAGGCAGCCTGAGGGTCATTGGCCTGTCCATTCGCCTGCATAACCACGCCCGTATCGAGATGAAGCTTGCAGTCGGCGCTAAAGCGCGGTCCAGACTTTTCCACAGTGACCTGGCTTGAATATCCTCCGTCGAAATATTTGGTAACGGCCTGCTCGATCTGATCGCCAATGCGGGCGCGGAACGAATCGCCGATTTCCATCTGTTTACCGGATACACGCACACTCATGGAGTTTCCTCTCTATTTCGTGATTTGCGTAGCCAGTCTATTCCAAGCGCTCTCGTCATCCAAGCCTTTCACGCTTGCGGGAGCCTCTCTGTCGCACCTACCGGTCGTGCCGGCCGCCTGAGGAAGACCGTGTCCTCGGCAATTGCGGCGGGCTCATATCCCCTGCGTCGCGGAGAGTCAATTGAAGGTCGCAAAAAAGTTAATACGCTTTAACCTTGCGTCGTCGCTTTAGGCTCTTTTTCTTTCGCATGTCGTCGTCGCAAAACCGCTGAAAAACTGTTGCGCGACCTGCTTTAGAAGCCCGATACCTTGGCCAGCGCCCGCTTTTCGCGCCGTCGCTGCACGGAGGAGGGGATGTTCATCGCTTCGCGATATTTCGCCACCGTGCGTCGCGCGATGTCGACGCCGGCCTGCTTGAGGCTGTCGACGATATCGTCGTCGGAAAGCACCGCATCGGCGACTTCCTGCTGGATCATCATGCGGATGCGGTGACGCACGGACTCAGCCGAATGGCTGTCGCCGCCCTCGGCCGAACCGATGGAGACGGTGAAGAAATACTTCAGCTCGAACAGCCCACGCGGCGTCAGCATGTACTTGTTCGAGGTGACGCGGCTTACCGTCGACTCGTGCATCTTGATCGCATCGGCGACGGTTTTCAGGTTGAGCGGTCGCAGATGCCCGACGCCATGGACGAGGAACGCGTCCTGCTGGCGAACGATCTCGGTGGCGACCTTCATGATCGTCCTGGCGCGCTGATCGAGGCTGCGGGTCAGCCAGTTGGCGGTCTGCAGGCATTCATTGAGAAAGGCCTGGTCCGCGCTGTTCTTCTCGGTGCCGCGCGACACCGTGGTGTAGTAGGCTTGGTTGACGAGGACGCGCGGCAGGGCGTCCGGGTTGAGTTCGATCAGCCAGGTTCCGTCGGGTGCCGCCCGCACGACGATATCGGGAACGATCGCCTCGCTAACGCTGGTCTCGAAGCTCGTTCCCGGTTTCGGGTCGAGCTTGCGGATTTCGGCGAGCATATCGATCAGGTCTTCCTCATCGACGCCGCAGATTTTCTTCAAGCTGGCAAAATCGCGCCGCGCCAGAAGCTCTAGGTTGGCGATGAGGGCTTCCATCGCCGGATCGAGGCGATCGCGAAGGCGCAGCTGAATGGCGAGGCATTCGCTGAGTGTGCGTGCGAAGACACCTGGCGGGTCGAACTGCTGCAGCGTGAGGAGGACGCGGGTGACGTCGGCGCCGGATGCGCCGAGGCGTTCGGCGACCTCCTGCAGATCAGCCTGAAGATAGCCTGCCTCGTCGAGCTGGTCGATCAGGTGCTGGGCAATCAGCCGGTCGGATGGGACGGACAACGCAAAGGGCAATTGCTCCAGAAGCGTCTCGCGCAGGCTCTTGGCGCCGGCCACGAAGTCGTCGAAATCGTAGTCGCCTCCTTCGCCGCTGCCGGGCATCGATTTCCACTGGCCGAGCAGTTCCGGCGCGTCGGCGCGTTGCGGCGCCGTGTCGTCCTGGTAGACATTGCCGAAATCCGCATCGAGCTGTTCATTGAGCCGCGCCCCATCGGTTGCCGTGGCATTGTCGTAGAGATCGCGCTGGCCGGATGCCTCATCCGTTCCGCCGAAGTCTTCACCGGATGCCTGCCCCGCTTCTTCGCGGCTGCCGTGCTCGGAGCTTCCACCGAACTCGTCGTCACCGCCGTGAAGCTCGAGCAGCGGATTCTTTTCGACTTCCTGCGCGATGAAATGGTTGAGTTCCAGATGCGTCATCTGCAGCAGCTGAATCGATTGCATCAGCTGCGGGGTCATGACCAGCGACTGTGACTGGCGCAGATGAAGGCTGGCCGACAATGCCATGCGGACGTGAAACTCCCGATGAAATCTCCACCGGTCGCATCGTTGGCGGGCCGGTTTTTCAATTGGCCCAAAAATTGCTTATTGCAGGGGTTTGGTCAAGCGCGACCGCGGGGCGAGATGCCGGATTCGCCCGCGGATCGCATCAGAGGCTGAAATTATCGCCGAGATAGAGCCGGCGCACGTCCGGATTGGTGACGATATCGTTGGCGCGGCCGTGGGTCAGCACTTCGCCGGCATGGATGATGTAGGCCCGGTCGATCAGGCCAAGGGTCTCGCGCACATTATGGTCGGTGATGAGTACGCCGATACCGCGCGACGTCAGGTGTCGCACCAGCGCCTGGATGTCGGCGACGGAAATCGGGTCGACGCCGGCAAAGGGCTCGTCGAGCAGCATGAAGGTCGGGTCGGTGGCAAGCGCTCGGGCAATTTCGAGACGTCGCCGCTCGCCGCCGGAAAGGGCGATCGCCGGCGACTTGCGCAGATGCGTGATGTTGAACTCGCCGAGCAGGTCGTTGAGCTTGCTCTCGCGGCGCTCCAGGTTCTTATCGTGCACTTCGAGAACGGCGCGGATGTTGTCCTCGACCGTCAGGCCGCGAAAGATCGAGGCTTCCTGCGGCAGGTAGCCGACGCCGAGGCGGGCGCGGCGATACATCGGCATCGTCGTCACGTCGTTGCCATTGATCTCAATCGAGCCTTCGTCGACAGGCACGAGGCCGGTGATCATGTAGAAGCATGTGGTCTTGCCGGCACCGTTCGGGCCGAGGAGACCGACTGCCTCCCCGCGGCGAACGACCAGCGACACACCATTGACCACGCGCCGCTCGCGATAGGACTTTGTCAGGCCACGCGCGATCAGTGTGCCGTCATAACGCGCCTTGTCGACCGCGTGACCGGTCGCGGCTGGTGTGGCCGCCGACGGTTTGCGGACGCGCTTGCGCTTGTGAAGGAAGGGGAGTTGCACGAGCGGGTCTACGTCAGTTCTTCTTCTGTGACTTCGGGTCGAGCTGGATCTGCACCCGACCGCCACAGGCTTCGAGCTGCGCTTCGCCCGTGTTCATCTGCACATTCAATTGGCAGCCGACGAACACGTTCTTGCCTTCCGACAGAACGACCTTCTCGCCCTTCAATACGAAGGTCTGCTTGGTCATGTTGAACTCGCCGCTGTCAGCGGTTGCCTGCTGGGTGCCGGAGCTGAGGAAGACGCGCTGGCTGACTTCGATCCGCTCGATGTCGGCGTCGCCGCTCGAGACCGAGCCTGCGCCGGACTTGTAGAAGACCGTCATGCTCCCGGCCTGAAGCGTCGTTGTGCCCTGCACGACCTTGACGTTCCCGGTAAAGATCGCCTTGCTTTCTGGGTCCTTGATTTCAAGCTTGTCGCTTTCGATCTGGATCGGCTTGTCGTTCGACAATTCGAGGCCCTTCATCTTGCTCGATGTGGCCTGGGCTGACGCGCCTGAAACGATCATCAATGCGCCGATGCCGGCAACGGCCAGGCTGGCTGAAATCCTGAAAAAAGTAGCGGGTAAAACCGACATGGATGCACCAGATCCTAATTCGTGTTCTTGCGGATGGCGGCGGGTTCGAGATTGACCCTCACCATGCCCTCGAATGTTACTATGCGTCCCTTATCCGTCATTCGCAGCCGCTGCGCAATGATCGAACCGCCCTTCATGCTGATCGCAATCGGTTGTTTTGTTTCCATTTCGCCGGCATTGATGTCCAGATAGGCCGATTGGAAATCGGCGTTGACGCCATTATTCATTGTAATCGTGAACGGGGCGTTCATGTCGAGCGTGTTGGCCCCGCGGTCGTAGATGCCGTTGGTCGCGTCCACCGTGGCGATCAGCTTTTCGTTCACCGGCATTTCGGCATGGATCGTCTGCAGCGTGATGATATCGGGATTGACGATATCCTGCAGCGCGCGCTGCGCCTTCATCGAATAGCTGATGCCCTGCTTGTTGCGCCCGGCAATCGCAGGGTTCTGCATGACGATCTTGCCATCCTCGATCGTTGCACTGTCGAGCTGCAGATCGACCGGCATGAAGGCGCGCACGAAGGAAATGGCGGCAAAGATCGCCGCGATGATGCCGGCGACGACAGGCAGGATGATCTTCAGACGCCGGACGCGCGCCGAATGCCGCGCCGCGAGCGCGTAGGCGTCCGACGAGCTCGCACCCGAATCGGCAAAGAAGCCGGGGGCTGGCGCATGATCTAACATGTGAAGACCTGTTGGTTCCGTTGCTTTCCCGCGGATCGTCGAGAACCGCATTTTACATACATTCGTGTAAGTCGTCGCAAATATGGATACTTTTTGCAGCTGCACAATGGCGCCGCAAAAAACTTCGTGAAGACAGGAAAACGGCGGGCACGGCTTTTAACCGTGACCGACCGCGTCTATTGAATATGCCACCTGCCGCGCAGATAGCATGTTCCATCGGAAACTGACAGAAGCTGCGCCAACAAATTCGGGAGAAACCCACATGGATGAACTAGCCATCGCCGATCGCCGCAGCCTGCGCAGGAAGCTGAGTTTCTGGCGCTGGATCGTCGCCGGCCTGCTCGCCGTCGTGGCATTGGTCATTCTGTTCTGGTCGGGCTGGGCGGAGACCGCAGGGCGTGCCCGCGATCATGTTGCCCGTGTGACGATTTCGGGATTGATCCAGGACGATCGCGAATTGCTGGAGCGGCTTCAACGGATCGAGGACAACGATTCGGTCAAGGCACTGGTGGTCACCATATCGTCGCCCGGCGGCACCACCTATGGCGGCGAGGTCATCTACAAGGCGATCCGCAAGGTCGCCGCCAAGAAGCCGGTGGTTTCCGATATTCGCACGCTAGCCGCCTCCGCCGGCTACATGATCGCGCTTGCCGGCGATACGATTATCGCCGGCGAAAGCTCGATCACCGGCTCGATCGGCGTCATCTTCCAGTATCCCCAGGTCAAGGAGCTGATGGACAAGCTTGGCGTCTCGCTGGAATCGATCAAGTCGCGGCCGCTGAAGGCCGAGCCGTCCCCCTTCCATCCCGCGAGCGATGAAGCCAAGGCAATGATCCAGGCGATGATCGATGACAGCTATGGCTGGTTCGTCGATATGGTGGCAGAGCGTCGCAAGCTGTCGCGCGACGAGGCGCTTCTGCTGGCCGACGGGCGGATTTTCACCGGCCGCCAGGCGCTGGGCCTGAAGCTCGTCGACAAGCTTGGCGGCGATGACGAAGTCCGCACCTTCCTGGCCGACAGGAAGGTGTCGAAGGACCTTCCTCTGGTTGATTGGGATGCGCCGCGCCGGACTCTGCCTTTCGGCCTCGGATCGGCCGTCTCGGAGTGGGTCAAGATGTTGGGATATGACGCTTTTCCGGCCATGAGGGGTCTCGAAAAAATCGGGGGTGACAAGTTGTTTCTTGACGGTCTTGTTTCGGTTTGGCAGGTTGATGCTCAATGAGGATGGCAGCATATGCCCAGCCTGATCCGTAACATGGCCGCCCGCGCCAAGTGAGCGTCGGCCATATTCTTGCGGCAATCACAATGCAGACCGAAAAAGCAAAACAAACAAGAATTTAAGGGGGCGACAGTGATCAAGTCAGAACTGGTGCAGATTGTTGCAGCTCGCAATCCGCATCTCTATCACCGCGACGTCGAAAACATCGTCAACGCGGTGCTCGATGAGATCACAGATGCGCTGGCTGCCGGAAACCGTGTCGAACTGCGCGGTTTCGGTGCTTTCTCCGTCAAGAACCGGCCGTCGCGCTCCGGTCGCAATCCGCGCACCGGCGATTCGGTTTTTGTCGAGGAAAAGTGGGTGCCGTTCTTCAAGACCGGCAAGGAGCTGCGCGAGCGGCTGAACCCGGGCATGAACGGGGACGATGAAGACTGATCATCCCGCCCGATCGTCATGAGTCCGGATTGTCGCCATCGCTGCCAAGGCCTGTCGATGATCCGGAAAACTGGAGCGGCTGAATGCTCAAGAAACTGGTCAACATCATCGTTCTCATCCCGGTCGGCGTCATTCTGATCGTGCTCAGCGTCGCCAATCGCCAGAGCGTCACGCTGGCCCTCAATCCGTTCCGGCCCGAAGACAGCGTGCTGTCCGTGAGCGCGCCGTTCTTTGTTTTCCTGTTTCTTGCCGTCGTCGTCGGGTTGATTCTGGGTGCCGCCGCGACCTGGTTTAGCCAGGGCAAGTACCGTCGGCGTGCGCGCAATGAAGCGACCGAGGCGCTGAAATGGCATCGCGAAGCCGAAAAGCACCGCAGCCAGGCAGAGAAGCTGGCCACCCAGGCGACACTCGCCGCCCCGCAGAACTGAATGGCAGGGCGGCCATGCCCTTCAGCCGGCCGCTTCCGCCGGGCCGCCGATCGCTGCGCCGAAATCCGTGAAGAACTGCTGCGCCAGCTTCTTGGCGGTCGAATCGACCAGCCGGGATCCGAGCTGCGCTAGCTTTCCGCCGATCTGCGCCTTGACGTCGTAGCGCAGCAGCGTCTCCGCACCGTCGTCGACCAGGGTCACATCCGCGCCACCCTTGGCAAAACCGGCAATGCCGCCCTTTCCCTCACCGGAGATCGTGTAGCTTTCGGGCGGGTTGAGGTTCGACAGGATGACGTCGCCGGTAAAGGAGGCCGAGACCGGCCCGATCTTGATCTTGACGACGGCCGAAAGCTCGGTCGGAGATTTCATCTCGATCGACTGACAGCCCGGGATGCAACGCTTGAGGATTTCCGGATCGTTGAGGCCGCGCCACACGGCATCGCGCGGTGCCGAGATGCGTTCTTCGCCGGTCATGTCCATGCGCTTTCCTCCCACTGACGGTGCCGTGCGTCGACAAGGACGCGCGAGGTTGATGTAATCTTTTGAATTCGCTTTACAATCCTGTCCGTAAGTTGATGCCGGACGGTGGAATTATGCAAGTGTCGCTTCCGCACCGATCTTGGCAAATCGGAAACGGCTTTGCCAAGAGCATGAGCGGTGCTATTTGCACCAACAGAAAAAGCTTCGCCTCGAAATCCGGGGTGCGGCGGCATACCTCATGGTGCAGGCCCGTTTACATCCGATATCCGGGAGGGTAGCGCCTCGTGACAAAACAAAGCCCAGGGATCTCAGCGTGAAGGAAAAGGACCGGCGGTCGAAGAATGCCTCCGTGACGACGGCGAAGGGCCGTGGTGCCGAGGCGCGTGGCGGTGGCCGCCATGAAAAGAAGCGTCCACCGTTTGCCAAGTCGGGCGATTTCAAAGAACGGGCCACCATCCAGGCAACGGCGAAAGTTGCAGAGCCGCGCGAGCGGCCTCCGCGGGCACAGCCCGAAAACGAGGCACCGGCGCGCGTCATCCCACGGCGCACCGGCGACAAGCCGGGCGAACAGGTGCCGCTCATTCTCGAAACGTCGGGTGTTTCCGGCTATCATCTGATCGACAGCGGCGCCGCCGAAAAGCTTGAGCAGTACGGACCCTATCGCATCGTGCGCCCCGAGGCGCAGGCGCTTTGGCCGCGTACCCTGCCCGCCAGTGTATGGGAGAATGCCGACGCAATCTTCACCGGCGACACCGACGAGGACGGCATGGGCCGCTGGCGCTTTCCCGGCGCCGTTCTTGGCGAGACCTGGCCGATGCAGCTTCTCGGCACCGAATTCCATGGCCGCTTCACGTCCTTCCGCCATGTCGGCGTGTTTCCCGAGCAGCTCGCCCACTGGAGCTGGGTGAAGGACCAGGTAGAGGCGGCCCGCCGCCCCCTGAAGGTCCTCAACCTGTTCGGTTATACCGGGGTCGCCTCGCTGATCGCCGCCAAGGCCGGTGCCGAGGTCACCCATGTCGACGCCTCGAAGAAGGCGATTGGCTGGGCCCGGGAAAACCAGGCGCTGGCGCGCGCCGAAAAGCTGCCGATCCGCTGGATCTGCGACGACGCGATGAAGTTCATTCAGCGCGAGGAACGTCGCGGCAGCCGCTATGACATCATCCTGACCGACCCGCCAAAGTTCGGCCGCGGTCCGAACGGCGAGGTCTGGCAGCTTTTCGACCACCTGGCTGCGATGCTCGACATCTGCCGCGAAATCCTGTCGCCCGAAGCGCGCGGCCTAGTGCTGACCGCCTATTCGATCCGCGCCAGCTTCTACTCGATCCATGAACTGATGCGCGAGACGATGCGCGGCCGCGGCGGCCGGGTGGAATCGGGCGAACTCATCATCCGCGAAGGCGGCCTTGACGGCCACGAGCCGGGACGGGCGCTTTCGACTTCTCTCTTCAGCCGCTGGGTGCCGTAATGAGCAATGACAGAAGCGAACACGGCGCAGGCCGCGTCGGACAGGTGAAGGAAGTCACCAGCCTCACCAATCCTATTATCAAGGACATCAAGTTGCTGGCGCAGAAGAAGCACCGCGACGAGACACGGTCCTTCATGGCCGAAGGCTTGAAACTGGTGATCGATGCGCTCGATCTCGGCTGGAAGATCAAGACGCTGATCTACGCCAAGGCGGCCAAGGGCAAGCCGCATGTGGAACAGGTCGCAGCAAAGACCTTTGCCCGGGGCGGCCTGGTGCTCGAGGTCAGCGAAAAGGTGCTCTCGACGATCACCCGGCGCGACAATCCGCAGATGGTCGTCGGCATCTTCGAGCAGCGCTACCGGGCGCTGAAGGAGATCCGCCCGCAGCTCGGCGAAACCTATGTGGCGCTCGACCGTGTTCGCGATCCGGGTAATCTCGGCACGATTATCCGCACGGCCGATGCGGCCGGTGCCTCCGGCATCATTCTCGTCGGGGAAACGACCGATCCGTTCTCGCTCGAGACGGTGCGGGCGACGATGGGCTCGGTCTTCGCCATGCCGGTCGTGCGCGCCAGCGCCGATGACTTCGTCAAATGGCAGAAGCAGGCCGGTGTAAAGGTCGTCGCCACGCATCTGGCCGGTTCGGTCGACTACCGGACGATCGACTACAAGTCGAAACCGGTCGTGTTGCTGATGGGCAACGAACAGGCTGGCCTTCCGGAAGAGCTTGCCCGTGAGGCCGGAGCGCTGGCCCGCATTCCGCAGGCGGGGCGTGCCGATTCCCTCAACCTGGCGATCGCCACCGGCATCATGCTGTTTGAGGCGCGACGTCATCTGCTGGCGCTGGATGCCGGCGCATGAGCGAAAAGCAGGTATTGTTTTCGCGGCCGCTCCCGATCGCGGTCTTCATCGCCCTCGCGCTCGCCGCCGACCAGCTGATCAAATATCTGGTCGAATCCTATCTGCCGTTCAATGAGGCGGTTCCGGTCGTGCCGATGCTGGCGCTCTACCGCACCTACAATTACGGCGTCGCCTTCTCGATGCTGTCGGGCATGGAAGGCTGGTTCATCGTCGGCATGCGCCTTGTCGTCGTTGCCTTCGTTCTGTGGCTGTGGCGGCGCACGCCGAAGGACAGGTTCTTCGCGCATTTCGGCTACGCCTTGATCATTGCCGGTGCGCTCGGCAACCTCGTCGACCGGCTGATCTTCGGCTACGTCATCGACTACATCCTCTTCCATACGCAGACGTGGTCTTTCGCGGTCTTCAACCTGGCCGACAGTTTCATCACCGTTGGCGCCGGCGCGATCATTCTCGACGAGCTGCTGCAGGCGAAAAAGGCAAACCGCTAAGATTTTATCGATGCGCTGAAGCCATTCGGAACGCTTGCCGTGTTAGCTGAATGGCATGAGCGAGCCGTCACGATTGCTAGAGCAGATCGAATCCGGTTTCGGTGCACAAGCCCGAACCAGCGGTGCGATGTCCGCTGCCGGCAGGGCGGACGGCATCGGATCGGTGTCGAAGCCCGTGGCATCGGCCTACTCCCTGCGTCGTCTTTCGCTGGCATCTTTGGGGGTCATCGCCTCTGGCCTCGTGCTTGCGCTCGGTATCGCCGCCGGTCTTTATCTGTTTTCCGCGGCGGTTGCGGCGGCCGGCCTTGCGGGCGTGTTGCTCCTGATCGCCGATGGCATCAGGGCCGCCGACAGCGATAGACAGTGCGTGGAGGCAAGGCACGATGGCGACTGGGATCGCCAGGAAACTTCGGCGCTGCTTTCGACCATCCACGATGCGCTCGGAGATCTGGCGATCATGCGCGGCATGGATGGCAAGATCGTCCATGCCAATGCCGCCTTTCATCGCGCCTGCGGCATCGATGATGCCAGGGGGCTGACTTGTGCCGCCATCGGCCTGAACTTCGAACCGAAGATCGAACCCAATCACTACCTCGTGCTGATTGCCGCATCCGAAGGGCTGCGCCTCTACGATTGGCACGATGTCATCGCCCGGGATCCGGCGAACGGTCGGCTGATGCGCCACAGCATCGCGCGCGATGTGACGGAGGAAGCCCGTGCTGCACGTGAACGTGAAGACGCGCGCCGCCGCGCCGAGGACGCGAGCCAGGCGAAATCGCGGCTGCTTGCAACCGTCAGCCATGAAATCCGCACGCCGCTGTCCGGCATCCTCGGCATGAGCCATCTGCTCGGCCAGACCCGGCTGTCGAGCGAGCAGAAGAACTATCTTGCCGGCATGCAGCAGTCCGGCCATGCCCTGGTACAGCTCGTCGAGGACCTGATCGATTTCTCGTCGCTGTCTTCAGGGCGTTTCCAGTTCCGGCCCTCGCGACAGGATCCGCGCGGCGTGATCGAGAGCGTCGTCGAGATGCTTTCCAACCGCGCGCATGAAAAGGGCATCGAGATCGGGGCTACCGTGACGGCCGACGTGCCGGCGCTGATGGAGTTCGATGCAGCCCGCCTGCGCCAGGTGCTGTTCAATGTCATCGGCAATGCTGTGAAGTTCACGGAGGTCGGCGGTGTTTTTGTCAGTGCCGACATCGTCGAGGATTGCGTGCAAATCCTCATCGACGACACCGGTCCCGGCATGTCGGGCGACGAACTGAAACGCATCTTTGAAGAGTTCGAACAGGCCGGCAATCACGAGCAGCGCGCCAAGGGTACGGGGCTCGGACTGGCGATCTCGCGCCGGATCATGCAGGCCTGCGGCGGCAGCCTGACAGCGTCGAGCGCGTCCGGCCGCGGCAGCCGCTTCGAGATCCGCCTGCCACTCGCCGAAGTCGAGCGGGTAGCGCCGGAGCGGCGCCAGAGGCTCGCCCAATCGCATGTCCTGGTGATGGCGCCGGATGGGCCAGCATCCGCGGCACTCTCTGCCACCATCGCCACGCTCGGCGGGCGTTGCCATCGGGCAACGACGCTGGCCGCCGCCCAGAACGTCATCTCGGATGTTCTTTCCGGCGGCGCGCCATTGACCGATATCATCGTCGATCACCGCCACGCCGGTCAGTTCAAGCAGATTCTCGCCTTGCAGCCGGCCGTCGCGCGCCTCGACGTGCGCCGGACCTACCTGATCAACCCGGAGGAGCGCAACAATCACCCTGTCGATCAGATGGACGGTTACGAGGCTTGGCTGATCCGCCCGTTGCGCGAGAAGTCGCTGGTCGAAGTCCTGCTCGGACGGTTGAAGGGTATCGAGAAGCGCGATGCCATCAACGACAACCGGCCGATCCTTCGCGAGGAACCGACAATTGCGCCCGCCAGGCAGAGCCCGCGCTGCATCCTTTTGGCGGAGGACGATCCGGTCAATGCGCTGATCGTGCGCACGGTGCTGGAGCGCGCCGGACAGACGGTCCGGCTGGTGACGGATTTTGGCGCCGTCGATCAGATCCTCTCCGGGACCGGCGATCAGGTCCAGGCGATGCCGGAACTGGTCGTCACCGATCTCAACATGCCGGGCGGCGACGGATTTTCGATGCTGAAACGCCTGCGGGAGAACGAAGCGATGCGGCCGGGCCGGCGCCTTCCGGTGATCGTGCTGACGTCCGATGCACGGCTGGAGATCAGGGACAGACTTGTCGCGGCCGGCGCCGACGTCGTACTGCCCAAGCCGGCGGATCCGCAGTGGTTGATGGCTGAAATAAGCCGCCTTCTCGAGATACGGTAAGCGCTCAAGTCGTAACGGTATCAACGCCCGAGCGGGGGGTTGTGCTCCGTTTTCATGTCACTATGTTGTTGCAGAAACGTGGTCTAAGCCCGGCAGATACGAATGATTCGGGATGACGCGGATGACGATCGACCTTCTGGATTCGACGAGCGTGGTAGACACTTCTCAAGCTTGCGTCGGCAAGACAATGACCGCCCCGGCGACCGACGTTCTCGGCCGAATAGCTAATCTTGAGACCCGGCTTGCACGCAGCGCATCGGAGATCGATGCGGCGCAGGCGGTGCGCTACAAGGTTTTTGTCGAGGAAATGAAGGCGCAGGTCGGGCCGGACGCCGACCGTCGCAAGCGCGACGTCGACAGCTGGGACGCGATCTGTGATCATCTGCTTGTGCTCGACACGGCGATCGAGGGTGATCCGGAAGACCAGATCGTCGGCACCTACCGCCTGCTGCGCCAGGACGTGGCCGAGCGCGCCGGCGGCTTCTATTCCGCTTCGGAATTCGATGTCGGAGCACTTCTCTCCCGCCACTCCAGCAAGCGCTTCATGGAGCTCGGACGCTCCTGCGTGCTGCCGGATTACCGCACGAAGCGCACCGTGGAACTGCTCTGGCAGGGTAACTGGGCCTATGCTCTGAGATACGGTGTCGATGCCATGTTCGGCTGCGGATCGTTTCCAGGCGTCGTCCCCGCCGAACATGCGCTGGCGCTTTCCTTCCTTCACCACAATATCCTTGCTCGCGACGAATGGGCCGTCGGCGCCCGCCCCGAACTGCACCGGACCATGGACATGATGCCGGTAGAGGCCATCAATCCGAAGAAGGCTCTGGCCGCCTTGCCGCCGCTGATCAAGGGCTACATGCGCCTTGGGGCCATGGTCGGCGACGGCGCGGTGGTCGACCATGCGTTCCGCACCACCGACGTGCTGATCGTTCTGCCGATCAGCAACATCTCCGGCCGCTATCTCAATTACTACGGTGCGGATGCCGGGCGGTTTGCCACGTCTGTATCCTGACAGGCGCTTGACGCAATTAACCAGATATTAAGGATGGGTTTGACTTTCGATGTCGAAAGATGGACTAGTCTTGTCAAGAAGTAATTTGGTTTCATGACGAAATTATAGAATAAATAACGGAGAGAACCGCCAGCTTCATATGAGATTGGCGTATATTGCGCTCTGTCTCCATATTATTTTCATCGCACTGGAAGTAAGTCTTCCATCATGTATTGAGCTCGACCCCTTTCCCAAGGGTGTCGAGCTCTTCTTTTGTATGCAGATCCATGCTGTTTCTGCATCGGCTCGACACACCCTGTTCATCGCTGGAGCAGGGTGTGTCCCGAAATCGGACATCAATTACCGAGTCTACATTCCGGCGTTGTAGGCAGCGATTGCCGCCATGTTGACGATGTCGGAATCCTTCGCCGACATCGAAACGATCTGCACCGATTTGTCGAAACCGACGAGCAGGGGACCGATGACGGTCGAGCCGCCGAGTTCCTGCAGCATCTTCGTCGAGATCGAGGCGGAGTGGAACGCCGGCATGACGAGCACGTTGGCAGGGCCTGAAAGGCGGCAGAAGGGATACTGCTCCATCACCCGCGAATTGAGCGCCACGTCGGCGGCCATCTCGCCGTCATATTCGAAGTCGACACGGCGCTTGTCGAGAATGTTGACCGCCTCGCGCACCCGCTCCGAGCGTTCGCCCGAGGGATGGCCGAAGGTCGAATAGGCCAGCATCGCCACCCGCGGCACGTAGCCGAGGCGCTTGGCGAGGCCGGCTGCTTCCTCGGCGATATCGGCGAGTTCTTCCGACGACGGCATGTCGTGTACGGCCGTGTCGGCGACCAGAACGGTGCGGCCGCGGCAGAGGGCGATCGACACGCCGATGACCCGGTGGCCCGGCTTCGGGTCGATGCAGCGGCGCACATCGTCAAGCGCCGTCGAATAGTTGCGGGTTATGCCCGTGACCATGCCGTCGGCATCCCCGAGCGCGACCATGCACGCGGCGAAGTGGTTGCGGTCGTTGTTGATCAGGCGCTGGGCATCGCGGAACAGGGAGCCCTTGCGCTGCAGGCGCGCGTAGAGGTAGTCGGTATAGGCTCCGACCCGCTTGGAAACCCGGGCATTGACGATTTGGATGCCGGGGCGGTCGAGATCGATGCCCTCGCGCTCCGCGGTCTCGCGCATGCGGTCCTCGCGGCCGAGCAGGATCGCGGTGCCGAGCTGCTGGTTGGCATAGGCGATCGCCGAGCGCATGACCTGCACTTCTTCACCTTCGGCAAAGACGATGCGCTTCGGCTGGCGCCGGACGCGCTCGTAGATCCGTTGCAGCGTCGAGGCAATCGGGTCGCGGCGGGCGGAAAGCTGGCGGCCATAGGCTTCGAGATCGACGATCGGCTTGCGTGCGACGCCGGTTTCCATCGCCGCCTTGGCAACGGCCATCGGGATCGCCGAGATCAGCCTCGGGTCGAAGGGAACCGGGATGATGTACTGCGCGCCGAAGCGCGGGCGGTTGCCCTGGTAGGCGGCCGCGACATCGTCCGGCACGTCTTCCTTGGCGAGGCTTGCGAGCGCTTCCGCCGCGGCGATCTTCATCGCGTCGTTGATCGTCGAGGCGCGCACGTCGAGCGCGCCGCGGAAGATATAGGGGAAGCCGAGTACGTTGTTGACCTGGTTTGGGTAGTCCGAACGGCCGGTCGCGACGATCGCGTCGTCGCGGATGCGGGCGACCTCTTCCGGGGTGATTTCCGGATCCGGGTTGGCCATGGCGAAGATGATCGGCCGCGGCGCCATCGAGCGGACCATGTCCTCCGACAGCGCGCCCTTGGCCGAAAGGCCGAAGACCACGTCAGCACCCTCGAGCGCTTCGGCAAGCGTGCGGCGGTCGGTCTTGACCGCATGCGCCGACTTCCACTGGTTCATGCCTTCGGTGCGGCCCTGGAAGATCACGCCCTTGGTGTCGCAGAGGGTGACGTTTTCCGGGTTGAAGCCCATCGCCTTGATGAGCTCGATGCAGGCGATGGCCGCGGCGCCGGCGCCGTTGCAGACGAGCTTGGTGGTCTTGAAGTCGCGTCCGGTCAACGTCAGCGCGTTGATGAGGCCGGCGGCTGCGATGATCGCTGTGCCGTGCTGGTCGTCATGGAACACTGGAATGTCCATGACCTCGCGCAGCTTCTGCTCGATGATGAAACAGTCCGGCGCCTTAATGTCCTCGAGGTTGATGCCGCCGAAGGAGGGGCCGAGGAAGCGCACGCAGTTGATGAACTCGTCGACGTTCTCGGTGTCGACCTCAAGGTCGATCGAATCGACGTCGGCGAAGCGCTTAAACAGCACCGCCTTGCCTTCCATGACCGGCTTGGAGGCGAGCGCTCCGAGATTGCCGAGGCCGAGGATGGCCGTGCCGTTGGAGATGACCGCGACCATGTTGCCGCGTGTCGTGTAATCGTAGGCGGTGGCGGGATCCTCGGCGATCGCCAGGACCGGCACTGCAACGCCCGGTGAATAAGCGAGCGACAGGTCGCGTTGCGTGGCCATGGCCTTGGTGGGGGAAATCTCCAGCTTTCCGGGACGACCCTGCGAGTGAAAATCGAGCGCTTCCTGCGCGGTGACGCTCGTCATAGTGCGATCGGTCTTGTCGGTGGCCGGCATGTTTCCTCTATCCTCCTGTGGGCGACCCTGTCGGGGCGTCTCTTTATGGTTGTCGTCTATAATTGCTTGCGGATAGTGTGCCATCTCTTTTTTCGGGACAATCATGAATTTCGTGACAGACCAATCGAGCCGCTCCGGCGAGGTGTTTTCTGCAGCCGAACTGGCGACCGAGGAGAGCCGCTCCACGGCGACGCCGATGATGGAGCAGTTCATCGAGATCAAGGCGAACAACCCGGATTCGCTGCTTTTCTACCGCATGGGCGACTTCTACGAGCTGTTCTTCCAGGACGCAGTCGAAGCCTCGCGGGCGCTCGGCATCACGCTGACGAAACGCGGCCAGCATATGGGACAGGAAATCCCGATGTGCGGCGTGCCGGTGCATGCGGCCGACGATTATCTGCAGAAACTGATCGGTCTCGGCTTTCGCGTCGCGGTCTGCGAGCAGGTCGAGGATCCTGCCGAAGCCAAGAAGCGCGGCAGCAAATCAGTCGTGCGCCGCGACGTCGTCCGGCTGGTGACACCGGGGACGATCACCGAGGAGAAGCTGCTTTCGCCCTCGGAGACCAACTATCTGATGGCGCTCGCCCGCATCAAGAGCGGTTCGGAGCCGGCCTATGCGCTGGCCTGGATCGATATCTCGACCGGCATCTTCAGGCTCGCCGAAACCGGTGAGAGCCGGTTGCTCGCCGACATCCTGCGCATCGAGCCGCGCGAACTGATCCTCGCCGACACCGTCTTCCACGACCCGGAACTGCGTCCCGTGTTCGACGTGCTCGGCCGGGTGGCCGTGCCGCAGCCGGGCGTGCTGTTCGACAGCGCCACGGCCGAGGGCCGCATCGCCCGCTACTTCGGCGTCAAGACGCTCGATGGTTTCGGCAGCTTTTCGCGCGCCGAACTGGCGGCGGCATCCGCTGCCATCTCCTATGTCGAAAAGACCCAGCTTGCCGAACGTCCGGCTCTCGGCACACCCGAGCGTGAGAGCGCTGCCTCGACATTGTTCATCGATCCGGCGACGCGGGCCAACCTCGAGCTCGTCAAAACCCTGTCGGGCGCCCGCGAAGGCACGCTTTTGAAAGCGCTCGACCGAACCGTGACGAGCGGCGGAGCGCGGCTCCTGGCCGAACGGCTGATGTCACCGCTGACCGATCCCGATCGCATCAACCAGCGGCTGGATTCGATCGAGATTCTGGCCAGCCAGCCCTCCTTTGCCGGCGATCTGCGCGATTCTCTTCGTCGCGCCCCCGACATGCCGCGTGCGTTGTCGCGGCTGGCGCTTGGCCGCGGCGGCCCGCGCGACCTCGGCGCCATCCAGGCGGGCCTCAAGGCAGCGGCAACGATCTCCCGGCTGATGGCTTCCGGCAATCTGTCTGAGGAGCTTGTCGAGGCACGGGCGGCGATCGATGCCCTGCCATCGGCCGTCCTCGACCACCTCGATACGATGCTTGCCGACGAATTGCCGCTTCTGAAGCGCGACGGCGGCTTCCTGCGGGAAGGGGCAAGTGCCGATCTCGACGAGGTGCGGGGGCTGCGCGACCAGTCACGCCGGGTTATCGCCGGGCTGCAGCTGCAATATTCCGAAGAGACCGGCATCAAGTCGCTGAAGATCAAGCACAACAACGTGCTCGGCTATTTCATCGAGGTGACGGCGGGCAATGCCGGCTCGATGACCGACACCGACGAGGGCCGCGCCCGCTTCATCCATCGCCAGACCATGGCGAACGCGATGCGCTTCACCACGACAGCGCTTGCCGAGCTTGAGAGCAAGATCGCCAATGCGGCCGACCGGGCGCTGTCGATCGAGCTTGCCGCGTTCGAGGCGATGACATCAGACGTCGTGGCGGCGGCCGAAATCATCAAGGCTGCGGCGCTGGCGCTTGCGACCGTCGACGTTTCGGCTGGCCTCGCGACGCTTGCCGAAGAGCAGAACTATGCTCGCCCCATCGTCGACCACACGCGCATGTTCGCCATCGAAGGCGGCCGCCATCCCGTCGTCGAGCAAGCCTTGAAGCGTCAGGCGTCCAACGCCTTCGTTGCCAATGGCTGCGATCTGTCGCCGCCAACAGGCGAAGAGGGCGGGGCGATCTGGCTTCTGACCGGTCCGAACATGGGCGGTAAGTCGACCTTCCTCAGGCAGAACGCGCTGATTGCGATCATGGCGCAGATGGGCACCTTCGTTCCCGCCGCAAGCGCCCATATCGGCATTGTCGACCGCCTGTTCTCGCGCGTCGGCGCCTCCGACGATCTTGCCCGCGGACGCTCGACCTTCATGGTCGAGATGGTCGAGACGGCGGCAATCCTCAATCAGGCGACCGATCGCTCGCTGGTGATCCTCGACGAGATCGGCCGAGGCACTGCGACCTTCGACGGTCTGTCGATTGCCTGGGCAGCCGTCGAGCATCTGCATGAGGCGAACCGCTGCCGCGGATTGTTCGCGACCCACTTCCACGAGCTGACCGTGCTTTCGGAAAAGCTCGGCCGGCTTTCGAATGCGACCATGCGCGTCAAAGAGTGGCACGGCGACGTGATCTTCCTGCACGAGGTCGGGCCGGGTGCCGCCGACCGTTCCTACGGTATTCAGGTCGCCCGTCTTGCCGGTCTGCCGGCTTCGGTCGTGGCTCGGGCCAAGGACGTGCTTGCCAAGCTCGA
This sequence comes from Ensifer sp. Root1252, assembly GCF_001425885.1. Taxonomy (NCBI): domain Bacteria; kingdom Pseudomonadati; phylum Pseudomonadota; class Alphaproteobacteria; order Hyphomicrobiales; family Rhizobiaceae; genus Ensifer; species Ensifer sp. Root1252. The sequence goes on along the minus strand of NZ_LMDT01000001.1, from coordinate 579,355 downwards.
AGACGCCGATCGCAAGAACCCCGCAAGCCAGCTGATCGACGATCTGCCGTTGTTCCAGGTGGCGATCCGGCGCGAGGAAGCCAAGCCCGCTGGAAACTCCAGGGTTGACGAGGCGCTGAAGGCACTCAACCCCGACGATATGACGCCGCGCGAGGCGCTGGACGCACTCTACGCCCTGAAAAAGGAACTGAGCGCCCGGTGACGGGCATACCGTTTTTCCTGTGCATGCGTCGGTGAAAAAGGCTATACAGCGCCGCGCGCCTTTCGAGGGCGTGGCGATGAGCCTGTATTAATTTTGAAATGCTGCAACGTCCCGGTTCGGCCTTGATCGGATGGGAGCATGCAGGAATGCTCTTCATGCAGCGGACCACGCAACCAGTCGGACAGGACGCCCCTCGGCACTTCATGGGCAGACACGAAACTTCCTTTCCCGAAATTCTCGACGTCGCGGCGCTTCGGGCGAAATGCGACTTCATCGCCTCGGCCCACGCCGAGCAGCGCGAACCGATGCGTCAGGCACTGCTTGCGGCCTTCAAACAGGCAAATGTTGCAGGCCGCGCCAAGGCGCGCGAACTGTTTGCTGGCGATGGCGGCGGTATCCTTTGCGCCGAGCGTATCTCCTGGCTTCAGGACCAGCTGATCACGGTGCTGCATGATTTCGTGCTCAACGAGATTTTCGATGCCGCCAATGCAGCCCCGGCAAGCCGCATCGCTGTCGCTGCCGTTGGCGGTTACGGCCGCGGCACGCTGGCACCCGGCTCGGACATCGACCTGCTCTTCCTGCTGCCGGTGAAGAAGGCCGTCTGGGCCGAGCCCGCCATCGAATTCATGCTCTACATCCTGTGGGATCTGGGCTTCAAGGTCGGCCACGCCACCCGCACGATCGAGGACTGCATCCGGCTCTCGCGTGCCGACATGACGATCCGCACGGCAATCCTCGAGACCCGCTATATCTGTGGTTCCGAAACGCTGGCGGCTGAACTCGAAACGCGCTTCGACCATGAGATCGTGCGCAACACCGGGCCGGACTTCATCGCCGCCAAGCTTGCCGAACGCGACGAGCGCCACCGCAAGGCCGGCGACACGCGCTATCTCGTCGAGCCCAACGTCAAGGAAGGCAAGGGCGGGCTTCGAGACCTGCACACACTGTTCTGGATCGCCAAGTATTTTTACCGGGTCAAGGATTCGGCCGATCTGATCAAGCTCGGCGTCCTCTCCCGCACGGAATACAAGCTGTTCCAGAAGGCGGAGGATTTCCTCTGGGCGGTGCGTTGCCACATGCATTTCTTGACCGGCAAGGCCGAGGAACGGCTGTCCTTCGACATTCAGCGCGAGATCGCCGAGGCGCTCGGCTATCACGACCACCCCGGCCTTTCGGCGGTCGAGCGCTTCATGAAGCACTACTTCCTGGTGGCCAAGGATGTCGGCGATCTCACCCGCATCTTCTGCGCCGCACTCGAAGACCAGCAGGCCAAGGACGCGCCCGGCCTTTCCGGCATCATCGGCCGCTTCACCCATCGCAGCCGCAAGATTGCCGGCACGCTCGACTTCGTCGATGACGGCGGGCGCATAGCACTTTCGAGCCCCGATGTGTTCAAGCGCGATCCGGTCAACCTTTTGCGCTTCTTCCACATCGCCGACATCAACAATCTCGAGTTCCACCCGGCAGCGCTTCGGCAGGTGACGCGCTCGCTCGGCTTGATCAAGCCGCAGCTGCGCGAGAACGAGGAGGCGAACCGGCTGTTCCTGTCGATCCTGACCTCGCGCCGCAAGCCGGAGCTGATCCTTCGCCGCATGAACGAAGCGGGCGTGCTCGGGCGGTTCATTCCGGATTTCGGCAAGATCGTCTCGATGATGCAGTTCAACATGTACCACCACTATACGGTGGACGAGCATCTGCTGCGCGCGGTCGACGTTCTCTCGCGCGTCGAGCGCGGCATCGAGGAGGACGCCCACCCGCTGGTCGCCAAACTGATGCCGGGGATCGAGGACCGCGAGGTGCTCTACGTCGCCGTGCTTCTGCACGATATCGCCAAGGGTCGGCCGGAGGATCATTCGGTCGCCGGTGCCAAGGTGGCGCGCCGGCTCTGCCCGCGCTTTGGCCTGACGCCGAAGCAAACCGAGCTTGTCGCCTGGCTGATCGACGAGCACCTGACAATGTCGATGGTCGCCCAGACCCGCGACCTCAACGATCGCAAGACCATCGTCGACTTTGCCGAGCGGGTGCAGTCGCTCGACCGGTTGAAGATGCTCTTGATCCTCACCGTCTGCGACATCCGCGCCGTCGGCCCGGGCGTCTGGAACGGCTGGAAGGGGCAGCTGCTCCGTACACTCTATTATGAAACCGAACTCCTGCTTTCGGGCGGCTTCTCCGAGCTGTCGCGCAAGGAGCGCGCTGCCCATGCGGCAACGATGCTGAGCGACGCGCTGACCGACTGGCCGGCAAGCGAGCGCGAAGCCTATGTGCGGCTGCATTATCAACCCTATCTGCTGACCGTGGCGCTCGAGGATCAGGTGCGTCACGCCCGCTTCATCCGCGAGGCGGATGCCGCCGGCAAGGCGCTGTCGACCATGGTGCGCACGCACCAGTTCCATGCGATCACCGAAATCACCGTGCTGTCGCCCGACCATCCGCGGCTCTTGACGGTCATCGCCGGCGCCTGTGCTGCGGCGGGCGCCAACATCGTCGACGCGCAGATCTTCACCACTTCGGACGGCCGGGCGCTTGATACGATCCTGGTCAACCGCGAGTTTTCCGTCGACGGCGACGAGACGCGCCGGGCGGCCAGCATCGGCAGGTTGATCGAGGACGCGCTGTCCGGTCGCAAGCGGCTGCCGGAGGTGATCGCCAGCCGCACCAAGGTCAAGAAGCGCAACAAGGCCTTCACTGTTACGCCTGAGGTGACGATCAGCAATACGCTGTCGAACAAGTTCACGGTCATCGAGGTCGAGTGTCTCGACCGTCCCGGCCTGCTGTCGGAGATCACCGCCGTCCTGTCGGACCTTTCGCTCGACATTGCCTCGGCGCACATCACCACCTTCGGCGAGAAGGTCATCGACACCTTCTACATCACCGATCTCGTCGGCCAGAAGGTCACCAGTGAAAACCGCCAGATGAACATCGCCGCCCGCCTCAAGGCCGTCATGGCCGACGAGGCCGACGAGGTTCGAGACCGGATGCCATCCGGCATCATCGCGCCTGCCGTAGGCACGTCCTCCGCTCAAAGAACGACAAAAGCCGAAACATGAGTCTGGTCAAGAAATTTGCAACCGTCGGCGGCGCCACGCTCGGCAGCCGTCTGTTCGGCTTCATCCGCGAAACCTTCATGGCGGCGGCCCTCGGCACCGGCCCGGTCGCCGATGCCTTCAACACCGCCTTCCGCCTGCCCAACACCTTTCGCCGGCTCTTTGCCGAGGGCGCATTCAATTCCGCCTTCGTGCCGCTTTTTGCCAGGGAGATCGAGGCGAACGGCATGGAAGGGGCGCGGCGGTTCTCCGAAGAAGTCTTCGGCGTTCTCTTCACCGTGCTGTTGTTCCTGACGGTGGTGATGGAACTGACGATGCCGTTCATCGTCAGCAACCTGATCGCGCCCGGTTTCGCCAATGATCCGGCGAAGCTCGGCAATACCATCGTCTTCGCGACGATCATGTTTCCCTATCTCGCCTGCATGTCGCTTGCCGCGATGATGGCGGGAATGCTCAATTCGCTGCACCGCTATTTCGCCGCGGCGATCGCTCCGGTGTTCCTCAATATCATCCTCATCGGCATCCTCGGCTATGCCTGGTACATCGGCCAGGATCCGATTGCGGTCGGCTACGGCCTCTCCTGGGGCGTGATGGCGGCCGGTCTCGTGCAATTGGCGATCGTCTGGGTCGCGGTGCGCGACGCCGGCATCAAGATCGGCTTTCGCCGCCCGCGGCTGACGGCCAATGTCAGGCGGCTGCTGGTGCTGGCGTTGCCGGCCGCGATCACCGGCGGCATCACCCAGATCAACCTCCTGATCAACACCAACATCGCCTCGGCGCAGGAAGGTGCTGTGTCGTCGCTCGTCTATGCCGACCGTATCTACCAGCTGCCGCTCGGCGTCGTCGGCATTGCGGTCGCAACCGTGCTTTTGCCGGAACTGGCGCGCGCGCTGCGCTCCGGCAACGTCAACGAGGCCGCGAACCTGCAGAACCGCTCGGTGGAATTCACCCTGTTTCTGACGTTGCCGGCGGCGGCGGCCTTGCTTGTCATGTCTGAGCCGATTGTCCGGCTGCTGTTCGAACGTGGTGAATTCTCCGCGTCGTCGACGGTGGTCGTCGGCCATATCCTGGCGATCTACGGCCTCGGCCTGCCGGCTTTCGTGCTGATCAAGGCGTTCATCCCCGGCTTCTTTGCCCGCGAGGACACGCGCACGCCGATGGTCTTTGCCGGCATTTCGGTTGCGGTGAACGTGTCGCTGGCGCTGACGCTGTTTCCGCGGCTGGGCGCAAGCGGCATCGCGACGGCGGAAATCGTTGCCGGCTGGGTGAATGCCGTGCTGCTGTTCGGCATGCTCGTCTGGCGTGGCCATTGGGGACGCGACATTCCGCTTCTGACCCGCATTCCCCGTCTCGTCATTGCCGCGGCCGGCATGGCGCTCGCCTTGCATTATGCTCTTCAGTGGTTGGCCTACGAAGTGTCGTCGGCAGCGCCGTTGATCGTGCGCGCAACCACGCTCTGCGGTCTGGTGGCCGTCGCCATGGCGATCTATTTCGCGATCGCCTTCGGTATCGGCGGCGCTAATCTCGGCATGATCCGCCGCAACATCAAGCGCAAGGCGAAGGCCAAGGCAGACCCTGCTCCAGCGCCGGACGCAGACGCCTGAACCATCCGGTGATGAAGCGGCGATGCCTATTTTAATCGGCGTCGCCCACTCGGATTCGCACCACTTGATCGCGCCCCGCCCGACGTGCATAAGCCATGCCGTTAGCAACATGGGTGATGAACCCTGGGGCCCTCCACCAGCCTATTGAGGACGACATGAACGAATTCAAGCCGCTCGTATTTTCCGGTGTGCAGCCGACGGGCAACCTCCATCTCGGTAATTATCTCGGCGCGATCCGCAAGTTCGTGGCTCTGCAGGAAAACAACGATTGCATCTATTGCGTCGTCGACCTGCATTCGATCACCGCGCAGCTCGTGCATGAGGACCTGAAGGGGCAGATCCGCTCGATCGCCGCAGCCTTCATCGCGTCCGGCATCGATCCGGAAAAGCATATCGTCTTCAATCAGTCGGCCGTGCCGCAGCATGCGGAACTCGCGTGGATCTTCAACTGCGTCGCCCGTATCGGCTGGATGAACCGGATGACCCAGTTCAAGGACAAGGCCGGCAAGGACCGCGAGAACGCCTCGCTGGGCCTGCTTGCCTATCCGAGCCTGATGGCCGCCGACATTCTCGTCTATCGCGCCACCCATGTTCCTGTCGGCGACGACCAGAAGCAGCATCTCGAATTGACGCGCGACATCGCCCAGAAATTCAATATCGACTTCATGGAGCACATCCGTCGTGGTGGCTACGGCGTCGACATGGTCGTCGGCGAAGAGCCTGTTCATGCCTATTTCCCGCCGGTGGAGCCGCTGATCGGCGGCGCAACGCCGCGTGTCATGTCGCTGCGTGACGGCACCAAGAAGATGTCGAAGTCCGATCCGTCGGATCTTTCGCGCGTCAACCTGATGGATGATGCCGAAACCATCTCCAAGAAGATCCGCAAGGCCAAGACCGACCCGGATGCGCTCCCGAGCGAGCTCGACGGCCTCAAGGGACGCCCCGAGGCGGAAAACCTCGTCGGCATCTATGCGGCCCTTTCCGACAAGACCAAGGAAGAAGTGCTGGGCGAATTCGGTGGCCAGCAGTTCTCGGTGTTCAAGCCGGCCCTGGTCGACCTGGCGGTCGAGGTTCTGTCGCCAATCACTGGCGAGATGCGCCGCCTGATGGGCGACACGGCCCACATCGACGCCATCCTTCGCGATGGTGGCGAGCGTGCCCGGGCGCGGGCGGAAAAGACCATGAGCGAGGTTCGCGAAATCATCGGATTTCTGCAGTAAAAGGCGAAAATGAGGCCTTGCGGCGGCTTATCTGGAGTGTAATGTTCGCCGCATGGTCTCGACCCGACTCTCACGACTTGAAGGTCACCGCCGCAAATTCATGGCGGTGATCGACGATACCCCGGAATGCGGCCGCGCTGTCCACTATGCTGGCATGCGCGCCAAGAATTCCAATGGCGGTCTCGTCCTGCTCTATGTCATCGCCGACGGCGACTTCCAGCAATGGCTGGGGGTCGAGGAAATCATGCGTGCGGAAGCGCGCGACGAGGCGGAAGCGACGCTCGCCAAGGTGGCGCAGTCCGTCCGCGAGCGCATCGGAATAGAACCCGAAATCGTCATCCGCGAAGGGGCAGCAACCGAGCAGATCCATTCGGCCATCGAAGAGGATCGCGACATCGCCATCCTGGTTCTGGCCGCAGGCTCGGCAAAGGAGGGCCCCGGTCCGCTGGTGTCGTCGATCGCCGGCAAGGCGGCCGCCTTCCCGATCCCGGTGACGGTCATCCCGGATCTGCTCACCGACGAGGAAATCGACGCGCTCAGCTGAGCTGCGTCTCTTTGCGCTCTTGCGAGGGCGGAACGAAGATCTTATATTCTTTTGAATTATTCTAAAGAGCCGGTTGAGAGAACCGATCCCGGCGAGACGGAGAGAGACATGTTCATCCAGACCGAAGCCACGCCGAACCCGGCCACGCTCAAGTTCCTGCCGGGCAAGGTCGTTCTGGAAAGCGGCACTGCCGAATTCCGCGACGAGGAAGAAGCACGCGCCGGTTCGCCGCTTGCTGCCCGCCTGTTCTCGATCCCTGGCGTCAGCGGTGTCTACTTCGGCTACGACTTCATCACCGTCAGCAAGGACGGGCAGGAGTGGCAGCACCTGAAGCCCGCCATCCTCGGCTCGATCATGGAGCACTTCATGTCCGGTGCGCCGATCATGGCCGGAGCGGGCCGCGCCGAGCAGCTGGACGAAGAAGACGAATTCTTCGAGCCCGGCGACGAGACCATTGTCGCAACCATCAAGGAACTGCTCGAAACCCGGGTTCGCCCGGCGGTGGCTCAGGACGGTGGCGACATCACCTTCCGCGGCTTCAAGGACGGTACCGTGTTCCTGAACATGAAGGGTGCCTGCTCTGGCTGCCCGTCGTCGACGGCGACCCTGAAGCATGGCGTGCAGAATCTGCTGCGGCATTTCGTTCCCGAGGTGGAAGCGGTCGAAGCCGTCTGATATCGCGATGGCGAACGGCTGCGCCTTTCGAGGCTGCAGCTGATCACTAGTGTGAGTAAGCGTAACCGCGATGCCGATCGGGCTTCGCGGCATGATGCGTCTGGAAATCGCTGCAACTGAAATGATCGTACTTGCCATCGACACATCAGGGTCCGGCTGTTCCGCTGCCATCTATGACAGTGGTTCGTCGGCAGTTCTCGGGCAATCCGGTGCCGACATCGGCCGTGGCCATGCCGAAAGGCTGATGGAGTTCGTCGACGAGGCGCTCGTCGCAGCCGATCGCCCGATCGGCGATATCGACCGCATCGCCGTCACCATCGGCCCGGGATCGTTCACCGGTATCCGTGTCGGGGTCGCGACGGCGCGCGGACTGGCGCTTGCGCTTGGCAAGCCCGCGGTCGGCATTTCCTCCCTTCACGTTATCGCAGAAGAAGCCCGTTCCGCGGCGCCGGGCAAATCGGTGCTGGTCGCGATCGACGCCAAGCGCGACGAGGTCTATGTCCAGGCCTACGATGCCGCAGGCCATGCCGTCACGGAGCCGGAAGCGCTGTCGGTCACGGTTGCCCGCGACCGCTTTGCCGGTTTCGAGGGATGCGTGGCCGGTTCGGGCGCCGAACTGCTCGCCTCTCTGACGCCGGTCAAGACCCCGGATCTCGTCGATATCGCAGTCGTTGCGCGGCTCGGTGTTATTGCTGATCCAGCCTCGGCCAAGCCGAAGCCGCTATATCTTCGTGGGCCCGACGCCAAGCCGCAAGCGGGCTTTGCCGTTGCCCGAGCCTAGACACAGATGAACTTCACCGATTACTTCACGCGCCGTGCCGAATTCGACATCTTCCCGCTGGAAGAGCCGGATCTCATCGCCGCCGCCGGCCTGCATCGCCAGCGCTTCGCGGCGCCTTGGAGCGATGGCGAAATCCACGCCTTGCTGGTCCAGGACACGGTGTTCGGCTTTGTCGCTCGCCAGACCAACGGCTCGCTCCGGCCTGCCTTCGGCGGCTTCGTGCTGTCGCGTGCGGTGGCCGGCGAGGCCGAAATCCTGACCATCGGCGTCGATCCGCGCTATGCCCGTTCCGGCCTCGGCTGGCGGCTGATGCAGGCGGCGATGCGCGAAGCTTCGGTCAAGGGATCGGACACGCTGTTCCTCGAAGTGGACGAGACCAATCAGGCCGCGATCGGGCTTTACCGTAAGCTCGGCTTCCTCAAGGTCGGCGAACGCCGCGCCTATTACCAGGACAAGACAGGACAGCGCACCGCTGCGCTTGTCATGCGGCTCGATCTTCGCTAGTGCGAACCGGATTGGTTCGGCACGCCCCGGATGAACCGGGGCTTCGCGCAACCATGCGGAGTGGCGCGTGAACGGCGCAGGAAATCCTTTTCGATGATCAATTGGCTGCGGATCATTTTGTTCGCGCTGGTGCTGGCGTTGGCCTCGCTCGTGCTGATGCCGATCCAGATCGTCTGCCTTTGGCTCGATCTGAAGCCGCGCCGCCTGTTGCCGCGCTACTGGCACCGCATGGCCTGTTATCTGCTCGGCATCAAGGTGCGCGTCCATGGCATGCCCGAACGCCGCCGGCCGCTGCTTCTGTGCGCCAACCACGCCTCGTGGAAAGATATCCTGGTGTTGTCTTCGGTTGCCGACGTCGTCTTCGTCGCCAAGTCCGAGGTCAAGCAATGGCCGGTCTTCGGCATTCTCGCGCGGTTGCAGGCATCGATCTTCGTCGTGCGCGAGCAAAAGCGGTCGACCGGAAAGCAGGTCAGCGAGATCGGCCAGCGGCTCGCTTGCGGCGAGATCGTCGTGCTTTTCCCGGAAGGCACGACCTCCGACGGCAACCGCCTGCTCGAAATCAAGACGTCGCTGTTCGGCGCAGCCGCTTCTGCTGTGCCGCATTCACCGACCGGCATGGTCCACGTTCAGCCGGTCGCCATATCCTATACGGGCATTCACGGAATGCCGATGGGGCGCTTCAACAGGCCGATCGCCGCCTGGCCCGGTGATACCGGCTTGGTGCCGCATCTGCTCGGTATCCTGCGCGAAGGGGCGATCGAGGTGGATGTCGATTTCGGCGAGGCCGTCGACTACGACCACCACACCAACCGCAAGGAAGTCAGCCGCGTGATCGAGCAGCGCATCCGCTCGATGCTGTCGGACCGCCTGCGCGGACGGGCCTGACGCTGGTGGCCACGTGAATGCCGGCAGGCAAAAATACTTCAATTCTGACCCGCTTTGCACTAAAGAACCGGCATGACCCAGGAAACAGCTCTTCTGACGACGCCCGCAACGGGCGACGAACGCACGCCGGCCCGCAAGGTTTTCGTCAAGACCTACGGCTGTCAGATGAATGTCTACGATTCCGACCGCATGTCGGATGCGTTGACGCGTGACGGCTATGTCTCGACGGATGTGCTTGAGGATGCCGACTTCGTCCTGCTCAACACCTGTCACATCCGCGAGAAGGCGGCAGAGAAGGTCTATTCCGAACTCGGTCGCCTGCGCGATCTGAAGAAGGCGAAGGCGCTCGAGGGCCGGGAGATGGTGATCGGCGTTGCTGGCTGCGTTGCCCAGGCCGAAGGCAACGAGATCCTGCGCCGCGCGCCGGCGGTCGACCTCGTCATCGGGCCGACCACCTATCACCGTCTGCCGGAAGCGCTGAAGCGTGCGCGCAACGGCGAGCGCGTCGTCCAGACCGACTACGCCGTCGAGGACAAGTTCGAGCATCTGCCGGCACCCGACAAGGCCAGGACCCGCGCGCGCGGCGTCACAGCGTTCCTGACGGTGCAGGAAGGCTGCGACAAGTTCTGCACTTTCTGCGTCGTTCCCTATACCCGCGGATCGGAGGTCTCCCGTCCCGTCGCCCAGATCGTCTCGGAAGCGGAAAAGCTGGTCGAAGCCGGTGTGCGCGAGATCACCTTGCTCGGCCAGAACGTCAACGCCTGGCATGGGCTCGGCCCCGACGGCCGCGAATGGGGCCTCGGCGATCTGCTGCAATGTCTTGGCGACATCGAGGGGCTGGCGCGGCTGCGTTACACCACCAGCCACCCCCGCGACATGGACGACAGCCTGATCGAGGCGCATCGATCGATGCCGAAGCTGATGCCCTATCTGCACCTGCCGGTCCAGGCAGGCTCCGACCGCATCCTCAAGGCGATGAACAGGCGGCATACGGCGGCCGAGTATCTGGCGCTGATCGCGCGCATCCGCGCGGTGCAGCCGGACCTCGCCTTGTCGGGTGATTTCATCGTCGGCTTCCCCGGCGAGACCGACGAAGACTTCGAAGCGACCATAAGGCTGGTCGAGGCCGTGGGTTATGCACAGGCATTTTCGTTCAAATATTCGACCCGTCCCGGCACGCCCGGCGCCGACCTCGAGGATCAGGTTCCGGAGGACGTAAAAGCCAAGCGTCTGGAAAGATTGCAGGCTTTGCTGATTTCGCAGCAGCGCGCCTTTGCCGAATCCTGTGTCGGACGCGAAATCGACCTGCTTTTGGAGAAGCCGGGCCGCATGCCCGGGCAACTCGTCGGCCGGTCCCCCTGGCTGCAGCCCGTGAATGTTGATGCAAAAGCATCGCAAATCGGTGACATTATCAAGGTGCGAATCATCAAGGCGGGACCGAACAGTCTGTTTGCCGAGATGATCGGGTAAGGACCAAACACAGGAGCCTGAACCGCTTGAACGGACACGAACTGATCTCTTCATCATCGCGCCAGTCGAAAACAACTGCGACAGACGCCAATCACTTCGTGCTCACATTCGAGAACAACCGGTTCGCCAGCGAACTCTTCGGGCAGTTCGATCAGAATCTGAAGCTCCTCGAGGAGCGCCTCCGGATCGAAGCGCACCCGCGCGGCAATTCCGTTGCGATCTCAGGTGATGTCGTTGCCACCAATCAGGCGCGCCGCGCACTCGATTTTCTCTATGGACGGTTGCAGAGTGGCGGATCGATCGATACGTCGGATGTGGAAGGCGCGATCCGCATGGCGGTCGCTGCCGACGACCAGCTGCAATTGCCGACCATGGAGAAAAAAGCCAAATTGACGATGGCGCAGATTTCAACGCGCAAGAAGACGATCGTCGCCCGCACGCCGACGCAGGATGCCTATATCCGCGCGCTGGAGCGTTCCGAGCTCGTCTTCGGCGTCGGTCCGGCCGGTACCGGCAAGACCTACCTCGCGGTTGCCCATGCGGCGCAGCTTCTTGAGCGTGGTGCCGTCGACCGCATCGTGCTTTCCCGTCCGGCCGTCGAAGCCGGCGAACGCCTCGGCTTTCTGCCGGGCGACATGAAGGAGAAGGTCGACCCCTATCTCAGGCCGCTCTACGATGCGCTCTATGACATGATGCCGGGCGACAAGGTGGAGCGTGCCATCACGGCAGGCGTCATCGAAATCGCACCCCTGGCCTTCATGCGCGGTCGCACGCTTGCCAATGCCGCCGTCATTCTCGACGAGGCCCAGAACACCACATCGATGCAGATGAAGATGTTCCTGACCCGTCTCGGCGAAAACGGCCGGATGATCGTGACCGGTGACCCGAGCCAGGTCGACCTGCCGCGCGGCGTCAAATCGGGTCTGGTCGAGGCCTTGCAGATCCTGCGCGGCGTCGAGGGTGTCTCGGTCGTCCGGTTCAAGGACGTCGACGTCGTGCGCCATCCGATGGTGGCACGCATCGTCCGGGCCTACGAGGCCCAGACCGCCGTGCACGATGAAAGCGAGCAGAGCGACCGCTGATCGGCGGTCGTTGCGATCATGACTGCATTGGATATCCAGATCAGCGTCGAGGAGGGCAATTGGCCCGACGAAGAGACGCTTCTCGCCTTTTCGTCGCCGGTGCTCGAGGCGGCCGCAGCCTTCCTGACTGCGGAAGAGGGCCAGCCGTTCCCGAAGATGCAGCCCGAGCTGTCGCTGGTTTTCACCGACGACGCTTCCATTCGCATGATCAATGCCGAATGGCGCAGCCAGGACAAGCCGACCAACGTGCTTTCCTTCCCGGCGTTTCCGCTGACGCCCGGCAAGATGCCGGGGCCGATGCTCGGCGACATCATCGTTGCGCGCGAAACCCTCGAGCGCGAAGCTGAGGGTCTGGAGAAGACGTTCGATGCGCATCTGACGCATCTTCTCGTGCATGGATTCCTGCATCTTTTCGGTTATGATCATATGGTAGATGATGAAGCCGAAAGAATGGAAAGCCTGGAGACTCGCATTTTGGCGCGTCTTGGCTTATCTGATCCTTACGGGGACCGATCCCCGGATTAACAGTTTGGACCAATGAGCGACTTTAAAACACAGCCCGTCGCAATGGCGACCGAGGAGGCCGATGCCTCCGGAGAGGCGGAGGCGGGCAGTAGTAGCACCGCCACTCGACAAGAGGGCACCAAATCCACATCGTCCTTCTGGAGCCGGGCCGCGCGCATTTTGCGTGGTGCCAATCCTTCGAGCCTCCGCGAGGACCTTGCCGACGCACTGCTGACGGACGCCGACAGCAACACGGCATTTTCGCCCGAAGAGCGGGCGATGCTCAACAACATCCTGCGCTTCCGCGAAGTCCGCGTCGAAGACGTGATGGTCCCGCGCGCCGATATCGAAGCCGTCGACCAGAGCATCACCATTGGCGAATTGATGGTGATCTTCGAGGAATCGGGGCGCTCGCGCATGCCGGTCTACAACGAAGGTCTGGATGATCCGCGCGGCATGATCCACATTCGCGACCTGCTCGCCTATGTGACCAAGCAGGCCCGCAACCGCCGTCGCAACGGCAAGGCTCAGACTACCGCCGCGTCGTCGTCTTCGGCTGAAAAGACACCAAGATCGCCGAAAGCGACCTTCGATCTGTCGCGTGTCGATCTCGGCAAGTCGCTGGAGGAGGTGGGCATAATCCGCCAGCTCCTGTTCGTGCCGCCGTCGATGCTTGCTTCGGACCTGATGCAGCGCATGCAGGCCGCTCGTATCCAGATGGCGCTCGTCATCGACGAATATGGCGGCACCGATGGTCTCGTTTCGCTGGAAGACATCGTCGAGATGGTCGTCGGCGACATCGAGGATGAGCATGACGACGACGAGGTCATGTTCGCCAAGACCTCGGAGGACGTCTTCGTCGCCGATGCCCGCGTCGAGCTGGAGGAGATCGCCGAAGCGATCGGTTCCGATTTCGACGTTCGCGAACAGCTTGAGGATGTCGATACGCTCGGTGGCCTGATCTTCGCGTCGCTGGGGCGGATTCCGGTGCGGGGCGAGGTGGTGCAGGCACTGCCAGGCTTTGAGTTCCAAATCCTCGACGCCGATCCTCGCCGCGTCAAGCGGGTGCGGATCATGCGCAAGCGTCCGCCGGCCCGTCGTCGCATCGTGCGATCCGAAGGCGAGTTGGCACAGGAACAGGCGCCCGCCAATCGCGGCAACGGTACCGAGCCGCAACAGGCCGCCGCCGGAGAGCAATAGGCTTTTCCCCACATTGTTTTCTCAGCGAAGCTCGGTCTCGACCTTCGCTGAGAACGGCCACCGATCCTCGATCGGTGGCGTCCCTTTTGCGCGTCAAATTCGACGCGTGGTGCTGCAAAGGGGACAAGCAGCCACTTTTTTGGAACACTGCCGGCAACTGATTCGGTTGTTCTTCCCGCGCAGCGTCGTGTTTCGCGGCCTGCGCCAACAGGAGGCTGCATGGAAAGACTGGCTGGCAGGATCATGCTTCTGTCGGGCGCCCCCCGGCTATTGCTCGCGTTTGCCGCGGGCCTCCTGGCTGTTCTGACACAGCCGCCGTTCGGCATCTTTGCGGCTGCCTTCCTCTCCTTTCCTGTTCTCGTTTGGCTGCTCGACGGCGCGACCGGCCATCCGGACGGCGGCGTAATCCGGCGGCTCTGGCCGGCAGTCTGCATCGGCTGGGCGTTCGGTTTCGGCTATTTCCTCGGCGGGCTCTGGTGGCTTGGTAACGCACTGTTGGTGGAGGCGGACAGCTTCGCCTGGGCATTGCCGCTGGCAGTCGTAGGGCTTCCGGCGTGCCTTGCCCTGTTCTACGCGCTCGCGGCCCTGATTGCCCGCATCCTCTGGTCGGATGGCGTGGGCCGGATCGCAGCACTGGCGCTGGGTTTTGGCTTGGCTGAATGGTTGCGCTCGTTCATCTTTACCGGCTTTCCCTGGAATGCGATCGGCTATGCGGCGATGCCGATGCCGTTGATGATGCAGTCGGCAAGTGTCCTGAACCTCGCAACCATCAACATGCTGGCGGTTTTCGTCTTTGCGGCGCCGGCCCTTATCGCGACCGGCAAGGGCAGCCGTATTGGTCTCAGCCTTGCTGTGGCGCTTTTCGCGGCCCATACCGGCTTCGGCTTTTATCGGCTTGCGCTGCCGGCGCCCGGCGGACCGGATCAGCCGCTTGCCGTTCGCCTCGTTCAGCCGGTGATCGATCAGGCAAAGAAACTCGATGATAGCGAGCGCGGCGCCATCTTCGAGGAGCATTTGGCTTTGACCACGGCACCAGCCGAAGGTGAAACCAAGAAGCCCGATATCGTCGTCTGGCCGGAAACCTCGATCCCGTTCATCCTCACCGACAGTCCCGATGCGCTTGCGCGCATTGCCGAAGTGCTCGATGACGGGCAGATCCTCATTGCCGGCGCGGTGCGAGCGGAAGATGCCGGCGCCGGCCTGCCGCCGCGCTATTACAACTCGATCTACGTCATCGACGAACGCGGGCAGATCATGAGTGCTGCCGACAAGGTGCACCTCGTTCCCTTTGGTGAATATCTGCCGTTCGAGGACATGCTCTCGTCCTGGGGCCTAAGCTCGGTCGCGGCCGCCCTGCCGGGTGGTTTCTCGGCCGCCAAGACCCGGTCGCTACTGACCTTGGCCGGCGGGCGCACGTTCTACCCGCTCATCTGTTATGAGGCGATTTTCCCCGACGAGATCGGCACTGATGCGCGCGGCGCCGACGCGCTGCTCAACATCACCAATGATGCCTGGTTCGGCGACACGCCGGGCCCCCGTCAGCACTTCCATCAGGCGCAGTTGCGTGCAGTGGAAACGGGATTACCCCTTATCCGTGCAGCCAATAATGGTATATCAGCGATTGTTGATGCACGTGGGGTTTTAGTGGTAGGATTGGCCTACAATTATAGGGGAGTGATCGACACAATTCTGCCGGGAAGGCTTCCTACGCCCACGAATGAGGTCATTCGTAGCCGCATTTTCGGGTTGTGCGCAATCTTCCTCCTGCTGGTTGCAGCCTTCTCGCGTGTTAGTTTTAATATTAGGAAGAATTGACCTAAAACCCCTAAAATTGCATAGTGGACCGGACCATCGGTTTCTGCTGTGGCGACTCGTTTGTCTTCACCGTTGCGGTTGCAGCGGTGTGCGGTGTCCCCACGCCAGTCCGTGGATGATCGAAACAGCGTGTTTAGGAACGCAGATATGATGGAAAATAAAAAGAAGCCGAACCCGATCGACATTCACGTCGGTAGCCGGATTCGCCTTCGCCGCACGATGCTTGGCATGAGCCAGGAAAAACTGGGCGAAAGCCTGGGGATCACCTTTCAGCAGATCCAGAAGTACGAAAAAGGCACGAACCGCGTTGGTGCCAGCCGGTTGCAGAACATTTCCAGCATCCTGAACGTCCCCGTTTCCTTCTTCTTCGAAGACGCTCCCGGTGAAAACACCAGCGCTTCCGGCTTGGCCGAAGCCTCCAGCTCGAACTACGTTGTCGACTTCCTCTCTTCCTCGGAAGGCCTTCAGCTCAATCGCGCGTTCGTCAAGATCAACGATCCCAAGGTGCGTCGCAAGCTTGTCGACCTCGTCAAGGCTCTGGCTGCGGAAGCAGAAAGCGAATAGTCCCGAAACCCATCGGGATTGGAAAACAAAGCGGCCATTTGTGCCGCTTTTTTCTTGTCCGCCGTTTCCCTCTGATATCGGAAGTGATTGGCTCCGATGTCGATATAAAGATATATTTATGTCGTTGTTCGCTTGTTTTTCGGTCGCAAAACCACTAACACGATGCCAGCGCTTATCTTCTTGAGGGGAATTCCCGCATGCGTGCAAACTACCTGTTCACGAGTGAATCCGTAGCCGAAGGCCACCCGGACAAAGTATGTGACCGTATCTCCGACGAGATCGTCGATCTGGTCTACCGCGAAGCTGCCAAGACCGGTGTCGATCCCTGGGGCGTACGCATTGCCTGCGAAACGCTGGCAACGACGAACCGCGTTGTGATCGCCGGCGAAGTCCGCCTGCCGCCGAGCCTTCTGAAGAAGGACAAGAACGGCAACGACGTCATCAACCCCTCGAAGTTCAAGTCTGCCGCACGTAAGGCGATCCGCGACATCGGCTACGAGCAGGACGGTTTCCACTGGAAAACGGCCAAGATCGACGTGCTCCTGCACTTCCAGTCCGCACACATTGCCCAGGGCGTCGACAGCGCGTCCGACAAGCAGGGTGAAGAGGGTGCTGGCGACCAGGGCATCATGTTCGGTTACGCCTGCCGCGAGACCTCGGAACTGATGCCGGCGCCGCTCTATTATTCGCACCGCATCCTGCATCTGCTCGCAGCCGCCCGCAAGAAGGGCGACGGCGAAGTCGCCAAGCTCGGCCCGGATGCCAAGAGCCAGGTCACCGTTCGCTACATCGACGGCAAGCCGGCGGAAGTCGTCTCGATCGTTCTGTCCACCCAGCATCTCGATGAGAGCTGGGATTCGACCAAGGTTCGTGCGGTCGTCGAACCCTATATCCGCGAAGCGCTTGACGATCTGAAGATCGCCAGCGATTGCACCTGGTACATCAACCCGACCGGAAAGTTCGTCATCGGCGGCCCGGATGGGGATGCCGGCCTGACGGGTCGCAAAATCATCGTCGATACCTATGGCGGCGCAGCTCCGCATGGCGGCGGCGCCTTCTCGGGCAAGGACACGACCAAGGTCGACCGTTCGGCTGCCTATGCAGCCCGCTACCTCGCCAAGAACGTCGTTGCTGCCGGCCTCTCCGATCGTTGCACGATCCAACTTTCCTACGCCATCGGCGTTGCCCAGCCGCTCTCGGTCTATGTCGACCTGCACGGCACTGGCAAGGTCTCCGAGGACCAGGTGGAAAGCGCGATCCGCAAGACGATGGACTTGTCGCCGACCGGCATTCGCCGTCATCTCGACCTCAACAAGCCGATCTACGCCAAGACCGCTGCCTATGGCCACTTTGGTCGCAAGGCCGGCCGTGACGGCTCGTTCTCCTGGGAGAAGCTTGATCTGGTCAAGCCGCTCAAGGAAGCCATCGGGGCTTGACGCTTCGACATTTGCCGGACACAGAACGTCCGGCCGCTAAAGATAAAGGCGGATGCCCCCGAAAGGGGTGTCCGCCTTGCTCGTTGAAGGAAGATTGTCATGACTGAACCGCGCCGCAGCCGCGCCACGGAAGCCTTCTTCGGACGCCGCAAGGGCAAGCCCTTGCGCGAGCGCCAGGCGGCACACCTCGAAACCATTCTACCGAAGCTGAAGCTCGATCTCGGCACTGCCGCGCCGCAGGACATGAAGTCGCTCTTTCCCGAGCCGGTCGATCGCGTCCGTATGGAAATTGGTTTTGGCGGCGGCGAGCATCTGATCCACCGCGCGGCCGAGACCCCCTCGACCGGTTTCATCGGCGTCGAACCCTTCGTCAATTCGATGGCGAAGCTGATCGGGCAGATCGAGGAGAAGGGTGTCTCCAACATTCGTCTCTACAATGACGACGCCACGCAGGTGCTCGATTGGATGCCGGACGCCTGCGTCGACCAGGTTGACCTGCTCTATCCTGACCCCTGGCCGAAGCGCAAGCATTGGAAGCGTCGTTTCGTCTCCAGCGTCAATCTCGACCGCTTCGCACGGGTGCTGAAGCCCGGCGGCCTCTTCTGCTTCGCATCCGATATCGACACCTACGTCAACTGGACGCTGCTGCATTGCCGCGACCATGCCGCCTTCGAATGGACGGCCGAACAGGCATCGGATTGGTTGACGCCGTTTGAGGGCTGGCCGAGCACGCGCTACGAGGCCAAGGCGCGCAGGGAAGGGCGGAGTTCCGCCTATCTTACCTTCCGTCGCGTTTAAGCGGCGGTCTACGCACAGCATATTAAGGACACTCGAAGCGTTGCAGCAGCTTCTGTTGCGCGCCAGATTTGACGCGCAGCGCCTTGACGTTCCAGCGGCGAGCTTCGCCGCAGCTGACGATCAATGCAGGCTGACGGTCTTCAGATCGTCTTCTGCAGCCTTGTAGAAGGTGCTGGAGCGGTTGTCGGTCAAAAGGATCGGCGTGCCGTCCGCACCGAACAGGGCCCACAGATCGATGCCCGGTCCCATTTCAGGCGCTTCCGGGAAGCAGCGGGAAACCTCTTCCGAACGCATCTTTCTGATATAGCCGACTTCGCCCTCTCCCAGATGTGCGAGGTCGTTTTTTGACAATGACGAGGTGATGGCTTTCAGTCCCATGGTGGTACTCCGTGGTCGCCGGCCAGGGGAAAATCCCGCCGGTTATCCTACTCTGGGACTGAAATGTTAATTTTCTTTACCATACGCACCGGTTCCGGACGAACGAGATCGACCGAGAGCAGGCCGTTGCGCAATTCCGCGCCAAGCACCTTCATGCCGTCGGCAAGCACGAATGTGCGTTGGAACTGCCGGGCGGCAATGCCGCGGTGCAGGTAATCGCGATCGCCGGTGTCGATCTGACGGCCGCGAATGACGAGCTGGTTTTCCTCGGTCGTGACGTCGAGATCTTCTTCGGAAAAGCCGGCGACGGCGAGCGTGATGCGCAATCGCTCTGGCGCATCGACCGAATCGTCGCCGCGGATGCGCTCGATATTGTAGGGCGGGTAGCCGTCATTTCCCTTGGCGATACGCTCAAGGGTCTTTTCCATTGTGTCGAAACCCAGCAGGAGTGGGCTCGTGAAAGGCGTAATTCTGCTCATTCCCAAGTCCTTGTAAGATCAAGCGACCATTCTGCGGACCTGCCAAGCAGCATCCCCTTCCAATATGGTAGCTGTGCGCAATGAGCGCAAGCCGCTTGCCTCCGGCGTGCACGCAAATCATAGTCCGCAGCGCGAGAATCCGAAGGAGGAACACAAGCGTGCCTGTGCCGAGAAAAATAATCATAGACACTGATCCCGGGCAGGACGATGCCGCCGCCATCATGCTCGCTTTCGGCAGTCCGGAAGAAATCGATATCCTGGGGATCACGACGGTCGCCGGCAACGTTCCTCTGGCCATGACCGCGCGCAATGCCCGCATCATCTGCGAACTGTGCGACAGGACCAAAGTCAAGGTCTTCGCCGGCGCCGACCGGCCGATCGCCCGTCCGCTCGTCACTGCCGAGCATGTGCACGGCAAGACCGGTCTCGACGGACCTGTTCTCGACGAGCCGAAGATGGCGCTTCAGGCCCAGCATGGCGTCGACTTCATCATCGACACGTTGCGCGCTGAAGCACCTGGCACGGTCACGCTCTGCACGCTCGGTCCGCTGACCAACGTCGCGCTTGCCCTTCAGAAGGCGCCGGACATTGCACCGCGGGTGCGCGAACTGGTGATGATGGGCGGCGGCTTCTTTGAGGGTGGCAACATCACGCCGGCGGCCGAATTCAACATCTATGTCGATCCGGAAGCGGCCGACATCGTCTTCCGTTCGGGTATTCCGATCGTGATGATGCCGCTCGACGTCACCCACCGGGTGCTGACGCACAAGGCGCGCGTGGCGAAGATCCGTGAGATCGGCAGCGCACCGGCGATCGCCATGGCGGAAATGCTGGAATTCTTCGAGCGGTTCGACATCGAAAAGTACGGCACCGACGGCGGCCCGCTGCATGATCCGACCGTCATCGCCTACCTCCTGCGGCCGGAGCTTTTCACCGGTCGTGACTGCAATGTCGAGATCGAAGTTCAGTCGCCGCTGACATCAGGCATGACCGTGGTCGACTGGTGGCAGGTCACGGGCCGCACGCACAATGCCAAGGTCATGCGTCATATCGACGATCAGGGTTTCTTCGACCTGTTGACAGAGCGGCTGGCGCGCATCTGATCGCCGCGAGCCAAAACCACAAAAGAAAACGCCGCCCCGAGAGGCGCCGTTTTTTTGCTTTATCGATTACTGGATCAGAACTCTTCCCAATTGTCCTGTGCCAACGCGTTGGCGCCGGACGTCTGTGTCAGGACGCGTTGGGTCGATGGCGTATAGCCGGCGCGCGCGGCACTCGGTGCCGGACGGGTGTCGCGGGCATAGGTAGGAGCCGGTGCGGGTGCCGGGCGTTCGGCCGAGCGCATGCGCTCGGCCGTACCGCGCAACATCTCCGTCGAGTTCGGCTGGGCTGCCGTCGTTCCCGAGCGCTGAGCGACGCGGAAGCGGGCGACCAGCGTGCTCAGCGAGCGTGCTTCCTCGTTGAGCGCCATGCCGGCGGCAGTGGTTTCTTCGACCATCGCGGCGTTCTGCTGGGTCACCTGGTCCATCTGGTTGACGGCCGAGTTGATCTCCTTGAGGCCGACGGCCTGTTCGGAAGCCGAACTCGAGATCTGGCGGATGAGGCCGTTGATCTGCACCACCTGTTCGGCGATCTTTTCGAGCGCGCCGCCGGCGCGACCGACGAGGTCGACGCCTTCGCGCACCTGGCCCGCCGAGGTGTTGATCAGCGTCTTGATCTCCTTGGCAGCGTTTGCCGAGCGTTGGGCAAGCTCGCGGACTTCCTGGGCGACGACGGCGAAGCCCTTGCCGGCGTCACCGGCGCGCGCGGCTTCGACGCCGGCGTTGAGCGCCAGCAGGTTGGTCTGGAAGGCGATCTCGTCGATGACGCCGATGATGCGGCTGACCTCGTGCGACGACTGCTCGATGCCCTTCATCGCGGCAATCGCCTTCTGCACCACTTCGCCGGACTGTCCGGCATCGCTGCTGGCCACGTCCACCGACTTGGCGGCGACCTTGGCGTTCTCGGCGCTGGCGTTGACCTGCGAGGTCAGCTCGTCGAGAGCTGCCGCCGTCTCTTCCAGGCTTGCCGCCTGCTGTTCGGTGCGGTGCGACAGATCGTTGGCGGCGCTGCTGATCTCGCTGGTGCCGTTGCCGATGTTGACGACGGAGTGGTTGACGGTGCGGATCGTCTCTTCGAGGCTGTCCATTGTCGCGTTGAAGTCGCGCTTCAGCTGGGCATATTCACCGGGGAATTCGTCGGTGATGCGGAAGGCGAGATCGCCGGAGGAGAGGTGCGAAAGACCCTTGCCGAGGCGGGCGACGATGTCGCGCTGGAGGGCGCTGGATTCGGCCCGCTCGGTCTCGGAACGGCTACGCTCGTGTTCCGCCTGCTCGCGCTCGTGGCGGGCTTCGCCTTCGAGCCGCTTGGTGTCGGCCAGCTGGTGGCGGAAGCCTTCGAGCGCCTTTGCCACCTGGCCCGTCTCGTCGGAGCGGTCCTGGCCGGTGATCGAATTGCCGTAGTCGCCGTTGCTGAGGTTGCGGACGTCCCTGACGAGGCCTGCAAGCGGCTGCTGGACAAAACCACGGACTGCGAAGTAAAGGCCGAGCAGCACCGCGCCGAGAACGACCAGGCCCCCGATGATCATCATGTAGGTCTGGTCGCGGACCGGCGCGTTGATCGCCGTGCGCGGCACGTCGACGAGCACGATCCAGCTGGTGTTCACACCCGAAACGGCGAAGGGGTAGACAACGCGGTCGAAGGGCTCGTTGCCGTCGTAGGACAGGTTCTTGACGACGCCCGAAGTTCCCGAAGCCAGTGCCTTCTTGACGACCTCGTTGCCTTCGCCGTCATAATCCTTGAGCAAAAGCTCCGGGATCGGCGCGACCAGCCACTTGCCGGTCTGGGACAGCAGGTAGACGCGGCCGGTTTCGAACGGCTTCAGCTTGGAGAGGCCGTCCGCCAGCGAAGCGAGCGAGATGTCGACGCCAGAAACGCCGATCAGCTTGCCGTTGGACGTGACCGGATAGGCGATCGAGCTCATCGCAGTCGGGACATCGGTGTCCTGCGCGGTATAGGGCGGGGTGATTGCGCCCTTGCCGCTCTTTGCCGCAAGGCTGTACCATTCCGCCGCGTAGTCCGCGCGGAAGGTCGAGAACTGGATCTCGTTTTCGCGGTTTTTCGACCAGTAGGGCGCAAAGATGCCTTCCTCGTTGGCACCCAGCTCCTTGTTGTTGGCCACGTCCTCCTTGCGGCCGTCAAAGGCCTTGGGCTCTTCGGCAAACCAGCTGCCGAAGGCGAATGGGTTCTGTTCGAGATTGGCCCTGAGGATGTTGATTACACCGGCGCGTTCCATCGATTTTTCCGCGTGGCTGCGGCCAAGGATGCCGGCCATCGAGCGCGAAGCGCTTGCCAGTTCGCCGATGCCGCCGGCGATATCAGAAGCGATGGCTTTCGCTTCGCCGGTTGCCTGGTCGAGCACCAGCGTTTCGACGCGCTCCTGTGTCTGGGAGATGAGAACGAAGTTCGAGGCGAGCAACACGAGCGCGATCGTGCCGCCTGTCACCGCGATCAGCTTGGTCGCCAGCGATTTGGCTTGGAACTTGAACATGAAATCCTCACGTGCTGGGAGGTCCGCAGGAGACAACCTGCGGCGAACGCATTTCACAATGTGGGTGAAACTCCATCATGGAGCGCCAGATGCCGACCGGCATTAAGGAGGCTGCCCATTCCTTGGGGAACCGGCTTTCTCATGGTCTTGAATAGCCGAGCAAATCTTAAGATTGGGCCAACGCAACGGCCAATTCATGCGCCGCTCATGGAGAATTTCCGCGCAAAGTTTTACCTCCGCGACAAAGACTGTCCGGATTGCGCAAAGGCTGTCGAAGAGTGATTTTCAGGGTCGTTGCCCGCTGAAAGGGCGCTTTCGGCACAGCAGGAACGGAAAGCCTCGCCGTTCAAACCAGGTCGCGCGACGGGCGTCAAAGTCTGCCCGGAAAAGTGTGCAGCTATTTGCGATAACGACATCGGCAAAAGCGAGAGCTTTGAAGTGCGGCAATCGAACGATCGCAACGCACTTCAAGATCGGATCAGGCCCTTAGATGCGCGGCTCGACTTCCGAGGCAAGCGGGATCGAGGGCTGGGCGCCGCGCTTCAGGCAGGCGAGTGAACCCGCCACCGCGGCGCGTCGGAGCGCGTCGGGAAATGCGAGCTTCTCGTCGAGGCTTGCAGCCAGGTAACCGCAGAAAGTATCGCCGGCACCGACGGTATCGACCGGGTCGATCTTTAGGCCGCGGGCGCGATGGACCTCGCCTTCGTGCACGGCGATGACGCCTTCCGCGCCCAGCGTGACGATGACTGTGTGGCCGGTTTCGGCGTGCAGCTTTCTCATTGCCTCTTCGCGTTCGTGACCTTCGATCCCGGTCTTGCCGGCCAAAAGTTCGAACTCCGTCTCGTTGGCGATGACGATATCGGCCAGCCGGCCGAGGCGGGCCGCTTCCGGGGTCAGGGGCGCGATATTGATGACGGAGCGAATGCCCTTGCGCCGGGCTTCCGAGAGCGCCTTTTCCACCGACGCTGCCGGTATCTCCAGCTGCAGCATCAGGGTGTCGCCGGCGTTCAGGCCACCAACGGCGGCAACTGCATCGGCTTCGTTGACCGTTGCGTTGGCGCTGGCAACGACGACAATGACATTCTCGCCTTCACCGCCGACGAGGATATGGGCCGTGCCCGTCGGCTCCTCGACGGTTTTGGTCAAGGACAGGTCGGCGCCGGCCTCCCGCAGCAATTCGAGCGCGCCGTCGGCAAAGCTGTCCGAGCCGACGGCGCCGGCCATGTGAACGATGGCGCCGGCACGCCGTGCGGCCAGCGCCTGATTGGCGCCCTTGCCACCGGCGGCAGTCGAAAAGCCCGAGCCGGCAACGGTTTCGCCCGGCTTCGGCAGACGCGCGGTCGTGGCGATCAGGTCCATATTGATGGACCCAAAAACAGTGATCATGTGAAGATGTCCCGTCGAATTGCTGATTTTGGCCGGAGAGTGCCCGAGACCGTCAGTCCTCGTCAACCACCCTGAGGCGCAATTGCCCGACGCGATTGTCGACGGCATGGCGCGGTTCTTCCGGTCGTGCCGCACCTTCCGCCTCAAGTTCCAGCGCTTCGATCTTGGCGCCGCGGCGGGAAAGCTTGCCCGAGGAGATGAGGATCTCTTCGACATCCTTCTGGCTCATGGCGAAGTGACCCTGCAGCTTGCGGACCCGTTCGTCGAGGCGCGTCAAGTCCTCCATCAGCCGCCCCACTTCCCCCTGGATGAGATGCGCCTGCTCGCGTATGCGGGCGTCACGGAGGATCGACTGGATCACCTGGATCGACAGGAGCAGCAGCGACGGCGAGACGATGACGATCCGCTGGCGATGCGCCTTCTGGACGATCGCTTCGAAATGCTCGTGGATTTCAGCGAAGATCGATTCCGAGGGAACGAAGAGGAAAGCCGTCTCCTGCGTCTCGCCGGGGATCAGGTACTTGCTGGCGATATCGCGGACATGCACCTCCATGTCGCGGCGGAACAGTTGCACCATCTGTTGCCGGCGCTCAGGCGTTGCAGCGTCCCGCATGCCGTTCCAGGCCTCCAGCGGAAACTTCGCGTCAATCACCAGCGGCGGTTGGTCGTTCGGCATGCGGATGGTGCAGTCCGGCCGGGCGCCGTTGGAAAGCGTCGTCTGGAAGGCAAAGGCGCCCATCGGCAGGCCGTCGGCGACGATCGTTTCCATACGCGACTGGCCGAAGGCGCCGCGTGTCTGCTTGTTCGAAAGGATGGCCTGCAGCCCGGCCATGTCCTTGGCCAGCGACTGGATGTTGTTCTGGGCGGTGTCGATCACTGCCAGGCGCTCCTGCAATCGCCGCAGGTTTTCGTGCGTCGCCTTGGTCTGCTCGCTGATCGAGGCGCCGATCCGGTGCGTCATGCCATCGATCCGCTGGCTCAGCGTCTGGTTCAGTTCCGCCTGGCGGCTGCCGAACACGTCGGCCATTGCCGCGATGCGGCCCTGCATTTCCGTCTGCGCTGCCAGCAGCATGGCCATCTGCTCGTGACGCTCGTCGTCGCCCGCCCGCCGCCGCCGCGAAACGGTCATCAGCACGAAGCCAATCGCCAGCACGGCCAGAACCATGCAGAGATGGGCGACAGTGACCGGCACGGTGCCGATGAGAAAAACAGGCTGGTCAAACGAAATTGGCGCAGGTTCCATGCGGCAAGCCTAACAGATTCTTTTTTGAAGACCAGATCAAAACGAGAACATTTACCCGGCGCGGTTAACGGGAGACGACATTGCCGCGATGCCCGTAGCGTGCGCGCCAATTTTCTTGCACCCGGATGGAAAGATCGGTTATGGGAGCGATATGACGATCAAGCCGCTTATCATCCTTCCCGATCCTGTTCTGCGTCAGGTCTCGACCCCGATCGAAACCATCGATGCCGACATCCGTCGCCTGGCCGACGATATGCTCGAGACGATGTATGACGCCCCGGGTATCGGGCTCGCCGCCATCCAGATCGGCGTGGCGAAACGCATGCTGGTTCTCGACGTCTCCAAGGAAGGCGACGAGAAGACCCCGCACGTTTTCATCAATCCCGAAATCGTCGCTTCGTCCGACGCGTTCTCGGTCTATGAAGAAGGCTGCCTCTCCATTCCGGATTATTATGCCGAGGTGGAGCGTCCGGCGGAGGTCACCGTCAAGCACCTCGACCGTGACGGCAAGGAACAGATCGTCAAGGCCGACGGCCTGCTGGCGACCTGCCTGCAGCATGAGATCGATCACTTGAACGGCGTGCTGTTCATTGACCACATCTCCAAGCTCAAGCGGGACATGGTGATCCGCAGGTTCACCAAGGCTGCAAAGACCCGCGGCGCCAAGGCGATCTGATCCCGAGGAAAGCGCCCGCAGGGCGCTTTGTCGTTGAGGGGCTTGATTTGAGGCGCGTAAACCCGTTTGAAGGGGCCTGATTTCAAACGGTCGGAGTATCCGCCTTGTCGCTTCGCATCATCTTCATGGGAACGCCGGAATTTTCCGTACCGACGCTTGCCGCACTCGCAGGGGCAGGTCACGAGATCGTTGCCGTCTATACCCAGCCGCCGCGGCCCGGCGGACGGCGCGGGCTCGACCTGCAGAAGTCGCCGGTGCACCAGGCGGCCGAGCTGCTCGGCGTTCCCGTGCTCACGCCCGTCAACTTCAAGGACGAAGCCGATCGCCAGACCTTCCGTGATTTCAATGCTGACGTTGCCGTTGTCGTCGCCTATGGCCTGCTGTTGCCGGAAGCGATCCTGACCGGAACGCGGCTCGGCTGCTATAATGGCCATGCCTCGCTCTTGCCGCGCTGGCGTGGTGCGGCTCCCATCCAGCGTGCCATCATGGCCGGCGACCATGAGACCGGCATGATGGTGATGAAGATGGACAAGGGGTTGGACACAGGCCCGGTCGCGCTCACCAAGGCGGTGCAGATCGGCGAGACGATGACGGCGGGCGAGCTGCATGACCGGCTGATGCAGGTCGGCGCTAACCTGATGAAGGAAGCGATCGGCAAGCTTGAGGCCGATGACCTGCCACTGACCGAGCAGGCGGGCGAGGGCGTCGTCTACGCCGCCAAGATCAGCAAGGCCGAGACTCGCATCGATTTTGCGAGGACCGCGCGCGAAGTGCACGACCATATTCGCGGCCTGTCGCCTTTTCCCGGCGCCTGGTTTGAGCTCGAGATCGCCGGCAAGCCGGAGCGCATCAAGGTTTTGAACTCCGAGCGCGTGACGGCGGCAGGAACCGCCGGAACGGTGCTCGACGACACTCTCACCATTGCCTGCAGCGACGGTGCCGTGCGGCCGACGCGGCTGCAGCGGGCAGGCGGCAAGGCTCTCAGTGTTGCCGATTTCCTGCGCGGTACGCCCATCGCCGCCGGCACGAGGGTCGGCTGATGCCGCGCTTTCGACTGATCGTCGAATATGACGGCTCCAACTATGTCGGCTGGCAGCGCCAGGACAACGGCGCTTCCGTCCAGGGCGCGATCGAAAAAGCGATCCTGTCCTTGACCGGCGAAACCGTCTCGATCCGCGGTGCCGGGCGGACCGATTCCGGCGTTCATGCCGTCGGGCAGGTGGCGCATGCGGACCTGACGCGCGAGTGGAAACCTCACACGCTGCGCAATGCGCTGAACGCGCATCTGGGCATGGCCGGCGAGGGCGTCTCGATCCTCGACGCCCAGGAAGTCACAGACGCCTTCGACGCACGGTTTTCGGCGCTGCGCCGGCATTATCTCTACCGCATCATCTGCCGTCCGTCGCGGCTGGCGCTGGAGGCGAAGCGTGCCTGGTGGGTGACGAAGCCGCTCGATCACGAGGCGATGCATGAAGGCGCGCAACGGCTCGTCGGCCACCACGACTTCACCACCTTCCGCTCCGTCCATTGCCAGGCGACAAGCCCGATGCGCACGCTCGACCGGCTGGATGTCTCTCGCACCGGCAATCTGATCGAAATTCGCGCCACGGCGCAGAGCTTCCTGCACAATCAGATCCGTTCCTTCGCCGGCTCGCTGAAGCTGGTTGGCGAAGGCAAATGGACGCCGGACGAGCTGCAGGCGGCACTCGAAGCGCGCGACCGCAAGGCCTGCGGTCCGGTGGCGCCGCCCGACGGGCTTTATTTCATGCAGGTCGATTACTGAGGAAGGTAACGTCGCGCGCAGATGGCGCGTGACGTCTGTCAGGTCGGGATAAGGCCGAAGAACTGCTGCAGCAATTCGCCCATCATCATCGACGGCAGCAGGAAAAGCGCCGTCAGCGCCGTGGCCAGCAAGGTCTGGTTTCCGGTAATGATGCGCAGCAGCCGGAAGAGTATGCCGATGCTGACGAAGAGCAGCACCAGCCAGATCAGGCTCGTCAGCCCTTCGCTGCCGGGAATGACGAGGCGGATCGCCGCCGGCACCGCCATCGCATAGGACAGCGGCACGGAAAGCCAGTTGGTGGTGACGACGATCGGCACCACGGCGGCGGCAAAGCCGAGTGGGCGCGCCAGGACGAAGACCAGCACCAGCGGCAGCAGCCAGCTGGCGAGATCGACAACCAGAAGCTTGAAGACGAAGCCGAAGCCGACAGTGGTTCCTGTTGGCATTGCAGAGAGATAATAAAGCCGCCAGGATGCCCAGGTGACGGCAATGGCCGGCAGGCACCAGAGCATCGCTGTAAACGAACGCCACAATCCGCTCTCGCTGAAATCGAGCCAGCGGAAGCCTTCGCCATTGCCCTGGATCAGCAGCCAGAGGCCCTTGATATAGGAAAGAACCTCCTCAAGCAGCGGCATGGCCGAACCAGCTGAAGATGAAGGTTTCGTAGATTTCCGTCAGCGTTTCGAGATCGGCGACGGCGACACGCTCGTCCACCATATGCATGGTCTGGCCGACAAGCCCGAATTCGACGACGGGGCAATAGTCCTTGATGAACCGCGCATCCGAGGTGCCGCCGGTGGTCGAAAGTTTCGGCTGCTGGCCGGTGACCGCTTCGATAGCGCCTGACAGCGAATCGATCAGCGCATTGTTGCGCGTCAGGAAAACGTGGCTCGGCCGTTCGTTCCAGGTGATCTCGTAACGGACCGGGTCGCGGCCTGCCCGCAGAGCGCCGTCCGTTGCCGCGCGGTCGAGGCGGGCGATGATCTCCGCCATCAGGCTCTCGGCGGTCCAGGTGTCGTTGAAGCGGATATTGAAGGCAGCAGCCGCCTTCGCAGGGATGACGTTGACGGCGCCATTGCCGACGTCGATGGTCGTCACTTCCAGGTTCGACGGCTGGAAGTTTTCCGTGCCGTTGTCGAAGGGCGGGTCCATCAGTGCCTGGGTCAGTTGCAGGATGCCGCGCACCGGATTGTCCGCCAGGTGCGGATAGGCCGCGTGGCCCTGGACGCCGTTGACGGTGATCCGGCCGGAAAGCGAGCCACGGCGGCCGATCTTGATCATGTCGCCGAGACGGTCTGGATTGGTCGGTTCGCCGACAAGGCAGGCGTCCCAACGCTCGCCCTTGGCGGCAGCCCAGCCGAGAAGTTTCGTCGTGCCGTTGATCGCAGGGCCTTCCTCGTCGCCGGTGATGAGGAACGAAACCGAGCCCTTGGGGACCCCATGCTTTTCGATGTGGCGGGCGACGGCTGCGACGAAGCAGGCAATGCCGCCCTTCATGTCGACCGCGCCGCGGCCATACATTTCGCCGCCGGCGATATCGGCGGAAAACGGACCGTGGGTCCACGCGCCGTCGTCGCCGACCGGCACCACGTCGGTATGGCCGGCAAACATCAGATGCGGGCCGTCGCTGCCGAGCCGGGCATAGAGGTTCTCGATATCGGGCGTACCCGCGTCTTTGGCCGTGACCCGGTCGACGGCAAAGCCGAGCGGCTTGAGCATGGCTTCAAGCGCTGAGTGCGCGCCGCCTTCGGCAGGGGTAACGGAGGGGCAACGGATGAGGGTGGCGAGATTGGCGATCGGATCGGTCGAGGTCATGTAGCGATATGCCGTCTGCGTGGCGCTGGGGCCAATGGGATTGAGGGTGCTGGTTTATCCGATCGTTGCGCGGCTGTCACGCAGGATGGGTGTGCAGCCGACGGCTGAGGCTATCCGTCTGTCT
Source organism: Ensifer sp. Root1252 (assembly GCF_001425885.1). Lineage (NCBI taxonomy): Bacteria > Pseudomonadati > Pseudomonadota > Alphaproteobacteria > Hyphomicrobiales > Rhizobiaceae > Ensifer > Ensifer sp. Root1252. Next base: position 549,554 of record NZ_LMDT01000001.1, on the reverse strand, counting down.
TCAACGTAAGCGGGCCGGATCAGATCCGGCCCGCTCAAAGCGCATATGCGGCAAGATTACCTCATTCTCCGGGCGCGAGATGAGGTGCTTCGATATGCGCTCCGGCGTGCTTCAGAGGCCGCTCGCCCGAGAGCTTGCGGATCAGCACGTAGAACACCGGCGTCATGAAGATGCCGAAGGCGGTGACGCCGATCATGCCGGAAAAGACCGCGACCCCCATGGCCGAGCGCATTTCGGCGCCGGCGCCGGTGGAGATCACCAGGGGCACGACACCCATGATGAAGGCCATCGAGGTCATCAGGATCGGCCGCAGGCGCAGCCGGCTCGCTTCGATCGCCGCCTGGACGGCGGTGCTGCCTGATAGTTCCAGTTCGCGGGCGAACTCGACGATCAGGATCGCGTTCTTGGCGGAAAGCCCGACAAGCACGATCAGGCCGATCTGCGTGAAGACGTTGTTGTCGCCTCCGGTCAGCCAGACGCCGGCAAGGGCGGCCATGATGCCCATCGGCACGATCAGGATAATCGCGATCGGCAGGGTCAGGCTTTCATACTGGGCGGCCAGCACGAGATAGACCAAGAGCAGCGCCAGCGGGAAGACGAGCATGCCCGAATTGCCGGCAAGAATCTGCTGATAGGTCAAATCCGTCCACTCGAATGCGATACCGGGCGGCAGCGTTTCCGCGGCGATCTTCTCGATCGCGGCCTGAGCCTGGCCCGAGGAGAAGCCCGGCGCCGGGCCGCCGTTGATGTCGGCCGACAGGAAGCCGTTGTAGCGGATCGCCCGCTCGGCGCCGACCGTCTGCTCGACCTTCAACAGTGCCGACAGCGGGATCATCTCGCCCGATTGCGAACGCACCTTCAGCTTGCCGATGTCGTCGGCGTGGCTGCGGTAGTTTGCATCGGCCTGGACGCGCACGCTGTAGGTGCGGCCGAAGGCGTTGAAGTCGTTGACGTAGAGCGAGCCCAGATAGATCTGCAGCGTCTCGAACACATCGGTCACTTCGACGCCGAGCTGGCGCGCCTTGACGCGGTCGAGGTCGGCGTAGAGCTGCGGCACGTTGATCTGGAAGCTCGAGTAGATGCCAGCCAGCTCCGGCGTCTGGTAGGCCTTGGCAATGAAGGCCTTGGTCGCCTCGTCGAGTGCCTGGTAGCCGAGGCCGTTCTTGTCCTCGATCTGCAGCTTGAAGCCGCCGGTGGTGCCCAGCCCCTGGACGGGCGGCGGCGGGAACATGGCGATGAAGGCATCCTGGATCGCGCCGAATTCCTGGTTCAGCTGCATGGCGATCGCCCCGCCCGAAAGCTCGGGCGTCGTGCGCTCCTCGAACGGCTTCAGCGCCACGAAGACGATGCCGGAGTTCGACGAGTTGGTGAAGCCGTTGATCGACAGGCCGGGGAAGGCGATGGCATTTTCGACGCCGGGATGCTTGAGCGCGATATCACTCATGCGGCGGATGACGTCTTCCGAGCGGTCGAGCGTCGCTGCGTCAGGCAACTGTGCAAAGCCGATCAGATACTGCTTGTCCTGGGCGGGCACGAAGCCGCCGGGAACGGCGCGGAACAGCACGAAGGTGACGCCGAGCAGCAGGACATAGACGCCCATGATCAGCGACTTGCGCGACAGGATCCTGCCGACGCCGCGGCCATAGGCTTCCGAGCTGCGACCGAAGAAGCGGTTGAAGCCGCGGAAGAACCAGCCGAACACCTTGTCCATGGCACGGGTCAGCCAATCCTTCGGCGCATGGTGATTGCGCAGGAGGAGGGCGGCGAGCGCCGGGGAAAGCGTCAGCGAGTTGATGGCGGAGATCACCGTCGAGATGGCGATCGTCAGTGCGAACTGGCGGTAGAACTGCCCGGTCAGGCCGGTGATGAACGCAAGCGGCACGAACACGGCGACGAGCACCAGCGCAATGGCGATGATCGGTCCGGAAACCTCCTGCATCGCACGGTAGGTCGCCTGTACCGGCGACAGACCCTGCTCTATGTTACGTTCGACGTTTTCGACCACGACGATGGCGTCGTCGACGACGATGCCGATCGCCAGCACCAGGCCGAACAGGCTGAGCGCGTTGATCGAGAAGCCGAAGACGTACATCACCGCGAAGGTGCCGACGATCGAGACGGGCACCGCCACGAGCGGGATGATCGAGGCGCGCCAGGTCTGCAGGAAGACGATGACGACGATGACGACCAGCGCGATCGCTTCAAGCAGGGTGTGGATGACCGACTCGATCGAGGCACGCACGAACTGGGTGGTGTCGTAGACGATCTCGTAGTCGACGCCGTCGGGCATGGTCAGCTTCAGCTCGGCCATGGCCTTGTGAACGTTTTCCGAGATCTGGATCGCGTTTGAGCCCGGCGCCTGGAAGACGCCCATGCCGACGGCGGCCTTGTTGTCGAGCAGCGAGCGCAGCGAATAGTCGGCAGCGCCCATTTCGACGCGTGCGACGTCGCCAAGCCGCGTGACCTCGCCGCCGGCGCCCGACTTGACGACGATGTCGGCAAAGTCCTCAGGCGTCTGCAGGCGGCCTTGCGCGTTGACGGAAAGCTGCAGGTCGAGGCCGGGAACCGACGGCGAGGCGCCGATGACGCCGGCGGCGGCCTGAACGTTCTGCGCGCGGATGGCGTTGGCCACGTCGCTTGCCGCAAGACCGCGTTCGGCAGCCTTCTGCGGGTCGATCCAGATGCGCATCGAATAGTCGCCGCCGCCGAAGATCTGTACCTGGCCGACGCCGTCGATGCGGGCGAGCCGATCCTTGACGTTGAGCACGCCGTAATTGCGCAGATAGTTGATGTCGTACTGGCCGTTGGGCGACAACAGGTGCACGACGAGCGTCAGGTCCGGCGAGCTCTTGACGGTCGTGACGCCGAGACGGCGCACTTCCTCGGGCAGGCGCGGCTCGGCCTGCGCGACGCGGTTCTGTATCAGCTGCTGGGCCTGGTCCGGGTCGGTGCCGAGTTCGAAGGTGACGGTCAGCGTCATCAGACCGTCCGCCGTCGCCTGGCTCTGCATGTAGAGCATGCCCTCGACGCCGTTGATCTGTTCTTCGAGCGGCGTTGCCACCGTCTCGGCGATAACAGCCGGGTTGGCGCCGGGATACTGCGCCCGCACGACGATCTGCGGCGGCACGACTTCGGGATATTCGGAGATCGGCAGGCCGGTCATGCCGAGCAGGCCGCCCACGAAGATCAGGACCGAAAGAACGCCCGCGAAGACCGGGCGGTCGACGAAGAAGCGTGAGAAGTTCATTGACGTATCCCCCTTGGGACGAGTTCAGGCAAATCTCCGGCTGTCGCGGCAAGAACACTCGCCACGCGCCGGGATCTGCTAAGTGATGTCTGGGCGGCCAATCCCGCCTCGGCGACAGCCGAAGCGGGTGCCGTCATGTCCTACTTGGTTGCGATCGACGCCGTCGTTTCTTCGACCTGCTGCGGTGCCACGAGCACACCCGGGCGTACCCGCTGCAGGCCGTTGACGACGATGTTCTCGCCGGTCTTCAGGCCGCTTTCGACGATGCGCAGCCCGTCGGAATTCGGGCCAAGCTTCACCTGGCGGTACTCGACCTTGTTGTCGGAGCCGACGACGAACACGAATTTCTTGTCCTGGTCGGAGCCGATGGCGCGATCGCTGATCACGAGCTTTTCTTCGGGCTCCGGTTCGCCGATGCGGATGCGCACGAACTGGCCGGGGATCAGCCGCCCGTCGGCATTTTCAAGCGCGGCGCGGACGCGGATCGTGCCGGTCGCCGCATCCACCTCGTTGTTGATGAGCTGGATATGGCCGGAGATCGGCGTGCCTTCGTCGGCAGCGGTGCCGATCTGCACCGGGATGCGCTCGATGGCGTTGCCGCCGGCCGAGGCCTGGAGCCGGGCGAGTGCAGTGGTGACCACTTCTTCGCTGGCGCTGAAGCTTGCGTAGATCGGGTCGACCGAGACCAGCGTCGTCAGCACCGGCGAAGCGGAGCCGGCGGCGACGAGGTTGCCGGCGGTCACTTCCAGCCGGCCGACGCGGCCGGAGATCGGTGCCTTGACTTCGGTGTATTCCAGGTCGAGTTCGGCCGTGCGCAACGCGGCCTTGGCGGAGCGCACGCTCGCCTGCGCCTCGTCGAAGGCGCTGAGGCGCTGGTCGACGCCGCTCTGTGGGATGGCGCTCGTGGTCACGAGCTTGCGTCCGCGGTCGAGTTCCGTCCTGGCGAGCGCCACCCGCGCCTCGGCTGCTGCGACCTCGGCTGCAGCCCGGTCGACGGCTGCCGCATAGGGCTCGGGATCGATGGTGAGCAAAAGGTCGCCCTTTTTCACCAGTGCACCCTCGCGGAAGTGGGCTTGGAGAATGGCGCCGCCGACACGGGGGCGAATCTCGACGCGTTCGATCGCTTCCAGCCGCCCGGAAAAATCTTCCCAGGTGGTGATGCGGCGCGACTGCGCCTTGGCCACCGAAACCGGCACGGCCGGTGGAAGCGCGGCTGCCGTTTCGGTTGCGGCATCCGCCTCGAAGTGCTGCGGCAGGCCAAGAAGAACCGCGGCACCGCCGGCGGCGGACAATAGGATGCTCAGGCCGGCGCCCCAGAGGGCCCGGCGGGTCACTGTCGATTTCATTTTTCTCTCCTTGCCGGTTGGGAGCCGGCGTTTTTGCTGCTGTCGTCAGCGAAAGGGAAAGGCCGGCGGCCCTGTCGTCCTTGGCTAACGCATCGTCATTTCAGCCGGCTTCGCCCCCGCCTGCTGGAAGAAGCGGGAAAAGATGCCGGTAATCGTTTCTTCCTGGGATGCCCAGGTTTCAGCGTTCACGGTATTTTCCGGTATCCACCCGGCGCGGCCGGGAAGAATATGGGACTGAACGCTCACGCCCGCCTGGCGAAGACGGTCTGCATAGGCAGCAGTCTCGTCGCGCATCGGGCATTCCTCGCTGGTCAGGATGAGCGAGGGAACAAGGCCGGCGAGCCGCGTACAGTGCGCCGGAGCGGCATAGGGATGCGTGAATCCACCGCATTCGCCCAGATACCGTTGCCAGCCTTCGGCGATCGATTGCACCGAACCCTCGGGACAGTATTTGCGAAACGATGCGGTCGCCAGGCACGGATCCAGCATCGGCGACAGGAGGATCTGCCCCTTGAGGTCGGTGAGGAACTGGTCGCGAGCCATCAGCGCCACGCCGGCTGCCACGTTGCCGCCCGCCTCCTCGCCGGCGATGAACAGCAACGATTTTTTATGCGCGAACTGCGGGCAACGCGCACGCATCGAAGAAAGCATGGAATAGGTGACGTCGAGTGCGGCCGGGAACGGATTGAGGCAGGCCGACGCATATTCCGGCGAGATGACGATGGCACCGGCCGCCGCAAGCGCCTTGGCGACGCGTTCGCCGGCTGCGATCGAGCTGCCGACGAAGGAGCCGCCATGCAGGTGCAGCACCACGGGCGGCGGGTTGAGCAGCGTTTCGCCACTATAGACACGTGCCGGGCACGAACCTTTGCCCGTCTGCATCGTCTCTACCGTAAAGCGTTCACCCATCTCTCTTGCCTTTGCCACGGGGTCATCCCACATGAGGCGACAACCCGCCATGATGGGAGAATAACATTGTCTTCTGTCTGGAATAGTCCGTCTAATCCGACTACACTATTCAGTATCTCGAACAATAATGGCTATTGAAAATGGACCAGCTCACGGCCATGCGCGCGTTTCTCCGCGTTGTCGAAACCGGCAATTTCACACGTGCTTCCGCTTCGCTCAATATGCCCAAGGCGACCGTCACCAATCTCATCCAGGGATTGGAAGCGCATCTGCGCACCAAGCTGCTCAATCGCACGACGCGGCGGGTTCTGGTGACCCCGGATGGCGCGCTCTATTACGAGCGGGCCGCGCGCCTCGTGACCGACCTCGATGAGCTCGACGGCAGCCTGTCGAGCGCCCAGACGCTGCCGAAGGGGCGGCTGCGCGTGGAGATGGCAAGCGCCATGGCCAATCTCATCGTTATCCCGGCTCTGTCCGAATTCCACAAGCGCTACCCTGACATCCAGATCGATCTCGGCGTCTCGGACCGCACCGTCGACTATGTTGCCGAGAATGTCGACTGCGCCATTCGTGTCGGCACCCTGACCGACCAGTCGCTGATTGCCCGGCGCATCACCGACATGAGCTTCGTCGCCTGCGCGGCACCCGACTATCTCGACCGTTGCTCGACGCCGCAACATCCCTCCGATCTTTCGAAGAATTGTTATGTCGTCGGCTATTTCCGCCCGCAGACCGGCCAGCAGATGCCGTTCTATTTCAAGCGCGGCGCGGAAGAGATCGAGGTTCATGGTCGTTATGCGGTGGCCGCCAACGAATCGACCACCTATCTCGCCGCCGCCCGTGCCGGCCTCGGTGTCATCCAGGCGCCCCGCTTCATGGTGCGGGAGGATCTTGAGACCGGCGCGATGCGGAGGGTGCTGCAGGACTGGCAAATCGAATCGATGCCGATCTATCTCGTCTATCCGCCGAACCGACACCTGAGCAGCCGTCTGCGCGTCTTTGCCGACTGGGTGGTGAAAGTGATCGCCCAGTCGCAACTCGACGGCGAATAGGCCTATTTGCCCCGCTCGGCGTCGTAGCGCGCGCGCGCCGCGTCGAGAGTGCCGAAATGCGTCTCGGCCCAACGGTCGAGCACCAGCAGGGTTTCGCTGAGCGAACGGCCGACAGCGCTGAGGCTGTATTCCACATGCGGCGGCACGGTCTTCTTGTCCTCGCGAATGACAAGGCCGTTCCGCTCCAGTTCCTTCAGCGTCTGCGTCAGCATCTTCTGCGAGACGTCGCCAAGCCGGCGCATCAGCGCGGCGTTGCGCATCGGCCCTTCTTCGAGCGCCGAGATGATCAGCATCGCCCATTTGCTGGCGATCAGCTCCAGCGCATGCCGCGAGGAGCAGGTCGGGTCGAAGACATCCGGAATGGAGGTGATGGGTGCTTCGAGCGGGTCTGTCGAGATTTTCATAGTTACCAAAAGGTGCGTAATTGCTATCCAGTGCCTACCCTACCAGATTGTTCTCCAGATGGAAATTTCGATGGAGACGGTAATGGCATGGATCATCCTGATAGCGGCGAGCCTGATTGAAATCATCATGGGCCTGGCGCTCAAATATGCCGAAGGCTGGACGAAACTGGTGCCGAGCGCGATCGGCATCGCAGCGGCGCTCGGCAGCGTCTACCTCCTGACGATCGCCATGCGCGACCTGCCGGCCGGCACTGCCTACGCCGCCTGGACCGGCATCGGCTCAGTCGGCATCACGGTGCTCGGCATCGTGCTTTTCGGGGATCCCGTCTCCTGGATGCGGATCACCTGCATCGCGATGATCATCGTCGCCGTCGCCGGCCTGCGCTTCCTCGAAGCCTGATACGGCCAGCCGCCGCAACTGCAGACAAAAAAAAGCGCCGCGATTTGATCGCGGCGCTTTTTGATTTGGGCTGACGCCGTTGCTGCGGCAAGCTTAGCTCTGGCGGTTCTTGGCGTTGTTGCCCTTGGGCTTCGGCTTGAAGCCGCCGTCCTTGCCGGCGTTCGGCTTGGCCTTCTTTTTAGTCCAGGCGTCGCGGTTTTCCGGCGGCTTGTCGTCGGTGTGGGCCGGGGCGGCGGCGTAAGCCGGCTTCTTGTCGAACTTGCGCTTCGGCTTGAAGTCGCCGTCACTGCGTGCCGCATCGTCCGAATAGGGGCGCTTCTTGGCAAAGGCCGGTTTGTCCTTGGAGAAACCTGGCTTGTCCTTGGAGAAGTTCGGCTTGTCCTTGGAAAAACTCGGCTTCTCCTGGCGCTGCTGCGACAGATCGGGAGCGCCCGGCAGCGTCTTCACCCGGATGCCCTTCTCCAGCATGCCCTCCTTGCCGATCGACGACAGGAAGCGCTCGGCTCCATCGGAGGTCATTTCGACGAAGGTCTCTTCCTGCTGCATGCGGATCGCGCCGATGTCGCGCTTGGTCAGCTTGCCGTGGCGGCAGAGCATCGGGATCAGCCAGCGCGGCTCGGCATTCTGCTTGCGGCCGACCGAGAGCGAGAACCAGCTGCCATCGCTGAAATCGGCGCGCGGCGCGTCATAGTCTTCGCGCGGTGCAGACTTCTCATCGCGGCGCGGCTTTGCGCGGCTGTCGCCGACGGCAACCTCGATCAGGTCTTCCGGGGCCGAGCGGCCAGAGCGGAACTGGCGCACGAAGGCGGCAGCCATCTGCTCGGCACCATGAAGCTCGATGAGCGCGCGCACGATCGCCTCTTCGTCTTCGCGGATCGGTTCGGCAAAGCTCGTGTCGGCAAGCAGGCGCTCGTCGTCGCGGCGGCTGACCTCGTCGGCCGACGGCGGGCGGGCCCAGTTGGCGGTGATCCGGGCGTTTTCGAGCAGGCGCTCCGCCTTGCGGCGCTGGCTCACCGGCACGATCAGGGCGCTGACGCCCTTCTGGCCGGCGCGTCCGGTGCGGCCGCTGCGGTGCAGCAGTGTATCCGGGTTGGTCGGCAGGTCGGCGTGGATGACCAGTTCGAGGCCCGGCAAGTCGATGCCGCGGGCGGCAACGTCGGTGGCGATGCAGACGCGGGCGCGTCCGTCGCGCATGGCCTGCAGCGCGTGGGTGCGTTCGTTCTGGCTGAGTTCGCCCGACAGAGCCACCACCGAGAAGCCGCGGTTGTTGAAGCGGGCAGTCAGATGGTTGACGGCTGCACGGGTCGAGCAGAAGACGATCGCATTCTTCGCTTCGTAGAAGCGCAGGACGTTGATGATCGCGTTTTCGCGATCGTTCGACGCAACGGTCAGGGCGCGGTATTCGATGTCGACGTGCTGCTTCTGCTCGGACGCGGTGCTGATGCGCACGGCGTCGCGCTGGTAGTTCTTGGCAAGCGTCGCGATCGAGCGCGGTACGGTCGCCGAAAACATCAGCGTGCGGCGGTCGTCGGGAGACTCCTCGAGGATGAATTCGAGGTCCTCGCGGAAACCGAGATCGAGCATCTCGTCGGCCTCGTCGAGCACGACGGCACGCAACGAAGAAATATCGAGCGAGTTGCGGCGGATATGGTCGCATAGGCGTCCGGGCGTGCCGACGACGATGTGGGCGCCGCGCTCCAGCGCGCGCTTCTCGGTGCGCATGTCCATGCCGCCGACGCAGGACGCGATCGTCGCGCCAGTCTGCTCATAGAGCCATTCGAGCTCGCGCTTGACCTGCAGCGCCAGTTCGCGCGTTGGTGCGATCACAAGCGCCAGCGGCGCGCCGGGCGCGCTGAAGCGGCGCTGGTCGCCAAGCAGGGTCGGTGCCAGCGCCAGGCCGAAGGCGACGGTCTTGCCGGAGCCGGTCTGGGCCGATACCAGCGCATCCTTGCCCGCCAGATCAGGATCGCGCATCGCCTGTTGAACCGGCGTCAACTCGTTGTAACCGCGTTTTGCCAACGCCTCGGCGATCGCAGGCGCGATCCCTTCGAATTCTGTCATCTCTCGTCTTTCGGATTTCGGTTTTCGCGCCGGTAAACGAACAAGACCTTGGATCAGGTCGTCATCAGGCGCCGATTGCCGCGGCCAGCATCTTATCGCCGGCCTGTTCATGGCGCGCTACATACGCGTTCGGGCCCGAAATGTACAGTGCGCCGCTCAAGCGCCGGGTTCATCGCTGGTTTGGCCGAATTCGTTCGGCCCCTCGGTGCCCGGCCAGAGACAGAGCGCGATGAAGACGATGGGGCTCAGGACAGGGATGAACAGGCAGATCGCCAGCGGTCCGGGATAGCCGATATCGTGCAGCCGCTTGATCGCCAGCATGGCGATCGAGAGCGTGGAAACGATGCCGGACACGATCAGCGCCAGCGTCCAGAGCGCCAGCGCGGTCCTGTGGTTCTCGTTGGCGAGCATCTGCGCGACGACGAAACCGCCTATCAGCAGCCAGAAAAGCCAGGACAGGAAAAAGGGCAGGCGGGTGATGCGGCCGGAGGGGCTGAAGAACAGCCAGATCATGCTCGGCCGTCGCCCCTCCGGTGTCATCGGATCAGTCTCGAAGCAGTTCGTTGATGCCGGTCTTGGAGCGGGTCTTCTCGTCGACGCGCTTGACGATGACGGCGCAGTAGAGGTTCGGTGCCGGCTGGCCGTTGCCCATGGTCGAGCCCGACGGCATCGAGCCGGCGACGACGACGGAGTAGGGCGGGACTTCACCATAGGTCACTTCGCCGGTGGCGCGGTCGACGATCTTGGTCGACTTGCCGATGAACACGCCCATGCCGAGAACCGAGCCCTCGCGCACGATGCAGCCTTCAACGACCTCGGAGCGGGCGCCGATGAAGCAATTGTCCTCAATGATCGTCGGGCCGGCCTGCATCGGCTCCAGCACGCCGCCGATGCCGACGCCGCCGGAGAGATGCACGTTCTTGCCGATCTGGGCGCAGGAGCCGACCGTGGCCCAGGTGTCGACCATCGTGCCTTCGCCGACATAGGCGCCGAGGTTGACGAAGGACGGCATCAGGATGGCGTTCGGCGCGATATAGGCCGAGCGGCGCACGACGCAGTTCGGCACGGCGCGGAAGCCGGCCTTCTCGAACTCGTTGACGCTCCAGCCGTCGAACTTGGAGGCGACCTTGTCCCACCAGACGGATTCCCCCGGGCCGCCCCGGACGATTTCCATCGGGTTGAGGCGGAAGGAGAGCAGAACGGCCTTCTTCAGCCATTGATTGACGGTCCAGTTGCCGTCGGCGCCACGCTCTGCCACCCGCACCTTGCCGCTGTCGAGCAGGTTCAGTGCCGTTTCCACGGCGTCGCGCACCGCGCCGCGCGTTCCGGTGTTTACGGAATCGCGGTCATCAAAGGCGGCGTCGATCGTCTGCGACAGGGAGGCGAGGTTGTGGTTCGTCATCGGAATTCCTTAAAGTTCGGCGGTTATCCTGCGAAAGCTCTACTGCATAATTCCGAAAATCGGAATCGATTTAAGGACAAAATTAGGCAGCGACGCGATGTGCGCCCGTGGGTGTTCTGTATCGGCTGGAATGCGCGGCGCCCGAGGCCCGTTCCGGAAAAGTTGGACCGCTTTTCGGCTCGACGCTGCCGGCAGGGCTTGGCAAGCGCGGTCGACTGCGGCATCAGGGGCATTCATGACCGATGAAACAGGATAGGACGCGTCCGCCCGAGATGCCGATTGTCCGGAACGCGACGGGAAAGACGATAGCATGGCACGCATGAAGAAGCGCAATCTGCGCCGTAAGGATGGGGTTTGGGATCCGCTGGCCGATAGCTCGCAGAGCCGGCAACGGGCGCAGACGGTGCCGGTGACGCCGCAGTCGGCCTCTCCTTCCTATCGCCTTGCCTATATCGACGACGATTTTCTCTGCCGCGAGGAACTGCGCCCGGTGCGGCTGCAGCTCGAACTCTTGAAGACCGAAATGATGCTGGAGGAGTACGGCATCAACTCGACCGTGGTGATGTTCGGTGGCGCGCGCATTCCCGAGCCGGGCGGCGACGCCTGGGCCGCCAGGAACGATATCCAGCGCAAGAACCTGGAAGCAGCCTCGGTCTATTACGACGAAGCGCGCAAGTTCGCGCAGATCGTCTCGGAACATTCCGCCAAGCTGCACTACAAGGAATATGTCGTCGTCACCGGCGGCGGGCCGGGTGTGATGGAGGCGGGCAACCGTGGCGCTGACGATGTCGGCGCGCCGTCGATCGGCCTCAACATCGTGTTGCCGCACGAGCAGGCGCCGAACCGCTTCGTGACGCCGGAGCTGTCGTTCAACTTCCACTATTTCGCCATCCGCAAGATGCATTTCCTGCTGCGCGCCAAGGCCGTCACGGTGTTTCCAGGCGGCTTCGGCACGTTGGACGAGCTGTTCGAAACGATGACGCTGATGCAGACCGGTCGCCTGGCGCTGGTCCCGCTCATTCTCTTCGGGGAAAAGTTCTGGCGCTCGATCATCAATTTCGAGGCGCTTGCCGAGTTCGGCACGATCGCGCCGAACGATATCGATCTGGTGCAGTTCGTCGAAACCGCCGATGAGGCCTGGGATATCATCTCCCGCTTCTACGAGACCGTCGATCCGCGGTCGGTGCCGATGGCGAACGGCAGGCGATAGCGCCTCTCCGGTAAACTTGCGAAGCGGTTTCGCTCAGGGGAGGCCATCTTCATTTCCTCCGGTTCTCGTGTATTTTGTGCCCATGCAGAACGACAATCGATCATCAGTCAGAAAAACAATCTCCCTCGCCCTGGGTGCCGCGATGACGCTTGCCGGAGCGATCGGGTTCCTGATCGAGAGCCTTCTTCGTCATTCGGTTTGATGCCGCCCTAAGCCCTGCATCCAAAACCGGAACCAGCGCCAGCAATCAATGCCGGCGAGCCAGTCGTTGAGCCAGCAGCCGCGCCTAGTGCTTCGGTAACGGCAATGCGTCAAAACAAGGATTGTGCATTTCCGCCGCCCTGTTTGACACGGAGCTTTCGACACCGCCGCGTGCCAATCCAGGCGCGCGGCGGTGTCGTCGGATACTCCTTTCACCGGGCGGCGGGAAAGGGCACCGATGGATCAAATTTTCTTGGTGAAGTCGGCGGCGTCGATGACACCGTCGCCGTTCTTGTCACGACGCTTGAACATTTTTTCTGAAGCACTTGCGACCTCGGCAGCGCTCAAAGAGCCGTTGCCGTCGGCGTCGACGCGCTTGAAGGCCTTTGGCCGCATGCCGGGCACCATGGCCGGCCGCGCGTCCTTCAGTTGGGCAAGGGCTGCGTCGCGCTCCTTGCCGTCCTTGCTCTTGGCTTCCTGCCAGGCCTTGCGGGCGTCGCGGAACGCCTGGCGCTTCGCCTGCATCTCGTCGGCACTGATCTGGCCGTCGCCATTGGTGTCGAATGCCTTGAAGTTCGCGGTCATGTGCGCCTGTAACTCGTCGAGTGACACCTTGGAATCGCTGTTGGTGTCCAGTCGCTTGATCATCCGTTCGGCCCGCTGTTCGGGCGTCATCTTGTCTCTGGCGGCAAATGATGGCGCAGCCAATCCGGTAACGGCGACGGCAAGGGCGGTTACGCCAAGGATCAGGGTTCTGTTCCGCATCATGCTTCCTTTCGATCGGGTTATGCCCGAACGAATGATAGGCAGCGGGACGGCGAGCACCAGTTAAACTTTGGTAATTTAAGTCTTTGGCGGGAAAGGGGTTTTTCCCGGGCCAAAATGTGTCGGGGTCAGAGGTCGGCGACCACGCGCCTGAGGAAGCTGGCGAGATCCTCGGTGACGTAATCGATCTGCTCGTCCTCGTCTCCGGACTGCTCCCAGGATTCGGCGAACTCGTATTCGAAGTTGCGCGGCACCAGTAGAACCGTCTTCATCCCGAGCGTTTTCGGAACCAGAAGGTTGCGCGGCAGGTCCTCGAACATGACCGCATTGCGGGTATCGACCCGGTGCAGGCTCATGAACTTGTCATAGGTTTCGCCGGCCGGCTTCGGCACGAAATCGGCAGCGACGATATCGAAGATGTCGTTGAAGTGATCGAGGATGCCGAGTGCGCGAGCGGTCATTTCCGCATGTGCAACGCTGCCGTTGGTGAAGATGAACTTGCGCCCCGGTAGCGCCTTGATCGCTTCGCCCAGCGTCGGATCCGGCGGCACGATGCTGTAGTCGATCGCATGCGCCTTTTCGAGGAAGTCGCTCGGGTCGATGCCGTGATGGATCATCAGGCCTTTGAGCGTCGTGCCGTGATCGCGGTAGTAGTCTTTCTGCAGCTTCTTCGCGTCCGCCGGCTCGAGCGACAGCAGCGCCGAAACGTAAGCCGTCATGTTACGGTCGATCTGCGAGAACAGATTGACGTGGTGCGGGTAGAGCGTGTTGTCCAGATCGAAGACCCAGTCGGTGACATGGGCGAATTCGTCGTGGGTCGGCAGGCGATCGAGCTTTTTCATGACCGCCTTATGACACGGGTATGGGCGGCCACCAAACGAGAAAATTCACCCCGCCGCACGGGCTACCCTACCGGCGCAGACGTTTCCACTTTGAATTGCCAAAACAACATGGCATCGTTCGGCCGGCGCGGCTTTGACGTAGGGGTTCCGGATGCCGATGTCGGACGAACTGTTTTACCTGCTGTTTCTGTTCGGATTCTACGCGACGACAGTCGTTACCTATTTCGCCCTGGGTTATGGCCTGACCTGGGTCAACGACCGCAATCCCGAGCGAAAGATTCAGAAGGGACGCGGTTCCGACAAGCGCCGCAGGGCGGAAGTCCGCCAGAGCCTGGTGTCGATGTTCAGCGCCTGCCTGCCGCTGACGATCGGCCTCTATGTCCAGCAAAAGGGCTGGGCGCCCGGGCCCTGGACCTTCAATTGGTGGGCGGCGGTGCCGCTCTTTGTCCTGTGCATGTTCCTCTACGATACCTGGTTCTATTTCATGCACCGGCTGCTGCACACCAAGTGGCTGTTTCCACTGCACGCCCTTCATCACAGAAGCGTCGCACCAACGATCTGGAGCACCTATTCTGAGGATTTCTTCGACAACTTCCTCTTGCAGAGTTTTTCAGCCGTCGTCGTTTTCGCCGTCCCGTTTCCGCCGGCGATCCTGATCGGGCACCGGTTGTTCGAACATTTCAACGGCATGTTCGGGCACTGCGGGTTCGAGTATTTCGCCTCATCGACGGCGCGATATCCGTCCCCTCTCTTGTGCACGACGTTCCACGACCAGCATCATTCCGGCTTCAAGTACAACTACGGCAACTACTTTTCGTTCTGGGATCGCGTGCTCGGCACGATCTCGCCGAACTACGATCAGCGCGTGAAGGCCTTCGAAGACGAAGGTCAGCCGCTCACGTTCAGTCGGGCGGTCGACCTGGCGGAAGTTCAGGAAAAGCCGGACTGATATCAGCGCAGGTTGGTATATATCGGCGAGACTGTACGGAGTTCTTGGCAATATCAGGACCCGCGTGCTAGCTCGCAGCCATGGAAACCTGGGTAATCATCACCGTCGCTGCGGCCTTCCTTCAGAATGTCCGCTCCGCCATGCAGAAACACCTGAAGGGCGTCATGGGCACGACCGGCGCGACCTTCGTGCGTTTCGGTTTCGGCCTGCCTTTTGCGTTGCTCTATCTCATCGTGCTCTGGCGCGTGGCGGGCCATCCGCTGCCGGTGCCGAACGGCACATTCTTCCTGTGGGCGGTCATCGGCGGGCTGGCGCAGATCGCGGCGACCTTCCTGCTGGTGCACCTCTTCTCCTTCCGCAACTTTGCGGTTGGCACCGCCTATTCGCGCACCGAGCCGGCCCAGGCAGCGCTCTTCGGCCTCATCTTCCTGGGCGAGCGGGCGAGCGAGGGCACGCTGGTGGCGATCGCCATCTCCGTCGTCGGCGTCATGCTGATTTCGGTTGCGCGTACGACGCTGAGCCCGCGCTCGCTGGTCACTTCGGTTTTCAGCCGCACGGCCGGGATAGGCCTTCTCTCGGGCACGTTCTTCGGGCTTTCGGCCGTGGCCTATCGTTCGGCCTCGCTGGTGCTCGCGCCCAGCCTGCCGGCACCGGATTACATGATGCAGGCGAGCTTCACGCTCGGCTTCGTCATCCTGCTGCAGACGGTGGTGATGCTGATCTGGATCGTGCTGCGCGAGCCGGCCGAGCTGAAGCGCATTGCCGCTGCGTGGAAGCCTGCCTTCGTCGTCGGCTTCGTCGGCGCCTCCGCTTCCTTCGGCTGGTTCATGGCAATGACGCTGCAGCAGGCGGCGATCGTGAAAGTAGTGGCGCAGGTCGAGATGCTCTTCACATTCGCCTCGTCCTTCTTCATCTTCCGCGAGTGGATCAATCGTCTCGAACTCCTCGGCTGCCTCCTGATCGTGCTCGGCGTGGTGACGCTCGTGCTTATCTGAACTGTCGCCAAACCATCGCCGGAAAAATAGACGCCCGAAAACCGGCGCCCGTCCCTTCGCACACATGGTAGAAGGGCCGCATGTTGTTCGATCTTCCTTCCGACGAAACGCTTTACGATGCCCTGATTGCGCGCAGCACCGAATACGAGGGCGCTGCCTATGTCTGCGTCAAGACGACGGGCATTTTCTGCCGCCTCTCCTGTCCCGCTCGCAAGCCGAAGCGCGAGAACACCATCTTCGTCGGCTCGATCGGCACCTGCCTCGAAGCCGGCTTTCGCCCGTGCCAGCGCTGCAAGCCGCTTGCAACCGTCGGTGCCAAGGATCCGCTGGTCGATGACCTGCTGCAGGCACTGGAGGCAGCACCCGAACGGCGCTGGACCGAGGACGACCTGGTTCGCCGCGGCCATGATCCGTCGACCGTTCGCCGCGCCTTCAAGCGCAATCTCGGCATCACCTTTCTCGATCTTGCCCGACATCGGCGACTGGGCCTTGCCGCCCGCCAACTCGCCGAGGGCGGCCGGGTCATTGATGCGCAGATCGACGCCGGATACGAATCGCCGAGCGGCTTTCGCGCCGCCTTTGCCAAATTGCTCGGCGAAGCGCCGGCTATGTCGCAGGGCCGTGTGCTGCTGTTTGCCGACCGCATCGACACGCCGCTTGGCCCGATGGTGGCGGTCGCCGACAAGACCCATCTGCACATTCTCGAGTTTCACGATCGCAAGGCGTTGCCGACCGAGCTCGAAAACCTGAAGCGCAAGACCCGCTCGGCGATCGTCCCAGGCCGCACGGCGCCGATCGACCAGATGGAGGCGGAGCTGAAAGCCTATTTCTCGGGCGATATCGCAGAGTTTCGCACGCCCCTGGCGCCTGGCGGCACTGCCTTCGAGCGTGAGGTCTGGGCAAGGCTCGTGAAAATTCCGCTCGGAGAGACACGTTCCTATGGTGACATCGCGCGCGAGGTCGATACGATCCAGGCCGTGCGTGCCGTGGCGAAGGCCAACGGGTCCAACCAGATCGCCATCGTCATTCCCTGCCACCGCTGCATCGGCTCCGATGGTTCGCTGACGGGATATGGCGGCGGGTTGTGGCGCAAGCAATGGCTGCTGCGGCACGAAGGCAAAATGAAACCTGTGGGATTGTTTGCGGAGGAAATGCAATGAACCAGACTGAAAAGGCCACCGAATTCGCCGCTCTGCATCGCAAGGGCGATCCGGTGGTGCTCTACAATATCTGGGATGCGGGCAGCGCCAAGGCCGTGGCCGAGGCTGGAGCCAAGGCGCTTGCGACCGGCAGCTGGTCGATTGCCGCCGCGCATGGGTTTGGCGATGGCGAGAAGGTTCCGCTGGCGCTGCTTACCGATATCGCCCGGCTGATCGTCGCCTCGACCGAACTGCCGGTCACGGTCGATTTCGAGGGCGCCTATTCCGACGACCCGGCAACGGGGGCTGCCAATGTCTCGCGTCTGATCGACGTCGGCGCCATCGGCATCAACTTCGAAGATCAGGTTGTCGGCAAATCCGGCGTGCATGCGGTCGAAAAGCAGGCCGCCCGCATCCGCGCGATCCGCGAAATGGCGGACCGCCGCAGTGTGCCGTTCTTCATCAATGCCCGCACCGACCTGTTCCTGCAGGAAAGCGATGCTGGCCGCCATGCCGGTCTTGTCGATGAGGCGATTGCGCGCGGAAAGGCCTTTGCCGAAGCCGGCGCCAGCGGCTTCTTCGTGCCGTGGCTGGTCGATGCCGCGCTGATTGCCAAGGTCTGCGCCGCTTCGAGCCTGCCGGTCAACGTGATGATGCGGCCGGGTGCGCCGGACCTGCAGACGCTCGCCGGCGCCGGCGTCGCACGTGTCAGTTACGGACCTTTCCCCTACCGGGCGATGATGGAAAAGCTGAAGCAGGAGGCCCAGGCCGTTTATCAGGCCTGATCAATCAGCCCAAAACAAAAGCGGGATGCGGCCTGAAAACCGCATCCCGCTTTTTCGTGTTTTCGGTTTGCTGTCGATCAGGGAACGATCAGCGTGCCGGCACCGCGCTCGGTGAAGATTTCGAGCAGCACGGAATGCGCCGTCTTGCCGTTGAGGATGACGACGCCCTGGACGCCGGCCTTGATCGCATCAATGCAGGTTTCGACCTTCGGGATCATGCCGCCGGAAATCGTGCCGTCGGCGATCAGCGCCCGTGCCTGCGCTACGGACAGTTCCTTGATCAGCTTGCCTTCCTTGTCGAGCACGCCGGGAACGTCGGTGAGGAACAGGAGCCGCGTGGCGTTCAGCGCACCGGCAATTGCACCGGCAAAGGTGTCGGCGTTGATGTTGTAGGTGTGCCCGTCGCGGCCAGGTGCCACCGGCGCGATCACCGGGATCATCTCCGAGCGGGCGAGCAGGTCAATCAGGGTACGGTCGACCTCGACGACCTCACCGACGAAACCGAGATCGAGCACGCGTTCGATGTTGGAATCCGGATCCTTGATGGTCTTGCGTGCCTTTTCGGCAAAGACCATGTTGCCGTCCTTGCCGCAAAGGCCGATCGCCCATTCGCCGGTCTGGTTGATGAGGGCGACGATTTCCTTGTTGATCGAGCCGGCCAGAACCATCTCGACGATCTCGACGGTCTTTTCGTCGGTGACGCGCAGGCCGCCTTCGAACTTCGATTCGATGCCCATCTTCGTCAGCATCGCGCCGATTTGCGGGCCACCGCCGTGCACGACGATCGGGTTGACGCCTGACTGCTTCAACAGAGCGATGTCGCTTGCAAAGGCTCGGCCCAATTCGGCGTTGCCCATGGCGTGGCCGCCATATTTGACGACGATCGTCTTGTTCTCGTAGCGCTGCATGTAGGGCAGGGCCTGGGTGAGCAGGCGTGCCTGGATTTCACTTTCATTAGCGGACATGGCGGACCCTCGAAAAATACCGGCTGCTGTTTAACGCAAGTTTCCCGTCGATGGAATGATCGGCGAGCAACATAAAACAGCAATGACGATGCGCGCTGGCGGATAGCGATTTGTGCTCTATGTCCTATCTCAAGAATGCATCGGGTCGGGTTGGCAATGATCGACGAGGAAATTTCCGGACTGCTCGGCCGTGTTGCGCTCAGGGATCGTGCGGCCTTTGCCGAACTTTACCGGCTGACCAGCCCGAAACTTTTCGCCATTTGCCTGCGTATCCTGAGAGACCGAAGTGAAGCGGAAGAAACGCTCCAGGAAATCTACGTCAGAATCTGGCAGCACGCCGACCGTTTTTCGCCCGGCCAGTCAACGCCGATGTCCTGGTTGGCGGCGATTGCGCGCAACCGTGCCATCGATCTGATCCGGGCGCGAAAACCCGTAGCCAACGCGATTGACGAAGCCTACGATTTGGCTGATCCTGCTGCCGATCCGGAAAAATCGGCAGTGGTCAGAGCAGAGGGCAGGCGGATCGATGCGTGCATGGAGGAGCTCGAAACCGATCGGGCGGACGCCGTGCGGCGTGCCTATGTCGAAGGTCTGAGCTACCAGGAACTGGCTGAAATGTACGCTGTGCCGCTGAACACGATGAGGACTTGGTTGAGGCGCAGCCTGTTGAAGTTGAGAGAGTGCATGGAGCGATGACAGCGTCCACCCCAGACAAAGGAGATTTCCGCCGCGACGAGGTGATCGCCGGGGAATATGTGCTGGGTGTGCTATCCGCCGACGACCGCCGCAAAGTCGAGGCCCGCCTTGCATCCGACCGCAATTTCGCCGCCATGGTGACGCGCTGGCAAAACAATCTCTCCTCCTTCGACGAAGCCTATGATCCCGTCGTGCCGCCGGCGCGGATTTTCGCGGCGATCGAGCGCCGGCTCTTCGAAACGGCCCCGCCTGCCGCGGCCCCGGTGCGGGCAGGCATATGGCAATCGCTTGCGCTCTGGCGTGGTCTCGCACTCGCCTCGCTTGCTGCCGTCGCCGTCATGGGCGCGTCCATGGCAGGGCTGTTTGCACCGCCGTCCGGCGGCCGGCCGCTTGTCGCCGAAATGACCGGCAAGGGCATTTCGGTCGATCTCGTCGCCCGTTTCGATCGCGAGACCGGCCATCTCCGGGTGACGCCGGTTGCCGCACAGCAGGCCGAGCAAAAATCGCTGGAGCTGTGGCTCATCAACGGCGACAACCCGGCCGTTTCCCTCGGCGTGCTGCCCCAGACCGGCGAAGGCGAGATCATCATCGCCCCGGCCATGCGCGGGAAATTCTCGCGCGGTTCGGTTCTGGCCGTCAGTATCGAGCCGCTTGGCGGTTCGCCGACCGGATCGGCCACCGGCCCGATCATCGCGCTCGGCAAGGCCCGCGATCTCTAACTCAGCGCACGCGGGCCTTCCCGGTCCTGCAGCGTCGGTCGCTTCTCACGTCGTTTTTCGCCCAACCGACCGGCAATCCGAAAATTCCTGAAACTCTTTTTCCAAGGCTTCCGTTGCTTGTCATGTTCCCGGGGAGGGAACGGCAATTTCAACGAGGCGGCTGGGTGTCGCCTCCCTGACAGGTTCAACAGGAAGGAAGACCAAGATGTTCACCTATGGAATCCGTTCGTTCGCTGCCATCACCATACTGACCGCAAGTGCGGCAATCGCCCATGCCGAGAACCCGATGGTCGGTGGCGCGGCGATGTATGCGGACAAGAATATCGTCGAAAACGCCGTCAACTCGAAGGATCACACCACGCTGGTGGCGGCGGTCAAGGCGGCCGGGCTGGTCGAGACCCTCCAGGGCAAGGGGCCGTTCACCGTCTTCGCGCCGACGAACGAGGCTTTCGAGGCCTTGCCGACCGGCACGGTCGACACGCTCCTGAAGCCGGAAAACAAGGACAAGCTGACCAAGGTTCTGACCTGCCATGTCGTCTCCGCCGACGCGATGTCCTCGGCGATCGCCAAGATGGTCAAAGGCGATGGTGGCGAACACGACGTCAAGACGGTTGGCGGCTGCGATCTCCAGGCCAAGGATGACGGCGGCAAGATCACACTCACGGACGAGACCGGCGGCACGGCCACGGTCACCATCGCCGACGTCAAGCAGTCAAACGGCGTGATCCACGTTATCGACAAGGTGCTGCTGCCGAAGGGCTGAGCTCTCGCTTCCTCCGGATCGCCGCGGCAGACATTCGCAGGCGATCCGCCGCCGGGGTCTCATCCGTGGCGCGCCGGCGCTTCTGCCACCGATCGCTTGCGATCGGTGGCCTTTCAACCCGGCTTCTTCACGGCGCTTTGATCGGTCTTGTTTTGCCGCGTGACAGGCCGGCCGCTATCTTCGACCTCGGCAGCGTCAAGGGGCATGACAAGGAGGGTTCGATCGTGAACCGGCGGAATTTTCTGATTTTTGGCGGGACACTAAGCGTGATCGCGATCGCGGCGGCAAAGGGGTTTCCGCTGGCGGCGCGCCCAGCCTCGGCCGAAACGTTCGAGGTCACGAAGACCGATGCCGAATGGCGGGCGATCCTGACCGACGAACAGTATCGGATACTGCGCCAGGAGGACACCGAGCGTCCGTTTACCAGCGCGCTCAACAATGAAAAGCGCAAGGGCACGTTTCAATGCGCCGGTTGCGCGCTCCCTGTCTATTCCTCCGAAGCCAAATATGACAGCGGCACCGGTTGGCCGAGTTTCTGGCAGTCCCTGCCGGGCGGCGTGGCAACGCGCGAGGACAACGCACTGTTCATGACGCGAACGGAATGCCACTGCCATCGCTGCGGCGGACATCTCGGCCACGTCTTCGACGATGGCCCGCCGCCAACCGGCAAACGCCATTGCATCAATGGTTTCGCGCTGACATTCGTTGCGGCGAGCGCCTAGGAGCACTTCCAGGAGAAGTGCGAAGCGGTTTTCCGGCAGGAAATGCGCGAAAACAAAAAGATGGTAGTTCTGCGACTCCGTTTAAGCCGAACGCACTAGCGCCCGTTCCTGCGGTCGACGATGCGCCCGCAGGAAGATCGCGCTGATGCGGCTCAGAACGTTCCGGCTTGCGGCGAAGGCGTCTGGGCGTCGGAGAGCGCCGCCTGGAGCTTCTGCTCCTGCTCGGGCGACAGCGATGTTTTCAGCACGCGGCCGCGCAGGCCTGAGAATTCGGCCAGGACCTTTTCCGGCTGCACCTTGCGCACCAGGACGAACAGCGCCGACGAGTTGTTCGGGATGGTGTTGCCGAGCGACTTGATGAATTCGTCGTCGATGCCGTAGTCGGTCAGCGAGCCGGAGAGCGCACCGGCGCCGGCGCCGAGCGCGCCGCCGATGGCAAAGCCAGCGAGTGGATTGAGGAACAGCAACCCGACGAGCCCGCCCCAGATGGAGCCGGACAAGAGACCGGAGGTCGCCCCGATCGCGGTCAGGTTGAGGCTCTGCTTGAGGTGGACCTTGCCTTCTGCGTCGCGCACGACGACGACGGCGTCCTCGAGATCGATCAAATATTCCTTCTTGAGGCCGGCGAGCTTGACGAGAACCTTGTCGGCCTCTTCAGGCGTGTCGAATCCCACAACGATCAAATCGGACATGTGTCTCTCCTATCCTTGACGCTATCGCGCAAGGAAACGCGCGACCGCACGGCAGAGATAGAGCGGTTTGCATGTCAGAGTAGTGACGGAGATCAAAGACTTTCGGGCGATCGTCGCTCTCAGCGCGAAAGCGCAAGCTCGATCGTCGCGCGAAGCTCATCGATGCCCTCTCCCTTTTCCGAGGAGGTGGAGAGGATTTCGGGAAATGCGGCGGGGTGCTTCTTGATCTTCTCGAGCGTCTCGGCGATCAGCCGCGGCACGCCGGCGGCCTTGATCTTGTCCGTCTTGGTCAGGATGATCTGGTAAGAGACGGCCGCCTTGTCGAGCAGCGACAGCACGTCCTCGTCGTTCTTCTTGATGCCGTGGCGGGAGTCGATCAGCACGTAGACGCGCTTCAGCGTCGCGCGGCCGCGCAGATAGTCGAACACCAGTTTGGTCCAGGCATCCACCTGTTCCTTCGGCGCCTGGGCATAGCCGTAGCCGGGCATGTCGACCAGCGCCATCGGCGGCAGATCGCCCGCTTCACCGGAATAGCCGTCGGGCACGAAGTAGTTGAGTTCCTGGGTGCGTCCGGGCGTGTTGGATGTGCGCGCCAAGCCCTTCTGGCCGACCAGCGCATTGATCAGCGACGACTTGCCGACATTCGATCTGCCGGCAAAGGCAATTTCGGTCGGTCCTTCCGGCGGCAGGAACTTCATCGCCGGGACGCCGCGAATGAAAATCCACGGCCGGCCGAACAGCGGCTTGTCGTCTTTTGTCTTTGTGTCGGCCATCGATGTTCATTCCTTCGTCAAGATTGGCTTTGGCTTCACGGTTTTGGCCGGCGATGTCAAGCTTTCGGCTCGGCGCAGCTATCGAACCGGCGGGATTTGCTGGCGCAGCCCCTCGACGGTGAGCTTAGAGCGGCCGAACGAAAAAGCCCCGGACCGAGGTCCGGGGCCTTGTGAAGGCTCTGTCTGCCGGCGTCACTCCGCCGGCTTGGGTTTCTTCGAGAACAGGTTCTTCAGATTGTCGAACAGCTCGATCTTCACGCCCTGGCGCTTCATGATGATCGACTGCTGCAGCACCGAAAGCGTGTTGTTCCAGGCCCAATAGATCACCAGACCGGCCGGGAACGAGGCCAGCATGAAGGTGAAGACAACGGGCATCCAGGTGAACAGCATCGCCTGGGTCGGATCGGGCGGCGTCGGGTTCATGCGCATCTGCACGAACATGGTGATGCCCATGATGATCGGCCAGACGCCGAGGTGCAGGAAGGACGGCGCGTCGAACGGCAAGAGGCCGAAGAGGTTGAAGATCGTCGTCGGATCCGGCGCGGACAGGTCGTGGATCCAGCCGAAGAACGGTGCGTGGCGCATCTCGATGGTGATGTAGATCACCTTGTAGAGCGCGAAGAACACCGGGATCTGGATGAGGATCGGCCAGCAGCCCGCGAGCGGATTGATCTTCTCGTCCTTGTAGAGCTGCATCATTGCCTGCTGCAGGCCCATGCGGTCGTCGCCGAACTTCTTCTTCAGCTCTTCCATCTTCGGCTGAACCTTCTTCATGTTCGCCATCGAAGAGTACTGCTTGTTGGCAAGCGGGAAGAACAGCAGCTTGACGACGATTGTCGTCGTCAGGATGGCGATGCCGAAGTTGCCGAACAGACGGAAGAAGAAATCCATCATTTTGAACATCGGCTTGGTGATGAAGTAGAACCATCCCCAATCGATCAGCTTGTCGAAGTTAGGGATAGAATAGGCGGCCTCATAGTTGTCGACGACGGGCACTTCCTTGGCGCCGGCAAATACGAGGTTCTTGAGTTCCGAGGACTGACCGGCGGCAATGGTGATTGCGTCGCTCTTGTAGTCGCTCTGATAGCGGGCGCGGCCATCTGTGAAGTGCGAGAAGCGGGTCTCGTAAGGCGTCGCCTGCGGCGGAACGATCGTTGCGGCCCAATACTTGTCGGTGATGCCGAGCCAGCCGCCCGTCGCCTTGCCGGGTTCGATCGCCTTGTCGTCCTCGATCTTCGAATAGCCGACTTCCTGCAGGCCATGATCGCCGATGACCCCGATGAAGCCTTCATGCAGAACATAGACGCTCGGTGTCGTCGGCTTGTTGAAGCGCGTCACACGACCGTAGGAGGAGAGCGACACCGGTTCTGCGGCACCGTTCTTGATGCTGTCGACCACCTGGAACATGTAGCGTTCGTCGATCGAGATCGTCCGGTTGAAGGTGATGCCCTTCTCGTTGGTGAAGCTCAGCGTCACCGGCGTTGCGGGCGTCAGCTTGTCGCCGCCCGAAAGCGTCCACACGGTCTGCGGGCCGGGCACGCTGCCGCTTGCCGCATCGCCGACATAACCGATTTCGGTGAAGTAACCGTCGGTGGTCTCAGCCGGGCTGAACAGGGTGATGATCGGGCTCTGCTTGCTGACGGTCTCGTGATAGGCCTTGAGCTTGAGATCGTCGAAGCGCGCGCCGGTCAGGTTGATGGAGCCGGAAACCGCAGGCGTGTCGATGGCAACGCGCGCCGACTTGGCAAGCGCCTTGTCGCGGTTTTCGCCCGTCCCGGGAACTGTGCCGCCAGGCAGGGCCTGACCGGTCGCCGGCTGTTGAGCCGTGGTGCCCGGCTGCGATTGGGTCTGCTGAGCCTGCTGGGCCTGCAGCGCTTCCGCAGCGATGCGTTCCTTTTCCATCTTCGGATTGACGTAAAGGAACTGCCAGGCGACGAGGATCAGCACGGACAGGCCAATCGCCACGAAATAGTTGCGGTTTTTTTCCATCATTGTTTCCTGGAACCGGCCGGCGGCCGCTTCTGTTTCGGCTTGTTTTCGATGCGCTCGCCAAGCCCCCGGGTCAAGGCGTCGAAGGGGGCATTCAGGAGATCGCGTCGGGCGACAATCACATAGTCGTGTCCGGGTTTCATTGCAAACCCGGCGGAAAGCCGCACCGCCTCTTTCAGGCGTCGGCGCATCCGGTTTCGCTCGACGGCATTGCCGTGTTTCTTGGTAACGGTGAAGCCGACGCGGGCCTCTCCCTCCGGATCGTTGCGGTCGAGCACTTCGAGGAGAAACAGCGGGCCTCTACGGCTTTCTCCTGCCCGAACGGCCAAAAACTGCGGACGGCTTTTCAGCCGCCCGACAGTCGTTTTGTCTTTATCTGACGTCATGTGCCCGGACACTGGTTTCGGGCAACTTCGGCTTAAGCCGAAAGACGCTTGCGGCCACGAGCCCGGCGGGCTGCGAGGACCTTCTGGCCACCCGAGGTGGACATGCGTGCACGGAAGCCGTGACGGCGCTTGCGAACAAGCTTGGACGGTTGGTAAGTACGCTTCATTTATTTTAATACCGCGGTGTGCGGCCCTTCTTGGGTTTGCATGTAGCAAGGAGCGTTTACGTTCCGGACATAGCTCCGCCTGTCGGGCAGGCAGGCTTGGCCGGACGTGGGCGGCTTATAAAGGCAAATTTCCCGGAAAGTCAATCACGCGAGGCCTTCGATGGGCAAAAGTGATCGCATCCCGATATCCGGGCGACCTCGATTTCGCAGGCACAAGCCGCGACGCACTATCTCAGACTGGTAAACAGGGAGCTAACCGGCACTCCCCAGAATGCCGGCCGGCCACCGCGATCTTTATTAACCATGAATGTTTTAGCGTGACTGCGGTGCAATGAGGCCGCGACCCTTCCGATAACCGGGCAAGTCTTGCGGTGTCGTGGAGGCAGGGATGAAAATACGTGGTAAGATCAATCTGATCGTCGGGGTAATGAGCCTCCTGGCGATCGCGGTGACCGGCATGTCGCTGCTGGTGGTTTCTCAATACAACAGCCGGTTCCATCAGTACCAGAACGCTTCTGAGCGTGCCTTCAACGGCGAGCATCTCAATCGACTGGTGACCGGCGTCGTCATGGAAGCGCGCGGAATCTACGCAGCGCCCACCATCGAAAAGGCAAAGCCCTTCGCCGAAGGCATTCTGAAGAACCTCGAAAAAATCGATGCGCTGTTTGCCGAGTGGCGACCCCTGGTGCCGGCCGACAAGCTCGGCTCGTTCGATGCGCTGGTCAAGCGCGCTGAGGAGTTCAAGACGTTCCGCGTCGAAACCGCGCGTCTTGGCCAGGAGGTATCGCCGCAGGCGGCCAACGAGCAGGGCAACACCGACGCCAACCGCGCCAACCGCAAGGCCTTCCAGGGCGAGATCGACGCCGTCGTCGAAGCCAACCTGGCAACGCTCGAGACCGTCAAGGCTGACATCGCTTCGTTCGAACGTTCGGTCATCGTCATCATTCTCGGCATCGCCGGGCTCGGGCTCGCCGTCGGTATCGGCACCGCCTTCTATATCGGCACCAATCATCTGAGCCGTCCGATCCTCGATCTCACCGGCAAGATGAAGCTGCTCGCCGGCGGCGATCTTTCCGCCAACGTACCCTTTGCCGACCGCAAGGACGAAATCGGCGAGATGGCTGCGGCCGTGCAGATCTTCAAGCAGAATGGCCTTGCCGTTCGCGATCTCAACGCCCAGGAAGCGGCGCTGCGCGAAAAGAGCGCCGATCTGCAGATGAGCATCGGCGTCGTCGTCTCGGCTGCGGCCGCCGGCGATTTCACCAAGCGCATCGGCAAGGACTACGAGAACGACGATCTCAATCGTTTTGCGTCGAGCGTCAACGAACTCGTCGGCAGCGTCGATGCCGGCATTGCCGAAACGCGCCGCGTCGTCGCCAGCCTTGCCGCCGGCGACCTGACCCAGAGCATGAACGGCCAGTTCCATGGCGCCTTCGCCGAATTGCAGAAGAACGTCAACGAGACGCTGTCGACGCTGCAGAAGACGCTGCGCGAAGTGCGTGTCACCACGGACTCGATCAACGGCAATTCGTCCGAGCTTCGCTCCGCCGCCGACGATCTGTCGAAGCGCACCGAGCAGCAGGCCGCAGCACTCGAAGAGACGTCTGCGGCACTCGACGAGATCACCGTCGCCGTCAGGAGTTCGACCGAGCGGGCGCAGGAAGCGACCGTAATGGTCAACGAAGCCAAGGAAAGCGCTGCCGAATCGGCCGCAGTCGTGCGCAACGCGGTCGAGGCCATGGGCCGGATCGAGCAGGCATCGAGCGAGATCGGCCAGATCACCAATGTCATCGACGAGATCGCCTTCCAGACCAACCTGCTGGCGCTGAATGCCGGCGTCGAGGCTGCCCGTGCTGGTGATGCCGGTAAAGGCTTTGCCGTTGTCGCTCAGGAAGTTCGCGAGCTTGCTCAGCGTGCGGCCAGTGCTGCCAAGGACATCAAGGCCCTGATCTCGAAGTCGGGCTCGGAAGTCGCAACCGGCGTCCGGCTCGTGCAGGAAACCGGCGCGGCGCTTGGCGAGATCGAGGAGCGCGTGCTCAAGATCAACGATCATATCCACTCGATCGCAACGGCCGCACGCGAACAGTCGACCGGCCTCGGCGAAGTCAGCACCGCCGTCAACCAGATGGACCAGGTCACCCAGCAGAACGCCGCCATGGTGGAAGAGGCGAATGCCGCGACCCACAAGCTGTCGGCGGAAGCCAACAACCTTGCGAGCCTGATCGCCTACTTCAAGCTCGACGGCACTTCGGCGGCACGCACGATCGCACCGGCGCGGGAAACCAGCCGTCCGGTGGATTCGCCCGCCCGCCGGATGATGGGCAACGTCGCCCGCGCCTTCAGCGGCGGATCTTCGGCGGCCGTCGCCAGGGACAACTGGGAAGAGTTCTGATCCGACCAGTTTGACGGATCGCACCAATCGACGCCCGCGGACGACTGACGTCTCCGCGGGCGTTTTCCGTGGATAATCTGCAATCATCGCCCCGTCGTTGCCGCCACGCTCTCGTGTAACGGCAACGTGAGTTGTCTTGTCGGCCCGTTCACGCTGTCGTTTTGCAACGCGACCATTCGTTATTGGTCTCCGGTATGGATTGCCGATACTGCAAGGAAAGACTTTTCCAAGAAACGAAATCACATGAACCGAAGCGCCATCAACAGAGCCGGGGATGCCCGTCCAACGCCGTCGGAGGCACCGGACGAGGGCTCGCCCGAAGACCGCGGCAAGGTCGCGTGGCGTCTGGTGCTGTTGGCCCTTCTTGTCGCCGGCGGGTTTGCCTCCTATGCCTTCGGACTTCAGCGTTATCTGTCTCTGAGCGCACTCGTCCATCACCGTGAGGCGTTGCGCCTCTATGTCGAAGCCTATCCGCTTCAGGCCGCCGGTCTGTTTTTCCTGGTCTACGTAGCAGTGGTGGTCTTCTCGATCCCGGCTGCTTCGGTTCTGACGATCTTTGCCGGCTTTCTCTTCGGCTGCGCCGGTGGCGGCCTTCTCGTCGTTGCAGCCGCGACGCTCGGCTCGTGCCTGTTGTTTCTGGCGGCCCGCAGCATGTTCGGCGATCTCCTGCGGCGGCGTGCCGGGCCATTCCTCGCGCGTTTTGCCGATGGTTTCTGCCGCAATGCGTTTCTCTATCTTCTCGTCCTGCGGCTCACGCCGATCTTCCCGTTCTTCGTCGTCAACATCGCGCCCGCCTTCTTCGAGGTGAGATTGAGAACGTTTGCGATGGCAACTCTGATCGGTATCGTTCCCGCCACCTTCGCCTATGCCTGGCTCGGCGGTGGGCTCGACGAGGTGATCGCCAGTTCGGCTGCCGTTGGCCGCGAGCTGTCGGTGTCGGATTTCGCAACGCCGAAATTGACCTTGGCGCTTGTGGTATTAGCGTTGTTTGCGGCATTGCCACTCGCTTTCAAGCGGGTATGGTCGCGCCGCAAGGCTGTTTGACGGGTACGGGGCAGGCGTGGCGAAAGTCATCAATCCGGATATCTGCGTGATCGGTGGCGGTGCCGCCGGGCTTTCCGTGGCGGCGGGTGCCGCCGCCTTCGGTGTTCCCGTGGTCCTGATCGAACGCGGCACCATGGGTGGGGATTGCCTCAACCACGGATGCGTGCCGTCGAAGACGCTGATTGCCGTCGCCAGGCACGCGCAGGCGATCCGTATGGCGGGTCGCTTCGGTCTGGCCGCTGGCCAACCCGTCGTCGACTATCAACGCCTTCATGCCCGCATCCACGAGGTCATTGCCGGTATCGCTCCGCACGATAGCGTCGAGCGCTTTACCGGCCTCGGCGTCGAGGTGCTGCAATCCTCGGCCCGGTTCGTCGATGAAAATACCGTTGCCGCCGGAGACCATCTCGTCCGCGCCCGCCGTTTCGTCGTCGCCACCGGCTCGTCGCCGGCGATCCCTGATATTCCGGGCCTCGACAAAGTGTCGTTCCTGACCAACGAGACGCTGTTCGATCTGACCCGGCTTCCGGCCCATTTGATCATTGTCGGTGCGGGTCCTGTTGGCATCGAGATGGCGCAGGCCTATCGCCGGCTTGGCGCCGGCGTCACCGTCATCGAGAGCCGGCGCGCGCTTTCGGATGCCGATCCCGAGCTTTCATCGATCGCGATTGCCGCACTTCGGCACGGGGGCGTGGTCCTGCACGAGGCAACGACGATCCTTGGCGCCGAGCAGGATGGCGGGCGGGTCGTTCTGCGATGCGAGAATGGAGGCGGCGTTTTCCAGGTCGAAGGCAGCGATCTCCTGATTGCCGCCGGTCGTCGGCCGAACCACGCATCGCTCGGCCTTGCCGCCGCCGGCATCGACCACAATGCGAAAGGCATAGAGGTCGGGCCCAACCTTCGCACCAGCAATCGCCGCGTCTATGCGATCGGCGATGTCGCAGGCGGGCTGCAGTTCACCCATGTGGCGAGCTATCATGCACGGCTGGTGCTGCAGCAGATGCTGTTTCGATTGCCGGCGCGGGAAGATCGGACGATTGTGCCGAAGGTCACCTACTCCGATCCGGAAATCGCCGAGGTTGGATTGAGCGAGACGGAGGCGCGGGAAAAATTCGGCGCCGTCGACGTCATCAGGACCGATCTTGCCGCAGGCGACCGTGCCCGCACGGACGGGGTCGAGGCTGGCGTGATCAAGATCGTCGCCGGCCGCCGCGGACGCATCCTCGGTGTCGGCATTGCCGCCCCAGGTGCAGGGGAGCTGATCAACATGTGGTCGCTTGCGGTCGCCAACGGCATGACGCTGAAACAGGTCCGCGGCTATGTCGCACCCTATCCGACCCTTTCCGAGATTGGAAAACAGGCGGTCATCTCCTATTATGCGCCCTTGGCGAGGAAGGCGGTCGTGCGGTCCGCCATCAGGGCCTTGCGGTATTTCGGCTGACGGACAGGGATTTTTCGGGACGATGAGCGAAGAGGCGCAGCCGACGACGGTGAGTGAAGCGCCGCGAACCGCAGCGGGCTTCCTCCGCGGGCTCTCGGGCAAGCTGCTGTTGCTGACGATCGTTTTCGTCATGCTGGCCGAGGTGCTGATCTTCGTGCCGTCGGTCGCAAACATGCGCATCCGCTGGCTGCAGGATCGGCTGAACACCGTCGCTGCCGCCGCCGTCGTCGTCGACGGCCTGCAGAATGTCGAGCTGCCCCGAAACGTGCAGGACGACACGCTGATGGCAACGGGCACCAAGGCGATCGTCATTCGCCGCAAGGATGCCTCGCGGATGATCGCTGCCGCCGACATGCCATCAGAGATCGACGGCGAATACGACACCGCCAATTTCACCGCCTTGGCGGCGATCCGCGATGCCTTCGATACGCTGCTGTTCGGTGGCAACCGGGTGGTGCGCGTCTACGGGCCGCTCGGTGAAAGCGACGCGGTGATCGAGCTGGTCATGGCTGATGCCAGCCTGCACAAGGCGATGCTCGTCTATTCCCGCAACGTGTTCTTCCTGTCGATCATCATCTCGCTGATTACCGCGACGTTGATCTTCCTTGCGATCAACCGGATGCTGATCGTGCCGATCCGGCGAATGACGGCGAGCATGCAGGAATTCTCCAACGATCCGTCCAATCCGGCGCGCGTGCTCGTTCCGCCGGAGGGGCGCGACGAACTCGCGGTCGCCGGCCAGCATCTGGCGAGCATGCAGCGCGAGCTGCAGAAGACGCTGAAGCAGCAGAAGAGCCTTGCCGAGCTTGGCCTGGCGGTGTCGAAGATCAACCACGACATGCGCAATATCCTGTCGTCGGCGCAGCTGATCTCCGACCGTCTCGCCGATGTCGATGATCCCGTCGTCAAGCGCTTCGCACCGACGCTGCTGCGGGCGATCGACCGGGCCGTCGGCTATACCCGCGAGGTTCTTTCCTATGGCCGTACCACCGAGGCCGAACCGCACCGCCGGTTCGTCGCCCTCAAGCCGCTGGTCTCCGATGTCGCCGAGCTGCTTTCGATCGATCCGCAATCCGGCATCGAATTCCAGATCCAGGTGCAGGACGACCTTGAGGTCGACGCCGACAGCGAGCAACTGTTCCGGGTGGTGCACAATATCTGCCGCAACGCCGTCCAGGCGCTGACGAATCACGAGGCCGAGGACGGGCGGCCACGCGTCGTCAGCGTTTCGGCGATGCGCATGGGCAGTGTCGTCACCATTTCCGTCGACGATACCGGCCCAGGCATGCCGGCAAAGGCCCGCGAAAATCTTTTTGCAGCCTTCCGCGGCTCGGCGCGCTCGGGCGGCACCGGTCTTGGCCTGGCGATTGCACGCGAATTGGTGCTCGCCCATGGGGGAACGATTGCCCTTGTGGAAAAGCCGACGCCCGGAACGCTTTTTCGCATCGAATTACCGGACCGCCCGGTGCCGCTCGATGCATTTCGCTCCAAAGCCCGGCATTGAAGGGGTTCGCGGGTGAGATTGCGCGCTGATTTCGCCGTGAAAATCCACAGCTTGAAACCGCGTCGTCGTAAAAATGAAATTTTTTGCCGAGCGGCGCTTGCAATCCCCGAAAGGACCCTTTAGAGAACCGCTCACGCAAGCGGTTCGACCGCTTCAGGCAAGCACCCGTAGCTCAGCTGGATAGAGCACCAGACTACGAATCTGGGGGTCAGGAGTTCGAATCTCTTCGGGTGCGCCAACAATTTCAAAGCCTTAACTGAAGGCGCTTCTCCAGCATTCCCTACAGCGTCGCGCGTCTTATTGGACGCGCAAAGGACGCTGTAGCACTTTGACTTGCCCCCGCAGGCACCAACTCCACGTCGTCCTCTGCGAGGTGTACGATGCAGGATTGCGGCGTCTACGGCAGGTGGCTGAAGCGGGCGACCTGCGCATCCTTCATCAGGCTGCGAAAGTTAGGTCCGGTGACGTGCACCAGTGTCTTGTGGTCGCCGCCTTCGAAATAGACGTCGCTGGCGTCTTCGAGGCTTTCGTCGAGGATCACCGGTACATCGTAGGCCGATCCGATCGGCGGCACCGCGCCAATGTCGCAATCGGCGAAAAGCGAACAGACCTCCTCCTCCGAGGCGAGGCCAAGGCGTCTGTTCATAACACTCTGCAATGTGGAGAGCTCGATCCGGTGCGTACTCGGAACAACGGCGAGGACGTACCCCATTTCGTGGTGTACGACCACGGACTTGGCCAGTCTGCTGCCCGGAACATGCGCGGCGCGCGCCGACTGGCTGGTCGTTGCCGTACGATGGTGCGCGACGGTGTCGTAGGCGACACCCTCGCCGTCGATATAGTCCTGAAGTTTCCTTGCGATAGTCATCGTTGGGCGCCCCTTGTGTTACGTTGTGACGCATAAGAAGACATTTTCCTCTCATCGCCTGCGAAGTCAACGACGAGCCTATGGTCGCAAGCGTGCGCGCGCTTCGGTTGATTGAGCATCCGGCTACGTTTGCGAGGCGTTTTCGTCGGCGCTTCACTAGCGCCGCGATCAAAAAAAACCGCGCTGGTTCTCCGTTCCATCCGATCGTGATGCGCCTCGGCGGAGCCGTAAGAACAGTTGTAATAAATCTATATATTAGTATAATGTAACTTACAGGCTGCGCGCTTGCGTTGCGCCTGATGGGGGCGGAAGAGAGCGATCCGGAGGCGTCTGCGGCGGCCGGAAAAAGGGGGCATCCTCACGATCTTTTGAAGCCTGCGACTGAAAAATGGCCGGTCCGATTCCCATATAAAAGGGAGCCGTACGGCTGATGGAAGGAGGTGCCCGATGTATCGTTATATGATGAAAGAGCTGCTGGTGATCGTAGCCGGGCTTTCCGTCTGCGCTTTCGTGATCCTGTTCTTCCTCGCGAGCGCCGCGCACGGCGTCTAACGCGATCCGCGGGCTGAATGCCCCTGGCGCTTGTGCGCCGTCATGGCGAAGGCGGGCCGAGCAGGTCGAGCGTTCGTCGATCCTCTTCCCCGGCAAAATAGAAACTGAGGGCCTGCCCGAAGACGCTGCCTGTGTTTGCGGCCTTCGAAAACAGCGTCATCGACGAGCGGAATTTCATGTCATCAGGGCTTGCGAAGATTTCGTGTGCCGAACACCCGATCAGCCCGTTGACGGTCTCGGTGCATTCGACAAGCCTGGGCCCGAGGATTGGATGGGCGAGATAGGCCCTGGCCTCCGCGAGCCCGGAGATGGCGAAGCGCTGGGCCATCGGCGAATGCCCGAGGCCCGCAAGCTGGGGAAAGACGAACCACATCCAGTGGGTCTCTTTGCGGCCACGCCGCAATTCGTCGAGCGCTGCGGCATGGACGCGGCCCTGAGCGTCGACAAAGCGCTGCAGCACGAAAGGGTCTGCCATGATCGCTTCTCCCGCCCTGGCGCGCCTGTGTGCCCGCTACAGCGCCGCGCGTCTTATTAGACGTGCAAAGGTCGCTGTAGCACTTTGAATGGCTGCATGTTTTTATCCTTAAATCGAATAGGACTTAAGGAAACATGCAGTCGGGTGGTGTCCGCTGCCGCCGGTCGCGCCCATTGGCGGCGGCCCCATTGGCAGCTACGATACATCCTACCAGCGATGATGAACATGAACCTTGACCAGCCGCTCGTAAAGCGCGGCGATGGCGGCCTTGGCTTTTTCGTCGATGGCAGGCAGCGCGCTGGCAGCCGCATTGGATTGCGCCTGCGTCTCATTGCGGGCGCCAGGGATGACGACGGACACGGCATCCTGCTCCAGTATCCAGCGCAGGGCGAACTGCGCCATCGGCACGCCTGCGGGCACCAGCGGGCGAAGCTGCTCGACGGCTTCCAGTGCCGTCTCGAAGGGCACGCCTGCAAAAGTCTCGCCGACATCGAAGGCTTCACCGAAGCGGTTGAAGTTGCGATGGTCGTCGGCGGCAAACGCCGTGTCGCGGGTAATCTTGCCCGACAGCAGCCCGGAGGCGAGCGGCACGCGCACGATCACGCCGACATTCTTCTTCCTGGCTTCCGCGAAGAACAGATCCTGCGGCCGCTGGCGGAAGATGTTGTAGATGATCTGGACGGTGGCAACACCCGGATACTCGATCGCCTTCAGAGCTTCCTCGACCTTCTCGACCGAGACGCCGTAATTGCGGATCTTGCCCTTGGTGATGAGCTGGTCGAGCGCACCGAAAAACTCCGGACGGTAATAGACGTCGGTCGGCGGGCAGTGGAGCTGGACGAGATCCAGCGTTTCGATACCGAGATTGCTAAGACTGCGATCGATGAAGGCTTCGATATTGGCGCCGGTGTAGCCTTCGGTGACATGCGGGTTCAGCCTGCGTCCGGCCTTGGTGGCGACGAACGGCTTTTCGCCGCCGCGCTCCTTCAGGACGGCGGCAATGATCTTTTCAGACCGTCCGTCACCATAGACGTCGGCCGTGTCGACGAGGGTGACGCCGCTGTCGAGTGCGGCATTCAACGCGCGCTTGCCGTCCGTTTCGCTGACGTCGCCCCAGGAGCCGCCGATCTGCCAGGCGCCGAAGCCGATCTCCGAAATCGTCGCACCTGTCTTGCCCAGAACTCTCGTTTTCATGCAGATCATCTCCCTGGCGTCGAAATCGTTTTCGGATTGAATATTATTCGGTTTGCGGGTCGCTTTTATGATGGTTCGATCGGCAAGGGGAAGGCGATCAATCGTCGGTCGAAATGACCGCGCGGCCGCGGCTGAGATCGGTGACCATGGCAAGAATGCCGTCTGCTTCGTCCTTGCGCATGTCGACCGTCATTACCGGCCCCTTGTCGGTGAAGGTTTCGCCTGAGATCGTGACGTCACGGGCAAGAAGGCGGGCCTTGATCAGCGCCAGATCGGCAAAGTCGCAGGCGATGGTGGTGCGTATCGTCTCGATCATTTCGATCTTCTCGGCCGCCCGCAGGCAGAGCGCGGCGGTGCCGCCATAGGCGCGGATCAGGCCGCCGCTGCCAAGCAGGATGCCGCCGAACCAGCGGGTGACCACCACGACGACGCGGTCGAGCGACTGGCCATCGATCGCAGCGAGGATCGGCTTGCCCGCGGTCCCGCTCGGCTCGCCGTCGTCGTTGAAGCGATAGGCCTGGCCGATGCGCCACGCCCAGCAATTGTGGTTGGCGGTGGGATCGGAATGCTCAGCAAGGAAAGCCTTTGCCGCCTGCTCGTCGGGCACGGGCGCGCAGATTGCCAGAAACCGGCTCTTCTTGATTTCCTGCGTCGAGGTTTCTGTGTGCTTGAGGGTGAACATCCGCTGCTTCCGTTTGTTCAACGCTGATAGCGGATTGCTGCCAAATGCGCCATCCGGCGCACGCAGGTAGCGCGGTCGTCAAAGTCCGAAGCGGCGGACCGGAGCAATGAGAACTGATTTATCCCTCTCCCCCGTGGGGGAGAGGGCCGTACTTGTTGATGCAGGCCGGCTCAGCCGATCGCCATCAGGCTGGCATTGCCGCCGGCAGCGGCGGTGTTGATCGAGGTAGACACCTCTTCCAAGAGCCAGTTGAGGCAATAGGCGTCGGGGTTGCGGCCGATCTCGTCAGTCGAGGCGGCCTGGACCAGAACCAGCGGACCCGGCAGGCCGGCGATCACCTTGTTCACCTCACGCACACGCTCGCCGTCGCCTTCGACCAGTGCACCGGCGAAGGGGCCGTCCGCCGACCAATCCTTCGACCAGGACAGGCGGGTGGAAACACTTGCCGGCAAGGTCTTCAGCGAGGACTGCAGGCCCGACGCCGCGTCGATGACGACGGTGTTGCCGGTCGCCAGTGCCGCGCCGAGCTGGCGATAGAGGCCGGTCTCGGTGGCTGGCACCAGGAGCACGCGGCCGCGAGGATGCAGCGCATAGAGGTTACGCTCGCCAACCGGGCCTGGAAGCTCGGAGATGAGGCCGAGGGCCGAGTTGCTGCCGGCTGTGCGGGCGGCTTCGGCTTCCGCCTTGACACCCTTGCCGTCGAGCCATTTGGCGAAGTCGAGCAGCGCCGGATCGGTGTGGACGGAGCTGTGCTGCGGCGGCACCGGGGCGGTGGCGACGAGGCGGCCGAGATAGAGCGGACCGCCTGCTTTCGGGCCGGTGCCCGAGAGGCCACGACCGCCGAAGGGCTGTACGCCGACGACAGCGCCGATGACGTTGCGGTTGACGTAGAGGTTGCCGGCCTTCACGCGAGACGTGACGTGGGCAATCGTCTCGTCGAGGCGGGTGTGCAGGCCGAAGGTCAGGCCGTAGCCCGTCGCGTTGATATCGTCGATCAACCGGTCGAGATCGTCACGGCGGTAGCGGATGACGTGGAGAACGGGACCGAAGACCTCGCGCTTGAGGTCGGAGAGCTTTTCGAGCTCGACGATCGTCGGCGGCACGAAGGTACCGAGTTCGGTACCGGACGCGAGGCCGATCTGCTCGACCTTGCGACCCATGCCGCGCATGGTTTCGATGTGCTTCTCGATGATCCCCTGCGCTTCCGCGGTGATGACAGGGCCGACGTCGACGGAAAGCTTGTCCGTGCGGCCGATCTTCAGTTCGTGCAGCGCGCCCTTCAGCATCGCGAGGATGCGGTCGGCGACATCTTCCTGCAGGCACAAGACGCGCAGCGCCGAGCAGCGCTGGCCGGCGCTGTCGAAGGCCGAGGCGATCACGTCGCCGACGACCTGTTCGGCGAGCGCCGAACTGTCGACGATCATGGCGTTCTGGCCGCCGGTTTCGGCGATCAGCGGGATCGGCCGGCCCGACGGCGATAGCCGGTCGGCCAGCTGCGCCTGGATGAGGCGTGCGACTTCGGTCGAGCCGGTGAACATCACGCCGGCGATTTCAGGCGCGGCAACCAGTGCCGCACCGATGCGACCGTCACCGGGCAGGAGCTGCAGCGCGTCGGCCGGAATGCCGGCTTCGTGCAGGATGCGCACGCCCTCGGCGGCGATCAGTGGCGTTTCTTCCGCCGGCTTTGCCAGCACCGGGTTACCTGCGACGAGTGCTGCGGCAATCTGGCCGGCAAAGATCGCCAGCGGGAAGTTCCACGGGCTGATGCAGACGATTGGTCCGAGCGCCTTATGAGCAGGACCGAGTGTGCGGCGGGTCTGTTCGGCATAGTAGCGCAGGAAGTCGATCGCTTCGCGCACTTCGGCGATGGCGTTCGGCAGCGACTTGCCGGCTTCGCGCACGATCAGGCCGAGCAAAGTCGGCATGCGGGCTTGCATGATGTCGGCTGCACGCACGAGGCAGGCTGCACGCTCTGCCGGTGAAACCGCCGACCAGCTCGAGGCGGCCTTCGCGGCAAGGCTTGCGGCCTGGCGGGCGTCCGCTTCCGATGTCTCGGTGACGGCGCCGACGATATCGCGGTGGTCGCCGGGGTTGACGACCGGGCGGGTCTCGCCCGATGCAGGACCGGTTGCCAGTTGCGGCACCGCGCGCCAGTCGATGGCAGCACTGGCCTTGAGCGCTTCGGTTAGCGATGCGAGCGAGGTTTCGTTGGAAAGGTCGAGACCACCGGAGTTCGGGCGTGCATCGCCGAACAAACCGACCGGCAGGGCGATCTGCGCGTGCGTCGCGCCGACGACAGGCATGGCGCGCACGATGTCGACCGGATCGGCAACCAGTTCGTCGATTGAGACCTTCGGGTCGGCGATGCGGTTGACGAAGGAAGAGTTGGCGCCGTTTTCAAGCAGGCGGCGCACCAGGTAGGCCAGCAGCGTCTCGTGCGTGCCCACGGGCGCATAGATGCGGCACGGCCGGTCGAGATTGCCCTTGCCGACGACTTCGTCGTAGAGCGGTTCGCCCATGCCGTGCAGGCACTGGAACTCGTACTTGCCGACCTGGAAGTCCTTGCCGGCCAGTTCGTAGATGGTGGCGAGCGACTGAGCGTTGTGGGTGGCAAACTGCGGGAAGATCACGTCGGTTGCTGCCAGCAGCTTGCGGGCGCAGGCGATGTAGGAAACGTCGGTGTAGATCTTGCGGGTGTAGACGGGGAAGTCTTCCAGGCCGTCGAGCTGCGCGCGCTTGATCTCGGCGTCCCAATAGGCGCCCTTGACCAGCCGGACCATGATGCGGCGGCTCGCGCGGCGGGCGAGGTCGATGATGAAGTCGAGCACGAAGGGGCAACGCTTGCCATAGGCCTGGACCACGAAGCCCATGCCGTCCCAGCCGGCGAGATCCTTGTCGAGGCACAGTTCTTCGAGCAGGTCGAGCGAAAGCTCCAGCCGGTCGGCTTCCTCGGCGTCGATGTTGAGGCCGATGTCGTACTTCTTGGCAATGACCGCGAGTGCCTTCACCTTCGGCAGAAGCTCTTCCATGACGCGGGCCGACTGCGCGCGCACGTAGCGCGGATGCAGCGCCGAAAGCTTGATGGAGATGCCGGGGCCTTCGTAGATGCCGCGTCCGGCCGATGCCTTGCCGATGGCATGGATCGCCGTTTCGTAGTCCTTGTAATAGCGCTCGGCGTCTTCAGCCGTGGTCGCGGCTTCGCCCAGCATGTCGTAGGAGTAGCGGAAACCCTTCTGCTCGAGCGCGCGCGAGCGGCGCAGCGCCTCGTCGATGGTTTCGCCGGTGACGAATTGTTCGCCCATCATCCGCATCGCCATGTCGACGCCGCGGCGGATCACCGGTTCGCCGCAGCGGGCGATCAGGCGCGTCAGCGCGGCCGAAAGGCTGCGGTCGTTGACCGTCGACGTCAGCTTGCCGGTCACGACCAGACCCCAGGTCGCGGCGTTGACGAACAGCGAGCGGCCACCGCCCAGATGCGACTTCCAGTCACCGTCGGAAATCTTGTCGCGGATCAGCGCGTCGCGCGTTGCCGTGTCGGGAATGCGCAGCAGCGCCTCGGCCAGGCACATCAGCGCCACACCTTCCTGGCTCGACAGCGAGTATTCGTGCACCAGTCCTTCGACGCCGGAACCTTTATGTTTTGCGCGCAGGGCCTCGATCAGCTTGCGGGCGGTTCTGGCGGCTGCCTTCTGTGTCTCGGCCGGAAGCGTTGCTGCTTCGACGAGCGGCGGCAGCGCTTCGGTTTCCGGCCGGCGGTACGCGGCGGTGATCGCCTGGCGCAGCGTGCCTTGCGCGCGGATCGGCGGTGCGAAGTCGGCAAAGGGGGCCGGGGCCGCATCGGCCTTTGGGCTGGATTTTTGAAGCTGGGTCTGGCTCATCGAACGCGGTCCTCCGGAAGGCGGTGACAAGGCGCAATGCGCCTTGGATTTCGTGGGCAGAAAATACGCGTCGTCCCGCCGAACATCCATCCGGCAAATTTCGTCATTCTCGGAATGTTTCACTATCGCAGTGCCGGCAAACCGATGGGGATACGGAATGTAGGCTTGAGTGCCGGATGATCCGAAGTTCTACGCGGCCTGCCCGAAGTGCCGTTCGCGCGCCATCAGACACTCGTCGTCACCGGGCATGCAGGTGCGACAGACGATCGGCCTCACAGCGTAGATCTTGCAGGCGACATGCACCCCGAGCTTGCCGCCGAGTGCCGTGCAACGGTTGTCTTCGCAGCGCATGCCGCCGAGGTCGGCGGCGACGTACTCTTCCGGTATCAGGTCGAGTTCCTCGTCCGTCTCCATCGAGAATCGCGGCCAGTCGGAGGAGTAGGCGCAGCAGGCGCCGCAGCTCTGACAGTCGAGGATTTCATCGGTGGCGGTGGTTTGGGTCATGGGCCAACCTAGCATGAAGGCCCGGCGGCCGGAATGCCCCTCATACCAACCTGCACGGATATTGGCCCACTGCGTGGGACCGTCTGCGGTCGTCCGGGAAGGAGCGGACCTTAGAGCGATGCCTGGACATCGGTCGAGGATTGCGAGGCTGCCGGTGGCCGACAGGCGGCCCATCCGAAGGGCCGGGCGCTTTTGGCCTCCTGATAGCGTCGACAATCCTCACCGGACCGCGTGGTCCGGCTCCGGTTTTCTCCTTACAGGAAACCAAAATCGCGCCGGCGCAATGGGTCAATATCCGTGCAGGTTGGTATCAGGCGAAGGCAGCGTCCCGGCGGGCGATTTCGTAATCCTCGGTATGAACGAGAACGCCATCCTTCGTCACCACGGCAATGCCGTAGGCTGCTGGTTCATCGACTGAGAGCGAGGCATCCGGCGCATCGAACGGCATCGGCTGCTGGTGCACCGGGCTCTTGAAGACAGAGAAGGGTATGCCGCGGCTGGAACCGCTGATCGTGCGGTGCACATGGCCGGCGAAGATGTGGCGCACATTGCCGTGGTTCTTCACGAGCGCATAAAATTCCACTTCGTTGACGAGGCGGATCATGTCCATGCCGGTGAAGCCGGTGGCGTGCGGGGGATGATGCATGAAGATGAGCACCGGCCTGTCGCCGGCTTCTGCCAATTGGCGATCGAGCCAGGTAAGGCGTTTCTGGCACAGGAGCCCGGCATGGCTGTTGGGGTAGTCGTAGGGCGGCGCAAACAGCGTGTCGAGCAGGATCGCCCGGC
The DNA here is from genome assembly GCF_001425885.1 of Ensifer sp. Root1252. Lineage (NCBI taxonomy): Bacteria > Pseudomonadati > Pseudomonadota > Alphaproteobacteria > Hyphomicrobiales > Rhizobiaceae > Ensifer > Ensifer sp. Root1252. Next base: position 508,655 of record NZ_LMDT01000001.1, on the reverse strand, counting down.
AATCGCCAAAGTCGACCACTTGCTGCACGAAGCCATCGTCGTCCGTTACGGCGTCTGCAAAGACGTCGAGAAACACGTCGCGCCGGTCGTGGTTGCCGATCATGATGGCGGCCGGAGGCAGCAATTGATCGGTCAGCGTTTTCAGCCGCTCGTAGGAGGCGCGGTCGGCATGATGCGCGAGGTCGCCGGTGAAGATCACCCGGTCGGCATCCGCGTGGTAGCGGTTCACATGTGCGATACCGTTGGCCAGGCGCTGGTAGGGATCGAGGCCGATGATCGTCGTGCCCTCGGGCACCATGTGCAGGTCGGTAAAGATAATCAGTTTCGTCATTACATTTCCAGGCGAGGGGTGTCTTCCCGCCACGCTGTAGTGCGCCCGGCTGCACGTCAAGCTGCATCTTTGGGGGGAACCTGTCGGGACATAACGCGGACCGACCGGTTGAGGTCGGCTCGCAATGCGTCACTTGATGCGGCTGGTCTTGTCGAGCATGGCCGTCTCGAAATTGCTGCCGCCGCTGAGTTCGGCGAACTTGCGCTCAGCAAAGGCGTCGCCCTCGGCCGCGGCTTTGCGGAAGATGGCGCGCGCGGCCGATGAATCCTTGGTTACGCCTTCGCCGGTCTCCAGCATCAGGCCGAGATTGACCATCGCGTCGACATTGCCGCGCTCGACGGCGAGGCGATAGAAGCGCGCGGCCCTGGCGTTGTCTTCCGGCACCAGCTTGCCTTCATCCAGGATGACCGCGAGGTTGAATGCGGCGATGTCATCGCCGGCGAGCGTCGCCCGCTCGAACCATTCGATGGCGAGCTTGCCGTTGGCGGCGGTGCCCATGCCGTCGCGGTAGGCGACGCCGAGATTATAGGCAGCGAGGATATTGCCGGCTGCGGCGGCTTTCTGGTTGAGCGCGAATTCGGTCTTGATGTCGCCCTGTTCGCCGACAAGCACCGCATAGTTGGTCATCGCCAGCGCATGGCCGTGTTCGGCCGCTTCGCTGAGGATGCGCAGCGACTGGATCTTCTGGCCGGCCTTGTCGAGCACGCGGGCCAACTGGAACTCGATGCGGGCGCCGGCATGCTGGTTATAGGCCTCGCGGCAGGCCGAAAGGGCGATACCGATCTTCATGTCCTCGGTCGCAACTGCCGGGAAGGCCTGGTTGCGCTGCAGGTCGAAGATGCTGCCCGCCTCGCGGTCGCAGATGTCGACGGCCGAAAGTTCTGCCGCACGGGCGGGAGGAAGCGCGATTGCCGCAAGCGCCAGGAAGCTGACGATGGCGAGAAGCAATGCGTTGAAGATGCGAATGCCTGTTTTGCGCTGATTTTCCATGATGCTCTCCCCGTCTCTTGACGCGAACTTAGCCCGGTGGGTTCGCACTGCCTGTTCCGGCGGTAACAGCCGGATTGCTGGGGCTCTGGCGAAGTGGAGAGGTGGCAAGGAACGCACCATTGCGCGTTCGGCTTGTTTCCGCTGATATCGGGGATATCCTTTGGGAAAGCCGGACGCTCGAGGGCTCGAACGCGTCGAACAGGGAGAAGGACCATGATGGACCGGGAGCTGGTGCGGCAGATGCTGGTGAGCAGGCGCGTCGTCGTTGGTGGCCTGTTGTTGGCGGCCATGGGCGGCGGCGTGGCAACGACCATGGCGAGCCCGGTGATCGGCAAGGCAACGGAAATCCGCGGCGACGTTCGTCGTCGACAGACTGAGCAGGAAGAGGCTCTGGCTGTCGGTGCGCAGATCTTCGACAACGATCATGTGCGCACCGAGGCCGAAAGTTTCGCAACCCTGGCGCTTGGTGCCGACACCCGCGTCCTCTTGGGTGCTGAGACCGATCTGCTGGTCGACAGCTTCATTGCCGGCCAGGGCGGTACGCTCGAACTCGGCATCGGCCGAATGGTATTCGACCGCCCCGAGGGGCTGCCCAAGGTCGATGTTGCCGTCAGGACCGCTTTCGGCATGATCGGCGTGCGCGGCACCAAGTTCTTTTGCGGCCCGAGCCGTGTCGCCTTCGCCGTCTTCGTCGAGCATGGCAGCGTTGCGGTCGCCGCGGGCGGCGTAACGCAGATTGTCGCTGCGGGGCAGGGCGTCGAGTTCCGACAGCGAGGCGACGCGCCGAGCGACCCCGTCAACTGGGGACAGGCGCGGATCCGGGAAGCCTATGCCAGTGTTGGCCAACAGTAGCGTCGGCAGCACCACGAGGAGCAATTCTCTGCCTCAATCGATGCCGACCATGGAATTCTGCAGTGGCGCTACACCTGTTCAGGGTCGGCGACTGTGAAGAGTTCCATCGTGGCAAAGCCGCGGATTTCATGGCTGCCGAGCGAGCGAAGCCGTTGCTTGCTTTCAGCTGCTGCAGCCGGGCCGACGCAGATGGCCGTGCCCAGAAATTTGTTTGCCTCCTGCAGTCGCGCTGCAAGGTTGATGGCGTCGCCATGGGCGGTGTAGTCGAGCTTGCCGCCGGCGCCGACTTCGCCAAGCACCGCCTGACCCGTCTCGACCCCGATGCGCGTGCGCCCGAAATCCCGTGCGGCAAACTGCGGTCGCCTGCGCATTTCTTCGGTCAACGCATGGATTGCCTTGGCGCATTCGATTGCCTTGTCGACATGATCGGCCAGATCCTCCGGCGCGTTGAAGAAGGCGTGCACGGCGTCGCCGACCACCTTGTCGACCATGCCGCCATATTGCGCTACCAGCCCGTTGACCTCGGTAAAATAGATATCGAGCAGGGCGATGAGGTCGCGCGGCCCGAGTTTTTGCGAAAGCGTCGAAAAGCTCTCGATGTCGGTGAACAGCGCCGTCACCGCCCGTTCCTCGCCCGCAACCCGGGCAGCACCTGGATTGTCGATGTAGCGCGCGACGACGGATTGCGGCAGGTATTGCGAGAATTTTTCCCGCGCCGTCGCTTCCGCCCGCCTGACATGGGCGAACTGCAGCGTGCTGGTCACTGCCAGCACGGCAGCAAGTGCGACTGAAATGCTCACTGCATCGACGAGCCAGCCGCTGGTGCGGTAGATCGCGGCAGTCGCCGCGACGACGACGGCAACCGCGACGATGCCGAGCACGGCCGATGTCATCGGCCGGAGCCTTGCCGCGCCATAGGCGGCGGCAATGCCCGCTGCCAGCGAGAACAGGGCCTCGATGACGGGAAGCCGCGCGTCACGCCGTGGAATGAAACCGGTGGCGATCGCATTGGCGATATCGGCATGGATCTGAACCGAGGGCTCGAGCGGCATTGAGGCGCTCGGCCGGAGGCCGCCGAGATTGGGCAGGCTGCTGCCGATGAAGACGAGTTTGCCCGCAAACCTGTCGCTGCCTGCTTTCCCTGAGAGAACGTCGGCTGCCGAAATGGTCCGGGCGGCGATCAAGTCAGGGGTGCTCGCGACGAAGCGCAGGCTGCCGGTATCGTCGAGTGTGATCACCTGCCTGTCGAGCCGCAGCCAGGCTGGGTCGCCGCCGAGTATCGGCGTTCCTGCACCCATCATCAGCCGCGTCGCCTCGATCGCAAGCGTCGGATAGGCCTCTTCGCCGAGAACAGCGAAAGCCTGCACCCGTCGGATACGGGCATCCTCGTCGCCGACAAGAAATGATGCGGCCGCCGCCTTGGCGTGATCCATGAAGGAAGGGCAGGAGGTTTCCGCGCCGTCGAGGAACCAGAGTTCCGGTGCTGCGAAGGGGCGGCTCAACGCCAGTGGCGGAGCCGGGCGAGGGCGCTCCTGCAGCGTATCGGCAATGAGAAAGCCGAGAACGACGGGGGTCTTCGAAAGCGCTTGCGAAAGCGATGTATTGCCTGGCAGCTCTGCCGCACAATCGGAACTGAAGACGAAGTCGACGGCGATGACCTTGGCGCCGGCCACGGTCAGTCCGGATAGGAGTTCGGCGGTTGCCGCCCTGTCCCAGTCTCCATCAGGCCGGGATTGGTAGGCCGCCCGGTCGATATCGACGACGACGATGTCGGGCGATTGCGGTGACGGCACCCATTGCATCAGGCGGTCGAAGAACAGCTCCCGCTGCGTTTCGAATACCGGTTCCGCATAGAAATAGAGTGCCAATGCGACGATCAGGCTCGTCAGGATCCCGCCGGCGAGCGGAGTGAAGCGAAATTGCCGGCGAGGTTGCACGGTCATGCCGCCTAATCCTCTTCAGGATCGGCGATGCTCAGCAGCCGGCCGACCTTGCAGGCGATGATCCCTTCTCCCCGCTTGATGGCGCCGCTCTCCTCTAGCCACAGAATGGCCCGGTTGACCTTGGGGCGACTGGCGCCGAGAACGCCGGCGATATCCGTCTGGCTCATCGTCAGCCGCAGATTGGCGCTTTCGGGAAGCTCGTTGCCGTGGATCTGCCGGAGTGTGGCCAGGAAGAACCGCGCAACGCGGGCGTTGAGGTCATAGAGCGCGATGGTTTCCAGCCGCTCGGTGGTGTCGCGCAGCTGGGCGCAGAGAAAGCGGATGACGGACTCAGCTGCCGCCGGCCGGGTAGTGACCATATCGAGAAACGCCTTCTTGCCGATCACGTAGCCTTCGGACGCCGTCTGCGCCGTGGCGTCTGCCGACCGCGTCTGGCCGTCGAGCACCGCCATCTCGCCGAAGATCGCGCCGGCTTCATGCTGGCGCAGCATCAGTTCGCGGCCCTGCGGTGTGATCAGAGAAAGCTTGATGCGGCCCGATATGACCACGATCATATAGTTGCCTTCGTCGCCACGCTGGAAGATCACCGTGCCGGCCGGCCACTTTCGATAGGTGGCGATATCGGCGAGATCCTCGATCGTTTTCTTGTCGAACCCTTCGAAGATCGCGAATGAGTGCCAGAAGGCCGGGCTCCTGTTGATTTCGTTCATGAGATGCCCCCGCGCGGCGTCCCCTGCCGCGCCTGAATTTCACCCAGCAGCCCCGTCCTTGCAACAGAAAAGAACACTTGTGGCCGAACCAGCGCTCGCTAGGACGAAAAGCACTGCACAGACTGGGCCGCGGCTCAAATGTCGGTTGACGATAAATCCCGGTTGTCTCTACGTTGTGAACGATCTGTCGCCGGGCGTGCGGCTAGATGAATTTGAAAATGCTGATACTTCTGCTGCCAACACTCGTTTCTCACAGGAGCCTCGCATGTCTCAGAATGTCGTCGTCCTCATCGGGCGCATTCTCCTTTCGATCATGTTCATCACCGCTGGCTTCGGCAAGCTGACTGATCCCGCCGGCACCGCCGGAATGATTGCTAATGCCGGCTGGCCGGCAGCAACCGCGCTTGCCTATCTCGCCGGCGCTTTCGAGCTGATCGGCGGTCTTGCCGTTCTGGTCGGCTTCCAGACGAAGATTGCAGCCTACCTGCTGGCTCTGTTCTGCCTGGTCACCGCCTTCGTCTTCCACAGCGGCGCAATCAACATTCCGACGTTCCCGCCGGAAGCCAACGGCCTGCTGAGCGTCTTCAACGGCCTGATGATGATGAAGAACATCTCGGTTGCCGGCGGCTTCCTGGTGCTTGCCGCCTTCGGCCCGGGCGCACTGTCGATCGACGCACGTCGCGCCTAAGACATTCCAGACATGAAACGAAAAAACCCGCCGGTTCCGCCGGCGGGTTTTTCGTTTTGTCGCCCGATCCGTCAGGGATAGATCACGCCCTTGCGCAGGATGACGTTGCCGTAAAGCCGCGGTTCGCTGGTCTGCACCACCGTGTGCGCCGCTTGCACCCGCGGATAGAATTCCGGGCCGAGCAGGGGCACGACCGTTCGTGCCGGCTCATGCCTGCCGCAGCAATCGATGATCTCCCGGTGGACGGGATCTAGCGCGTCCCGGTCCTGCTTGACTGTAGCGCGGAAGATCGCCGCCGGCACGAAATCGTCGATCGGCATCACGCTGAGAATGGCGTCCAGCACCGGGATCAGCCCGTGGCCGTCGAGCCGAACCAGCCGGCGAGCATGTTCCTGGCCGGGATAGTTGCCGTCGACCAGCGCAATCTCGTCGCCATGGCCCATTGCCCTAAGCGTCGCCAGCAATTCGGGGCTGAGGATCGGGTCTATGCCTTTCAGCATCAGCTGAGCTCCTTGAAGAGGACGTTGGTGTCGAGCAGGTAGCGGGAGAACAACGGCAGGCTCGCGCCGCCGATGGCGCGGGCATGGCTGCCGACCAAACCTTCGACCAGTTCCGGGATCGTCACGCCCTGCAGGTCGAGGTCGTAGAGCGCCTTGCGCGTTGCCGTCAAAAGCCGGGCGCGGACCCAGGGCGGGAAGCCGCCGTCGATGACAACGGCGGAGAAGTCGATGATCGAGGCGGCGGAGACGACCGCCTGGGCAAGGGCTGCCGCACTGTCGTCGATCCAGATCGTGAGTGGCTCACCGAAATCGATCCAGTCGTCGGCCGAATACCACAGCGGCTTCGGATCGATGCCGCGTTCGCGCAGCAGGTTTTCGAGCACGAAGACCGAGGCGATCTTCAGGAGCTGGATGGTCTTGCCGTCCTTGCCGGAAACCGGCAGCGGGCCGACGGCGCCGGCGGTGCCGGTGCGGCCGGAAAAGAGCGCGGAATTGATGACGATGCCGCCGCCGATGAACGAGCCGATGTAGAAATAGACGAAGTCGGGATAGCTGGCGCCGACGCCGAAGGCGAGTTCGGCGCCGCAGGCGCTGGTGCCGTCATTCTGCAGGAACACCGGGTGGCGGGTGCGTTGGGCCACGATCGCCTGCAGGTCCACCTCGCGCCACCGGTTCATTTCTTCCCGCGGGGCGCCGACTTCTTCCGCCCAGTTCCACAGTTCGAAGGGCGTGGCGATACCGACCCCAGCGATGCGCTTGCGCTCCTCTGGGCTCAGTTGCGCCTCGAGTTTCTCGATGCCGCCGACGATGAAGTCGACCAGTTCGCCGGGCAGCGGATAGGCATGGATCTGGTGCAGGTGCAGGCGGATATTGCCGACGAAATCCATCAGCACCAGGTCGGCACTTCGACGCCCGATCTTCACCCCAAAGGAAAACACCGCATCCGGGTTGAGCCGCATCGGCGTCGACGGCTGGCCGACACGGCCGCGCACCGGCGCGCCGCGCACCAAGAGGCCATCGCTTTCGAGCGCCCGCATGATGACGGAAACGGTCTGCGCCGAAAGGCCGGAGCGTCTGGCGATATCCGCCTTCGACAGCTCGCCGTGACGCCGCACCAGCGACATCACCAGCCTCTCGTTGTAGGCGCGCACGCGCGTCTGGTTCGCCCCGCCGCTCGGGTCGATGACCTCAGGTTGTATCGGTCCCCTGTCGGGGCCGTCTGTCAATGACATGCCACCGTCTCCTCCCGTTGGCATTGGTGCCCGCTTGGCGCGGGTCTGTTGTTTCCGCTCTGGGCGGACCTGTCAATTTGCGCGACGGCCCGGATGGCCTCGGATCGCTGTTATCCAGAGAATGCCACATCGAAATAATAATTCAATTTGATTTATTTATTGACACCCCCGAAATTTAATGTTTGTTTTTGATCCGGAAGCGCCTGCTGCAGCAGAGGAGAATGCTGTGGCGGCGAGGCCTGGGCCGGTCCACCGGCACGTTTTTCATCCTTGGGAGGATTACATGAAGAAGACTGTTCTCTCCGCCGCGTTCGGCGTGCTGTCGCTCGGCGTCGTTTTTGCCGCTCCGGCACAGGCCGCCGATATCGGCGCCTGCCTGATTACAAAGACCGATACCAACCCCTTCTTCGTCAAGATGAAGGAAGGCGCTACCGCCAAGGCCCAGGAACTCGGCGTCACGCTGAAGTCCTATGCCGGCAAGATCGACGGCGACCATGACAGCCAGGTGGCTGCGATCGAATCCTGCATCGCCGATGGCGCCAAGGGCATCCTGATCGCCGCTTCCGACACGAAGGCAATCGTCGACCAGGTGAAGAAGGCGCAGGAGGCCGGTCTTCTGGTGATCGCGCTCGATACGCCGCTTGATCCGGCCACCGCCGCCGACGCGACGTTCGCTACAGACAACCTGCTCGCCGGCAAGCTGATCGGCCAATGGGCCGCCGCCACGATGGGCGAGGGCGCCAAGACCGCCAAGGTCGGCTTCCTCGATCTGATACCGTCGCAGCCGACCGTTGACGTCCTGCGCGACCAGGGCTTCATGATCGGCTTCGGCATCGACCCGAAAGATCCTAACAAGATCGGCGACGAGGATGATGCCCGCATCGTCGGCCACGACGTCACCAACGGCAACGAAGAAGGTGGCCGCAAGGCGATGGAAAACCTTCTGCAGAAGGATCCTGATATCAACGTGATCCACACCATCAATGAGCCGGCCGCCGTCGGCGCCTACCAGGCGCTGAAAGCCGTTGGCAAGGAAAAGGACGTGCTGATCGTATCGGTTGACGGCGGTTGCCCCGGCGTCAAGTCGGTGGCCGAAGGCGTCATCGGCGCGACCTCGCAGCAGTATCCGCTGATGATGGCGGCGCTCGGCATCGAGGCGATCAAGAAGTTCGCCGACAGCGGCGAAAAGCCGAAGCCGACCGAAGGCAAGGACTTCTTCGACACCGGCGTTTCGCTCGTCACCGACAAGCCGGCTGCCGGCGTCGAATCGATCGACGTCAAGGTCGGCACGGAGAAGTGCTGGGGCTGATCGCTCCCGTTCTTCGAACGCATGAGCAGCAACGGAAGGGCGGCCCGGGCCGCCCTTCGCGTAAGCGTCGATGTCTTTGACAAGGCGACGAAAACCGCGCAGCTTCTTGAATGAGTGCTGATGCCCGCCACATGGTGGGCGGGCTGTGCACCAGATTGCATCGCAACCCCTTGGGAGTGGGGTTCACCGGAGGAAGGTCCATGGGCGAGCCCAACGCAGCCGCACAGCCATCCCAGGAATTCGAAAAGGTCCTGGTCAACAGTTCGACGCAGGTCGCGTCGTTCGACACACATGACAAGACGCTGATCCAGAAGATCCAGCATTTCCTGCATTCGACGCCGGCGGCTGTGCCGTTCATCGTGCTCGTTGCAGCGATCCTGATCTTCGGTCTGACGATCGGTGGAAAGTTCTTCTCGTCCTATACGCTGACGCTGATCCTGCAGCAGATCGCCATCGTCGGCATCCTGGGGGCCGCGCAGACCCTGGTCATCCTGACGGCCGGCATCGACCTTTCGATCGGTGTGATCATGGTGCTTTCGGCTGTCATCATGGGCAATTGCGCCGTGACTTACGGCCTTCCGGCGCCGATCGCGATCTTCATCGGCTTCGTCGTCGGCGGTGCCTGCGGCTTCCTCAACGGCTTCCTCGTCTCCAGGGTCAAGCTTCCGCCGTTCATCGTCACGCTCGGCACCTGGTACGTCATCATGTCGACGAACTTCATCTACTCGGCAAATGCGACGATCCGCGAGGCCGATGTAGCGGCCGTCACCAAGATGCTTCACCTCTTTGGCGTCAGCTTCAAGGTGGGATCCGCCGTCTTCACGCTCGGTGTGGTGATGATGGTCGTGCTGGTCCTTGGCCTCTGGTACGCGCTCAACCATACGGCCTGGGGACGCCACCTTTATGCCGTCGGCGACGATCCTGAGGCAGCGAAGCTTTCCGGTATCCGCACCAGCCGCGTGCTGCTCAGCGCCTATACGCTCGCCGGCCTGATTGCGGCACTCGCCGCCTGGGTCTCGATCGGCCGCAACGGCTCGATCTCGCCTTCGGCAGCGGTCACCGACTACAATCTTCAGGCCATCACCGCGGCCGTAATCGGCGGCATCTCACTCTTCGGCGGGCGTGGATCGATCCTTGGAACGCTGATCGGCGCGATGATCGTCGGCGTGGTCTCCATGGGGCTCAACATGTTGGGCGCCGATCCGCAATGGAAAGTCTTCCTCACCGGCGTGCTGATCATCACCGCCGTCGCAATCGACCAATGGATCAGAAAGGTAGCAGGCTGATGGCTCAGGAACCCATTCTCACCGCGCGCGGCCTGGTCAAGCGTTATGGCCGAGTTACGGCTCTCGACTATGCCGATTTCGACCTCTACCCGGGCGAGATCCTGGCCGTCATCGGCGACAACGGCGCCGGAAAGTCCTCGATGATCAAGGCGATCTCCGGCGCCATCACGCCGGATGAGGGGGAAATCCGGCTCGAGGGCCAGCAGATCAACTTCCGCTCGCCGATGGAGGCGCGCACGGCCGGCATCGAGACCGTCTATCAGAACCTGGCGCTGTCACCGGCGCTCTCGATCGCCGACAACATGTTTCTCGGCCGCGAAATCCGTAAACCCGGCATCATGGGCAAGCTTTTCCGCACGCTCGACCGTGCGGAGATGGAGAAGCGGGCGCGGGCAAAGCTGTCCGAGCTCGGCCTGATGACCATCCAGAACATCAACCAGGCGGTGGAAACGCTTTCGGGCGGCCAGCGCCAGGGCGTGGCGGTGGCGCGAGCCGCAGCCTTCGGTTCCAAGGTGGTGATCATGGACGAGCCGACGGCAGCCCTCGGCGTCAAGGAAAGCCGGCGGGTGCTGGAGTTGATCCTCGACGTGCGTTCGCGCGGCCTGCCGATCGTGCTCATCTCGCACAACATGCCGCATGTGTTCGAGGTGGCCGATCGCATCCACATCCACAGGCTTGGCAAACGCCTCTGCGTCATCAATCCGAAGGAACACACGATGTCTGATGCCGTCGCCTTCATGACCGGCGCGAAGGAGCCGCCGCGCGAGGCGCTCGCCGCATGAATGTCGGGCCGGTGGTTGATCAGATCCTCGAACGGGCGGCTGGAGCCGCCCGTTTCGTCGTGGCGATTGCCGGCCCGCCGGGTGCCGGAAAATCCACCCTGTCCGACGCGCTTGCCGAAGCGCTGGTAGCTGCAGGAGAAATGGCGGCGGTGCTGCCGATGGACGGCTTTCACATGGACAATGCCGTGCTCGAAGAGAAGGGCCTGCTTGCCCGCAAAGGTGCGCCGGAAACCTTTGATGTCAGGTCGTTCCTGGCGACGATCGCTGCGGTCAGGGCCAATGACGGCGAGGTGCTGGTGCCGGTCTTCGATCGCTCGCGCGAACTGGCGATCGCCTCGGCGCGTGTTGTAGCGGCCGATACCCGCATTATTCTCGCCGAGGGCAACTATCTGCTGCTCGACGAGGCGCCCTGGAACAAGCTTGCCGGTGCCTTCGATTTCTCCATCTTCATCAATCCCGGCATCGAGGAACTGGAGCGGCGGCTTTTGAAGCGCTGGTTCGACCACGGCTACGACGAGGAGGCGGCGAAGCGAAAAGCCCATGGCAACGACATCCCCAACGCGCATCGTGTGGTCGAGCATCAGCGACGCGCAGATGTCGTGCTTGCGGATTTCTGAGCGATGGTCGGATTGCGGATTGTGTTTGCGGGCGCATTGGTGATATCGAGACGCGGTTTCACCACATGAGTAACCGCCCAACACCCGCACCTGCCGGCTGCAAAGCTGCGCGCGCGGATCGGGCGCGAGCACCGGGAGGGGGATCAGGAAAAGTGTACGCGGTTTTCCGCCTGCATCCCGCCCTGACTTAGGAGAACGCTGACCATGCAAGACCTCGTTATCCGCCGGCCGGATGATTGGCACCTTCACCTGCGCGACGGCGACATGCTGAAGGGCGTCATCGCCGACACCAGCCGCCATTTCGCCCGCGCGATCATCATGCCCAACCTCGTGCCGCCGGTCGTCACCGCGGCCGACGCTGCTGCCTATCGCGAGCGCATCCTCGCGGCCATCCCGGCAGGCGACCGGTTCGAGCCGCTGATGACGCTTTATCTCACCGAGGGCACGAACCCCGACGACGTCGAGGCCGGCCACAGGAGCGGCCTCGTCAAGGCAGTCAAGCTCTATCCGGCTGGCGCGACGACGAATTCGCACAGCGGCGTGCGCAACATCGATGAGGCGATGCCGGTGCTCGAGCGCATGGCGAAGATCGGCCTGCCGCTCTGCGTGCATGGCGAGGTCACGACATCGGACGTCGACATCTTCGACCGCGAGGCCGTGTTCATCGACACCGTGCTTGATCCCTTGCGCCAGCGCCTGCCGGAACTGAAGGTCACGATGGAGCACGTCACCACCAAGGACGGCATCGACTACATCAAGGCGTCGAAGGCCAATCTTGCCGGCTCGATCACCACCCATCACCTGATCATCAACCGCAACGCCATTCTCGTCGGCGGCATCAAGCCGCACTACTACTGCCTGCCGGTTGCCAAGCGCGAAAACCACCGTCTGGCGCTGCGCGCTGCCGCCGTCTCGGGCGACAAGCGCTTCTTCCTCGGCACCGACTCAGCACCGCATGTCGATCCGCTGAAGGAATGCGCCTGCGGCTGCGCCGGCATCTACACCTCGATCAACACCATGAGTTGCCTGGCGCATGTGTTCGAAGAGGAGGGCGCGCTCGACAAGCTCGAAGCCTTCGCCTCGCTGAACGGTCCCACCTGGTATGGCCTGCCGGTCAACGAGGAGACGATCACGCTCAGGAAGCAGGCAGAAGCCGTGACCTATCCCAAGAAGATCGAGACCGGTGCCGGTCCGGTCACCGTTTTCGATCCGATGTTCCCGCTGCACTGGGCCGTCGCCTGATCGTTTGGAATTTTGAAGGAGAGTTTGATGTTTTCCAATGCGTTCACCGACAAGGCCGTGATGGCCGAGCTGGTCGCCAAGATGCTCTGGGAGATCAAGGCGGTGCATTTCAGCGCCGACAAGCCCTATAAGCTCTCGTCCGGAATGGCGAGCCCGGTTTATATCGACTGCCGCAAGCTGATCTCCTATCCGCGCATCCGTTCGGCCGTTATGGATTTTGCCGCGGCATCAATCCTGCGCGAGGCGGGCTTCGAGCAGTTCGACGTCGTCGCCGGTGGCGAGACGGCGGGTATTCCCTTCGCGGCGATGCTGGCCGAGCGCCTGGGCCTGCCGATGATCTACGTGCGCAAGGCGCCGAAGGGTCATGGCCGCAACGCCCAGATCGAGGGCCACATGCCGGAGGGCGCCCGTGTTCTTGTTATCGAGGACCTGACGACCGCCGGCGGCTCGATGTTCAAGTTCATCGATGCGATCCGCGCAGCCGGCGGCATCGTCGACCACGGCATCGCGCTCTTCTATTACGATATCTTCCCGGAGGCCGTCGGCGAGATGAAGGGCAAGGGTGTCGACCTGCACTGGATCGCCACATGGCGCAACGTGCTTGCCGTTGCCCGCGAGCAGGCGCTGTTCGACGACGAGACGCTTGGCGAAGTCGAGGCCTTCCTCAACGACCCGCTGGCCTGGTCTGGCCGCAATGGCGGCGTCAGCGCGCTTGCCGCCCAATAGTCGGCGACACTCTGGGATTTCGTCGAAAGTCATTGAAATCAGTTGAAATGTCTTCAGGGGAGAAATGCCGATGATCGTATGTTGTGGTGAAGCGCTGATCGACATGCTGCCGCGGGACACGACCGCGGGCGAAAGTGCATTTGCGCCCTATGCCGGCGGGGCGATCTTCAATACGGCGATCGCGCTCGGTCGGCTCGGCATTCCCACCGGCTTCTTCACCGGCCTTTCCGATGACATGTTCGGCGATGTCCTCCGCGAAACGCTGAAGGCGGCGAATGTCGACTTCGCTCCCTGCGCGACCCTGTCGCTGCATACAACGCTTGCCTTCGTCAAGCTCGTCAACGGCCATGCCACCTACGCCTTCTTCGACGAGAACACGGCGGGGCGGATGATTACGAAAGATCATCTGCCGGCGCTCGGCGACTTCTGCGAGGCGCTGCATTTCGGCGCGATCAGCCTCATCCCCGAGCCCTGCGGCTCGACATATGAGGCGCTGATGACCCGCGAACACGAAAAGCGGATCATCTCCTTCGACCCGAACATCCGGCCCGGCTTCATCAAGGATCGGGAAGCCCATCTCGCCCGGATGAACCGCATGGCGGCGATGTCTGACATCATCAAGTTCTCGGATGAAGATCTCGACTGGTTCGGCATGACCGGCAGCCACGACGATCTGGCGGCCGAATGGCTGAAGCGCGGTCCGAAGCTGGTTCTGATCACCAAGGGCGCCGATGGGGCCGTCGGCTACACCGGGCGTCACAAGGTCGACGTTGCCGGTGAGCGCGTCACGGTCGTCGACACGGTCGGTGCCGGCGATACCTTCGATGCCGGCGTGCTCGCATCGCTGAAGCTGAGCGGTCTCCTGACCAAGGACGCCGTCGCAAACCTCTCGGAAAGCGCTGTTCGCGACGCCCTGGCCCTCGGCGCCAGGGCCGCCGCCGTCACCGTTTCGCGTGCCGGCGCCAACCCGCCCTGGAAGCATGAAATCGGGCTCTGAGAAGAGCCCGCACGAAACTCAATCCTTTTCCTCCGGGCGATATTCGAGAATGTCACCCGGCTGGCAATCGAGAACGGCGCAGATCTTCTCCAACGTGTCGAAGCGCACGCCTTTGACCTTGCCCGATTTTAACAGCGATATGTTCTGCTCGGTAATGCCGACCTGTTCCGCAAGATCGCGCGAGCGCACCTTGCGTTTCGCCAGCATGACGTCGAGGTTTACGACAATCGGCATCCGTTAAACGAAGCTCCTGTTCTCGGCTTCGATCCCCGATGCGATGACCATGACATGGCCGAGCACCAGAAGCAGCCCGGCCATCAGCATAACGATAATCGTTCCCCCATTGATGTCGATGAAGACGGAGTGCTCGGTCGTACTGGGATTGTCGTAGGTGACAGCCATGATGCCGATTGCGTTGCTGACAGTCATGCACAAGGAACCGACGATGGCGATGATGCCGATCCGCTTCAGCAGGACACCATTGCGGCTGGAAAGGATCTCACCGCGTTCGAAACCGTCGAAAAGTTGCCAGGCAAAGGCGAGGCCGGCAATAACAAGCGCATTGTTCATCGCAGTGAGAAACATGACGGTTATTATCGCGCGATAGGAGAGCGTGATGGCGGAGACCTTCGGGAAGACCACGTCGCGAATACCCTGCTCGAAGCCGGCCCGGTCGAAGAAAATCTGCCAGTGCCCGTAGACGACGGCCGAGCAGAACACTGCGCCGCACAATACGACCGTCAGTTTCATGATGCGGCTCAGCTTGCGCAGCCGCTCGGGAGATCCGTTCATTAAAAAGTTCCTTATCGGCTCACTTGTTTTTTTATTGTAAAACGATAATTATTTCGCGTCAATTATGATTTTGGTGCGTTTCATGACTTTCCGTATTTTGATGAACCCATGCCTTTTCCTGTCCCTCAACGTGCTGGCCGCCTGTGCAGCGCTCAATGTCGGCTCGTTTGAAAAACTGTCTGGCGTCGATCCGCTCACGTCCGATCCGGCAGAACTGCGTGTTGCCCTTTTGGTGCCCGAAGCGCTGTCGCTCAGGCGCGGCGACGCAACACTCGGCATTTCGTGGAAGGCGGATGGTGCGCCCCTCGACACCCACCGTTTTGCCCTTCAGATCCAATCCGGAAATGTCGGGGCGCCGGGGCTGACCGAGGGGATGCGGGAGGGGCAGACGCTCTATGTCCTGACGCTGACGCCCGCCGATGCGGAGCGCCTGCGCGATATGCAGGAGAAGATCGCGGCGACCAAAGGCACGGAGGCCAAGGGTCGCGGAAGCCTTACGGTCGGTTTTTCCGGTGGCTGCTGGAGCGGTGCGTTTCCTGCTGACCAGAAAGTCACGGTCGATGCCTGGATCCGTACGCGTTCCGACGAAAACTACTTCCAGCTCCTTTCGGGACTGGATCTGATGGATATGCTCCGCCAGTCCGGCGTCAAGGCGCTGCCGGCCTGCGCGGCCTGAACGGCCAGGGCACGCCGGGCGCGCCCTGGCCTCGCATTCTTAGCGAGAAGCCTTGAGCAGCACGGCCACAAGGCCCGCCGTCGACGAATCGTGACCGGCAGCACTTTCCTTGCCTTCGACCACGGGCAGCAGGCCCGTTGCCAGCTCCTTGCCGAGCTCGACGCCCCACTGATCGAACGAATTGATGTTGAAGAGCGCGCCTTCGACGAAGACGCGGTGCTCGTAGAGCGCGATCAGCCGGCCGAAGGCGAAAGGATCGAGCTGGTCGTAGACCAGCGTCAGCGACGGGCGGTTGCCGGCAAAGACGCGGTGCGGCGCGATCTTGTCTGCCTTGGCATCCGCCATGCCCTTGGAGGTCAGCTGTGCCTTCGCCTCGGCAAGCGTGCGCCCCTTCATCAGGGCTTCAGACTGGGCGAGGCAATTGGCAATCAGCAGTTCGTGCTGGTGGCGCAGGTTCTTCTCGTGGCCGTTGGCGGCGATCATGAACTCGGCCGGGATGACGTCCGTGCCCTGGTGGATCAGCTGGTAGAAGGCGTGCTGGCCATTGGTGCCCGGCTCGCCCCAGACGACCGGACCCGTCGAATATTCGACCGGTTTGCTGTCGAGCGTGACCGCCTTGCCGTTCGATTCCATGTCGAGCTGCTGCAGGTAAGCCGGAAAGCGCGACAGGCGCTGGTCATAGGGCAGGATCGCCCGCGAGGGATAGCCGAGAACATTGCGGTGATAGAAGCCGAGGAGGCCCAGCAGCATCGGCAGGTTCTGGCGGATCGGCGCAGTGCGGAAGTGCTCGTCGATGGCATGGCCGCCATCGAGGAAGCGGCCGAAATTCTCCTTGCCGATGGCGATCATCAGCGGCAGGCCAATGGCCGACCAGATCGAATAGCGCCCACCGACCCAATCCCAGAAGCCGAACACGCGCGCCTGGTCGATGCCGAAAGCTGCGACCTTGTCGAGTGCCGTCGAGACGGCGGCAAAGTGGTGGCCGACTGCGGCTTCGCCGAGCTTGCCGGCGATGAAGGCGCGGGCAGTCGCCGCATTGGTCATCGTCTCGATGGTCGTGAAGGTCTTGGAGGCGACGATGAAGAGCGTCGTTTCCGGATCGACGAGCTTCAGCGTATCGGCGATATGCGCGCCATCGATGTTGGAGACGAAATGCAGGCGCGGGCCGTCATGGAACGGCGCGAGCGCCAGCGTCGCCATCACTGGGCCGAGATCCGAGCCGCCGATGCCGATATTGACCACATCGGTGATCTTCTTGCCGGTCGCACCTTTGAGCGCGCCCGAGCGGATGCCATCGGCAAAGGCGCCCATGGTTTCAAGCACGCCGTTGACGTCGGGCATCACGTCCTTGCCGTCGACCATGACAGGACGATTGCCGCGGTTGCGCAGCGCCGTGTGCAGCACGGCCCGTTCTTCGGTAATGTTGATGATGTCGCCGCGGAACATCGCGTCGCGCTTCTCTTCGACCTTGGCCGCTTTCGCCAGCGCCTCAAGACCGTCGAGCACCTGTTCGTTCACTGCGCATTTCGAATAATCGAGCAGCAGATCGTCGAGCGAGGTGCTGAAGCGCGAGAAGCGCTGGGCATCGCTCGCGAAGGCGGCGCGGATATCGGTCGCATTGGTCTGCGCGGCGGTTGCTTTGAGTTGATCGACAAGCGCTTTCATCGCGGGGCTCCTTGTGTCGGACATTCGCCTGCGTAGCTATTCGCTTTGCATTGTCCAAATCAAGCCCGCAAAACCGCCGGGATGGCGGTTTTCAGGATTTTTTAAATCGTTTTAAGTCGAGGCTGGCCCTAGCCCCGGAGGTCCTTGCGCAGGATCTTGCCGACATTGGTTTTCGGCAACTCGGTGCGGAACTCGACGAAGCGCGGCCGCTTGTAGTTGGTGAGATTGGCCGCGCAATGCCGCTTGACGTCCTCTTCGGTCAGGTCAGGATCCTTGCGCACGACGAACAGCTTGACGGCTTCGCCCGAATGTTCGTCCGGAACGCCGATCGCCGCGCATTCGAGAATGCCGGGATGGGTCATCGCCACTTCCTCGATCTCGTTAGGGAAGACGTTGAAGCCCGAAACCAGGATCATGTCCTTCTTGCGGTCGACGATCTTGACGAGGCCGGCGGGGTTTATGAAGCCGATATCGCCGGAGCGGAAGAAACCGTCGGGCGAAATCGCCTTGGCGGTTTCGTCCGGACGCTGCCAGTAACCGGCCATGACCTGCGGCCCGCGAATGCAGATTTCGCCGACGTCGCCGATCGCCAGGGTGTTGCCCTGGTCGTCGCGGATCTCAACCTCGGTCGAAGGGATCGGAAAGCCGATCGTGCCGGTGAACTCGGTCGAGTCGAGAAGGTTGGCGGTGGCGACCGGCGACGTCTCGGAAAGCCCGTAGCCTTCGGCGATCGGGCACCCCGTCATCTTCTGCCAGCGCTCTGCCACCGGTCTTTGGATGGCCATGCCGCCGCCGAAGGTGAGCATCAGCGACGAGAAGTCGAGCTTCTGGAATTCGGGGTTGTTCATCAGCGCATTGAACAGCGTGTTGAGACCCGGGAAGATGTTGGTCTTGTACTTGCCGAGCTCCTTGACGAAGCCGGGAATGTCGCGTGGGTTGGGGATCAGGATGTTGTTGCCGCCGGTGGCAAGGCCCATCAGCGAGTTCACCGTCAGCGCGAAGATATGGTAGAGCGGCAGAGCGCACATGAAGACGAGACTGTCCGGCCGCGGACGCGAGCGGAACGCCGTGTCGAACCAGATTTCCATCTGCGCCATGTTCGACAAAAGGTTGGAATGGGTGAGCGTCGCCCCTTTGGAAATACCCGTGGTGCCGCCGGTATATTGCAGGAAAGCGACATCGCTCGGCGCCACATTGGGTTTGGTCAGCTTCAGGCGGCCACCTTCGGCGAGCACGGACTTGAAGGAATGATGGCCGGGGATCGACCAGGCGGGCACGAGCTTCTTCACCCGGCGCACGATCAGATTGACGATCGTGCCCTTGAAGCCGAGCATGTCGCCCATCGTGGCGACCACCACATGCTTGATGCTGGTCTTGGCCGCAACCTGCTGGACCGTATGAGCGAAGTTCTCAAGCACGAAGATCGCCTTGGCGCCGGAATCGACGAGCTGATGTTCCAGTTCGCGCGGCGTGTAGAGCGGGTTGACGTTCACGACCGTGAATCCTGCCCTCAGAATGCCGAAAACGATAACAGGGTTCTGCAGGATGTTCGGCATCATCACCGCGACGCGGTCGCCCTTCGACAGCCCGCGCGCCTGCAGCCAGGCGCCGATCTTGGCGGATTCGGCATTGAGCTCGGAGAAGGTCAGCGATTTGCCCATGCAGGTAAAGGCGAAGCGGCGCGAGTAGCGCGCGACGGCATGGTCGAAGAAGTCGCCGATCGATTTGTAGGGCAGAGGGCCGATTTCGGCGGCAATGCCCGGCGGATAGGACTTCAGCCAGATCTTCTCCGGGCTGATGCCTGTTGGTTGCGTGTTGAGTTCCGCCATGACCTCTCTCCCTCTGGTCGCCACAGGCTAGCCTTGCTTGCGGCCAAAGAAGTAACCCTCCCGGTCTTCTCTTGCCGATGAAGATGATGCTTTTACGACACCTCTTCAAGCCGAGATTCGGGATTATATAACTTTGACGTAAACGTCAACTCAGCGAACAGTTAGCCGGTCTGCTTCACCAGCGTGTGAAAAAGTATGATGAGTGCCGCAAAGCCTTTGCCAGCCGGGTTT
Organism: Ensifer sp. Root1252; assembly: GCF_001425885.1. Classification (NCBI taxonomy): domain Bacteria; kingdom Pseudomonadati; phylum Pseudomonadota; class Alphaproteobacteria; order Hyphomicrobiales; family Rhizobiaceae; genus Ensifer; species Ensifer sp. Root1252. The sequence continues at coordinate 489,257 of NZ_LMDT01000001.1, read as the reverse complement.
AAAGCCTGTATTGCATTGCAGCATATCCCCGTCGGAAACCGTCCGATACCACGCCGCCAGCACCCCACAGATTTGTTCCGCTGTTCGAGGCCGAACGACACAGGTCATTGCTCATGTGTGACGAAGCCTATTCTTCTGCCGTCGATTCGCGCCGAAGCCGCATCTCTGTTGCCGAGGTTGCGCTCGCCGTTGGCGGGTTCGGCATAGGTACGGGCGAATTCGCCATCATGGGCCTGCTGCCGCAAGTGGCCGATGACGTCGGCGTTTCGGTGCCGCGCGCCGGCGCCGTCATCAGCGCCTATGCACTCGGCGTCGTCGTCGGCGCACCGTTGATCGCGGTGCTTGCGGCGCGGTTTTCCCGCTTTCGGGTGCTCTTGGTGCTGATGCTGCTGTTTGCGATCGGCAATTTCGCAAGCGCCATCGCACCGGATTTCTACACGCTGGTTGCCGCGCGCTTCTTTGTCGGTCTTCCGCACGGTGCCTATTTCGGTGTGGCGGCGCTCGTGGCTGCAGGGCTGGCTGCACCCAACCAGCGGGCGCGTGCCGTCGGGCGCGTGATGATGGGCCTGACGATCGCGACCCTGTTCGGAACGCCGCTCGTTGCCTGGTTCGGTCAGGCGCTCGGATGGCGGTCGGCCTTCGCCATTGTCGGCGGCATCAGCCTTCTGACCATTGCGCTCACCTGGTCCTACGTGCCGCGCGACAAGGGCAATCCGCAGGCGACGCCGCTGCGCGAGCTTGGCGCCCTGGGCAAGCTGCAGGTGTGGCTGATGCTCGGCATCTGCGCCATCGGCTGCGGCGGCATGTTCGCCGTCTTCAGCTACATCGCTCCGGCATTGACGGACGTCGCAGGCGTTTCCGTGGCGAACGTGCCGATCATGCTGTCGGTGTTTGGCGCCGGGATGATCCTCGGCAACATCGTCGGCTCCAGGCTCGCCGATTGGGCGCTGCTGCCGGCGATCGGCCTCGCGCTTGCCTTCAATATCTTCGCTTATGTGCTGTTCTATTTCACCATGGGCAATCCGTGGATCGCCATCGTCAACGTCTTGTTCATCGGCGGCGGCTTTGCCGTCGTACCGGGTGTGCAGACCCGACTTATGGACGTGTCGGGCGAGGCGCAGACACTTGCCGCAGCACTCAGCCATTCCGCCTTCAACCTCGCCAATGCGCTCGGCGCCTGGCTTGGCGGCTGGTCCATTGCCGCTGGCTATGGTTGGACTTCGACTGGTCTGGTCGGTGCCGTCATGGGGGTTGCCGGTTTCGGTATCTTCCTCGCATCGGTTTTCGTCGATCGCGCCGAGACGACCAAGCGGGCGGCGATACGTGCGGCAGAATGACTTCTGCCATCAAATGAAGCCTGAGAGCTTGCGCGCCGCTAAATTTTTCTGTCATGTCCCGCCGCTAGCGTCGGCTGTGGCCCCGAAACTACCGTAAACCGGGGGCATGGGGGCGGCACTGCATAATTTTGCGCTTAAATCGGATCGATTTAAGCGCAAAATTATGCATCAGATCCTGGTACAGCGACCTTTGCACGTCTTTGTGGGAGACGCGCGGCACTGTACAGGCTGGCAAGGCCTCGGGTTTGTTGTAAGGTCGTCTGGAGACGGAGGAATGTTGGTGCAGTTGGGCAATCGCGAACGAGAAAACCTTCCCGTAGAGCCGCGACTCTTCGGGCATGCGGCGGCGTCGCGCTCGGCTCTGGTTGGTCCGATCACCGCTGCGCGCTGGATGCTCGTCTTCGTGCTTCTGGCCGGCGTCTATTTCTTCCACGGCTTCCTCGTCCCGGTTCTGGCTGCTGTCGTCATCGGTTTTGCCAGCTGGCCGATTTATCGCCGCCTGCTGGCGGCCGTCGGCGGCAACCGCACACTGGCGGCGACCATTGCCATTATCTGCGTCGTCGCCTTCATCGTCGTGCCGATCTCGGTCGCTGCCGTCTACGCGGTCGACGAAGTGCGCGACTGGCTGGTCTGGGCGGTTGAAACCAATGCCAACGGCGCCGGCGTGCCCGTCTGGCTGACCTCGATCCCCGTCGCCGGTGCCTGGCTCGGCGAGCAATGGGTCAAATATGTCGGCCATCCCGGAGCGCTCGGCGAACTGGTGCAGCTCGTCAGCGGCTCCAACATCGGCAATATCTATCGCGGCGTGCTGGTCATCGGCGCGTCGGCGTTTCACGCCTTCCTGACGCTGCTCTTCATGCTGATCACGCTGTTCTTCGTCTATCGCGACGGACACTCCTTCTCCAAGCAGCTCGATCATCTCGGCGAACGCATCTTCCCGATGCGCTGGGAACGGCTGTCGCGCGTGGTGCCGCTGACGATCAGCTCGACGGTGACGGGCATGGGCATCATCGCCATCGGCGAGGGCATCGTGCTCGGCGTCGCCTATTGGCTGGCCGGCGTTCCCTCGCCGGTCACGCTCGGCATCATCACCGGCCTGATGGCGCTGATCCCCGGCGGTGCGCCGCTCTGCTTCACGCTGGTTTCCGTCTATCTCGTCGCCAGCGGCTCGCCGGTCCAGGGCATTGCGCTGTTTGCCTGGGGCACGACCGAACTCTTCATCGTCGACAAGACGTTGCGTCCGCGCCTTGTCGGCGGCCCGATCAAGCTGCCGTTCCTGCCGACCTTCTTCGGCCTCGTCGGCGGCGTGAAGACCATGGGCTTTCTCGGTCTGTTCGTCGGTCCGGTGCTGATGGCACTGCTCGTCGCCATCTGGCGCGAGTGGATGCGCGAAGTGACCACCGAAGCGGCACCCACCGTAAGCCCGATCATCAAGGGCTAGGGTTTTTCCAGCAAAGATGCGAAGCGGTTTTTCGCCAGGAAATGCGTAAAAACAAAGAGCTAAAGCGTTTCTGTTACTCAGTTTAAGTTGGAAACGCTCTGACGCCACCAATCCGCCAGCCGCCTTCGGACGGTGGCAGTATCCTTATCTTTTCCTTATGCGCGCGCGAAACCATCGCAATCGATAATTGACCCGCTGAGGGTGCATCATCCGGCCATAAACAGTTCCGGAGAATGCACATGTCCGATTTCCTTTTTCTTGCCGCCGGTCTCGGCGGCCTTGTCGTGTTTGCGCTCTACGCGCGCACGCTCAGCCGGCTCTAGGAGGCGTCGATGTTCGAAGCCTTCATTGGCCTCGCCGTCGCCTTTGCGCTCGCGGCCTATCTCATCGTGACCCTCGTTCGACCGGAACGGTTCTGATCGTTCAGCCGTATTTTGCGGAGAATTCCTCATGTCTATTATCGGGTGGCTGCAGATCGGCCTCCTCTTTCTCGCCGTCTTCCTCGCGATCAAGCCATTGGGCCTTTACATGGCCCGGGTTTTCGCTGGCGAGCGCAACTTCCTCTCTCCGGTTCTCGGACCCGTCGAGCGTGGGCTCTATCTCGCGGCTGGCGTCGATGCTAGGAAGGAGCAGGGCTGGCTCGCCTATACACTGTCGATGCTCGCCTTCAGCGCGGCCGGCTTCGCGCTTCTCTACGTCATCCTGCGCTTCCAGGGGTCGCTGCCGCTGAACCCGCAGGGGTTTGCCAACGTCCCGCCAGACCTCGCCTTCAACACGGCGGTCAGCTTCCTCACCAACACCAACTGGCAGTCCTATGGCGGCGAGACCACCATGAGCCATTTCAGCCAGATGGCCGGCCTGACAGTGCAGAACTTCGTGTCGGCTGCAACGGGCATCGCCATCGCGCTTGCCGTCACCCGCGCCTTTGCCCGCTCCGGCGCCGCGACACTCGGCAATTTCTGGGTCGATCTGACCCACTCGACCCTCTATGTGCTGCTGCCGCTGGCAGTTCTCGTTGCACTCGCTTTCGTCGCGATGGGTATGCCGCAGACGTTCCACGCTTCCGTCAGCGCCACCACGCTCGAGGGCGTGCAGCAGACGATCGCGCTTGGTCCGGTCGCAAGCCAGGAGGCGATCAAGCAGCTCGGCACCAATGGCGGCGGCTTCTTCAACGCCAATGCGGCGCACCCGTTCGAAAACCCGAGCGCGCTCAGCAACTACCTGTCGATCTTCGCGATGCTGTCGATCACCTCGGCGCTGGTCTACACCTTCGGCCAGATAGTCGGTGACCGCCGCCAGGGCTGGGCCTTCATCGCTGCCATGGCAACGTTGCTGATCGCCGGTATCGGCGTCATCTACTGGGCCGAAAGCTACGGCAACCCGATCCTGCACGGCCTCGGCCTCGAGGCGTCTCTCGGCAATATGGAAGGCAAGGAAGTCCGCTTCGGCCAAGCGATGTCGGCGGCTTATGCCGGCGTGACCACAGGCATTTCGACCGGTGCGGTCAACGGCATGCACGGCTCCTTCACCGGCATTGGCGGCCTTGTCCCCATGCTGCTGATCCAGCTTGGCGAAGTGCTGCCGGGCGGCGTCGGCTCCGGCCTTTACGGTATGGTCGTCTTCGCGATCCTCGCCGTCTTCGTCGCCGGCCTGATGGTCGGGCGCACGCCCGAACTGCTCGGTAAGAAGATCGAAGGCCGCGAGATGAAATACGCGATGCTGGCGATCCTCATCCTGCCCGCCTCGATCCTCGGCTTCACCGCGATTTCTGCCGTCATGCCCTCGGCTGTCGCCAGCATCGGCACGTCAGGTCCGCATGGCCTGTCGGAAATCCTCTACGCCTATACCTCTGCTACCGGCAACAACGGCTCCGCGTTTGGCGGCCTCTCGGCCAACACGCCCTGGTACAACACGACGCTCGGCTTCGCGATGCTGCTCGGCCGTTTCGCCTACGCGATACCGGTGCTGGCGATAGCCGGCTCAATCGCCGCCAAGACCCGCGTTCCGGCTTCCCAGGGAACCTTCCCGACGCACACGCCGCTCTTCGTCGGCCTGCTCATCGGCGTCATCCTCATCCTCGGCGGGCTGCAATATTTCCCGGCCCTCGCGCTTGGTCCCATCGTCGAGCAGTTCGCCATGCTCTCGGGCCAGACCTTCTGAAGGAACAGACAATGTCTTCGAAACCCGTCGCCCCAAGCCTTCTCGACCCGGCGATCCTGCTACCGGCCTTCAAGGCCGCATTCACCAAGCTCGACCCGCGCCAGCTTGTCCGCAACCCGGTGATCTTCGTCACCGAGGTGGTGGCAGCCATGGTCACGGTCTTCTTCATTCGCGATCTTGCGACTGGAACCGGCACGCCGCTGTTTTCGGGCCAGATTGCCGCCTGGCTGTGGTTCACGGTGCTGTTTGCCACCTTCGCCGAAGCGGTCGCCGAAGGACGCGGCAAGGCGCAGGCCGACAGCCTGCGCCGCACCAAGTCCGAACTGACGGCCCGCAAGCTTGTCTCGGCCGAAGGCAGGGAAACGCAGACCATTCCGGCGACATCGCTGAAGGTCGGCGATCTCGTGCTGGTCGAAGCCGGGGAACTGATCCCCGGCGACGGCGACGTCGTCGAGGGTGTCGCCTCGGTCAACGAAAGCGCCATCACCGGCGAATCCGCACCCGTCATCCGTGAGTCCGGCGGCGACCGCTCCGCCGTCACCGGCGGCACGCAGGTGCTGTCCGACTGGATCAAGATGCGCATCGGCACGGCGCCCGGCGACACCTTCGTCGACCGCATGATCGCGCTCATCGAAGGCGCGCAGCGCCAGAAGACCCCGAACGAGATCGCGCTCTCTATCCTGCTCTCGGGCCTGACGCTGGTCTTCCTGGTCGCCGTCGTGACACTCTGGGGTCTTGCCGGCTACTCCGGCACGGTTCTGTCGGTCACGGTTCTTGCAGCCCTGCTCGTCACGCTGATCCCGACCACCATCGGCGGCCTGCTGTCGGCCATCGGCATCGCCGGTATGGACCGGCTGGTGCGGTTCAACGTCATCGCCACATCCGGCCGCGCCGTCGAGGCGGCTGGCGACGTCGATACGCTGCTGCTCGACAAGACAGGCACGATCACCTTCGGCAACCGCATGGCCGCCAACTTCATGCCGGTCCCCGGCGTGACGGATGCCGAGCTTGCCGATGCCGCGCTGCTGGCAAGCCTTGCCGATGAGACCCCCGAGGGCCGCTCGATTGCCGCCCTTGCGACCGGCGAATTCGGTCGTCAGACGCCAGCCGTATCGCTGCCAGCTTCCGACAAGCAGACGAGCCGCGAGGTTGTGGCTCTGGCTGTCGGTGGCGGCTCGGTTCAAACCGGTGCCTTGGCAATTGATGCCGTCGTGCCCTTTGCCGCCGAAACGAGACTGTCGGGCGTCGATTTCGGCGGACGCCGGCTGCGCAAGGGCGCCGTGGATTCGATCCTGAAGTTTGCAGGCGTTCGCGACGAGAACGTGCCGGCCGAATTCCGCCGTGCCGTCGACCAGGTCGCGCGCACCGGCGGCACGCCGCTTGCCGTTGCGGACGGCAATCGCCTGCTCGGCGTCATCCACCTCAAGGACGTGGTCAAGCCTGGCATCAAGGAGCGCTTCGCGGCACTGCGTGCCATGGGGATACGCACCGTGATGGTGACCGGCGATAACCCGGTAACGGCAGCGGCAATCGCCTCGGAAGCCGGCGTCGACGATTTCCTCGCCGAAGCGACACCGGAAGACAAGCTCGGCTATATCCGCAAGGAACAGCAGGGCGGCCGATTGATTGCCATGTGCGGCGACGGCACCAACGACGCGCCGGCGCTGGCCCAGGCCGATGTCGGCGTGGCGATGCAGACCGGCACGCAGGCGGCGCGCGAGGCGGCCAACATGGTCGATCTCGATTCCAGCCCGACAAAGCTCATCGAGATCGTCGAGATCGGCAAGCAACTGTTGATGACGCGCGGCTCGCTGACGACCTTCTCGGTCGCCAACGACGTGGCAAAATACTTCGCCATCATCCCGGCGCTGTTCATCACCACCTATCCGGCGCTGGCCGCGCTCAACATCATGGGGCTGTCGTCACCGCAATCGGCAATCCTGTCAGCGGTCATCTTCAATGCCTTGATCATCGTCGCACTCATCCCGCTGGCGCTGAAGGGCGTCAAGTATCGCCCGGTCGGCGCCGCAGCACTCCTGCGCCGCAACCTGCTGGTCTATGGCCTCGGCGGCCTCCTGCTGCCCTTTGCCGGCATCAAGCTCGTCGACGTCGTCGTCTCTGCTCTCAATCTGGTGTAATCATGTTGAACCAACTTCGTCCCGCAATCGTCATGGCCTTGTTGCTGACTGCGATCACCGGCCTTGCATATCCCTTCGCGATCACCGGCGTTGCCCAGGCATTGATGCCGGCGCAGGCCAATGGCAGCCTGATCCGCATCGATGGCGCGATCGTCGGCTCCGATCTGATCGGGCAGAACTTCACCGCCGACAAATATTTCTGGCCGCGCCCCTCCGCGACCGGGCCCGAAGCCTACAACGCCGGCGGCTCGACCGGATCCAACCTCGGCCCGACCTCGGTCAAATTGAAGGACCGGGTTGCCGCCGACGTCGAGAAGCTGCGCGCCAGCGGTATAACAGGCGAGATCGCCGCCGATGGCGGCACCGCGTCCGGCTCCGGCCTCGATCCGCATATTTCGCCGGCTTTCGCCCGCGAGCAGGTGTCCCGTGTTGCCAAGGCCCGCGGGTTTGCGGAAGCCGACGTGGCGAGCCTGGTCGAACAGGCGACGGAAGGTCGTCTGCTCGGGATCATAGGCGAGCCGCGCGTCAATGTGCTAGAACTCAACCTCGCTCTGGATGCCCGGAGAAGCTGAGTGTGAAGCCTGAGATGCGGCCAGAGACGCTGCCAGAGACCCTGAATGCCTGAAACCGACCGCGAATCGAAAAGCCGTCCGGACCCGGACGCACTGCTGGCGCTGGCCGGGCAGGGGCGAAAGGGGAAGCTCACGGTTTTTCTCGGCGCAGCCCCCGGCGTCGGCAAGACCTACACGATGCTGACGCGGGCGCGTCGGTTGAAGGCCGATGGCGTCGACATCGTCATCGGTCTGGTGGAAACCCACGGGCGCGGCGAGACCGCCGCGCTCGTCGAAGGGCTGGAGATACTGCCGCGCCGCGATGTCAACCATCGCGGCCGTGTGCTTTCCGAATTCGATCTCGACGCGGCGCTCGCCCGCCGTCCGCGGATCATCGTCGTCGACGAACTGGCGCACAGCAACCCCGAGGACAGCCGCCATCCGAAGCGCTACCAGGATGTCGAAGAGTTGATTGCCGCCGGCATCGACGTCTGGACGGCACTCAACATCCAGCATCTGGAAAGCCTGTCCGATGTCGTTGCCCAGATCACCGGCGTTCCGGTGCGCGAGCGGGTGCCCGACACGGTTCTCAGCCGTGCCGATGACGTGCTGCTCGTCGACCTGCCGCCGGCCGAACTGATCGAGCGGCTGAACCAAGGCAAGGTCTATCTGCCTGACAGCGCCAAGCGCGCGATCGAGCGCTTCTTCCGCCTCGGCAATCTGACGGCGCTACGCGAGCTGGCGCTGCGGCGGACGGCCGACCGCGTCGACGACCAGATGGTCGACTATCTCAAGCAGAACGCCATCGAAGGCCCCTGGGCGAGCGGCGAACGTCTGCTGGTGTGCATCGGGCCCGACCCGCTGTCGGAAAAGGTCGTGCGCACCGCCAGCCGCCTGGCCTCGGGGCTGAATGCGCCATGGATCGTCGTCTTCATCGAGCGGGCCGACCGCGAAAGCGGCGATGGCGAAGCGGCGCGACGGCTTGACGAGACTTTTCGCCTGGCCGAACAGCTCGGCGCCGAAACCCGCCGCATCGTCGGCAACGATTTCGTCGAGGAGATCCTCAAGCTCGCCCGTCGCGAGCATGCGACGCAGATAGTCATCGGCATCAGGCGCCAGCGGTTCCCGCTACGGCTGTTCCGGCAATCGCTTCCCGACGCGCTGGCCGAACGCATCACCGGCGTCGGCATTCATCTGGTTACCGACAAGGAGCAGCCGCGTCCGAAAAGTCGCCTGAGCGTCAAGCGGCAAATGCCGGAGGGCTTCGGGCGGGCGCTCGCGATCGCGGCCGTCACCGTGGCGGCGGCGACTGCACTTGGCGTCCTGATCGAGCGCTTCATCATCCTGCCGAATATATCGCTGCTGTTCCTGCTGGCGGTGCTGGCGTCGGCGACCTATGCCGGCCACGTCGCGGCGATCGCGGCTGCCCTGTTTTCGGTTCTTGCCTACAACTTCTTCTTCATCGATCCGGTCGGCACCTTCACGGTCGCCGAACCGCACGAAGTCTTCGCGCTGTTCATTTTCCTGGTCGCGGCTGCGCTTGCCGGTAGTCTGGCCTCCCGGGTGCGCGAACAGGCGAAATCAGCGCGACGCCGTGCCGCGGCGACGCAGGCGCTCTACGATTTCTCCCGCAAGCTCTCGGGTACCGCCAATGTCGACGATGTGCTCTGGGCGGCGGTGACCCAGATGCAGACGACGCTGAAGCGCAATGTCGCGCTGCTGTTGCCGGAGGAGGGCGATCTGCAGCTCAAGGCCGCGTGGCCTCCGGACACCGAGCTCGATGTCACCGATACCATGGCAGCGCGCTGGGCGATGGACAAGCAGGAGGCGGCCGGCAACGGCACCGGTACGCTGCCGAACAGCCCCTTCCATTTCCGACCGTTGACCAGCCCGCATGGCGTCGTCGGCGTCTGCGGTTTCGCCCAGGCCGGCAAGCCGCTGGAGATCAACGAAGAGCGGGCGCTCGCCGCCATCCTCGACCAGACGGCGATCGCCATCGACCGGGCGCGCCTTTCGCGCGAGAGCCTCGATCACGCCGCCAAGCTGGAGGGCGAGCGGTTTCGCGCTGCCTTGCTGTCATCGATCTCGCACGATCTGCGCACGCCGCTTGCCACCATCACCGGCGCCGTCACCAGCCTGCGCCAGCTGGGCGACCGCATGCCGCCGGAAAGCCGCGACGACCTGCTGCAATCGATCGAGGAGGAGGGCGCACGGTTGACGCGTTTCGTCGCCAACCTCTTGGACATGACCCGCATCGAAGCGGGGACAGTCAATGCCAAGCGCGACTGGGTGGATGTCGCCGACGCCGTGCGGGCAGCCGTCGATCGGGCGCGTAAGTATTTTCCGGACCGTGAGATCGAAACCAGCATCGCGCCCGAACTACCGTTGATGCGCGGCGACAGCGTGCTTCTCGGCCAGGTGCTCTTCAACCTGCTCGACAACGCCAACAAATACGGCGGCGAGGAGCCGGTCAGCATCTATGCCAGGCGGGACGGCAACGAGATTGTGCTGTCGGTCACCGATCTCGGCAAGGGGATTGCTCACGGTGATCTCGAACACGTATTCGAAAAATTCTTCCGGCGGGGCAAGGTGGATGGCCGCACGCCGGGCACCGGCCTCGGACTGTCGATCGCCAAAGGCTTCGTCGAGGCCATGGGCGGCCGCATCAAGGCTGAGAGCCCGGCTTTGAGGCGTCGCGGAACGCGCATTTCCATGCGTTTTCCCGCCGCCGAAGCAGAAATTTCTGAAAAGGACCGTGCATGAGCGTGGAGCGCATCCTCGTTGTCGACGACGAACCCCAGATCCAGCGTTTTCTGCGACCGGCGTTGAGTGCCGCTGGCTATGACGTGCTTGAGGCGCTGACGGGCACCGAGGCGCTGAAGGCGGCGGCGACCACCGCGCCCGATGTGGTGATTCTCGATCTCGGCCTGCCCGACATGGACGGCAAGGATGTGATCGCCAACATCCGCGCCTGGTCGCAGGTGCCGATCATCATCCTGTCGGCTCGCGACCGCGAGAGCGAAAAGATCGCTGCCCTCGACCTCGGCGCCGACGACTATATCGAAAAACCTTTCGGCATCGGCGAGCTGACGGCGCGCATCCGGGCAGCGCTTCGCCACCGCATCCAGATGGAGGGCGGCCACACCCAGCTCTCGGCCGATGGCGTGGCGATCGATACGATCAAGCGGCTGGTGACGCGCGACGGCGAGCCGGTGCGTCTGACGCCGAAGGAGTATGATCTGCTCGTCATGCTGGCGCACCATGCCGGACGCGTCGTCACCCACAAGACGCTGCTGACCTCGGTCTGGGGCGCGGCGCATGGAGAGGACCTGCATTATCTGCGCGTCTTCATCGGCCAGTTGCGCGGCAAGATCGAGCGCGATCCGGCCGACCCGAAGATTATCCGCACCGAGCCTGGTGTCGGTTACCGCTTCGTCGGCGACGACGACTGAGGCCGACCGGTTTTTCCGGTCGGCCCTCGAAACGTCCACTCAGTTGATCACCAGCGGCTTCGGTTGGTCTTCGGACAGCGTGTCGCCGACCACCTGCCGCTTTTTCGTCGGGCGTGGATTCTCGATGATGCTGACCGGCGCGGACAGCGTTGTCGCAGCGACGTTGCCGACGCCTCTGGCTGTGCCGGCGACGACGGCCGCAATGCCCGTGCCGACCGAAATGTTGGAATCGGTCAGAGTCTGGCCCTTGATCAGCCGCTGGCCGATCAATTGCACGATCTCCGGGCTTTCGGCGAACTTGCCGTGATGCAGCCCGTCATCGGTCTCAACCTTGGTCAGGTCGATGGCGGTGATGCCGGATTTCTCCAGGTCCGTGCGATAGGGTTCCTTCGATGGGTCGATGGCGCCGAGCCTAGAAACGTCACCGGAAATGAAACTCGAAAGCGCGAGCGCACGGTCGTCCTGCGAGACGAAGATCGTGAACTTCGGTTTCTTCTTGCCCATCTCCACCCATTGCTTGGCAAAGACGTCGAGGTCGATATCGGGAGAGGCTAGGATCACGTTCTGGATCTTCGAGGGGACGTTGCCGTCGCGAATACCCATCTGCCTGAGCGATTCCATCGTCAGCCAGGTGCCCATGGAATGGGCCAGGATGGTGATGTCCTTGACATCAGGCGCGTCGGCGAGGATGCGCAGCGTATCCTCGAGTGCGGTGCGCGAGTAGTTCGTGCTTTCCTTGTCGTAATTGTATTCGAACACATTGGCGCGCGACGGCCAGGTGAACAGGATCGGCGTTGTCTGGGCGCCGGAATCATGGATGATCTGCGCAAGCCGGAAGACGGAATCCTCGTAGCGGTTGTTGAAGCCGTGAACGAAAACGAAGGTGTGGCCGCCGACACTGTGCTGCCTGAACCAGGCCTTGCCGTCGGCAAGTGTGTCGAGTTCCCGCACCCGCGTTACCGCAAAGTCGGTCGCCGGATTGGGCGGCAGCTTGCGCGGCCATTGCACGGTGCCGGGCTTGCGCACCGAATCCGGAGGGATCGATACCGAAACATCGGTCATGAAGGTGTTGACGTCTCTTTCGCCTGAAAACAGAGTCGCAGGATCGCCGGAAGGCTGCCGGGTCGTTGCGACCAGCATGTCCACCTGTGAGGTTTTCGGTGTTTGTGCCGTCAGGGCGACCGGCGTCATCACGCCCTTGGGCTTGCCACCGCACCCGGCAAGCCCCAGCGAGAGGACAACGGGGAGGATGATCGTCATCATTGCCGGCATCCGCGCCGTCGAGATCTTAATACGCGCATTCTCAATCATCGGCGCCCCACGCAGAAACAAAACGAGCCGCATCAGACTGTGCTTTCGCGACGGCGCGATGACAGCATTCCGGGCCGGCGGATGCAAGCGGGTACTTCCCGGGTTCTCGCGTTATGGTGGCGCTGTGCAGATAGCGGCTGCTTAGGCGGCGGCCCAGCCGGCGGACCTTGGCGCTTCTCGCAGGCGCCGATCCGTGCTAGGAGCGCGGTCAAAGGGATAACCGAAGCTCTGCCTCGAAACCCGGTGTGCAACCAGTCGCCACACCGGGAAGACCTTTTCCGATCGTGGCGTCCACCGATCGGGAAAGGCAACATGAACATCCCCCTTCTTCTCCTCGCATTGGCGACCTTCGCCACCGGCACGGCGGAAAATCTCGTCATCGGCATCCTGCCCGATGTGGCGTCAGGGCTCGGCGTCTCGATCGGCCTCGCCGGGCAGCTGACGTCGGTCTTCTCCGTGACATTCGCGTTGGCGGCGCCGGCAGCCCTCATGCTGACGGCGCGCCTGGAGCGCAGGACCCTGCTTTTAGTGACGCTGGGGCTCTTCATCACAAGCAACGTCGTGGCCGCTGCCAGCCCGAATTACGGCGTCCTGGTTGCCGCCCGCATCGGCATGGCGGCCGCGAGCGCAGCGTCTTTATCGGCCTTGAGCTGTTTGCGGCCTGCGTGATGTTGGCATGTGGCTGGTTCGTACCGGGGGGCGGTCGGTCGAAGCCGGCGCACGGTGGCTCCTATGCCGGCCATCTGCGCTCGCTACCCTGCGTCTGCGCGCAGCTCGTGTCGGTGCTGATGATCGGCGGTCACTTCATCCTGTTCGCCTATCTCGCACCCTATCTGGCCGAGATCGTCGGGATGCGGGGCGATGAGGTCGTCACAGCCTTTTTCGCCTTCGGCGTGGCCGGCGTCTGCGGTGGATATCTCGGCGGCCGGTTCAGCGATGCCGTTCCGCCGCGGCTGGCGATCCGGTTGACGCCGCTCGCCTACCTGCTTGCGCTGATCGCCGTACCCTTCATGTCCGAGATGCGCCTGCTGTTCCTAGTGGTGATGATGCTGTGGGGCTGCATCAGCTGGATGATTTCGCCCGTGGTGCAGAGCTTTCTGATCAGCCAGAGCCCCGAGACGGCGGAAGCCGGCATCGGTCTCAACCTGTCGGCGATGCATGTCGGCGTCGGGCTGGGCACGGGCATCGGCGGTCTGCTTGTCGAAGCGGCCTCGCCATCTGTGCTTCCGGCCGCAGCCGCGATTCTGGCGGGCCTTGCCGTGGTCGCGGCATTCGCGCGACATGGCGTGTGCCAGCGCCGGAAGGGGCCGATCGCCAGCCGGCGGCGTGAGCGAGCGGTCGACAGCGCCGCGCGTCTTATTAGACGCGCAAAGGTCGCTGTAGCACTTTGAATTGCTGCATGTCTTTTGTCCTTAAATCGAATAGGATTTAAGGAAACATGCAGTAGGCTGTCGTTTGACTGCAGATCAGGATGTGGCGCCGGGTAGCGGCAGGTTGAGCGCCGGGCCGGGGCTGACGCCGTGCTGTCGACGGACCTGCCGCGATGCGCTGCCGTCGAACAGCGACATTGGCAACGTCCCTGTCAGGATCCAGCGATAGGGCGAGCCGGCATCCGGTTCGCGCGATTGATGCGGTATCGACGCCAACGGCAGCACGTATTCCGGACGGCGCAGGCCCGCGTCCTTGTTTCCGAGCCAGGTGAGCACGACAAACACCTCGCCGCCGATCTCCAGCGCCGACAAGGAACAGGTCCGGCCGGAGACATTGGCCTGGACGGCATCCTCGTGAACTTGAAAACGGCTGACTTTAAGCGACATCGATCGGCTTCCTCGAAATGGACCTCTTGCCGGCCGCTCATGCGTGGCAAGACGAGCTGACCTTCGGCCAGCTTCAGACTTTCATCCCGCTACAGTGCTCATTTCTTTGAAGGAAAATGGTGCCGCTTAGCAGACTCGAACTGCTGACCCCATCATTACGAATGATGTGCTCTACCAACTGAGCTAAAGCGGCCCTGAGGCGGTTCCGCGAAAAGTCCGCGGAACGAAGTGTGAGGCGCTGATAAACGCAAAGCGCCAAGATTTCAAGCCATCAGTTTCGAGAACTTGAAAATTCCTTGTTGGCGGCGATCGTGGGGGCGGGGCGGAGCCCGAGGCGGGCGCGCGCGGCGTCGTATTCGCGCTCCCACCGATCGACCATATGCGCGACCGAAGTGACCTCGCGGACCGCGCCGATGCCCTGGCCGCAGCCCCAGATGTCCTTCCAGGCCTTGGCGCCCTCGGTGGCCTGGGCGAAGTCCATCTTCGACGGGTCGGCTTCCGGCAGGCTTTCCGGGTCCATGCCAGCCGCCAAGATCGATGGCTTCAGGTAGTTGCCGTGAATGCCGGTGAAGTAGTTGGAATAGACGATGTCGGCGGCATTGCTGTCGACGATCATCTGCTTGTAGGCGTCGCTGGCGCGCGCTTCTTGCGTGGCGATGAAGGGCGAGCCGATATAGGCCATGTCGGCGCCCATCGCCTGGGCTGCCAGGATGGCGCCGCCATTGGCGATCGCGCCGGAGAGAAGCAAGGGGCCGTCGAACCAGGAACGGATTTCCTGGACGAGGGCGAAAGGCGAGAGCGTGCCCGCATGGCCGCCCGCGCCCGCTGCAACGGCGATCAGGCCGTCGGCGCCCTTGCGGATCGCCGAATTGGCGTGGCGGTTGTTGATCACGTCGTGCAGCACGATGCCGCCGTAGGAATGAATGGCGGCGTTGACCTCGGGCACGGCACCGAGCGATGATATCACCACCGGCACCTTATACTTGATGCAGAGCATCAGGTCCTGTTCGAGGCGGGTGTTGGACTTGTGGACGATCTGGTTGACGGCAAAGGGGGCAGCCGGACGGCCGGGGTTCTTGGCGTCGTGGTCGGCCAGCGTTTCGGTGATTTCGGCAAGCCACTCGTCGAGCTGCGATTGCGGGCGGGCGTTCAATGCCGGGAAGGACCCGACCACTCCTGCCTTGCACTGCGCGATCGTCAGTTTGGGATGCGAGACGATGAACAAGGGTGCGCCGACAACAGGCAGTCTCGTCGTTCCGGAAAGAATTGGCGGCAGCGACATCGAGTTCTCCATCCCATGAAATTTTTGACGTTTGCGTAAACGTCAAAATAGATAGCAGCAAGTTGCGCGCTTGCAAAGATGCGGATTTTCGAAGCGAAGCGACGGTTCGGAAGCAGTTTTCCCCGCCGTTGCCGGGGCTGCCGGCGCGTCGGACTTGCGGATTTTGAAAGCAGCGGTTACGCAATTGTTAACAAAACCAACGGCGTGCATCCGGAATTAACCGATAAGAGCTTGCGGATGATGAAAAAGGCACCGATCGAATGCCGAGCGCCGGCGGGGGCTACTGCATAATCCTTTAAATCGGATCCGATTCAGGGATAGGATTATGCAGCAGATTTAAGGCGTTACAGCGTCCTTTACGCGTCATATTTGACGCGCGGCGCTGTAAGGCCCGGTGTGCACAGAAGGATTTGACGTGAGCGGACTCGAAACTGCAATCCGAAATGCGCTGGAGCGCTCCGACAGAACCAACGCCGAAACGCGGGCGCGCATCTATCAATCTGCGCGACAGGCGCTGGAAACCGGGCTGCAGAAGCAGGGAATCGAGGATCAGAACGTCGTCGCCCAGCAGCGCCATCGGCTGGAAGCGGTCATCCATGCGATCGAAACCGAGGAGCGCGCGGCGTTGAAGGCACGCCCGGCGCCGACCCCTTCGGTCAGCCTCGACGACGCGGTCACGCCACGCGATACAGCAACGAGCAGGCCCGAGCTGCAGCCGTCCGCGCCCGCTAGCGGCCGCCGCGAGCCGGCTTTCGCCGGCCAGGCACCGCGCGATGCGCCGAATGACGGTGGGCTTGGCAGCCTTCGCGCCGACCGCGATGGCCCCGTTGTCTCGACGGCAGCGGCCGGCGAGGTCGCGGCCAGGCAGTCGCATGAAGGCCGAGGCGCAGTTGCGCCGGAAGCGCGCGCGACGGACGGTCGCAAGCGTCGACGCAAGCGGGGGCGTCTGCTTTCGCTCGCCATGGTCGTTGCGACGCTTGCCGCCGCGGTCGTGGCTGCCGTCTGGTGGGTCGAGACCAACAATCTGCTGCAGTCGCCGGCCGCGCGCGATACCAATGTCGCCAACCCGCCGGCAACAGTGGCATCGCAGGATTTCGACGGTGCCGCCGGTCTGCAGACCCTCGGTGCCCAGGAAGGCTTCACCGGCGACTGGGTCGAGGTGTATGCGCCCGGCAAGACAGGCGCGATCACGCCCGGCCCGCAGGCGACCGCCGAACAGGTCAACGACGATGGCGGACCGCGCGCCCTGCTGACATCTGGGAATGCCGATGCCGACGGTGACGTGACCATCGAGATCCCGGCCGCGATCCTGGCCGAGCTTTCAGGCAAGACGTCGACACTGGCGTTGACCGTCCAGGCCGCACCTGGCAAGTCGACCGAGTTTGCGGTGGAGTGCAACTTCTCTTCGCTGGGCGAGTGCGGTCGCCACCGTTTCACCCTGCATGACGAACGGGTCGACATGCTGTTCAAGGTCACCTTCGATCGCAGCCTTGCGCCGAGTGCTGCCGGGCAGATCGTCATCAACAGCGACATCAGCGGCGGCGGCAAGGGCATGAACCTTTACGCCATCCGCGTCCTGCCGGGTCAATAATCCCAACGCAGGTGGGTATAGACCGACGGGCGGCCGGCTGACGCTAAAGCGCGTCCCGATCTCAAGTGTTCTCTTGTTGCGCTTTACAGCGCCGCGCGTCTTTTCTTGCGCATGTCGTTGTCGCAAAATCGCTGCGCACTTTTGCGCGACAGGCCGCGGGCCTATTTCAGGAAGCCGGGGCCCGAGCCGATGATCTTGTCATCGACCTCGCCGATGGCGTCCTTGTCCTTGCCCTCATAATCGAGCTTGGAAAGCATGTGCCGAATGAGGTTGAGACGGGCGCGCCGCTTGTCGTTGCCACGCACCACGGTCCATGGCGCCTGGTCCGTATGGGTCTCTTTCAGCATCTGGTTGCGCTTATCGGTATAATCGTCCCATTTGTTGAGTGCGGCGATATCCATCGGCGACAGCTTCCAGATTTTCAGAGGATCATGGCAGCGGTCGTGAAAGCGCTTGAGCTGCATCTCGCGGCCGATGTTGATCCAGAATTTGAAGAACTGAATGTCTTCGTGCACGATCATCTTTTCAAAGCGCGGCACCTGCTTCAGGAATTGCTCGTGCTGCTCGGGCGTGCAGAAGCCCATGACCGGCTCGACGCCGGCGCGGTTGTACCAAGAGCGGTCGTAGAGAACGAGTTCGCCTGATGTCGGCATCGTCGCGATGTAGCGCTGGAAGTACCATTGCCCACGCTCGGTTTCTGTCGGCTTCGTCAGCGCGACGACGCGCGCCCAGCGGGGGTTCAGGTTGCCGCTGGTCGCATGGATCGCGCCGCCCTTGCCGGCCGCGTCGCGGCCCTCGAACAGGGCGATGATGCGCTTGCCGGTTGCCTGCTGCCAGAGTTGCAGCTTGACCAGTTCGATCTGCAGCTTTTCCAGCGTCTTCAGGTATTCATCGTCGTCGAGCTTCTTCTTGTAGGGGTAGTCGTCGGAGGAGAACGCGGCCTCGTCGATCCACTTCGGCAATTCGGGATTGTCGATGTCGAAGAGCCGCTTCTTGCCGCCGATATCGAGTTCTACCGCCCGGCTTTCGGTCTTCGTTGCTGCCTGCGTTGACGCCATTTGGTCTTCCTCCAGCCCGAGCGATTTCCTGTGAGGAGGCCACAATTGCATTGCGGATTCAAGCGCGTCGTGAAAATCATGTCATGAACGGTCGCTATCTCTCGACCATTTAGGGTCGGGAGGAAGACAAAGTGATTCATGAGGATATCGTGCTGGACGGTTCCAAGGCGTTCTGGCGGATGCTCGTGCCGCGACTGAAGGCAGAACGTTGGCTCCTCGGCCTGACGGCGCTGCTCGCCGCGCTTGCGACCGTCGCCGGCATTCATTTCCTCGTCGTGCTGCCGTTCTGGATCGTGCTTGCCGCAGCCCTGCTCAACCGCAGCGCGCCTTCGGTGCTACCGAAGGCCGCAAAAGCGGCAAAGGTGGCCGCGGTTGCGGGCGCGGCCAGCGACGCCCTGATCCCAGCCCTGAACGCGCTCGATATGCCGGTGCTGGTGGTGGCTGTCGATGAAACGGTCGTCTTCCAGAACATCGCTGCCGAAAAGGCTTTCGGCACCATCCCGCCCAACAGCTATCTTGCCGCCCGCGTTCGCTCGCCCGGCATTCTCGATATGGTCCGCGAGACGATCGCGACCGGCAAGATCAACCAGATCGAGCACACCGAGCGGCTGCCGTCCGATGCCGTCTATGTGGTCCGGGTGGCGCCAGCCGAAATCGGTGGCGATGGCCCATGGCGCCGGATCTTTCTCTTGACCTACCGCGATATTTCGCAGGCCCGCCGCATCGATCGCATGCGCTCTGACTTCGTCGCCAACGCCAGCCACGAGTTGCGCACGCCGCTGGCGTCGCTGCGCGGCTTCATCGAAACCATGCAAGGCCCGGCGCGCAACGACGCGAAGGCGCAGGAGAAGTTCTTCGGCATCATGCACGAGCAGGCGACGCGCATGAGCCGCCTCGTCGACGACCTCCTGTCGCTGTCGCGGCTGGAGCTGAAATCGCACATCGCGCCAGACGATACGATCGATCTGCGGCCGCTGCTCGGCCATGTCCGCGACAGTCTTGCTCCGCTTGCGGGCGATCTTGACGTGACGATCACGCTGACAATGCCCGAGACGCCTGTGGTCGTTCAGGGGGATCGCGACGAACTGATCGAGGTTTTCGAGAACCTGATCGAGAATGCCTGCAAATACGGCCAGGAAGGCAAGAGGGTCGATGTCGAGCTTTCCGGCGACGACGGCGGGCAGGCGGAGGTCGTGGTCAGAGACTACGGCCCCGGCATTCCGGCCGAGCATGTGCCGCGCATCACCGAGCGGTTCTATCGCGTCAATGTGGAGGCCAGCCGCTCGAAAAAGGGCACCGGTCTCGGCCTTGCGATCGTCAAGCACATCCTGACCCGCCACCGCGCGCGGCTCCTGATCCACTCGGAGTTGGGCAAGGGCACGGTGTTTACCGTGCGCTTTTGACATATTGGCGCGGGATAATGCCGCTGTGTTCATTTTTCATTATTATTTTCAATGACATGAGCTGTCATAAATGTTTCGCGAAACTGACATAAAAGGTGTGGCTATCGGCGGCTAGTTAGGGGCAGCCGATCAAACGGCGAAGAGCGCTGCAACGCTTGGCGCACTCAACACCAGCCCATTCCGGGAGAACTTTTATGAAAGCTCTTAAACTCACCGTAGCGGCGCTTGTCGCATCCGCCGCATTCGCCGGCGTGGCTGCCGCGCGCGATCAGGTTCAGGTCGCCGGCTCCTCGACCGTTCTTCCCTACGCAAAGATCGTCGCCGAGACGTTCGGCGAAACGTTCCCGGACTTCAAGACCCCGGTTGTCGAATCCGGCGGCTCCTCGGCCGGCCTGAAGGAATTCTGCAAGGGCGTTGGCCCTGATACCATCGACATCGCCAACTCCTCCCGCAAGATCAAGGACAGCGAAGTCGAGGCCTGCAAGGCCGCCGGCGTCACCGAGATCCAGGAAATCCAGATCGGTTATGACGGCATCGTCTTCGCAACCGACGCCGGCAACGCCGACCTCGCCCTGAAGCCCGTTGATCTCTACAAGGGTCTGGCTGCCGAAATCGTCGTCGACGGCAAGCTCGTTGCCAACCCTTACAAGAAGTGGTCTGAAGTCAACTCCGCTCTGCCGGACGCCGACATCGCCGCCTTCATCCCGGGCGAAAAGCACGGCACGCGCGAAGTCTTCGAAGAGAAGATCCTGGCCGCAGGTTGCAAGGAAGCTGGCGCCATTGACGTCATCAAGGCCGCCGTTGCCGATGAGAAGCAGCAGCACAGCAAGTGCGTCGCAGTCCGCAAGGACGGCATGGCTGTCGACATCGACGGCGACTACACCGAAACGCTGGCCCGTATCGCTGCCAACAAGAACGGCATCGGCGTATTCGGCCTGTCCTTCTACGAAAACAACGCCGACAAGCTGAAGGTCGCCACCGTCAACGGCATCGTTCCGTCGACCGAAACGATCGCTTCCGGCGAATACCCGGTTTCCCGCCCGCTGTACTTCTACGTCAAGAAGGCACATCTCGGCGTTATCGCGGGCCTCAAGGAATATGTTGAGTTCTTCCTCGACGATCAGATGATCGGCCCGGAAAGCCCGCTTGCAGAATACGGCCTCGTCGCTGCTCCGGACGCCGAGCGCGAAGAAGTTCGCAAGGCTTTCGCAGCCGGCAACATGCTCTGATACTGACAAGCCCCGGCGCGATGGTCTCGCGCCGGGGCATGCCTCCATCCGAACTGCCGGCAGCGCATTGAGCGTCACGCCGCGGAGACGTGCCGATGAGTACTTCATTTCTTCTTTTGCTCATTGTTGTAATTGGTTTTATTTCTTATTTTGGGGGTCGTGCGCGCTCCTTCGCACAGGCTGGCGGCAAGCTCTCCAATCTGCATTCCTTACCCGGCTATCACGGCAGCTATGTCGCCATCTGGGCGATCCTTCCAGCGGCGCTCGTACTCGGCGCCTGGCTCGTCGCCGCGCCCATGTATATCGACTCCAGCACCCGGGCGACCTTGCCCGAGACGGTGCAGACGCAGGGCGGCGCCACGGTCGAGCTGGCGCTTGGCCAGGTCAAGTCGGTCGCCGGCGGCCTGAAGCGGTTGACGGCCGAAGAAGTTTCGGCGCTTGAAAGCGGTTCGGCCAATCTTCGCTCGACGCTTGCGGCCAAGGGCGTGGCTCTTGCCGGCGAGGGCGAACCCTACATGATCACCGCCGCCCAGCATTTCAACGCGATGAGCGCCACCAATCGCTGGCTGATGAGCGCCGTCGTCCTGCTGATCGCGATTGCCGGCGGCTTTTATGCCATCCGCAACATCGCCACCCGCTTCCGCGCCCGCAACCAGGTCGAGCGCGTCATGCTCGGCGCGCTGATCGTAGCGTCCTCGATCGCCATCCTGACGACGGTCGGCATCATCGCCTCTATGCTGTCGGAAGCCGGCCGCTTCTTCACGATGGTTTCACCCTTCGAGTTCTTCTTCGGCACGGTCTGGGACCCCCGGTTTGCTGCCGCCGGAAGCGGTGGCTCCTCCGGCCAGTTCGGCCTGATCCCGCTTCTCGCCGGTACGCTCTACATCGCCTTCGTCGCCATGCTGTTTGCGGTGCCGATCGGCCTGTTTGCCGCCATCTACATGGCGGAATATGCCAGCCCACGACTGCGTTCGACGGCAAAGCCCCTGCTCGAAGTGCTCGCCGGCATCCCGACCATCGTCTACGGTTTCTTCGCACTTGTGACCGTCGGCCCATTCCTGCGCGATATCTCTGCCCAACTGAACGGTCTCGTCACCGGCAATTATCAGAACTTCATCCAGGCACAGAGCGTCGTGACCGCCGGCATCGTCATGGGCATCATGCTGATCCCGTTCGTGTCCTCGCTTTCCGATGACATCATTACCCAGGTACCGCGGGCCCTGCGCGACGGTTCGCTCGGCCTTGGTGCCACCCGCTCCGAGACAGTCAAGAAGGTCATCCTTCCCGCAGCACTTCCGGGCATTGTCGGCGCTCTGCTTTTGACCGCCTCGCGTGCCGTCGGCGAGACGATGATCGTGGTGCTTGCCGCCGGTGTCGCGGCCCGCATGCAAATCAATCCTTTCGAGCCGATGACCACGGTGACGGTGAAGATCGTCAACCAGCTGACGGGTGACCTTGAGTTCACCTCGCCGCAGACGCTGGTTGCCTTCGCACTCGGCATCACGCTCTTCGTTATCACGCTCGGCCTCAACATTTACGCGCTCTACATCGTGCGCAAATATCGGGAACAGTACGAATGACCGACATCGCTTCCCCGGCCGTCCGGATCTCCGTCCGCCCCGCATCCGCCAAGCGTGATATCGGCATCAAGCGTCGCTACGCGGCCGAGCGTCGGTTCCGTGCCTATGGCATCAGCGCCATCAGTCTTGGCCTGTTCTTCCTCGCTCTGCTGCTGTGGACGGTGATCTCCAACGGCTACACCGCGTTCCAGCAGACGACGATCACGCTGCCGATCGAATTCACCGAAAAGGTCATCGATCCCAAGGGTGAGCGCGCGACCGACGGCAAGGTGCTGGTGGCGGCCAACTATCCGCTGCTGGTCCGCGATGCGCTGATCAAGCAGCTCGGCATCGATCCGAGCAATCGTCCGCTGGTCAAGCGGGCCACCGACATGGTGTCTGCAAGCTCCCGCACGCTGTTGCGCGACATCGTCGTCGCCGACCCGTCGGTTATCGGCAAGACCATACCGGTGACACTGCTCGCCGAAGCCAATGTCGACTCCGCCTTCAAGGGGCAGATCGACCTGAAGGTCGATGAGAGCAAGCGCAAGGTCAAGGACCAGCAGGTCACCTGGATGAACGAGCTTGCAAGCGCCGGCGTCCTGAAGAAGAGCTTCAACACCGGCATCTTCACCTTCGGTGCCTCGAGCCGTCCGGAAGCGGCAGGCGTCGGCGTTGCCGCCCTCGGTTCGCTGTTCATGATGCTGATCGTGCTCGTGCTGTCGCTGCCGATCGGCGTTGCCGCCTCGATCTATCTCGAAGAGTTTGCGCCGAAGAACCGGCTGACCGATCTCATCGAGGTCAACATCAACAATCTCGCCGCCGTTCCGTCGATCGTCTACGGTCTCTTGGGGTTGGCCGTATTCATCAACTTCGCCGGCATGCCGCGCTCGGCCGCCCTCGTCGGCGGCCTGGTGCTGACGCTGATGACCCTGCCGACGATCATCATCGCCACCCGTGCAGCGTTGAAGGCGGTCCCGCCGTCGATCCGCTCGGCAGCGCTCGGTCTCGGTGCGTCGAAGATGCAGACCATCTTCCACCACGTCCTGCCGCTGGCGATGCCGGGCATCCTGACCGGCACGATCATCGGTCTCGCCCATGCACTTGGCGAAACCGCGCCGCTGCTGTTGATCGGCATGGTCGCCTTCGTCGTCGATTATCCCGGCTCGCCGATGGAGCCGTCGACCGCGCTGCCGGTGCAGATCTACATGTGGGCCAACGAGGCGGAACGCGCCTTCGTCGAGCGCACATCCGGCGCGATCATCATTCTTCTCATCTTCCTCGTCGTCATGAACCTTGGCGCCATTCTGTTGCGACGTCGCTTTGAGCGCCGTTGGTAGTGAGGTAATTACTATGAACATCATGTCAGAAGCAGCAGTCGAAAAAGCCTTGGATCAGAAAATGAACACCGTGCCCTACAAGATGATCGGCAAGGATGTGTCGGTCTACTACGGCGAGAAGCGTGCGCTTTTCGACGTCAATCTCAATATCCGCGAGAACACGGTGACAGCGCTGATCGGCCCTTCGGGCTGCGGCAAGTCGACCTTCCTGCGCACGCTGAACCGCATGAACGACACCATCGAGAACTGCCGCGTCACCGGCAAGATCACGCTCGATGAAGACGACATCTACGACCCGACGATCGACGTCGTGGAACTGCGAGCCCGCGTCGGCATGGTGTTCCAGAAGCCGAACCCGTTCCCGAAGTCGATCTACGACAACGTCGCCTACGGCCCGCGCATCCACGGGCTTGCCCGCACCAAGTCTGAGTTCGACGAAGTCGTCGAGACCAGCCTGCAGAAGGCTGGTTTGTGGAAC
Organism: Ensifer sp. Root1252; assembly: GCF_001425885.1. Classification (NCBI taxonomy): domain Bacteria; kingdom Pseudomonadati; phylum Pseudomonadota; class Alphaproteobacteria; order Hyphomicrobiales; family Rhizobiaceae; genus Ensifer; species Ensifer sp. Root1252. The sequence goes on along the minus strand of NZ_LMDT01000001.1, from coordinate 465,110 downwards.
GAGGTGAAGGATCGCCTGCAGGAGCCGGGCACCGGTCTTTCGGGCGGCCAGCAGCAGCGTCTGTGCATCGCGCGCGCCGTTGCCGTCAGCCCTGAAGTGATCCTGATGGACGAGCCCTGTTCGGCGCTCGATCCGATCGCGACGGCCAAGGTCGAGGAACTGATCCACGAGCTGCGTACCAACTTCACGATCGTCATCGTCACCCACTCGATGCAGCAGGCGGCGCGTGTTTCGCAGCGCACTGCCATGTTCCACCTCGGCAATCTTGTCGAGGAGAACGACACCGACAAGATGTTCACCAATCCGGATGACCAGCGTACCCAGGACTACATCATGGGCCGGTTCGGTTGATGGCCGAAGCTCCTCTTCACCCCGTTTCCTGAACGCGCCCGCAAGGATCGAAGACTATGTCCATGCACATAATGTCCGCCTACGACGAAGAACTGAAATATCTCACGCGCCGCATCTCCGAGATGGGCGGGCTTGCCGAGCAGATGGTGGGCGAATCCGTTCGTGCGCTTGTCAATTCTGACCTCGCCTTGGCGCAGAAGGTGATCTCCGACGACACCATCCTCGATGAAGCCGAACGCCAGATCGGCGAAAAGGCAATCGTCACCATCGCCAAGCGCCAGCCCGTTGCTGCCGACCTGCGCGAGATCATGGGATCGATCCGCATCGCGTCCGATCTGGAGCGCGTCGGCGACCTCGGCAAGAACAACGCCAAGCGTGTCATCGCGGTTGCCGGCTCCGGCATCCCGCGCAAGCTGGCGCGCGGTCTCGAACACCTGGCAGAGCTTGCGCTGGTGCAGCTCAAGGAAGTCCTCGACGTCTACGCTTCCCGCTCGCCGGAGAAGGCCAACAGCATCCGCGAGCGCGACGAGGAGATCGACGCGATCTACACCTCGCTGTTCCGCGAGCTGCTCACCTACATGATGGAAGATCCGCGCAACATCACGCCCTGCACGCATCTTCTCTTCTGTGCCAAGAACATCGAGCGTATCGGCGACCACGCCACCAATATCGCCGAGACGATCTACTACATGGCGACGGGCGCGCAGCCGGAAGGCGAGCGTCCGAAGGACGACAATACGTCGACGCTGGGTGCCGTGAAGGACTAACGCATGTCGCGCAAAAGTGCGCAGCGGTTTTGCGATAACGACATGTGCAAAAACAAGAACTTAAAGCACAACAAGCGCATCTTAGAGATCGCGACGCGCTTTAAGACCCGGATACGTTCGAGTGCCTGCTTATGAACCTGCTCCGGTCGCAGCCCTGGTTGCGGCCCTGCTCTACTGCGTCTGAAGCTATACGTTTTCGCGCGTGCCTATGAAAACGCGCGGAGTGCTCCAGATTCTATATGTTCGAGCATCTCTTTGCGTTCGATCGAACGCGAGACGCTCTGGGTAAGGAGACGTTGCCTGATGTTGCCGAAAATCGCCGTTGTCGAAGACGAAGAGGCGCTGAGTGTCCTGCTGCGTTATAACCTCGAAGCCGAAGGGTTCGATGTTGATACGATCCTGCGCGGAGACGAGGCGGAGATCCGCCTACAGGAGCGCCTCCCGGATCTCCTGATCCTCGACTGGATGCTGCCGGGCGTTTCCGGCATCGAGCTTTGCCGCCGGCTGCGCCAACGTCCGGAAACCGAGCGCCTGCCGATCATCATGCTGACGGCGCGCGGCGAGGAGAGCGAGCGGGTTCGTGGCCTTGCCACCGGCGCCGACGATTATGTCGTCAAGCCGTTCTCGACCCCGGAGCTGATGGCCCGTGTCAAGGCGATGCTGCGGCGCGCCAAGCCCGAGGTCCTCTCGACGCTGCTTCGCTGCGGCGACATCGAGCTCGATCGCGAGACCCATCGCGTGCATCGCCGCACCCGCGAGGTCCGCCTTGGTCCGACGGAATTCCGCCTGCTCGAATTCCTGATGTCGTCGCCGGGCCGGGTGTTCTCGCGCTCGCAACTCCTTGATGGCGTCTGGGGCCACGATATCTATGTCGACGAGCGCACCGTCGACGTGCATGTCGGTCGCTTGCGCAAGGCACTGAATTTCTCGAGCATGCCTGATGTCATCCGCACCGTTCGCGGTGCCGGCTACTCGCTCGAAAGCTGAGCCAGCCGGCCACTGCAGCGCCGCGCATCTTAATGGACGCGCAAAGGTCGCTGTTGCATCTTGAATTGCGGCATGTTTCCTTGAAGCGAATACGAACCAGGGAAACATGCAGCAGCCAATAAAAAAGGGGCCGTGCGGCCCCTTTTCTGCATGTGGTTTTCGGTCGTCTCAGCGAGCGCGACGGCGCTCGGAGGTCGGCTGATAGGCAAGCCGCGCATGGAATGTGCAATAGGGCGAAGCTTCCGGGGAATCGTTGCCGCAGAAGTGGAATTCTTCCTTGAGCGGGTCGCCGATCGGCCATTTGCAGGTGCGCTCGGTCAACTGCGTCAGCTCCAGGCGGCGCGACATTGGCACGACCACATCCGTCTGGATGCGGAAATCCTGTTCGGCGACGAGATCGACTTCGACCTCTTCCTTGAGCACGGTCGCGCCGGCCGCACGGGTAACCGTCCGTGTCGTGACGCGCGAAGCGTAGTTCGGAGCGCGCGGCGCCGAAGTCGGGCGCTGCTTCGGCCGGGTCGCGGCGGTGGTTCCGCCAGCCTTGGCCCTGCCGGGCAGGCTCAGCCGGTGAACCTTGCCGATGACCGCATTGCGGCTGACGCCGCCGAGCTGTGCCGCGATCTGGCTCGCGCTCAGGCCCTCGGACCAAAGCTTCTTCAGTTTTTCCACCCGCTCGTCAGTCCAGTTCATTTCTGCACTCTCCGTTCTCAGCGTTGGCGATGACAGAATCTCTCACCACGCTCCGGACAGGCTCCGGAGCTGCAACGCGATAACACTTTTGGTGACTAGGCCCGCCGCATGCGTCTAGTAATTGAACATTAACCTACTGACCGGCGGACTCCGTGGCAAGAGTCCCGCGAATCGCGCCGAATCGATTTCTTGGTTTTCCCCAACTTGCTGGGTGGGCGTTGCATTTTTGCAAGCCCCGTCGCGTGATTTTTTCGTCGCATGGATCAGACCCGTCCGACCGCACTGCAAAGCTTGGTTTTGTTGACATTGCGCTGCGAAATAGGAATAGTGCCTGCGCCGCCGCAAGGCGGCATTTTTAATTTTTTGCCGCGCTCAACAGGGGCTCGGATCGATGCCGATAGCAATGAAGGAGAGGCTCGCCATGACTGCAACCACGCCGCTTTACGACACCTACATGCGTGCGCCGTTGCGTTTCGAGCGAGGAGAGGGCGTCTGGTTGATCGCCGAAGACGGCTCGCGCTATCTCGACTTCGCCGCCGGCGTCGCCGTCAACTCGCTTGGCCATGCGCATCCGCATCTGGTCGAGGCGTTGAAGGCGCAGGCCGAGAAGGTCTGGCACCTGTCCAACCTTTATGAGGTCCCCGGCCAGGAGAGCCTTGCACGCCGGCTGACGGCCGTCACCTTCGCCGATCGTGTCTTCTTCACCAACTCGGGTGCCGAGGCGCTCGAATGCGCGATCAAGACTGCGCGTCGCTACCACTATGCCAAGGGCAATCCGGAGAAGTTCCACATCATCACCTTCGAGGGTGCCTTCCACGGACGCACGATCGCGACCATCGCGGCGGGTGGTCAGCAGAAGTACATCGAGGGCTTTGGCCCGAAGGCCCCGGGTTTCTATCAGGTTCCCTTCGGCGATATCACGGCGCTCAAGGATGCGATCACCGACGAGACGGCGGCGATCCTGATCGAGCCGATCCAGGGCGAGGGCGGCATCCGCCCGGTCACCAAGGAATTCATGCAGGAGCTGCGCGCGCTTTGCGACGAGTTCGGTCTGCTGCTGATCCTCGACGAGGTCCAGTCCGGCGTCGGCCGCACCGGCAAGCTTTTCGCCTATGAATGGGCTGGCATCCGTCCGGATATCATGGCTGTCGCCAAGGGCATCGGCGGCGGCTTCCCGCTCGGTGCCTGCCTTGCGACCGAAGAGGCGGCTGCCGGCATGGTCGCCGGTACGCACGGTTCGACCTATGGCGGCAACCCGCTTGCCATGGCTGTCGGCAACGCCGTGCTCGACGTCATCCTGGCCGACGGTTTCCTGGAGCATGTCCGCGACGTGGCCCTGGTCTTCCGCCAGGGCCTCGCGTCGTTGAAGGACCGTTTCCCCGATGTGATCGAGGATATCCGCGGCGACGGCCTGATGCTCGGCATCAAGGCGAAAGGCCCTTCGGCCGATCTCCTGAAGGCGATCCGCGCGGAGAAGCTGCTGGCTGTTCCGGCCGGCGAAAACGTCCTGCGCCTGTTGCCGCCGCTGACGGTGACCGCCGCGGAAGCGCGCGAAGGCCTGGCGCGGATCGAGCGCGCGGCCGAAGCCGTGAGAAGCAGCAGCGGTACCGCCGCAGCCTAATTTGTGAACCCGGAGATCGGCAGCGATTTTCCCAAGGGTCCATGCGCGAGCCCAAGGTGTCGAGCGTTCTTTTGGCTCTTCGACACCGGTCGCGCTCCACGGGCCATTCTGAGACAGGAATTGACTACGATGGCAGGCACAAGACATTTCATCGATCTTTCGGCCATGACGGCAGCCGATCTGCGCACGATCATCGATGACGCACGCGTGCGAAAGACGGCGACGAAGGCCGGAACCGCCGAAAAGCCGCTCGCCGGCAAGATGTTGGCGATGATCTTCGAAAAGCCTTCGACCCGCACGCGCGTCTCCTTTGACGTCGGCATGCGCCAGCTCGGCGGCGAAACCCTGTTTCTCTCGGGCACCGAAATGCAGCTCGGCCGCGCCGAGACCATCGGCGACACTGCCAAGGTGCTGTCACGCTACGTCGATGCGATCATGATCCGCACCACCGATCATCGCCGTCTTCTCGAGCTTGCCGAGCACGCCACGGTGCCCGTCATCAACGGCCTGACCGACGACACCCATCCCTGCCAGATCATGGCCGATATCATGACCTTCGAGGAGCATCGCGGCCCGGTGAAGGGCAAGACCATCGCCTGGACCGGCGACGGAAACAACGTGCTTCACTCGCTGATCGAGGGCTCGGCCCGTTTCGGCTACCGCATGAACATGGCGGTGCCGCTCGGTTCCGAGCCGCACGACAAGATCCTCAACTGGGCGCGCAACAATGGCGGCGAGATCCTGCTTTGCCATGAGGCCGAGCAGGCCGTTGCCGGCGCGCATTGCGTCGTTACCGACACCTGGATTTCCATGAACCAGGAGCATCGCGCTCGCGGCCACAACGTCTTCCAGCCCTTCCAGGTCAACGACGCGCTGATGAGGCACGCCTCGCCGGACGCACTGTTCATGCACTGCCTGCCGGCGCATCGCGGCGAGGAAGTGACCGACGAGGTCATCGACGGGCCGCAGTCGGTGGTATTCGACGAGGCGGAAAACAGGCTGCACGCACAGAAGTCGATCATCGCCTGGTGCATGGGGCTCGTCTGATCGGCGCGTCTGCCTATTGAAATTTCCCGCATGCGACACGATTTAGGCCGAATGCGGGACGTTCCGGGGTGGAAACAACGGACGTTACCTGACGACAGGCAGCGCATGATCGGCCGGCAAAACGGCACATGCCTGCTAGACAAATCCGTTTATGGCGGGATCGAATAGGATAACGGGCAGGCTGCACCGGAGGATGTTTATGTTCTCTGCGCGGCCCTCTCCCAAGCATGTCGCGGAAAAGTGCGCAGCGGTTTTGCGATAACGATATGCACAAGAACAAAAACTTGAAGCGCAGTCAGCGAATCCTGGCGATCGCGACGCGCTTTAGTGACGTAAGGAGCAGCAGATGACTGAGATGGCACCAGGACTTGGCGAATTCGACTTTGCCGGTGACGATCATGTCGTGCCCTTCCAGGTGGAGGGCCTCGATGTGCGTGGCCGCGCCGTTCAGCTCGGCCCGATGCTCGATGCGATCCTCGAGCGCCACAACTATCCGCTTCCGGTCGCGCGGCTGGTTGCCGAGACCGTGGTGCTGACCGTGCTGCTCGGAACGTCGCTGAAGTTCGACGGCAAGCTTATCGTCCAGACGAAGAGCGACGGCCCGGTCGATCTTGTCGTCGCCGATTTTGCCACGCCCGATCGGGTGCGCGCCTATGCCCGTTTCAACGAGGAAGCGCTGGAGGAAGCTCTGAAGGACGGACGCACCCAGTCGCATGAGCTGCTGGGCAAGGGCGTTCTCGCCTTCACCATCGATCAGGGTGCCCATACCCAGCGCTATCAGGGCATCGTTGCGCTCGATGGCGCCACGCTCGAGGAGATTGCCGGCGTCTACTTCCGCCAGTCGGAGCAGATCCCGACCAAGGTGCGCCTCGGCGTTGCCGAACTGCTCGACCGCGACGAGAACGGCAAGCCGCGCCATCGCTGGCGCGCCGGCGGCATGGTCGCGCAGTTCCTGCCGGATGCGCCGGAGCGCATGCGCCAACCGGATCTTTCGGGGGGTGACGGCGACGACAACGAGGATCTCTTCGACGAGGACGATCTCTGGGCGGAAGCCAAGGTCATGGTCGAGACGATCGATGCCGACGAACTGACCGACCCGATGGTCGGCACGGAACGTCTGCTCTATCGGCTGTTCCACGAGCGCGGCGTTCGCGTCTACGAGCCGCAGGCGGTCTATGATCGCTGCAGCTGTTCGCGCGAAAAGATCCGCTCGGTGCTCACCGGACTGCACGCCGACGATATCGAGAGCACCATCGAGGACGGCTTGATCAAGGTGACGTGCGAGTTCTGCTCGACCACCTATCGCTTCGAGGCAAGCGAGGTCCGCCAGCAGTAGGATGCCTCAATTCAGGGTTCGAACGAGCCCTGGTGAATCAAGCGAGAAGGCGGGGATTGCCACGTTGAAGTGTTCTCCGCCTTCCGATTCCATGCTGTAGTGGCCGAACATGACGCCGGACGGCGTATCGAGCGGGCATCCGGAGGAATATTCGTAGGTATCGCCGGGGTTCAGCAACGGTTGCTCTCCGATGACACCGGGCCCGCTGACTTCGTCCACCTGGCCGTTCTCGTCGGTAATATGCCAGTAGCGTGTCATCAGCCGAACCGACTCGGCCGAATGGTTGGCGATGACGATGCGGTAGCCCCAGACATAGCGGCTGTCATCCGGATCAGATTGCTCTTCCAGATAATAAGGCTCCACCGTAACTTCTATGTCGCGAGTGAGCGCGCGATACATGAGCAACACCTTGTTTCAAGTCTTTCAGGGTATTCTACAGCAAGATGGTTTCGTCAAGAATAACGGCAGGATTGCATGCGTCGGCGGCAAGTCTGCGGAAAGGCGAGGCCGATGCTTGATGGCGCGGTGAGAAAACATCTGGATCCGATACTGGATCGGCTCGGTGCAGCACTTGCCCGCGGGGGTGTCGGTGCCAATGCGGTCACGATCACCGGCCTCGCGCTCGGCCTCGTTGCCGCTGTCCTCATTGCCGGACAATACTACCTTGCCGCCGCCATTGTTATCGTCGTTAGCCGGCTTTGCGATGGACTTGATGGTGCGGTGGCACGCGCCACGCGCAAAACCGATTTCGGTGGTTTCCTCGACATCGTGCTCGACTTCGCCTTCTACGGTGCCATCCCGCTCGGCTTCATCGGCGCCGATCCGCAGGCCAACGGTCTTGTCGGCGGTCTGCTGCTCTTCTCGTTCTACGTCAACGGATCGAGTTTTCTCGCCTATGCCATTATGGCCGAAAAGCGAGCGATGACGACGGATGTGCGGGGGGCAAAATCGCTCTACTTCACCACCGGGCTTGCCGAGGCGACGGAGACGATCGCCGCCTTCCTGGCCTTCTGCCTGTTCCCGACGTGGTTTCCGCTGCTGGCGGCGCTGTTTGCGGTCGTCTGCCTCTACACCGCGCTATCGCGCATTGTGCTCGCGCGAACGCGTTTTCGCGACGTCGAGTAGCGGCCGCCGCCGATCTCGGGGCGGCCGTCTTGTTCGTGGGTATCAGGCCTTGACGGTCTTCAGCGCGCGGGCGAAGTCCTCGACGATGTCGTCGCTGTCCTCGATACCGGCGGAGAAACGAACGGTGCCGGCGGAAATGCCGAGCTCGTCGCGAGCTTCGTCCGTCAGGTTCTTGTGCGTCGTCGTCGCCGGATGGGTGATCAGGCTTTTGGAATCGCCAAGATTGTTGGAGATGCGGGCGATCTGCAGTGCGTTCTGCAGTGCGAAGGCCGCATCCTTGCCGCCCTTGAGTTCGAAGGCGACAAGGGTCGAACCGCCGGTCATCTGCTTGGCGATGATGTCGGCCTGCGGATGGTCCGCGCGGCCGGGGTAGATCACCTTGGCGATCTGCGGCTGCTCGGCGAGGAAGTCGGCGACGCGACGGGCGTTTTCGGTCTGCTGCTTGACGCGCAGCGGCAGCGTCTCGATGCCCTTCAGCAACGTCCAGGCGTTGAACGGCGACATCGCCGGGCCGGTGTGGCGGAAGTAGTCATGCAGATGCTCGTTGATCCAGTCCTTGTCGGACAGAACCACGCCACCGAGGCACCGGCCCTGGCCGTCGATATGCTTGGTGGCGGAATAGACGACGATATGCGCGCCGAGTTCCAGCGGCTTCTGAAACAGCGGCGTGGCGAAGACGTTGTCGACCACGACCTTGGCGCCGATCTGGTTGGCGAGCCGAGAAACGCCTGAAATGTCGATCACTTCCAGCGTCGGGTTGGTCGGGCTTTCCAGGAAGAAGACCTTGGTGTTCTTCTGGATCGCCTTTTCCCAGTTCGCGAGATCGCGTCCGTCGACCAGCGTGCATTCGATGCCGTATTTCGGGGCCAGCGTCTCGACCACCCAGCGGCAGGAGCCGAAGAGGGCGCGGGCGGCAACGATGTGGTCGCCGGCCTTCAGCTGGCATAAAATGGCGGCAGTGACGGCAGCCATGCCTGATGCCGTGGCGCGCGCGTCTTCGGCGCCTTCCAGCATGCACATGCGCTTTTCAAACATGTCGTTGGTAGGGCTGCCGTAACGGGCATAGATGAAGCCTTCGGTCTCGCCCTTGAAGCGTGCTTCCGCCGCCTCGGATGTCTCGTAGACGAAGCCCTGGGTGAGGAAGATCGCCTCGGACGTCTCGCCGTGCTGGGAGCGGGTCGTTCCGCCGTGGACGAGTTGGGTTGCCGGGCGCCAGTTTTTGCTCATGTGACGATCACCTTCAAAAACAAAAAAACCGGCCGCGTGAAGGGCCGGTTTGAAACCCGGCCTTTTTAGCTACTTGTTTAACGTGGCTGCAAGCCGACCGGCCAAATCACCACGGGATAAAGCTCCAATACTGCTTGGGTGCGCTTGCGTCAATTCCTGGAGTTTGGTTTTGTCTCGCAACTGAAAAGAGGATCGAAATGGGCCGCGAGACTGGGATTTTGGCCGACCGCGCGATCGCCGCGCTGTTTGCGACCGGACGCTTGAAAAGCGAAAAGGCGCTGGATACCGATCAGATCCAGCCGGCAAGCCTCGACCTGCGCCTCGGCGCCAAGGCATTTCGCGTGCGCGCGAGCTTCATGCCGGGGCCGGCGCATCTCGTTGCCGACAAGCTCGACCGGCTGAAACTGCATGTCGTCGATCTCTCCGACGGCGCCGTGCTGGAAACCGGCTGCGTTTATATCGTGCCGCTGATGGAAAGCCTCGATCTGCCGGAGACCATGTCGGCTTCGGCAAATCCGAAGAGCTCGACCGGTCGCCTCGACATCTTCACCCGCGTCATCACCGATCGCGCCCAGGAGTTCGACAAGATCCCGGCTGGATATCGCGGACCGCTTTACCTCGAAATCAGCCCGCGCACCTTCCCGATCGTCGTGCGGCGCGGTTCGCGCCTGTCGCAGATCCGCTTCCGCACCGGCCAGTCGCTGCTCTCCGAGCAGGAACTGCTGGCGCTGCATGAAAGCGATATGCTGGTTGCGAGCGACAAGCCCAATGTCAGCGGCGGCGGGATCGCGCTCTCGATCGATCTCAAGGGTACGGGCCCGGACGGACTGATCGGCTACCGCGGCAAGCATCACACCGCGGTCGTCGATGTCGACAAGAAGGCGCAGCATGCCGTGTTCGACTTCTGGGAGCCGCTCTATAGCCGTGGCCGCGACGAGCTGATCCTCGATCCCGACGAATTCTACATCCTCGTTTCGCGCGAAGCTGTGCATGTTCCGCCGCTCTACGCTGCCGAGATGACGCCGTTCGATCCATTGGTCGGTGAATTCCGCGTGCATTATGCCGGCTTCTTCGATCCGGGCTTCGGCCATGCCTCTGCCGGCGGCAGCGGCAGCCGAGCGGTGCTCGAAGTCCGCAGCCACGAGGTTCCCTTCATCCTCGAGCATGGCCAGATCGTCGGCCGGCTGGTCTATGAACATATGCTGGAACGCCCGGAGGGACTTTACGGCCTCGGTCTTGGCTCCAACTATCAGGCTCAGGGTCTCAAGCTCTCCAAGCATTTCCACGCGGAGTAACAGAAAAAGTGCCGTTGCGCGGCAACGCGGCGCAACGGTCCTTGACAGATGCATGCGGTTGAGGAAGTTTCCGAAGCGCTGCGGGTGTAGTTCAGTGGTAGAACGCCAGCTTCCCAAGCTTGATGTCGTCGGTTCGATCCCGATCACCCGCTCCACTTTTTTCTTCAATGTCAGCCCATCGCGCTTTGAGCCGGCACTCCTGCGTGCGACGGCCCGAACCGTCGGACGCCGAAGCCAGTAGCCAGCCCGGTTCCATCCGGCTAATCTTGTCATCACCCATGAATCATCTGCGGCCGCGCTGGCCGTGCGGTACCACCAAGAGACGCGCTGGCCATTGCCCATGAAAATCCACCGACTGCTGGCTCTGTGCGTGTATCTGATGGCCGGTTCGCTTGCCGCCCAGCCCAGGGATCTGCCCAATCTGTTCGATGCGCGCGAGCGCATTGCCAAGCCGGATCTGACCGGCCTTGCGCGCCTACGGTTCCTGACCACGGTGGATTTCCCGCCGTTCAACTTCATCGACCAATCGGGCAAGCTTTCGGGCTTCCATGTCGACCTGGTGCGCGAGATCTGCCGCGAACTCGATATCGAAGCCAAATGCCAGATCCAGGCGGTCACCTATGCCGAGCTGCTCCCGGCGCTGGAAGAGGGACAGGGCGAGGCGGTCGCCGCCGGCATCTCCGTCAGTCCGGAACTGCGTCAGCGCTTCGGCTTCTCCAGGCCGTTCATACGGCTTCCTGCGCGCTTCGCCGTCAACACCAAGGCAGCCGGCGCCGTCTCCGATCCGTCGGGCCTGAAGGGCAAGGCGGTGGGCGTCGTTTCCGGCACCACGCATGAGGTGATGTTCAGGGCCTTTTTCCCCAAGCTTGAAGCCAGGATCTTTCCCGATCGCGATGCCATGCTCGCCGCTCTGCAGAAGGGCGAGGTCGCAGCCGTCTTTTCCGACGGCATGCAGCTTTCCTTCTGGGTGTCCGGCAGCGCTGCCGCCGGATGCTGCGCGCTTGTCGACGGCGCCTATTTCTCGCAACGCTTTCTTGGCGAGGGCCTGACGATCATGAACCGCAAGGCCGAGCCGGCGCTGACGCAGGCGATCGATCACGCCTTGCTGGCGCTTTCGCGCAGTGGGCGGCTCGACGAGATCTACCTGCGCTATTTCCCGAACGGAATTTACTAGGAGCGTTTCAGCGGCTCCTCTGAGACAGAAACGCTCTGCAGTTTATGTCGCCAAACCGCCGCACACTTTGCGCGGACATGCTCCAAATCAACTGCGACGGAAGGGCAGGAGTAACGACCACAAAAGCTTGGTCGGCTCGCTGCGGCCATAGGCGGTCAACCCCGTTTCGATCGCATCGTCGCCCCGTCGCGGCCGATCCGTATAGGTCGAGAACAGCCGGTCCCAGATCGCCAGGTTGAAGCCGTAGTTCGAATCCGTTTCCGAGCGCTCGGTCGAGTGGTGGATGCGGTGCATGTCGGGCGTGACGATCAGCGGCCGCAGCGCCCGGTCGAGGCGGGGTGGCAGCCGCAGATTGGCATGGTTGAACATGGCAGCGGCATTCAGCACGATCTCGAACATCAGCACGGCGACGGCAGGTGCGCCGAGCGCGACGACGACGGCAATCTTCCAGATCATCGAGACGACGATCTCCAGCGGATGAAAGCGCAGCGCCGTGGTCAGGTCGACGCCCGGGTCGGCGTGATGAACCCGGTGCATTCGCCATAGGGCGGGGACCTTGTGAAAGGCGACATGTTCCAGCCAGACGGCGAAGTCGAGCAAGACGAAGGCGATTGCGCCGGCCACGAGCGGAGGAACGCCCAATGCCGGCAGCAGGCCGTATCCCCGCGCTTCAGCCCAGAGTGCCGCGCCCGTGGCAGCGGCCGGGAAGATCAGCCGCAGCGAAAGCGAGGACAGAACCAGGATAGAGAGGTTGGTAAACCAGCGGCGCGCCTTCAGCGCCTTTTGCAGTTCCGGCCGCTCCAGCCTCGGGTGCAGAAGCTCGAGCGCCGCCATGGCGGCAAAGACCGAGAGAAAGGCCAAAAGGCGCCACATGGGTTCGGTCACGCCGAAAAGCTGCATCCCTCAGGCCTCGCTGCCGTTTTTCGGTGAAGCGATATCACGCTTCGGCAGGAGAGCGCCAAGACACGTTGACGTGAACCGGCCGGATCGGCCCGCCGTTACCTGCGGAAGCGGGCGAGCGCGCCGCGTTCGATTGCAGCGCAGGTAAGCTTGTCGAGGCCGAGGCGATCACGCAGCAACTGCAAAAGGCGGATCTCCTCGTTGCGGATGCGCTGGTCGGCGGCCGCAATCTCGACGGCGAGCGCATAAGCCGTCTCGTAAAGCCTCTCCGGCAGCGCCTCGCGAACGATCTCAAGCACGATGTCGAGGCCTTCAGGGGCGGCAAGCTGGGCTGAGCATTCGTGGCCGACGAGCACAAGCTGGTCCTCGTCGAAGCCTTCGAAGGCGGGAAGAAACTGCACGAGCCTGCCGATGCGCGCGAACTCGTCGTCGCTCATCTCCCGGTCGACCGCCGACATCATCACCATGACATAGACAAGGGCTTCGTGCTGGCTGAGGTTGGGTGGCATGGAGGCTTTCCGCAAAGTGTCTGCTGCAGCGACGTCTGCGCGTCTAATAAGACGCGCGGCGCTGTAGGAAGAACTGGTGTGTTCCGCCGTTCCTTACAAGTCCGGTGCCGCTTCGTCCATCGTTGCAGCGGCGCTCGGATCGTCGAACGGCATCGGCGTTTGGCGAAAATCGCGCGGGTCATCGCCGTAGAAGCCAAGCCTTGACTTGCGTGCCGCTTCGGCCTGCTCTTCAAGCACCGAGCCCGGCAACGGTGTCGCCCAGCCATTGGCAACCAGCCAGGCGGCAGGATCCTGGCCGCCGACGGTGCACCGGGCGGTGACGGTCTCGCCCGTTCCGTCTCCGGGGATGTCGCAGTTGACCGCACGGGCACGCAGGAAGTTGCGGAAGGCGGTCCGGGCGACCATGCCGCAGGGCCAGCTTTTGCCGGCGCTTTCGCAGGTCCGTTCCGCCGCTTCCGGCTCGATGCCGTCGAGTTGCAGTGTTATCTTGCCGAAGCGGATGAGCCCGGCGGCGAGCGCCATCGGCTGTTGGAGGACCGTCGGCGCCTTCGGCTTGTCCCTGTCGGTATCCGACAGCGGCGTTCGCGGTTCTATGCGTTCGAGTGGCTTCGTCGTGACTTCGTCGGGCAGACCAAACTGTTGCGGTTCGATGGCGCGGGCAGTGGTCTCGGTCGAGTGGGAGCTGCTTTCGCTCTGGCCACCATCAGGCACCGTGTCGTTCTGTTCAGGGGCCGTCATGTCGAACGGCACGTCTTCGGCGCCGACCTCAGGCTGCGTTTCCCCCATGTCGGGCGTTTCGAGCACGAAGTCCGGCGTGGCGCCACTTTCCCGGTCGCGGATCGTCGTGGCGCCGGCATAGAGGATGCCGGTATAGAGCGCTATGGCGGCAATCCCGCCTGCCAGGGTGACCAGTTGCTGCCGCATCAGGAAAGATGTCCTATTGGCTGGCCCAGATGATCCGGGCAATCCATTCGACTTCGCTCATCTCGAAACTCCGGTTGGGATGTTCCGGATTGAGCGATAGCAGTTCGATATTGCGTGGAGTATGCCGCACCAGGATTTTCGCCATAACCTCGCCTTCGCGGGTCTTGACCACGACACGGTCGCCGCGCCGGACCTGCGCGCCCGGGTCGACGATCAGAACGTCGCCGTCGCGATAGAGCGGCAGCATGCTTTCGCCCTGGATCTCGAGCGCATAGATGCCGGCGCGTCGCTCGGCCGCCGCCGGGAAATCGACGACGTCCCAGCCCTGGCCGGCCGGAAACCCGCCATCGTCGAAGAAGCCGCCAGCGCCAGCCTGGGCAAAACCGATCAGCGGTATGGCGGGTTTATACGGCTCGGTTCGGGCGGCGTCAGGGCGCATCAGCGCCATGAACTGGTCGATGGTCGCACCGGTCGCATCCAGCACCTTGGCGATCGATTCCGTCGACGGCCAGCGCTCGCGGCCATCGGCGGACTGGCGCTTGGATTTGTTGAAGGACGTCGGGTCGAGCCCGGCGCGGCGCGCAAGCCCGGACGGCGAGAGCTGGTGGCGCTCGGCCAACGCATCGATGGCGTGCCAGATGGTGTCGTGTGACAGCATGAATGTCTGTTCCGCGGCAGGGCGGCGACGGCCGCACGTCCTTATTCGACAGTAGATTAACCAAGCCGGCCAGGGTGGTAAAGAACAGGGAGGAAAATAATCCTTGGTCGTTCCGATTGAAATAGAGTGGCCCGCTTCTATAGTCCTTGTCGTTGCTTGAGTTTAGCCGGCGAGGGGGCTCATTTGTTGGCGGTGCTGAAATCCGAACGTCTGCTGTTCGCCGCCTTGGTTGCCGCGATTGCCGGTTTTGTGCTGGAGCACCCCTTGCTCGAAATGGGGCAGGTAGCTTCGCTCGTTGGGGCGGCCGCATTGGTGGGTGCGATCGTGCTGGCGTCGATGCGGGTCGCCCATCACGCCGAAGTCCTCGCGGCCAAGGTCGGCGACCCCTATGGCACGATGATCCTGACGCTGTCCGCCGTGCTGGTGGAAGTGATCATTCTGGCGATCATGATGACCGGCGAGAGTTCGCCGACGCTGGTGCGCGACACGATCTATTCCGCCGTGATGCTCGATATCAACGGCATTCTCGGTCTTGCCGCGCTGCTTGGCGGGCTGAAACACGGAGAGCAACCCTACAACGACAATTCCGCGCGCACCTACAGCGTCATGATCCTGACGGCGATGGGCATTTCGATGGTCGTGCCCGAATTCGTGCCGGCCGCGAGGTGGCACTTCTATTCCGCCTTCACCATCGGCGCGATGATCATGCTCTACACGCTGTTCCTGCGCATGCAGGTGGGGGTGCACAGCTACTTCTTCAGCTACAGCTACCCCCGGGCGAGGAGCGACGGGATTGATGATGCCGGTGAACCCGACGAGCCGGTGCTGCCGTCGATCGTGATCCTGCTCATTGGCGTGGTGCTGATCGGCGCGCTTGCCGAAATCATGTCGGGGCTGCTGACCTCAGGCCTCAAGGGGAGCGGCGCGCCGCCGGCCGTCGCCGCCATCGTCGTCGCCGCAATCTCGGCGTCGCCCGAGATCATGACGGCGATGCGTGCAGCACTTGCCAATCGCATGCAGGCGGTCGTCAACATCGCGCTCGGAGCATCGCTGTCGACCGTGATCCTGACCGTGCCGGTGATGGAGGCGATTGCGCTTTACACCGGCCAGCCTTTCATCATGGCGATGTCGCCGGTGCAGACGGTGATGGTGGCGATCACGCTGATCGTTGCAGCGATCAATCTCAACGACGGTCAAACCAATGCCATCGAGGGCATGACGCATTTCGTGCTGTTTTCCACCTTCGTCATGCTTTCGGCTATCGGTTTGTAGTCCTCAAGCGACCGCGTTTTCCCTGGTCTTGCGGGCGACGACATCCTCAAAGGCTGCCTGCAATGTCGCGCGCACGCGCGGCGGACCATCGAGGGCCAGTCCGAGATGCTCGTAGCGAAGCTCGTCCATGAAGCGGTTCCAGAGCTCAGGCCCGCCGGTTTCCATCAGTTCGGCCCGGATGCTGAGCTCTTCGCTGACGGGCAGGTAGCGCCGCCCCCAGGCGCCGAGATGCGCCATGATCGGCACCAGCGCGATGGTCATTTCTGTGAGGCTGTAGATGGCCTTCTGCTTGTGCGTCGGGTCATCCGTCTTGGTCAGCATTCCCTGCTCGACAAGCATCTTCAGCCGATCAGCAAGAATGTTCGACGAGATGCCCTCCTGCGATCGCAGCAGTTCGCGGAAGTGCCTTTTGCCCCCGAAGATCATGTCGCGGACGATCAGCAGGCTCCATTTGTCGCCAAAGACCTCGAGCGAGAGATTGATCGGGCAGCCGGAGCGATGATCGTCTTTCATTGGGGTCCTTTCAAAACTGCTTGCATTATTGCATCAGTGGAATTATCTTGCAACTGCTTTCAAAATGAAATCAGTTATCTGGCTGCGCGCGGAAGCGCTGGTGCGTCTGCGCAAATGGATCGAAGAGGAGAAGATCATGAGTGCCAATTCCGTGGAACATGCGAGCTTCACCATCGAACGGGTTTTCAAGGCGACGCCCGAACAGGTCTTTCGCGCCTTCGCCGATCCGGCGGCGCACGACCGTTGGTTCGTCAAGGCGGACGGGTGGCCGGTCGCCGAATATAGCCACGACTTCCGCGTCGGCGGGCGCGAGAGCGGCCGCTTCAGCAAGGACGGCAAGACCTTCTATCACAACGACACTGTTTACCTCGATATCGTCGAGAACCGGCGCATCATCTCGGCCTATACGATGGCTGAGAACGAGCGGCGGATTTCCGCTTCGGTGGCAACCGTCGATATCCAGCCGCACGGCGCCGGCACGCGTATCGTCTTCACCGAGCAGGCGGCCTTTCTTGATGGGCTCGACCAGGTCGCCTATCGGCGTGAGGGCTGGGAAGAGTTGATCGCCGCGCTTGGCACCGAACTCGGCGAGACGGCGGAAGCCGCCTGATCTGCCATCGCTGCGGATCTGCGGCATTAAAGCATCGTTGCCAGCGCGCTGCCGGCGATGCCGAAGGAGAACACCGCGAGACAGACGGCGGCAATGCGGCGCGGCAGATTGGACATGTGCGCGCCGCGCGACAGCCGGATGAGCATGGCGCCGGCGCCGATCCAGAACGAGCCGGCGACAACGACGAGCAGCGAAAACCCTGTGATCCACGGTATCGTCGCCACCAGTCCGGTCTGCGGCAAAAGCACCAGGGCTACGATCAGGGCCTTGGGATTGAGAAGCGTCGTAACGAACACCCGTTGGGTGGTGATCTCGGGCGAAGCCCGGTTGTCGTCACCGGTGGTCCACAGTGCATAGGCGAGGAAAAGGACCCAGAAGGCAGCCACGATCCGGAGCGCGAGCCCGATCTGCGGATGCGCCGCGAGAAATGGCGCAAGCAGCGCCACGGCTGGAATGATCACCGCGAGATAACCGCCGAGTTCGCCTAGGAGCAGCTGCGCCGAGCGCCGAAAACCGACCGCGGCGCCGGAGAGCCAGAGCAAGGTGTTCGTCGGGCCCGGCGTCGCCAAGAGGACGAGGGCGGAAAGGGTGAAGGCGAGCGGTTGCATCATCGAGGATCCGGTTTCGCGGCGATATTGCGGTCATGTACAGCATCGCGCATCAATCTGGATACGCTCCTGTTGCCGCCGCACTGAGACTTTCTGCATAACTCCCGGGACCGACCCCGACCTGGTTGCTTCATGCGTAGCGAAGAGGCCGGTCCGGGGCCTTGATCTCCATCAAGCGAAAGTACGAACACACTCCAAGATTTCGCCACAGCGCAGGCTGCCGCCACCTCTTCCGCCTTGAGCGGCGGCGCGCTATCAGACGGGCGCTGCCGCCTTTTCTCCCGGCTGCCATCGGGGCTTTCCATGAACAAGACAGTGCTTTCCGGCATCGTGATGACGACGTTTTCCTATTTGCTGTTCTCGCTGCAGGATGCGTCGGTCAAATGGCTGGTGGTCGGCTATTCGGTCTGGCAGATCCTGTTTACCCGCAGCATCACCATTCTCCTCCTGTGTCTGGTGATCGGCCGGGGCAGGCTCGTGCGCCGCGCGATCTCGTCGCCCGTCGTCAAGCCGCTGTTCGTGCGCAACCTGTTGCTGCTGGCCGCCTGGCTTTCCTATTTCAATGCGGCCCGCGATCTCGCCCTTGCCGAAATGACCACGCTTTATTACGCCGCGCCGATCGTGGTGACGCTGCTGGCCGTCCCGATCCTCAAGGAAGACGTGCCACCAATCCGCTGGTTCGCGGTGCTGCTCGGCTTCATCGGCGTGCTGATCGCCTGCGATCCGCTTGGAACGGGCATGAGGCTCTCGCTGCCGGTTTTCCTGGCGCTGATGGCCGCCGTGTTCTGGGCGATCGGTACGGTGATGCTGCGCAAGACCGCGCTCCAGGAGACGACACTGACGCAGATGACGATCTCCAACGTCTTCTTCATCGCAATGACCGGGCTTGCCGTCGGCTTCTACTGGACGCCGCCGGCGCTGTTCGATCTCGCGCTGATGGCGGGCACGGGGGTGATCGCCGGCATCGCGCAATATGCGCTGTTCGAGGGCATGCGCCGGGCGCCGATCTCGGTGATCGCACCGTTCGAATATACCTCACTCGTCTGGGCCTTCGGCCTCGGCTTCCTGATCTGGGGCGATATTCCGGCGAGCAACGTCTTTGCCGGCGCCGGCCTTATCTTCGTCGCCGGACTGACGATCATTGTCGGCGAGCGCTTGGCCCATCGGCGGGTGGTTGCCGAGGTTTAGCCCGCCTCAAGCAGCGGTAGCTCGATTGTCCAGCTGGCATGATGCCATCGGCCCGGTCTGCTCCAGCATTGCTACACCGAATTCGGCCACCTCGCCAAAGTCCTGACGTCGCTTTACTGGGCCGATCCGGCCAATCGCGCCGATGCGCCGGTGCTTTGGTAGCGCCCGACGGCAGCAGTGACTGCGCAGAAGATTGCCGGCGCGCGGCAACGTTCTCTCCTCCGCGCTCCTCGGGCTTGACGCAAGGACCGATCGGTTAGCGCCGCGAACGGGTCTGGATCCTCGGGTCAAGCCCGAGGATGACGGGTGGAGGGCCGGCTGAAGACAAATGCTACCGAAGTGATGCTCAAAGTGCGTTCAGTGCCCCATGTCGCGGTGCCGGAACGCTTCATTTTCCCCGACGGGAAGACGTTTCTCTGCGCCAGCGTTCGCGACGCGGACAGGCACCAAGGGAAGCCTGCCAGAGTAGAAGACGCACCTATTCTCGGATCAAAAGGAAATCGGCTCGTCCTCCGACAGTCATCCTCGGGCTTGACCCGAGGATCCATGCGCCCGAGCAATAACGCAAGGGTGTATTGCGAGGATCATTGGTCCTCTCTTATCCCGGTTGTTTTCCCGCATCACCAATGCATCTCGCCACTCCGATCTGGACTTGACCAGAACGAGCAGCGGCCATCACTATTCGCGCGCATGGCGGGCTATGTCTACATCGTGACCAATCAGAAGAAAGGGACGCTCTACATCGGCGTAACATCCGATCTTGCGCGCCGGATCTATGAGCATCGCGAAGGCTTGATGCCCGGGTTCACTTCAAAATACGGGTGCGCCCGGTTGGTTTGGTACGAAGAGCACCTTCAGATCGGCTCTGCAATCCAGCGTGAGAAATCTCTGAAGCGCTGGTATCGCCAATGGAAACTCGACCTGATCGAGCGCATGAATCCGGACTGGCGCGATCTCTATGAGGAATTGTGGTGACAAATTGGCGAGGGTCGCTTCTGCGGCACCTTATGTCGCGATGTAGCCAACTCATCTGAGATTTCCAACAAACGAAAACAGGCTCCGTGAGGAGCCTGTCTGCATGTTCGGTGGGATCTTTTACGCCGCCTGCTTCTTCTCGCCGTAGGGGTCGAAGCGGCCGTAGAAGGTTTCGCCGCGTTCGGCCATTTCCTTCAGCAGTGCCGTCGGCTTGAAGTGGCTGCCATAGTCCTTGGCAAGCTTCTCGCACATCTTGACGAAGGCCTTGGCGCCCATGCCGTCGATGTAGGAGAGAGTGCCGCCGGTGTAGGGCGCAAAGCCGAAGCCGAGGATCGAGCCGACGTCGGCTTCGCGCGGATCGGTGACGATGCCTTCTTCCATGGTGCGGGCCGCTTCGAGCGCGATCGTTGCCAGGAAGCGCTGCTTCAGCACCTCGACGTCGATCTTGTCGGCATTCTCTTGCGGATAGAGCGTCTTCAGCTCCGGCCACAGGTACTTCTTCGCGGGCTTTGCCGGATATTCGTAGAAGCCCTTGCCGTTCTTGCGGCCGCGACGGTCGAGGTCGTCGACCATCTTGTTGATCAGCGCCATGTGCTTGGGATCGACGGCCTTTTCGCCGAGATCGGCGACGGTGGCTTTCAGGATCTTCTGGCTGAGGTCGATTGCCACTTCGTCATTGAGCGACAGCGGGCCAACCGGCATGCCGGCCATCTTGGCGGCATTTTCGATCATCGCCGGCGGCACGCCCTCGATCAGCATGTCATAGGCTTCGTGGATGTAGCGGAAGACGCAGCGGTTGACGTAGAAGCCGCGCGTGTCGTTGACGACGATCGGCGTCTTCCTGATCGCGGCGACATAGTCGAGCGCGACGGCGAGCGCCTTGTCGCCGGTCTCCTTGCCGAGGATCACTTCCGTCAGCATCATCTTCTCGACCGGCGAGAAGAAGTGGATGCCGATGAACTGGCCGGCACGCTTCGAGTTCTTCGCAAGGCCGGTGATCGGCAGCGTCGAGGTGTTGGAGGCAAAGATCGTGTCTTCGCCGATCACCGCTTCCACCTTCTCGATCACGTCCTTCTTGACCTGGCGGTCTTCGAACACGGCTTCGACGACGAGCCCGACATCCTTCAGGTCGTTGTAGTCTGCGGAGGGCGTGATGCGCGCAAGCAGCGCTTCGCCTTCTTCCTTGGTCAGGCGGCCCTTGCCGACCGAATCCTTGACCAGGCCCTCCGAATGGGCCTTGCCCTTGGTCGCCGCTTCCATGTCGCGGTCGATCAGCGTGACGGCGATGCCGGCGGCGGCCGTCACATAGGCGATCGAGGCGCCCATGAAGCCGGCGCCGACGACGCCGACATGCTTGAACTCGGACTTCGGCACGCCGGCCGGGCGGCGGGCACCCTTGCCGAGTTCCTGCATCGAGACGAACAGCGAGCGGATCATCGAGAAGGCTTCGGTCGTCTGAAGGATCTCGGTGAAGTAGCGCTGTTCGATCTTCAGAGCCGTGTCGAAGGGGACCTGCAGGCCCTCATAGACGCATTTGAGGATCGCGATCGCGCCTGGGTAGTTGCCTTGCGTCTCGCGGCGCAGGATACCGGAGGCAGCCGGCCAGAGCTGGGCCGAGGCCGGGGTCCAGATGCCGCCGCCGGGTACCTTGTAGCCCTTTTCGTCCCAGGGCTGGACCGGCTTCAGGCCGTTCTTGATCATCGCCTTGGCAGCCTCGACCAGCTTGTCGGCGTCGACGACTTCATGCACCAGGCCAAGCGCCTTGGCGCGCGCCGCGGTCAGCGACGAGCCGGTGGTCATCATCTGCAGCGCGTCCTGCGCGTTGGTCAGGCGCGGCACGCGCTGGGTGCCGCCGGCGCCGGGGAAGATACCGACCTTGACTTCAGGCAGGGCGATCTTGACCGACTTGGAGTTCGAGGCGACGCGGCCGTGGCAGGCGAGCGAAAGCTCGAAGGCGCCGCCCATGCAGGTGCCGTTGATCGCCGACACCCACGGCTTGCCGGAGGTTTCGAGCTTGCGGAACAAGCCGGTCATGCGGCCGACGAGGTCGAAAAGCTTCTGGGCGGCGTTATCAGGGTCCTTCTTCTTTTCTTCCTGCTGGAAGGTGAACATCGACTTGATCATCGAGAGGTCAGCGCCGCCGGAGAACGACGACTTGCCCGACGTGAAGACGACGCCCTTGACGGCGGCATCGGCCGTCGTCTCGTCGACGATGGCGTTCAGCTCTTCCATCACCTCCTGGGTGAAGACGTTCATCGACTTCTCAGGCATGTCCCAGGTGACCAGGGCAATGCCGTCGGCATCGGTCTCGATCTTGAAATTGGTATACTTCGTCATGGTTCTCCCCCTCAGTAGAGAATGGGTTCGATGCGCAGCGAGATATTCGATCCGCCGCTGTAACGTTGTTTGGTGGTGTTGGTGGCGATCAGCCTGCCGTCGCGCTCGACGCTGATGGTGAAGCCGGCATCGGCGGCCTTGTCGAGTTCGGGCTTCGGCACCTGCAGCACGAAGGGCACACGGTTTGCCTTGCCGTCGCTCGAAACGGACGTTTCGGCGATCAGCTTGGCGGCCACATCCATCACGCCCTGCTCCTCGAGCCGGATGGTGACGGTGCCTGCCGGAACCGGGCCGTTGGCGACATTGGAGATCGCACCGGTCAGCGTGAAGCTGTCGCCGCCTTCGTCTTCGGAGACGCAAGCTGAGACTGCAAGCAGCCCCAGCCCCATCAGCCCGAGAAGCGTGCGGCGCGTGGCTACCATCGTCAGACCCTTTCGATGATCGTTGCGGTGCCCATGCCGGCGCCGATGCACAACGTCACCAGCGCGGTGTTGAGATCGCGCCGTTCCAGCTCGTCGAGCACCGTGCCGAGGATCATCGCACCGGTAGCGCCGAGCGGATGGCCCATGGCGATCGCGCCGCCGTTGACGTTGATCTTGTCGTGCGGAATGTCGAAGGCCTGCATGTAGCGCAGCACGACCGCGGCAAACGCCTCGTTGAGCTCGAAGAGGTCGATGTCGGAGAGCTTCATGTCGGCGCGCTTAAGCAACTTCTCGGTCACGTCGACCGGGCCGGTCAGCATCAGCGCCGGGTCGGAGCCGATATTGGCGAAGGCGCGGATGCGGGCGCGGGGTTTGAGGCCCATGCTTTCGCCGCCGGCCTTGGAGCCGAGCAGCACGGCCGCGGCGCCATCGACGATGCCCGACGAGTTGCCGGCATGGTGCACGTAGTTGATCTTCTCGATTTCCGGATGCGCCTGGATGCCGACGGCTTCAAAGCCGCCCATCTCGCCCGGCATCTGGAACGACGGGTTGAGCGAGGCGAGCGCCTGCATGTCGGTGCCGGGACGCATATGCTCGTCGCGGTCGAGAATGGTCAGCCCGTTCTGGTCCTTCACCGGCACGACCGACTTCTTGAAGTAACCCTTTTCCCAGGAATGCGCTGCGCGCTTCTGGCTTTCGACGGCGTAGGCATCGACGTCGTCGCGGCTGAAGCCGTACTTGGTGGCGATCAGGTCGGCCGAGACGCCCTGCGGCATGAAATAGGCCGGCAGGTTGACGGACGGGTCCATGAACCAGGAGCCGCCGGACATGCCGAGGCCGACGCGCGACATGCTCTCGACGCCGCCTGCAATGACGATGTCGTCGGCGCCCTGGGCGATCTTCGCCGCGCCGAAGTTGACGGCATCGAGACCCGACGCGCAGAAGCGCGAGATCTGCATGCCGGGCGCGCGGGTGGAATAGCCTGCTTCGAAGGCGGCTGCCTTCGGGATAACCGCGCCGGCATCCATCACCGGATCGACGCAGCCCATGATGATGTCGTCGACGGTTGACGTATCGAGCCCGTTGCGATCGCGCACGGCCTCCAGCATCTTGGCCGCAAGGCGAACGGACGGCACTTCGTGCAGCGAGCCGTCCTTCTTGCCACGGCCGCGCGGCGTGCGCACGTGGTCGTAAACGAAGACTTTCGTCATGTCTCATCTCCCTTTCGGCAGCACCTGATGGTGCCGCCCGTCAAACACTTACAGCGCGGCGCGTCAGACGCGCTAAGGACGCTGTAACACTTTAAACTTGCTGCATAATTTTACGCCTAGATCGGATCCGATTTAAGGAATCATGCAGTAGAAATCGGAACGCGGCGAAATCAGAACGCCGCCGCGTCGAGCGCCATCAGCGTGTCGGCGCCAGTCTCGATGCGGGCCTTGCGCAGCGCCGTTTCCGGCAGAATTCTCTCCATGAAGAACGTCGCGGTAATCAGCTTGTTCTTCAGATAGTCCGCGCGTGCCGTTTCGCCAGAGGCCAGTTTTTCCTCGGCGGTCTTGGCGATCTTCGCCCACATGTAGCCGAGCACGACCAGACCGAAGAGGTGCATGTAGTCGGTCGAGCCGGCGCCGGCATTGTCGGGCTTGGCCATGGCGTTCTGCATGAACCACATGGTGGACGCCTGCAGGTCGTTGAGGCCTTTCTTCAGCGCCTTGGTGTAGGTGGAAAGCTTCTCGTTACCGCGGTTTTCCTCGCAGAAATCGCCGATTTCCTTGAACAGCGCCATGACGGCACGGCCGCCGTTGAGGCCGAGCTTGCGGCCGACGAGGTCGAGCGCCTGGATGCCGTTGGCACCTTCGTAGATCATCGCGATGCGGGCATCGCGGACATACTGGCTCATGCCGTGTTCTTCGATGTAGCCGTGACCGCCGAACATCTGCTGCGCCATGACCGCGTGGTCGAAGCCCTTGTCGGTCAGGACGCCCTTGAGGATCGGCGTCATCAGGCCGAGGATGTCGTCGGCCGTCTGGCGGTCGGCGTCATTGTCGGAGCGGTGGGCGATATCGGATTTGAGAGCAGTCCAAAGGGTAAAGGCGCGTCCGGCCTCGTTGAAGGCGCGGATCGTCATCAGCGTGCGGCGCACATCCGGATGCACGATGATCGGGTCGGCCTTTTTGTCCGGCGCCTTCGGGCCGGAAAGCGAGCGGCCCTGGATGCGGTCGCGGGCATAGTTGGCGGCGTTCTGGTAGGCGATTTCGGCGACCGACAGGCCCTGCAGGCCGACACCGAGACGGGCTTCGTTCATCATCACGAACATGGCGTTGAGGCCTTTGTTCTCCGTGCCGATGAGGTAGCCTTCCGCCTCGTCATAGTTCATGAC
This sequence comes from Ensifer sp. Root1252, assembly GCF_001425885.1. Taxonomy (NCBI): domain Bacteria; kingdom Pseudomonadati; phylum Pseudomonadota; class Alphaproteobacteria; order Hyphomicrobiales; family Rhizobiaceae; genus Ensifer; species Ensifer sp. Root1252. The sequence continues at coordinate 440,194 of NZ_LMDT01000001.1, read as the reverse complement.
GCAGGTCGAGTTGCCGTGAATCCCCATCTTGTGCTCGATGGCGCCGCAGGAGACGCCATTGCGCTCGCCCGGCTCGCCGTCGGCGGTGAGCTTGAACTTCGGCACGATGAACAGGGAAATGCCCTTCACGCCATCCGGCGCGCCCTCGATGCGGGCAAGCACCAAATGGATGATGTTCTGCGACATGTCGTGTTCGCCGGCGGAGATGAAGATCTTCTGGCCGGAAATCTTGTAGGCGCCGTTGCCATCGGGCACGGCCTTGCTGCGCAGGAGGCCGAGGTCGGTGCCGCAATGCGGCTCCGTCAGGTTCATCGTGCCGGTCCAGGTGCCGTCCACCATCTTCGGCAGATAGGCCCGCTTCTGCTCATCCGAGCCATGGACGAGGATCGCAGCGATCGCGCCCTGGGTCAGGCCGGGATACATCGTCAGCGCCATGTTGGCCGAGGACATATATTCGCCGACGGCGGTGTGCAGCGTGTAGGGCAGGCCCTGGCCGCCGAATTCCTCTGGCACCGAAAGCCCGAGCCAGCCGCCTTCGCGGTAGAGATCAAAAGCCTGCTTGAAGCCCTTGGGCACGCTGACCGAGCCGTCGTCGTGCCGCTTGCAGCCTTCCTGGTCGCCGGAAAGATTGACCGGAAACAGCACTTCTTCCGCAAGCTTGGCGGCTTCGCCGACGATTGCTTCGATCATGTCGGGCGTCGCATCGGCAAAGCCGGGAAGGTTGTTGTATCGCTCGATGCCGAGCACGTCGTTCAGAATGAAGAGAGTATCGTCGACCGGTGCCTTGTAGGTGGGCATTCTTTCCTCGCCTTTTTCGCTTTCGGATCGCCGCCTCCAAGCGGCCGACGTCCGGTTGCAACATGCCGAATGCGCCGCCATCTGAGGGCGGTCTCGCATCGTTGGCAGGATGCTACAAAATTTTGACGTTTGCGTAAACGTCAAAAATACCGCCCGATCGAAGTTTCGCTTGCGGATAAAAGGCGCGGTGAAATCGCCGCCGCACAACACTCTCCATCAGCTAGCACTGTCAAATCGTTAAAAAATCCGCGCCGGTTAACGGCTTGTTTACCACGTTTAATGAAAGGTGCGTGTTGAGATGGTCAAAGCTGCAACCGGTCCGGTCCTCGCATTGTTGTAGCTTTGCCCACGTCGCAAGTGCCGCAGGGGTGAAGGAAGCCGTTTCCTTCCGTGGCGACTTTCGAGATGGCCGACGGACAGGGGCGAAGAGCACAATGAATGGATCGCGATCAAATCCTCAGCGCGCTGGTAGCCAGAGCTATGGCGAGCGGCCCTCTCTGGACGCCCTGAACCGCACGATTGAAGGGCTTGAAGCCCGGATCGAAGGCCTGATGAACGGAGCGGGACGCGAGCCGCCGGCCCGTCCAGTCGAGCGCGAGCGTGTCGCCCCCCGCGATATCCCATCCCCGCGTGATGCCGTCTCCGAAATCATGCAGCGCCAGCGGGCGCTTAGCACGTCGCGCGAGCGGCCACCCTTGAGAGACCGTTTGCCGCAACGCGAGCCGGATCGCCTGGCCCAGCGCGAGCCCGAGCGTTACGTCGACGATATACGGCCCCAGCCGGTACGTGCGCCCGTCGCCCGGCCGGCGGCGGCCGTCAACGATATCGCCGAGGCACTCGTCGGATTGCGCCAGGACCTCAAGCGCGACATCACCGAAGGCGTCACCCGCGAGATGAACTCCCTGCGCGCCGAAATTCGCGGCATCAAGGTGCAGGCCCAGGACCACAGCTTCGCCGAGGACGTGCGCGGCGACATGCAGCGCCTTGCCGACAGCATCCAGCAGCTCGGCCGCCAGGCGTCGCCTGCCCAGGCGGATGCGCTGCGCAGCGACTTTGACGATCTGCGGGCGATGATCGACGGCTTGGCGCGCGAAGACAGCGTTCGCCGCATGGAAAGCCGCTGGAACGGCGTCGAGGATCGGTTGATCGCCTTTGACCAGAACCGCGACGACGAGCTGGTGGCGCTGGCCTACCGTCTCGACGAGATCAAGTCGCAGATCGGGGCGCTGGGCAACAGCTCTGCGGTCGACGTGCTTGAAGACAAGATGATTGCGGTCGCCCAGGCGATCGAGATGCTCGGCCGCCAGATACAGCCGGACGACCGGCGCCTCGTGTCGCAGTTCGCTGACCTCGACGCGCGGCTTGACGAAATCAGCCGGGCGATTGCCGCCAACAGCCGCAGTGCCAGCGGCCTCGAGGGCGGGTTCGCCAATCGCCTGGAGACCAGGCTCGGCGACCTCTCGCGGCAGATCGACGGATTGTCCCGCCCTGTTGATTCCGGTCTCGGTGCCCGCCTCGAAGCCTTGGCCGCACGGGTTGAGGATCTCGCCGGCGAGAAGGCTGCGGCCGGACTGGAAGAACGCCTCGACCAGCTTTCCATGCTGATGGAGCGCAGCCACCGAAATGTCCAACCGGACCTGACGAACTACCTCAACGACATCTCCCGCAAGATCGAAGCGCTCGATCAAGGCAGCGTCAACGATGCTCTGGCCGAGCGGCTCGACTATCTCGCCCGCCGCATCGACGACCTCGACACGCTCAGCGCACACCCCGTCGCCGATCCGCGTTTCGACCGTCTTGAAGATCGCCTCGCTGGCATCGCGCAGCGGCTGGAAGAAACCTATGCGGCGCCGTTCGACGACCGCGCCGCGCTGCACAACCTCGAAGCGCAGATCGCCAACCTGTCGACCCTGGTCAGCCAGCCCCGCAGTGAGGCGGGTGCCGCCATGCCGGTGGAATTCGAGAGCCGCATGAATGCGCTCGAAGACTATTTCGCCACCAGCGACGAGTACATCGTCGAGGCCGCGCGGCAGGCGGCCGAGGCGGTGATGGAGGCATATTCCAGGAAGGGCATGCCTCAGTCGGCCGGTGGCGGCGATCTCGCGGCGATCTCGGCGCTGGCGGAAGACCTGCGCACGCTCGAAGATCTGAGCCGCTCCAGCGACGAGCGCACGGCGCGCACCTTTGAAGCCCTGCATGAAACCCTCGTTCACATCGCCGACAAGCTCGAGCGTATCGAGGGCCGCGAGCCCGCCATGGCCGCGGCGCATTACGAGGCGCCGGTGGCGCGCGAAATTGCTGCGATGCCCAAGGCAGCTCAACCGGAATTCAACGACCCGTTCAGCGGCGCCGATCTCGATGACCGCTATCAGGATCTGCAGCGCAACGTCCGCGCGCTCCAGGCGGAAGACGACGGCGTCATTGCCGCCGCCACCGCATCTGCGCATGCGACTGCGTTCGCCGGTGACGAAGGTCAGGTTTCGACCATCGAGCCCGATGGCGCGCGCGAACGGCCGGCTACCGCCCGCACGGGCCTGCTTGCTGGCCTGACCCGGCGCTTTTCCGGGAAGCGTGCCGAGCCCGCACAGGAGCTGGCACGACAACTGGTCGAGCCCGCCCCCTCCATCGACCCATCCGAAATGCTGGCACCCGAAGAGGCCAATCAGCTGCTCGAGCCGGGCTCTGGTGTTCCCGACGTCAAGAAGATTCTCGAGCGTGTTCGCGCCGGCCAGATGAACCGCGGCGGCAAACAGGCGGCAGACGGCGACAAGGCGGACTTTATCGCCGCCGCCCGCCGGGCAGCGCAGTTGGCGGTCGAGGAAGCCGATACGCTCAACAAGACCAAGGACGGTGGCGTTGCCAGCGGCGTTGGTGGTGCCTTTGCCCGCCATCGCCGCCCGATCTTGATGGCTGTCGGCGCCGTGCTGCTTGCGATCATGTCCTATCCGCTCGTCGGCGCCATGCTGAAGGGCAGCGATGCGCCCGTTGCCGAACCGGTGGCGATCATCGAACAGCAGTTGGCGCCCGTCGCTGAACAGCCGGCGATCGCCAACGCAACCAAGGTCGCGGGCGACCAGGCACCGGCGGCAGCCGCCGTAGCGACCGAAACACCGGTCGAAGCGCTGCAGCCCATTCCCGAAGCGCCGCTCGATTCCGTCGAGCAGCCGTCAAGCGCCGTTGAGACGCCAGCCGCCGCGACGCCACCGGCCGACACATCCGCATCGACGAAGGCGGTAAACGAAACGCAGGCGCCGTTGCTCCAGCCCGTGCCGGAAGCCAAGGGGCCGGTCGCCGCTTCGACGTTCCAGGCCGCCCCAGTCGATGCCGCGCAGGCCGGAACCTTTGCGCCGGTCGCAAAGGCTGCCGAAGTCGTCCTGCCCGATGGTTTCGGCCCGGTTGCGCTGGTGACGGCCGCCAAGGGTGGCGATCCCCTGGCTTTCTACGAGATCGGTGCGCGCTACACAGAAGGCCGCGGCGTCAATGAAGATCTGGCGGAAGCCGCCAAATGGTATCAGCGCGCCGCCGACGCCGGCGTCGTGCCGGCCGAATACCGGCTCGCCAGCATGTATGAGAAAGGCTCGGGTCTGACGCGCGACGCTGCCAAGGCCAAGGTTCTCTACCTGAAGGCCGCCGAGCAGGGCAATGCCAGCGCCATGCACAATCTCGCGGTCATGCTGGCCAGCGGCCGCGATGGCTCGCCGGATTTCGCCGAGGCGACGAAATGGTTTGCCAAGGCAGCCGAGCTCGGCATCCGCGACAGCCAGTTCAATCTGGCTGTCCTCTATGCCCGCGGCAACGGCGTGCCGCAGGATCTTGAAGCATCCTACAAGTGGTTTTCCGCCGCCGCCCGCGAGGGCGACATGGATGCTGCGGCCAAGCGCGACGACGTGGCCAAGGCGATGAAGCCCGAGCAACTTTCGAGCGCCAAGGCCAAGGCCGACGCATGGAAGCCGCAGGCGGTCGACGCCAAGGCGAACACGGTCGACGTGCCGGATGCCTGGGTAGGACCGGCCAACAAGACCGCCTCGATCGACATGAGCAAGGCCATTCGCAACATCCAGGCGATCCTCAACAATAACGGCTTCGACGCCGGCAAGCCGGACGGCCAGATGGGCAAGAAGACGGTTGCCGCGATCAAGGCCTTCCAGACATCCGTCGGCCAGGAGCCGACCGGTGAAATCACCGACCAGCTGGTGAAGGAATTGCTCAAGCGCAATTCCTGATCCGGCAGGGTCTGCCGCCGCAATAAAGCCGCAGAACCGGGTGACACGGTTCGCGGAGCCGAAGCTGTACGCCATGTGGCTGAAAAGGTTGACAGCTCCGGCCCAGGAGCGCATGACGGAAGCCTATGCCACCTCGCCCTCGGGAGGGGTGTCGGCTTTCAGAGATAATCCCCCCTCCGTGGTGAATTACTTGCCACTGTGACGTTTTTTGCCCGCACCGCGGGCCGTTGGCATATTGAGGTCCGGCGTGACGATTTATCTGCCCATCGCAGAGTTGTCGGTGAACATACTCATCATCCTCGGCATGGGTGCGGCCGTCGGCTTTCTATCGGGCATGTTCGGCGTCGGTGGCGGGTTCCTGATCACGCCTCTCCTGATCTTCTACAACATTCCCCCCGTGGTTGCCGTTGCGACCGGCGCCAACCAGGTCGTGGCCTCCTCGATCTCGGGTGCCATCACCCACTTCCGGCGCGGCACGATCGACATCAAGCTCGGCACGGTGCTTCTGTGCGGCGGCCTTGCCGGGGCAACGGTCGGCGTCTGGCTGTTCTCGCTCTTGCGCCGCGTCGGTCAGCTCGATCTGGTCATCTCGCTGCTCTATGTCGTGCTTTTGGGCTCGGTCGGCAGCCTGATGCTGTGGGAGAGCGTGCGCGCCATGCGCAAGGCGGCCAAGAACCAGGCGACGCCGCTGCGCCGTCCCGGGCAGCACAACTGGGTTCACCGGCTGCCGCTGAAGATGCGATTCAAGAAATCGAAGATCTATCTGAGCGTCATTCCCGTCGCTGCCCTCGGCTTCTGCATCGGTGTCCTGACGTCGGTCATGGGTGTCGGCGGTGGCTTCATCATGGTCCCGGCGATGATCTACCTCCTGCGCATCCCGACCAATGTGGTTGTCGGCACCTCGCTGTTCCAGATCATCTTCGTCTCCGCCTACACGGTCATCGTCCAGGCCTCGACCAACTATACCGTCGACATCGTGCTCGCCTTCGTGCTGATGATTGCCGGCGTCGTCGGTGCGCAATACGGCGTCCGGGTCGGCCAGAAGCTGCGCGGCGAGCAGCTGCGCGCGCTGTTGGCGCTGCTGGTGCTTGCCGTCGGCATTCGTCTGGCAATCGAACTCGTCATTCCGCCGAAGGACATCTATTCGGTCGTGTCAGCGGGGTTCGGCTTCTGATGCGCCGCCTCATCAATATCGCCCTCGCAGCCCTGACGCTCTCCTTCGCCGCTCCGGCCAGTGCCCAGCTGCAGGACGAGAACGCCAACGACTTCACCGAGAAGCTGGAGATCGGCATCTCGACCGACGAGATCGCCATCACCTCGGATTTCCGCGGCGCGGATCTGACGATCTTCGGCGCGGTCGACGGTTTCAATCCCAATCTCCTGGCGCAGGGCAAATACAACATCATCGTTTCGCTCGAGGGGCCGAAGGATAATGCGACGGTGCGCAAGAAGGAACGCGTCTTCGGAATCTGGGTAAACACCAGCTCCATGACCTTCGAGCTGGTGCCGGAATCCTATTCGCTGTCGAGCACGCGTGACATCGAGACGATCGCCCCACCGGGTGAAATGGGCAACATGGGCATCGGGGTCGACCACATGCGGCTTGTGCCCCTCGGCTTCGTCGGCGACGGCAGCAATCTCGGCGAGTTCCGCAATGCCTTCCGCCGCATCCGCGAGACGAGCGGCGTCTATGAGCGCGATCCCGGTGGTGTGCAGTTCATCAGCTCCAGCCTGTTCAAGGCGTCGGTGCGCCTGCCTGCCAACGTGCCGAACGGGGTGCATGTTGTGCGCGCCTATCTCTTCCGCGACGGCACCTTCGTCGCCGCCAAGGCGCTGCCGCTGCGCGTGGTCAAGACGGGTTTGGAGCAGGTGATCACCGAGACGGCGCATGGGCAGCCGCTGTTCTACGGCGTTTTTGCCGTGCTGCTCGCTGTCATCACCGGCTGGGGCGCGAGCCTGCTCTTCCGCAAGGAATAGTCCTCGGCGGCAATCGGCCGACGTTCCCTTTTGGGCGCCGGACGGGTAAAGAAGGCCTACTGAATAGTTCCTTAAATCGGAATCGATTTAAGGAGAAAACGATGCAGCAGTTTAAAGCGTTGCAGCGGCCTTAGCGCGTCATTCTTGTCGCGCGGCGCTGCAAGGCAGAAACAGAGGAAACTCCATGAAAGCGATTTTCGTCCAGTTGCAGTGCGCTCCCGGCAAGACCTACGAGGTTGCCGACGAGATCTACCGCAAGGAGATCGTTTCGGAAATGTATTCGACGAGCGGCGACTACGACCTCCTGCTCAAGATCTACATCGAAGAAGGCCAGGACATCGGCAAGTTCATCAACGACAACATTGCCACGGTTGCGGGCATCTCCCGCTCGCTGACGACGCTGACCTTCAACGCGTTCTGAGCTAGCGGGCGGCCCCGCTTTACCCGGCAGGCCTCACGCTCGACGGTGAGGCACGCCTCTCGCGCTGTACGAAAACAATCCGCGATCATTGCACAGCCCGTCGGCGGAGCACCCACGGCTGTTCGATTTTTCCGAAGGTCAAAACTGCTTGCAATTTGATATCAGTTTGATATCGTCAAACTGCTTCAATTATGCAACCAGTTTTGAAAGAGCGGAAAAATGGAAAACTCATCGTCTGGAATCTGGTGACGCTCGACGGTTACTTCGAAGGCGCGAAGAAATGGGATCTCGATTTCCACAACAGTGCCTGGGGTCCTGAACTAGACGAACTCAGCCGTGAGTTTGGACAAAAGACCGAGGCGCTGGTCTTCGGTCGCGTGACCTACGAAGGCATGGCCGCCTATTGGTCGACGACCGAGGAGGAGGGCGAGGTCAAGACCTATATGAACGCTCTGCCAAAGATCGTCGCATCGCGAACGATGGATAGGGCAGAATGGAACAACAGCCGTGTCGTCAGCGATATCGCCGGCGAACTGCGGCGGATGAAGCAGGAAGCCGCGAAAGACCTCTATATTTTCGGCAGTGCCGAACTGGTCGATTCATTGCTGCCGGAAAATCTGATCGACGAGATCATGCTGTGCGTCGTTCCGCTCCGGCTTGGCAAAGGCACGCCGTTCTTCAAGAGTGCCGAAAACGCGATGTCGATGGCGCTTCTGGAAGCGCGACCGCTTTCTACCGGCAGCGTGATCCTGCGTTACGCGCCGCAACCTGTTGCGGCCTGAAACACCGAACGTCGCCGGCGTGAAGTCCGGTGCGCCTCAGGCGATCAGGTTTGTGAAGCGGACCGAGTAGATCCGATCGCGACCAAGCATGTGGGCGACCAGCTTGGCGCGATCGAAGAGGCCGGTCATTGCCCGGTGGCGCAGATCGAGGCCGCCGGTGGTGACGCCGAAGGCCGGCATCAGCAGCCGTTTCCCATCGGTAGCAAAGCAGGCGCGGCGCACCGATTTCTCGCGCCGGACGACCGTCGCTGCCGGGTGCAGGTGGCCGGCAACTTCCCCCGATGCCTCGCCCCTCGATGGTTCATGACGAAAGGTGAGGCCGGCGTGTCGGAATTCGTCCAGCGATATGCCGGGCAGACCCGAGGCGCCATCGGGGTCGTGATTGCCATTGATCCAGACCCATTCCCGTCCCATCGCCATCGCGGCGATCATGTGGCGGAAGGTATCGGGCATCGCCGCGGATCCGACCCGGTCATGGAAATTGTCGCCGAGGCTGATGACCAATCTGGGGTCATGGCGGGTTATCGCCGCTTCGAGCACGCGCAAGGTGGCAAGGGTGTCGTAGGGCGGCAGCATCATGCCGCGCCGGGCAAAGGCCGATCCCTTCTCGAGATGCAGATCGGAAACGACAAGCGTTCTCGTCTCCGGCAGATAGAGGCTGCCGAGCGGATCGCAGACCGCTTCGACGCCGTGGACGATGGCGCGCGCGGAAGCCGCCGTGCCGTCTGTCGGAGCCGATAGTGCGTGAGCGAGCCTGTGCATGCGTCTCTTCACCGTCCTTGTCGTGTTCGCATGAACACGGGGCTATTCTATAGCGGCTCGCCGCCCATCGCTTCGTTGATCAGGTCGTCTGCGGCTTCGGAAAGCAGGAAATCCTGCGCCTCGCCCTGGATCGCCTCCTTGCCGATCTCCAGCATGACGGGAACGGCAAGCGGCGAGATCCGGTCGAGCCGGCGATGGGTGATGTGGCCCTTGATTCGCTTCAGCATATCCCCAAGACGGCCGATGTCCAAAAGCCCGGTTGCCGCATCGTTGCGCGTGGCCTCCAGCAGCAGGTGGTCCGGCTCGTGCGCGCGCAATACGTCGTAAATGAGGTCGGCCGATACGGTCACCTGGCGGCCGGTCTTTTCCTTGCCAGGGTGTCGCTGGTCGATCAGCCCGGCAATGACCGCGCAGTTGCGAAAGGTCCGCTTCAGCAGAAAGGATTCGTTCAGCCAGGCCTCAAGGTCGTCGCCAAGCATGTCCTCGTCGAAGAGATCGGCGAGCGCCTTGCGGCGCAGTTGGAATGTCGCGCCGAGATCGTCCAGCGCCCAGACCGCCAGCGAGTAGTCGGTGGCGACGAAACCGAGCGGTTTCAGGCCGGCACGGTCGAGCCGGCGGGTGAGCAGCATGCCAAGCGTCTGGTGTGCAAGCCGCCCCTCGAAGGCGTAGATCACCATGTAGTGCCGGCTGCCGCGTGGAAAGGTCTCGATCAAAAGTTCGTCCTCGCGCGGCAGCATCGATACGTCCTTCTGCAGCGACAGCCAGTCACGGACCTGTTCGGGCAGTGCCGCCCGCCGGGCCGGGTCGGCCAGCATCTTGCGCACCTGTTCGGCGAGGTAGGTCGACAGCGGAAACTTGCCGCCGGCATAGCTTGGTACCTTCGGGTCGAAGGAAAGCGCCTGGCTGACGAGGCATTCGCTTTCGCGGATGCCTTCGAAACGCAGCACCTTGCCGGAAAACAGGAAGGTGTCGCCCTGCGACAGCATTTCGAGGAAATATTCCTCGACCTTGCCGAGCGACATGCCGCCGCGGCCGAGCGAACCGCGCTGGTTGCGCTTGACCATGCGCACGTTCAGCATCGGCGATTCGACGATGGTGCCGACATTGAGGCGGTATTGCTGCGCGACCAGCGGATTGGAAACACGAAAGAGCCCCTCCTTGGTCTTGCGGATGCGGGCATAGCGCTCGTAGGTCTTCAGCGCATAACCGCCGGTCGCGACGAAATCGACGACGCGCTCGAAGGTTTCCCAGGTGAGCGACGCATAGGGCGACGCGCTGGTGATTTCCTCGTAGAGCGACAGGGGACCGAACGGTGCGGCACAAGCCATGCCGAGCACATGCTGGGCAAGCACGTCGAGCGCGCCCTTGCCGACCGGCGGCGTATCCTGCGCACCGATGTAATTGGCGTCGAGCGCCGCCTGGCACTCCATCACCTCGAAGCGGTTGGCCGGCACCAGGATCGCTTTCGAAGGCTCGTCCATGCGGTGGTTGGCGCGGCCGATGCGCTGAGCGAGCCGGCTTGCCCCCTTGGGCGCGCCGACATGCACGACGAGGTCGACATCGCCCCAGTCGATACCGAGGTCGAGCGTCGAGGTGGCGACGACGGCGCGCAGCCGGTTCTCCGACATAGCCGCCTCGACCTTGCGCCGCTGTGCGACATCGAGCGAGCCATGGTGAAGTGCGATCGGCAGGTTGTCGTCATTGATGGTCCAGAGTTCCTGGAACAGCAGCTCCGCCTGGCTGCGGGTGTTGACGAAGAGCAGGGTGGTGCCGTGCTCCTTGATCGCGGCGTAGACGTCGGCGATGGCGTAGCGTGCCGAATGTCCAGCCCAGGGGACGTGTTCGTCGGTGCGCAGGATGGAGATATCAGGCTTGGCCCCACCCTTAACGGTCACGAGGCCGGCATGGTCGCTTCGATCGGGTGACTGCGGCGCCAGCCAGCGCTGCAGGTCCATCGGGTCGGCGACCGTCGCCGACAGCCCGATCGTCTGCAGCCTGGGCGCCAGTCTGCGCAGCCGGGCAAGGCCGAGCGACAGCAGGTGCCCGCGCTTCGAGGTGACCAGCGAATGCAATTCGTCGAAGACGACGTAGCGCAAATCCCGGAAAAAGCGCTCTGCCTCGCCGTTGGCAAGCAGCAGCGCCAATTGCTCCGGCGTCGTCAGCAGGATGTCGGGCGGGTTGAGCTTCTGGCGCTGGCGCTTTCCCTGCGGCGTGTCGCCGGTGCGGTTTTCAACGCGAAGCGGCAGGCCCATTTCGTCGACCGGCTTCATCAGATTGCGCTCGATGTCGACGGCAAGGGCTTTCAACGGCGAGAGGTAGAGCGTGTGAATGCCGGTAAAGGCGGAGCCCGGAGGGATTTTTCCGCGCCGGGTGAGATCGACGAGAGAGGGGAGAAAGCCGGCGAGCGTCTTGCCGGCCCCGGTCGGCGCGATCAGCAGCGTGCATTCGCCGGCCTCCGCCCGCGCCAGAAGTTCCAGCTGGTGGGCGCGCGGCTGCCAGCCCTTCTCGCCGAACCAGCGAAGGAAGGGGGCGGGCAAGGCCAACGCGTCGCCTTGCGGGCGCGGGGAATCGATCCTGTTCACGGAGAACAAAGGTAGATCAAATCCGGCAAAAGAGAAGCCCGCGGCCTCGGCGATCCCAGGGCGATTGACTCTTCGGTAAATCGTGGATAAAGAATATCCACGATATGGAGGCGGCGAATGAAACTCGGGGACGGTGTCGAGCAGGCGATCCACAGCATGACGATGCTGAGCTGTCTTCAGCCCGGCAGCACGCTGTCGGCGGCAGCGCTCGCCGAATTTCACGGGGTTTCAACCAGCTATCTCCTGAAGCATCTCCAGGCCATGTCCGGGGCAGGGCTGCTCGAAGCGGTTCCCGGCCCGAAGGGTGGCTACCGGCTCGCCCGCCTGCCGGAAAAGATCAGCCTGCTCGATATCGTGCTTGCGGTCGAAGGGCCGGAGCCGGCGTTTCGTTGCAACGAAATCCGGTTGCGCGGCCCCCATCCCTATGCCTGCAAGCCGAAGGCGGCGTGCACGATCAACGTCGCGATGCTGAAAGCCGAGCAGGCCTACCGCGCCGAGCTTCGGCGCGTGACCATTGGTGACATCATCGCCGATCTCAACGCCATAGATGACGGCAGCATCTCGGCGCGGACCAACACATTCCTGGCGGTCAACGAACGCAAGTCGACCGCCGGCGCCTGAAACAACGATCCCAACCACCTGAAGGAGAAGACATGCATCCGCGTTTGAACTTCGTCAAAGCCGCTCCCGACGCTTACAAGGCTGCGGCAGCCTTCGACAGCTACATCATCAAGGAATCCGAACTGGAGCCGCGCCTGATCCACCTGATCAAGTTGCGTGCCTCGCAGATCAACGGCTGCGCCTATTGCATCGATATGCATGTGAAGGAGGCGCGTCATACCGGCATGAGCGAGCAATGGATCCACCTGATCTGCGCCTGGCGCGAATCGCCGATCTATGATGCCCGCGAACGCGCGGTGCTCGCCTGGACCGAAGCGCTCACCAACCTTGCCCAGACCGGTGCGCCCGACGCGGACTTCGAGCCCCTGAGAGAGCATTTTGACGAAGCCGAGATCACCAAGATCACCATGGCCATCGGCGTCATCAATGTCTGGAATCGCGTCGCCGTCGGCCTGCGTTCGCAGCATCCGGTCGATGCGCCGGCAAAGGCCGCCTGATACCTTCGAGGCGGGCCGAAAGCACAGCCCCGAAGTCTATTCGGGGCTATCGGCAAGTGATGTTCTACAGGGCGATGTAACGATCGGCGCGGTGGTTGATGGCCACGAACAGGTTCAGGACCACAGCGCCGAGCACCGACCAGGCAACCACTGCGGGGGACGTCACGCCGAAGGCGGCGACCAGCACGACCATGTCGATGGCAAGCTGCACCAGCCCGGCGCGAACGCCGAAACGCTCCTGCAGGTAGATGCCGAGAATGCCGACGCCACCGAGGCTCGCGCGGTGGCGATAGAGCGCCAGCAGGCCATAGCCGAGAAGCAGGCCGCCGATCAGCGCCGCCCAGGCCGGGTGGATATCGCCGATGTGGAACAGGCGCGACTGGATGTCAGTCAGGAACGAGGTCACGCCGATGGCGATGAAGGTCTTGACCGTGAAGGCCGGCCCAAGCCTCTTCAGCGAGAGATAGAAGAACGGCAGGTTGAGCAGGAAGAACGCGAGGCCGAAGTTCACGCCGGTCGCGTAATGCAGCAGGAAGGCGACGCCGGCGGTGCTGCCGGTGAGCAACCCGGCGCTTGCCAGGAAATACAGGCCGAGCGCGGCGATCAGGCTGCCGGAGAAGATGCCCTGCAGGTCCTCGATCGGCGTGTGCCGGGTCGGGCTGGTGTTCCAAAGACCGAAAACGCTGCTGCTCAGAGCCATGGCAAAAACCTCGATTGCGATGCGCCAAGCAATGCTGCAACGCACAAAAACAATCAAGAAAAATATGTCAGCAATGCTGACGTAATTTTGCGAACCAGCCCTGCGTTTTATGCAGGCTTGCGGGCCAAAAACAGGATGCCCGAGATCGGCTGGCCAGCATCCATGCGGATGATCGTGCGCTCGACAGCCACCATTTCCAAGCCGTGGGATTGGAGAAGCTCGCGGATATAAGCCTCGCTATGGGCGTAGCGCAGCGACGGGCGCAGGACGAAACCATCGTCCGTGCCGGCATCCTCCACCGAGAAGGCAAACAGGCCTCCATCGGAAAGCAGCTTGCCGACGATCTCGGCGACGCCATCGAGGCTGCCGAGATACATCAGCACGTCCGCGGCACTGACGAGATCGGCGCGGGCTGCCGCGAAATTCCCGAAGACATCAGATTGTTCCGGAGGCAGCGATAGGTCGGCCCGCGCCAGCCGGTCATAGACGGCTTTCGTCTCTGCCTTCGACAGCATGTTGGCGGAAATGTCGAAGCCTTCGAGAAATGCCGCCCGCTCGCGGATGCGCTCGCCGAAGAGCCCGGTGCCGCAACCGAGGTCGACGACATGCTCGAAATGCCCGCCGGCCGTTGACGTCTCGATCAGCGCAGCGAGCTTTTCCGGCACGCTGTAATCGAGCTTCTCGACGAGCGCCTGGTCGAACCGGTCGGCGTAGTCATCGAAAAGCCGCTCGACATAAAGGCTCGGCGGTTGTTCCGGCATCTCGGTCGCGCCGAGCAGCGCCAGCTTCAGCCCCGCGCCAAAAATGTCTTTCGGATTGAGGCGCAAGGTTTTGCGCAGCGCGTCGATCGCCGCCTCTTTCCGGCCCGATTTTTCCTCATAGTCCGCCAGCCGGAACCAGCCGGCAGCCCATTCCGGGACACGCTCGAGCGCTTGGGCCATGAGATCGGCCGCGCTCTCGGGCTCGCCGGCCTCGGCAAGCATTTTTGCGTAGTCGGCGCGGCGATCGGCGATCAGGTCGCCGGAGGAGAGCTGGTTGAGCGTCATCAATGTGAGATGTTGGTTGCGATCAGCGCTTCTGACGCCGGACCGGGCAAAACACAAGCGGAATCTGAAAACCGGGCATAATACCAACCTGCGCTGATATTGACCTATTGCGTGGGACCGTCTGCGGTCATCCGGCGAGGAGCATACCGCAAGAGCGATGCCTTGGCATCGGTCGAGGATTGCGACGCTGCCGCTGGCCGACAGACGGCCCACCCGAAGGGCCGGGCGCTTTTGGCCTCCGGATAGCGTCGATAATCCTCACCGGACCACTTGGTCCGGTTCCGGTTTTCTCCTTGCCGGAAACCAAAATCGCTCCGGCGCAATAGGTCAATATCAGCGCAGGTTGGTATAAGCCCGCCTTTTCCGGTGACTTGCGAGGGTGCGAATGGCAGCTTATGTGAAGGGAAACAGGAGTATTTCGCCGATGTCGGACGGAGTGAACAAATTCTTGGGGGATTCGCCGCTGCGCGTCCTCGTCAAGCTCGTCGTGGTGTCGATCCTGGTCGGGTTCGTCATGACCGTTTTCGGCTGGTATCCCGCCGACATCTATTTCGGCATCCGCAACTTCCTGCTCGACCTCTGGCACACGGGCTTCTCCGCCCTTGGCCGGGTCGGCGACTATCTGCTGCTGGGCGCTGCGATCGTCATTCCCGCCTTCGTCATCCTGCGTGTCATGAGCTACCGGCGTTGAGCATGAAGGATCAGCTTTTCCTCATCGAGCGCCGCGGCTTTCTGCGCGCCGGTGCCGTGCTTTCGCTTGGCGCTCTCGCCGGCTGCACCACATCCAACGTGCTGTCGCCGGCAACTGGCACCGGCAGCGACCAGACCGCGGCGAGCCTCGGCTATGTCAACGTCCTGCGCAAGAACAAGGGCCTGTCGCCGCTGGTGGCGGACAAGGCGGCTTCCGCTGCGGCCATGAGCCAGGCGGCGAGAATGGCCAAGGTCGGCAAGATGCAGCACCTGATCGGCTGGAACGACAGTTTCTACGACAGGATGAAGAGCCAGGGCGTGGTCCTTCCGGCTGCCGAGAACATCGCTGTCGGCCAGGACGACGCCGAACGCGCCTATGACGCCTGGTACAAATCGCCGAAGCATCTGGAAAACATGCTTGGCAACTATCGTGGTCTCGGCGTGGCCGTGGCGCAAAACGCCGCTTCGGGCAACCGGCCCTATTGGGCCATGGTGCTGGCGGGCTGATCGCTCGTTTCTCTGTCACCGCGTTCGAGGCCGCCCCTCATCCCCCGGACCTTCTCCCCGCGGGCGGGGAGAAGGGACGACGCTCTACCGTTTTGCCTTCCATCGGGACGTTGCGTTTTCCCGCGGGCTTGCCGGCAGCTCCAATCTTGCCTGCAAACCTACGAGGCATTCGACATCTGTCGCCCGTGTGCGTCCTCTCTCCCCGCAAGCGGAGAGAGAGTTAGGGTGAGGGGCCATCGTGGCGCTGAGGTATCGACTGCTGTCACCAACCGCAGTCTCTTGCGCCCGCCTATGATCTTTCCCTAAAACGGTCGTCACGCACTCATTCCCCTGGACCGTTCGATGACCGCCATTTCTCCCGCCGCGCAGACCGAAACCGCCGGCCCCTTTGAGGTCACCCACCGGCTGATCCTGGCGATTGCGCTGCCGATGACGCTGGGCTTTCTGACCACGCCGTTGCTCGGCCTCGTCGATACCGCGGTGGTCGGCCGCATGGGCCAGGCGACGCTGCTGGCCGGACTTGCTGTCGGGGCGATAATCTTCGACCTGATCTTCACCACCTTCAATTTCCTGCGCGCCGCCACGACGGGCCTTGTCGCGCAGGCCTATGGTCGGGGTGACCGGCGCGAACAGCAGGCCGTGTTCTGGCGCTCGCTGGTGATCGCGCTTGCGGCCGGTGTTACGGTTGTCGCCCTGTCGCCGCTTTTGCTCGCCGGTGGTCTCTGGCTGATGGACCCACCGGCAGAAGTGGAAGCTGTTACGCGCACCTATTTCCTCTGTCGCATCCTCTCGTCCCCGGCGGCACTTGCCAATTATGCTATCCTCGGCTTTGTGCTCGGGCGCGGCCAGGGCACGACCGGGCTGTTGCTGCAGGCTTTGATCAACGGGGTCAACATTGTGCTGTCGATCCTACTCGGATTGATCCTGGGCTGGGGTGTCGCCGGTGTCGCGATCGCAACCGTGACCGGCGAGGTCATCGGCGCTCTGGTCGGCTTTGCCATCGTCTATGGCCGCTTCGACAGGACGGACGCGCCGAGCTGGGCGATGATCTTCGACCGCGAACGGCTCCGGCCGCTGTTCGGGCTCAACCGCGACATCATGATCCGGTCCTTCGTTCTCGTCGCGGCCTTCGCGCTGATAACGCGGATCGGCACAGCTTTCGGCCCGGTGACGCTGGCGGCGAACGCGGTGCTGATGACCATTTTTCTCGTTGCCGGCTATTATCTCGACGGGCTTGCCAATGCGGCCGAGCAACTGATCGGCCGTTCGATCGGTGCCCATTACCGTCCGGCTTTCGATCGGGCACTGAAGCTGACGATGGCATGGTCGCTCGGTCTCGCCGCCTTGACGACGATGGCGCTCCTGCTTTTCGGCCGCGGGATGGTCGATCTCTTGACCACGGCGCAAGACGTTCGCATGGTCGCTTACGAATATCTGCCCTGGGCGGCCCTGACGGCGATGACCGGCGCGCTCGCCTTCCTGATGGATGGGGTCTTCATCGGCGCTACCTGGTCGCGCGACATGCGCAACATGATGCTGGCAGCCCTGGTCGGATACATAGCCGCCCTGGGGATCCTTGTCCCCGCCTTCGGCAATCACGGCCTATGGGCGGGGCTCAACCTGTTCCTGCTGATGCGTGGCCTGTTCCTGCTCGCCAGAATTCCGGCAAAGGCCGGTCAGACCTTTCGTTCGGTCCAGTAGTCGAGGCGGCTGTCACGAAGGTCGCGGATCGATGTCAGGCCCTGGCGATCGCAGAGCTCGGAAAGCCCGCGCACGATCCGGCCGGGCAGCGCCGGACCTTCATAGACCATGCAGGAATAGAGCTGGACCAGGTCGGCGCCGGCGCGGATCTTCTCTGCAGCCGTTTCGGCCGAACTGACGCCGCCGACACCGATGATCGGCAGGGCCGGGCCGACGCGCTTGCGCATCCGGGCAAGAACGGCCGTCGATTTCTCGAACAGCGGCTTGCCGGAAAGGCCGCCGGCTTCCTTCGCCTGGGCCTGGTCTTTGAGGCCATCGCGCGAAAGCGTCGTGTTCGAGACGATCAGCCCGTCGAGATCTTGGGCGAGCACTTCGGCCGCGATGTCATCCAGGCCTTCCTCGGTCAGATCGGGAGCGATCTTGAGGAAGACCGGCACGCGCCTGTTGCTGCGCGAGGCTTCCTCGTCGCGCGCGGCAAGCACGGCCGAAAGCAGCGTCGCCAAACTTTCGCGCGCCTGCAGGTCGCGAAGACCGGGCGTGTTCGGCGAGGAGATGTTGGCGGTGAAATATCTGGCGACGGAGTAGAAGGTGTGGATGCCGCTGACATAGTCGCCGATGCGATCGGCACTGTCCTTGTTGGCGCCGATATTGACGCCGATCAGCGCGTCGCGCGAGCAGGCCTTGAGGCGGGCCAGGGCTGCGCCGTGGCCCTCATTGTTGAAGCCGAGGCGATTGATCACCGCTTCGTCTTCCACCAGGCGGAAGATGCGCGGCTTGTCGTTGCCCGATTGCGGACGCGGCGTCACCGTTCCGATTTCGGTAAAGCCGAAGCCGATCTTCAAAAGCGCTTCCGGCACCTCGGCATTCTTGTCGTATCCAGCTGCCATGCCGAGCGGATTGGGGAAGGCAATACCGGCAACGGTCTGGGCAAGCCGCTTGTCCTGTCTGGACGGACAGCTCGGCACGAGGCCGGTCTTCAGTGCCTTGATCGACAGTCCGTGGGCTGCCTCCGGATCGAAGAGGAAAAGGCCGCGGCGGGCAAGATTGGCAAAGGGATTGGTCATGCCTCGAGTTCCGGGAAGACGTGAAGGCCATCGGCGCCGAGCGGCAGCGGCTTTTCCCACAGGACGGCCGAAAGGAACAGCGGTGCGTAGAGATGCGGGAAAAGGGCACCGCCGCGTGACGGCTCATAGACCAGCTCTTCGCCGAGCGCATCGCCATCGATCGCCACCAGCAGCAGGCCTTCCTGCCCTTCGAAGTGGCGGGCGGCGGTTTCGATCGCCTGCTCGCCGGTCGAAAAGTGGATGAAGCCGTCCGCGAGGTCGATGGGCGCGCCATCAAAACGGCCGGTGCGTTTGGCTTCCTGCCATAGTGCGGCCGGAACGATCTTGTATATGATTGAGCTCATGATGCCCGCTTGTCCGTCGTGATATCCTGTCGTGGCCTTGCCGCAAATATCGGCGATTGTCCATTGCTGAAGATCTTTCACCGGCGGATTTCCGCCCGTATGTCCGCAACGGAGAGGAAATCATGAGAAGAGCAATTGCAGTCATGCTTATAGGCGGCAGCCTCGGCCTTGCCGCAGGCGCACGCGCCCAGGAACCGGCGCCCGGTCGCTACGCCATGCAGAAGTCGGACACCGGCATTGCCCGGCTCGACACCCAGACCGGCGAGGTCTCGCTCTGCCAGGAGAAAGACGGTCAGCTCGTTTGCCGCATGGCTGCCGATGAGCGCACGGCTTTCGAATTGGAGATCGATCTCCTTACCAAGCGGGTGGAAGCGTTGGAAAAGGCCGCTAAATCCGGTGGGGCCGTCGCAAAACCGGACCTTCCGACCGACGAAGAGATTGACCGGACAATGGGCATCATGGAAAGAATGATGCGCAAGTTCATGGATATCGTGAAGGATCTTGAAGGCAGCAGCGACGGAACGTCGCCGCAGAAGACCTGACGGGTCGGACGGACTGTGCGGCTACAACCGGCGTGGGGACGCGGGCTGCAGCCGAAGCTCTTGGGAGGGAGCGACATGACGCCGGACATGACCATCATCATCGCAGACGACCACCCGCTCTTTCGCGGCGCCATGCGGCAGGCATTGAGCGGCATGGCCGGCGCGCCTGCCATCGTCGAAGCCGGCGACTTCGCTGCCGCGCGCAAGGCCGCCGCCGATTGTCCCGACGCAGACCTGATGCTGCTCGACCTCACCATGCCCGGCGTCAGCGGCCTGTCGGGCCTGATCGCCCTTCGCGCCGAATTTCCAAGCCTGCCGGTCATGGTGGTTTCCGCACATGACGACCCGGCGACGATCCACCGGGCGCTCGATCTCGGCGCCTCCGGCTTCCTGTCGAAATCGGCGGGGATCGAGGAAATCCGCGATGGCATCGAGAAAGTCATGGCCGGCGAAGTCTTCGTGCCGGCCGGCTACGAGCAGGGGCAGGAATACGAGCCGGAGGTCGCCGATCTCCTGCAGCGGCTGCAAACCTTGACGCCGCAGCAATCGCGCGTTCTGAGCATGCTCGGCGAGGGCCTGCTCAACAAACAGATCGCCTATGAGCTCGGGGTTTCCGAGGCGACCATCAAGGCGCATGTCTCGGCGATCCTGTTGAAGCTCAACGT
Organism: Ensifer sp. Root1252; assembly: GCF_001425885.1. Taxonomy (NCBI): domain Bacteria; kingdom Pseudomonadati; phylum Pseudomonadota; class Alphaproteobacteria; order Hyphomicrobiales; family Rhizobiaceae; genus Ensifer; species Ensifer sp. Root1252. Next base: position 420,272 of record NZ_LMDT01000001.1, on the reverse strand, counting down.
CGACAGCCGCACGCAGGCCGTCATCCAGCTTTCGAAGATCGGTACTGTGGCGGCGGCCTAGAGCATCCCGCGCAAAAGTGGGCACCCGGTTTTGCGATCGCGACATGCGACGGAACCAGCGCTTTGAGTTCGAAAAGCGTTCCTAAAAGAACGCAGCGCGCTTTATGCGCGACACCGCATTAGCGACTATTCCGCAGCCGTCTTTGCCGCCGTCGAGAGCTGGGTCAGCCATGCCCGCATGGCGGCTGGCCGCACCGGCTTGTTCTGCAGGCCGACGCCGTCGCGCTCCGCCGCGCCGCGCACTTCCGGCGACCGGTCGGCGGTGACGAGCAAAGCCGGTATGTTGTCGCCGAACAGCGCCCGGATGCGCGCGATCGCCTCGATGCCGGTGCCGTCGTCGAGATGGTAGTCGGCGATGATGGCGTGCGGACGCTCCTGCGTGGACGTCGACATCTCGGTGCAGGCGTTAAGCGATTCCGCCGTCGTGACGACGCAGCCCCAGCCCGATAGCAGCACCCGCATGCCTTCGATGATGCGCGGCTCGTTGTCGATGCAGAGCACGCGCAGGCCGTTGAGCGCCTCGCTGGCCTTGGTCGTCGGCACGGGCGGGACGGCGACCCGTTCTCCCGCCGTTGGATCGAGCGGCACCGTGACCTTGAAACCGGTGCCCTTGCCGGGCTTGGACTGCAGGCTGACGGGATGGTTAAGCACCCGCGAAATCCGGTCGACGATCGAAAGCCCGAGGCCGAGCCCGGATGCGGTGCGGGCGCCCTCGTCGAGGCGCGCAAACTCCTTGAAGACGGTGCGGAACTTCGATGACGGGATGCCGATGCCGGAATCCAGCACTTCGATCGTCGCCATCTTGCCGCGCCGGCGCACGCCGACGAGCACCTTGCCTCGGAGCGTGTATTTGACGGCGTTCGAGACCAGGTTCTGCACGACGCGCCGGAGCAGGTTCGGATCCGTGCGCACCACCAGCGACGTCGGCATCACCACCAGCTCGAGGTCTTTCGCCCGTGCCATCGGCGCGAAATCCGTCTCGACCCGGCGCAAGAGGTCGTTGAGCGGGACCGACTGCAGGCGCGCCTTCATCGCGCCGGTGTCCAAGCGGGATATGTCAAGAACGGCACCAAGAATGGCTTCTACCGATTCCAGCGAGGAATCGATGTTTTCCACCAGCGTGCTGTTGTCCGATTCCCCGAGGCGTTCGACCAGCGAGGAGGAGTAGAGCCGGGCGGCGTTGAGCGGCTGCAGGATGTCGTGGCCGGCGGCGGCAAAGAAGCGCGTCTTGCCGATATTGGCCTCTTCGGCGGCGGCGCGAGCCTCGGCGAGTTCGTGGTTCACCCGGGTCAGTTCGCCGGTGCGCTCGGCCACCCGAAGCTCGAGCGTCTCGTTTGCCTGCTTCAGCGCCATGTCGGCGGCGACCCGCTGGGTGATGTCGGTGTAGGTCGTGACGATACCCTTGTCGGGCATTGCGTTGGTGCGCACTTCAATGATCTGCTGGCCGTTTCCAAGCTCCATCAGGAATGGCTTGTCGAGCGTCAGGAAGTTGGCGATCAGCCGCTTCTCGTCCTCCTTGCGGATATCGCCCCGCTTGGTGAGGATCGCGACGATGTCGGCAAGCGGGAAACCCACCTGGCCGGCGGCTTCCGGCAGGTCGAGCAGCTGGCGGAAACGCCGGTTCCAGATGATCAAGTTGTTGGCGTTGTCGAAGACGGCGATGCCCTGGTCCATCTGCGAAAGCGCGGTCTGCAGCATGTCCTGATTGTACTGCAGCGCTTCGCTTGCCTGGTCCAGCAGCCAGGCCGTATCCGACGAGGTGTCGTCGACCCGTTGCAACACCAGCGAAAACACGAGGCGGGCCGAGGACGAGCCGATGGCGCTGCCGAGCAGCTGCTCGGAAAAATGCACCAGCGCCATGTCGGCGGGCGCATTGTCGTCGAGCCAGCGGCCGGACTGGCGCTCATAGGTATGGAACGAACGCTGCATGCGCTCGTCGCCCATATAGCGGGCGATCGTCGCCTTGAGGTCGCGGACGGTGATCTTGGTCTTTCGGCCGCGAAACGCCCTCTCGCTGCGCGAGCGCCGGGTGATGAAGACCCCCGCCTGAAAACGTTCGAGCGGCTTGGGTGCCCGGGTCAGCGAGGCGAGCACGTACATGGTCAGATTGACGAGCAGGCTGAGCGCGGTGGCGTTGACCAGAGGATCGGCGTCAGTGCCGGAAAAGACCTCGGTGAAGGGTAGCAGGAAACTGAGGACCGTCGTTGCGACATGCGAATTATCCGGTCCGCCGAGGCTCGGCAGGAACAGGAGATAGGCCCAGACGAAGAAGCCCGAGACCATGCCGCAGATGGCGCCGCGGGCATTGGCCTGACGCCAGACCAGGCCGCCGAGCAGAGAAGGTGCCATCTGCGAAATGGCAACGAAGGAGAGAAGCCCGAGCGAGGCGAGGCCGGCGCTGATATCGGCCGAACGGTAATAGGCATAGCCGAGCAAAAGCACGACGAAGATCGCCGTGCGGCGAATATTGAGCAGTGTGCCCGCGAGATTTTCCTGCAGCCCGCCGCGCTGGCCGAGATTGCGGCGCAGGAAGACTGGCATGACGATGTCGTTGGAAATCATGATCGACAGCGCCACGGAGGCAACGATGACCATGGCCGTCGCTGCCGAAAAACCGCCGATGAAGGTAATCAGCGTCAATAGCGGCAGGCCGTTGGCGAGCGGCAGCGTCAGCAGGTAGAGGTCGGCGTCGCCGGATCCCGAGAAGGTCAGGATGCCGGCAATGGCGATCGGCAGAACGAAAAGGTTGATGGCGACGAGGTAGAGCGGAAAGAGAATGCCGGCGGTGCGCAACTCGCCTTCGGTGCGGTTCTCGACGACAGTGACATGAAACTGCCGCGGCAGCATGATGATCGCAAAGGCCGAGGTGATGATCAGCAGGATCCAGCGCGCGATCGGCGTTTCGTAGGAGAGCGCCTTTTCGACCGCCGGGCTTTGCTGGGCGAGGGTCCACAGATGCGTCGGCCCGTCGAAAATCACGAATACGATGTAGAGGCCGGCGGTGATCAGCGCCACCAGCTTGACCACCGATTCCATCGCGATCGCGAGGATCAGGCCGTCCTGGTGTTCGGTTGCATCCGTATGGCGGGTGCCGAAGACGATGGCGAAGCAGGCGAGGAACAGGGTGACGAGGAGCGGCAGGTCGATGAAGCTTTGCCCGGCGCCGATGCCATAGTCGCTGGTGTTGATCATCGCCGCGACCGAGCTCGAGATCGCCTTCAGCTGCAGCGCAATATAGGGCACGGCGCCCACCAGCGAAATCAGCGCAACGATCGCCGCCACCGCCGGGTTCTTGCCATGGCGGGCGGCGATGAAGTCGGCGACCGATGTCAGCTTCTCGGTCTTGGCAAGCCGGATGATCTTGCGGATCAGCGGCATGCCAAGCGTGAACATCAGGATCGGGCCGATATAGATGCCGGTGAACTCGAGGCCACGCTCGGCCGCAAGGCCGATGCCGCCGAAATAGGTCCAGGACGTGCAATAGATCGCAAGGCTCAGCGCATAGACCAGCGGCCTGCCGTTGACCGCAGTGCTTTTTTTCCTGGCCCGCCGGTCGCCGTAGCTTGCGACTGCGAAAAGCAGCAGCAGATAGGCGAAGGCCGAGGCGAAGATGACCGAACCCGAGAGCATGCCTCATTCCTCCGGGGGCAAGCATAGGCCAACTGCAAGAGGTTGAGAATTGCCTCGGCATCAGTCTTAAGTTCAAGGCGGCGTTGAAGAAAGCGCGCGGCCCGCCGGTGTCGTCAGCGGGCGATCGCAATCGGGCAACTCGCTTGCATACGATTTGATCAAAGGCAAAGAATGGTTTCCCCCCTGCCCGCTTTGGTTTAGTTTCCGTAAACGGTTGCAGCGCGGGACAGCGCCAGCGGTCGCTTTCAACGGGGATAATACGGAGAGACGTATGCTGAATGAGTTCAAAGAGTTTGTTGCCCGCGGGAACGTGATGGATCTCGCGGTGGGTGTGATCATCGGCGCCGCTTTCAGCAAGATCGTCACGTCGATCGTCGAAGACCTGGTGATGCCCGTTGTCGGTGCGCTCACCGGTGGCGGTTTCGACTTCTCCAACTACTTCCTGCCGCTCTCGGCCAACGTGACGGCGACGTCTCTTGCCGCTGCCCGTGAACAGGGCGCCGTCTTCGCCTATGGCAACTTCATCACTGTCCTCATCAACTTTCTGATCCTCGCTTGGATCATCTTCCTGATGATCAAAGCGGTAAACCGCGTGCGTGCATCGGTCGAAAAGCAGAAGGAATCCGAGCCGGCCGCTCCGCCGCCGGAAGATGTCCGGCTGCTTTCGGAAATCCGCGATCTCTTGAAGCAGCGCGCCTGAGTTTCCTCTTCCCGCGGGCTCCGGCGTCGTCGACCGAAGCCCGCGAAACATCACAGAAATCAATAAACCGGTCAGATAAAGTCGCGTGATCGCCGCTGCGAAAGCGGCTAGAAGCGACGGGCGATCCGGAGCGGGATCAGGAAAAGTGTGGGCGGTTTTCCGCCCGCATCCCGCTCTAACTCATGAAAATCGATCACGTTTTTGATTTGGGTCGAGCCAACCCGACCAAATCAAAAACGTGATCCAGGAGCCCGTCGATGACCATCATCACCACCCTCAGTCCCCGTGCACTCTCGGCGCCGGAAAGCGGCATCGTCGAGGTCGTGAACTATGCCCGTGGGCGCGACGGTCTGATCCCGCTCTGGGTCGGCGAAGGCGATCTTTCGACCCCGACCTTCATTTCCGAGGCCGCCAGCGAAGCGTTGCTCGCCGGAGAAACCTTCTACACCTGGCAGCGCGGCATCCCGCCACTGCGCGAAGCGCTGTCGCGCTATTACCAGCGCCGGTTCCAGAAGACCCTGTCACCGGAGCATTTCTATGTCACCGGCTCCGGCATGCAGGCAATCAAGCTTTCGATCGAGGCGATCACCTCGCCGGGCGACGAGATGGTGCTTTTGACCCCGGCTTGGCCGAATTTTGCCGCGGCTGCCGAGCTGTCGGGCGTCAAGCCCGTCTCCGTTGAGCTCCGCTTCGAAAACGGCACGTGGCAGCTCGATCACGAGCGGCTCGAAGCGGCAATCGGTCCGAAGACCAAGGCTCTCTTCATCAACACGCCGTCCAACCCGACCGGCTGGACCGCCAGCCATGACGATCTTCGCGCCATTCTGGCGCTGGCGCGCAAGCACGGCCTCTGGATCGTCGCCGACGAGATCTATGCGCTTTATCACTACGCAGGCGGCCGGGCGCCTTCTTTCCTTGATGTGATGGACGACGACGAGCGCATCATCTTCGTCAACTCCTTCTCCAAGAACTGGTCGATGACCGGTTGGCGCGTCGGCTGGATCGTCGCCCCGCCGGCAATCGGCCAGGTGCTTGAAAACCTGGTGCAATATGCAACCTCAGGCGTGGCGCAGTTCATGCAGCGCGGCGCCGTCGTGGCGTTGGAAGAGGGCGATGCTTTCGTCGACGCCAACATTGCCAAGGCCGCACAGAGCCGTGACCTCTTGTGCGACGCGCTGATCGCCACCAATCGGGTCGAAACGCTGAAGCCGGACGGTGCGATCTATACGTTCCTCAAGATCGACGGCGTCACGGATTCGCGCGCTGCGGCGATCGACATCGTCGACAAGACAGGCGTTGGCCTTGCGCCGGGAACCGCATTCGGCGATGGCGGCTCCTTGTTCATGCGCGCCTGCTTCCTGCGTGATCCGGCGCAGGTCGCGGAAGCGGCACACCGCCTGCAAAATTACATTCTCGGTCGGTAACGGTCGCCATCGCTTAGGTCGGCGTGCGCTCCTGCATAATTCCTTAAATCAGGATAGATTTAAGGCAAAAATTATGCAGCAAGTTTAGAATGTTACAGCGTCCTTAGCGCGTCAGATTTGACGCGCGGCGCTGTAAGTGCCCCGCCGACCTTTCGGCGTGACTATTTCTTAACTCTACACCAAGGAATTGTGGTCCCGCGGCCGCGCAGACGTGCGGCCCTTACCTATTCCGAAAGCATCTGTGGGTTTTGCTGTCTCCTATGTTCCAGGGAACGGGAAGCAGTAAATGGCTGTGTTGGTAACGGGCGGTGCCGGCTATATCGGCAGCCACATGACGTGGGCGTTGCTCGACGCCCACGAGGATGTGGTCGTGCTCGATCGACTGTCGACCGGTTTCCGCTGGGCCGTGCCATCAGAGGCGCGTTTCTACCGTGGCGATGTCGGCGACAAGGTATTGCTGGCACGCATCTTCGACGAGAACAGCATCGATGCGGTCGTGCATTTCGCCGGTTCGGCGATCGTTCCTGAATCGGTTGCCAACCCGCTTGCCTATTACGAAAACAACACCGGCAACACGCGTACGCTGATAGAGGCCGGCGTGAAAGCGGGGATCGGCGGTTTCGTTTTCTCGTCGACGGCGGCCGTCTATGGCAGCCAGGACGGCGCGGAACCCGTGCGCGAGACGACAGCCCTCCACCCCGAAAGCCCCTATGGGCTATCGAAGCTGATGGCCGAATTGATCCTGCGGGATGCCGCTGCAGCCCACGATTTCAGCTATGTGGCGCTGCGCTATTTCAACGTCGCCGGCGCCGATCCCCTGGGTAGGACAGGTCAGTCGACGACCGGCGCAACCCATCTGATCAAGGTCGCCTGTGAAGCCGCGCTCGGCAAGCGGCCGAAGGTCGATATCTACGGCACGGATTATTCCACGCCCGACGGCACCGGCATCCGCGATTACATCCACGTGGCCGACCTCGTCGAAGCCCACATGCGTGCGCTTGCCTATCTCAGGGCCGGTGGCGAGCCGTTGATCAGCAATTGCGGCTACGGCGAGGGTTTTTCGGTGTTGCAGGTCATCGACACCATCAGGCGCATCTCTGGCCGTGACATTGCGGTTAAGCATGGGCCGCGGCGACCGGGCGATATCGCTCGCATCGTTGCCGATCCCGCGCTCGCACGGCTGAAGCTTGGATGGGTGCCGGCCCATGCAAGTCTTGACCAGATCGTAGAGAGCGCCTTCGCCTGGGAAGAGCATCTTTCACGCAAGAACAGCTACGACCTGCCACGCCCGCAGATGCGATTGGTCTGAGGCCCTCGATCAGGGCGTTTGATCGTCGCTCGTTTCGCCCAGTATCTTTTGTTCATGCGCGATCGCGTGGTTGATCAGCCGTGCCCAGATCTCCTCGTAGAAATCCGGGTCCAGGTTCTGGCTCTCGGCATTCTTGCGGGCATTCTCGCGCACTTCCATGACCCGCGCCGGGATATCGGCCTTCAGCTTCAGCGGCCGCTTGATCTCTGCGGCGCGGTCGATATAGCCCCAGCGCTCGGCGAAAAGCGCCATCAGCGCCTGATCGAGCCGATCGATCTCGGCGCGCACATCGGCCATATCAGTGCATTCGGCTGGGGTCTTTTGCATCTGTCTCGTCCGGTTGCGGCAGGGATGCCTTGCGCCCGCAGGGGCACGCGGCGCTCTTGCGGCGCACTGCTAACAAACGGCGGGGGATCTGAGAAGAGGCAACAGGGTCGCACGGTCCCAGTGTCAGCGGAACGGTGATCACGAGGTGACACCGGGACCGTAATCACCAGGTGCCACCGGGTTGGTGGTCACCTCAGCAGGCGATCGCTTGGCGAGGGAGGAGGGTGCGGTCCTGTCTCCGTCCGCGGCGATCGCCTGCTGACGTGTTGGGAAAAGCTAACCCGCCAAGCTTGAGCGAGGCTTTATGCCCTGTCACCGAACCATCATGATCAGGTGCCGATCATCAGCTTGATTATCAGGCCGACGACGGTGACGGTCACCACGCCCGCACACCAGAGGCCGACAAACCACAGAAGCTTGCGACCGGTTCCCGTTTCGCTTTTCAATGGTAGCCCTCCTCCGGGTCGATCTTGCCGCGGAAGACCCAATAGGCGTAGCCGGTATAGGCAAGGATGATCGGCACCAGCACCAGCGCGCCGGCAAGCAGGAACGACAGGCTGGCGTCAGGTGCCGCCGCATCCCAGATCGTCAGCGATGGCGGCACGATATAGGGAAAGAAGCTGATGCCGATGCCGGCATAGCCGAGCACGAACAGCCCCAGCGCGGCAAGGAACGGCCGGGTGTCATGACGGGTCCTGATGCCGGTTATCAGAAGATAGAGGCAACCGAGCACCAGCAGTGGCACGATGATGCTGAAGATTGCCGTCGGCCAGCCGAACCAGCGCTGCAGATAGAGCGGTTCGAGGAAGGGCGTCCACAGGCTGACGATGCCCATGGCGGCGATTGTGCCGAACGAGCATTTGAGGGCAAGGCTGCGAGCCCGCTCCGCCAGATCCCCATGGGTCTTCATGACAAGCCAGGTGGCGCCGAGCAGTGCATAGCCGACGACGACGGCGATGCCGGTCATGATCGAGAATGGCGTCAACCAGTCCCACCAGCCGCCGGTATAGGCCCGGTTCTCAACCGGAATGCCCTGAACCAGCGCCCCCAGCGTGATGCCTTGGGCAAATGCGGCGAGCATCGAGCCGCCGGCAAAGGCCCAGTTCCAGAGATACTCGGCCCGCTTGGTGCGCCAGCGATATTCGAAGGCAACGCCACGGAAGATAAGGCCGATGACCATGGCGATGATGGGCGCGTAAAGTGCCGGCAGGATGGTGGCGTAGGCGAGCGGGAACACCGCCATCAGGCCGCCACCGCCCAGCACGAGCCAGGTCTCGTTGCCGTCCCAGACGGGTGCGACCGAGTTCATCATCACGTCGCGATCATGCTTTTGCGGAAAGAACGGGAAAAGGATGCCGACACCGAGGTCGAACCCGTCGAGGATGACATAGGCGAGCACCGCAAAGGCGATGATGCCGGCCCAAATCAGCGGCAGATCAATGTCCATGATGACCTCCATGGGGGTTGGCGAGGGCGGCACCGGCCGTGCGGATCGGCCCCTCGTCGAGATCCGGCGTCGGATCACGCGGCAGCCGCGCCATCAGCCGCAGGATGTAGAAAGTGCCTGCGCCGAAAACGAAGAAGTAGACGATGATGAAGGCCAGCAGCGAAGCGCCGACGGCAGGGGCCGCAATCGGTGCGACCGAGTCTGCCGTCAGCAGATGGCCGTAGACCGTATAGGGCTGGCGGCCGACCTCCGTGGTGATCCAACCGGCAAGCACGGCGACGAAGCCGGCCGGGCCCATGAGGACTGCTGCACGGTGTAGCCAGGCATTGCTGTCAAGCGTGCCGCGATACCGACACCACAGGCTCCACAGCCCGATACCGAGCATGGCGAAGCCGAGGCCGACCATGACGCGGAACGACCAGAAGATGATACCAACAGGCGGATGCAGTTCGTCGGGAATGGTGTCGAGGCCGGCAAGCGGCGCATTGAGATCGTGCTTGAGGATGAGGCTCGACAGCTTCGGCACGTCGATGGCGTAGTCGACGCGCTTTTCGGCGGAATTGGGAATGCCGAAGAGGATGAGCGGCGCGCCGTCCGGGTGGCTCTGGTAGTGGCCTTCCATCGCCATCACCTTGGCCGGTTGATGTTCCAGCGTGTTGAGGCCGTGCATGTCGCCGGCAAAGATCTGGATCGGCGCAACGATCGCCGCCATCCACATCGCCATCGAGAACATCTTTCGCGCCCGGCGCGGCGCCGTCTTGCGGATGAGGTGCCAGGCGCCGCAGGCGCCGACGACGAAGGCGGTCGTCAGATAGGCGGCAAGCACCATGTGCACCAGGCGATAGGGAAAGGACGGGTTGAAGACGATAGCCCACCAATCGACCGGCACAAACTGGCCGACCGCATTGATCTCGAAGCCCCTCGGCGTCTGCATCCACGAATTTGCCGAAAGGATCCAGGTGGCCGAGATCAGCGTGCCGATCGCGACCATGGCAGTCGCCAGAAAATGCAGTTTCGGGCCGACGCGGTTGAGGCCGAAGAGCATGACGCCCAGGAACCCCGCCTCGAGGAAGAAGGCGGTCAACACCTCGTAGCCCATCAGCGGCCCGATGATCGGCCCTGCCTTGTCGGAAAAGACGCTCCAGTTGGTGCCGAACTGGTAGGACATGACGATGCCGGAGACGACGCCCATGCCGAAGGCGACGGCAAAGATCGTCTTCCAGAAATTGAAGAGCTCGAGATAGACCTCGTCCTTCTTCCACAGCCACAACGCTTCGAGCACCGCAAGGTAGCTCGCAAGCCCGATCGAAAAGGCGGGGAAGATGATGTGGAACGAGACGGTGAAGGCGAACTGGATGCGGGCAAGTATCGTCGCATCGAAATTTTCAAACACGGCACAATCCTTTCAGACGTGCAGCGCCGCGTGTCCATTTGGACGCGCAAGGCTCACTGCAGCTCTCTGGTCTGCTGCGCACTTTCGGCCTCGGATCGTTTCCGACCTAAGGCGTTACGCGGTGCCTTTCGGGCCGGGCCAATCCTGTGGTTGCACCCGAATTTCAGCATGTGATTGAATCTGAGCCAAAATTGCCAAAGGTCAATGATGGGCCGGCCGCCACGTTGTCACACTGCGGCAATGTCGCGCTTGCGGCAAAAGGGAGCGGGCGCGCCGGTCATCGATGGCACGAGCACATGGGGGCGCTTGGTGTTGTGTCGCCGTTTTCAGCGCGTCGGCAGATAGGCTTCCGCAAGCTCCGTCCAGAAGGCGGCGCCGACGGGCAGAAGATCGTCGTTGAAGTTGTAGGCGGGATGATGGAGCGGCTTCTCCTCGCCGCTCACTTTCGAGCCGAGGAAGAAGTAAGTCCCCGGCCGCTCCTGCAGCATGTAGGCGAAGTCCTCGCTGCCCATGAACGGGCGGGCGAGATCGATCACCTTGTCGGCACCGGCAAAGCGGACGGCAAGATCGCGGACAAAATCCGTCTCTGCCTTGTGGTTGATGGTCGCGTCGTAGCTGCGCAGATAGTCGACCGTTGCGCGCATGCCGAAGCTTGCGGCTTGCGCCTCTGCGATCATGCGGATACGGCGCTCCAGCTCGTCGCGCACGGCGGGGTCGAAGGACCGGATGCCGACGACGATCTCGGCGCGCTCCGGGATGATGTTGCTGGCGGAGCCGGCATGGAAGGCGCCGACGGTGACGACGGACGGATCCATCGGGTGAATGTTGCGCGAGACGATCGACTGCAGCGCCATGATGATCGAAGCGCCGCAGACGATCGGGTCGGCGGTGTCCTGCGGTTCGGCACCATGGCCGCCGCGTCCGTGCACGGTGATCCGCGCTTCGTCGACCGCCGCCATGATCGGCCCTTCGCGCAAAGCGAACTGCCCGAAGGGCAGGCCCGGTTCGTTGTGAAGCGCAAAGACCGCGTCGCAGGGGAATTTTTCAAACAGCCCTTCGTCCATCATGATCTTGGCGCCGCCGAAATTCTCCTCGGCCGGCTGGAAGATCAGGTGAATGGTGCCATCGAAATTGCGGCGTTCGGCAAGGGCGCGTGCCGCGCCGAGCAGCATCGTCGTGTGGCCGTCGTGGCCGCAGGCATGCATCAGCCCCGGTGTCTTGCTGGCGTAGCCGAGGCCGGTTTCCTCAAGGATCGGAAGCGCATCGATATCGGCGCGAATGCCGATCGAACGTAACCCGCTGCCATTGCGCAACGTCCCGACGACGCCGGTCTTGGCAAGCCCCGTCGTCACCTCGTAGCCGAGTTCGGCGAGGTGCCGGGCGATGAAGGCGGAGGTGCGCGTCTCCTCCAGGCCGAGTTCGGGGTGGGCATGCAGATCGTGCCGGATGGCGACGAGGTCCGGCATGGCGTTGTCGATGGAGGAGGAAAGCTTCATGTCATGCACCACGGGTTGGTATGCGATTCTCGAACGTGCGGAAGGCCACCACCAGAATGCCGGTGAGGCACATGTAGATGAGCGCGAGCAGCAGCAGCGGCTCGTAGGTCAGGAACGTTTCCTGGCGGACCTTCGAAATCACCGCGTAGACGTCAACGACGGTGATCGTCGCCACCAGCGGCGTTGATTTCAGCTGCAGCACTGCCTCGCCATTGAGCGTCGGCAGGGCACGGTGGATGGCGCGCGGCAGCCAGATGCGGCGGAACATCGTCCAGCGGCTCATGCCATAGGCCTTGGCAGCTTCCAGTTCGCCGGCGGGAACGCCTGCAAAAGCGCCGCGCATCACTTCGCCCTCGTAGGCTGCGAAGGATATCGTCAGCGCCGCGACGCCATAGGGCCATGCTTCGCGCAGATACGGCCAGAGAAAGGATTGGCGGATGGCAGGAAACTGCGGGAACAGCGAGCCGAGCCCGTAATAGAGAAGCCAAAGCTGGAGGAGCAGCGGCGTGCCGCGAATGACGGTGCAGAACACCTTTGCCGGCAACTTGAAGAACCACGGGCCGGTCACCTGCGCCAGGCCGATCGGTACGGCGAGCAGGAAGCCGAGGATCGATGTGCTGAACAGCATCACCAGGCTGATGAGAATGCCCCAGCCGAGACGCGGCAGGTAGCGCGGCAACCAGTCCCAGCGCATGAAGACGGCGACGGTGACGACGAACGCGGCAAAGACCAGCATCATCACGATGCGATGCGGCTGGAAGAAACTGCGCGCGGTCGGCAGGTCCTCGGGCGTGAAGGCGATGGCGTGGGTGGTTTGATCCGTCATCGCTGCTCCGCGAAACCGCGCCTCGCATGTCGTTCCAGCATGCCGATGAAGATGTTGGAGATGAGCGTCAGCGCCAGATAGAGCGCGCCGGCCGCAAGGAAGAACAACAGATAGGCCTTGGTCGTGCCCGCCGCCTGGCGCGTGACGAGCGTCAGTTCGCTGAAGCCGACGACGGCCAGAAGCGCCGTGTCCTTGGTGGCGATCAGCCACAGATTGGAAAGGCCCGGGATGGCGTAGGGCAGCATGGCCGGCAAGGTGACACGCCGCAGCACCTTCAGGGGCGACATGCCATAGGCGCGGGCGGCTTCGATCTGCCCGGCCGGAACCGCCTTGATCGCGCCGCGAAGCACCTCGGTCGAATAGGCGCCCTGAACCACGCCGATGACGAAGATGCCGGCCATCAGGCCGCTGATGTCGACCGGGCCGATGCCGAACAGCGCCAGCAACTGGTTCAACAGATCGGTGCCGGCGTAGTAGAGCAGAAGGATGAGCACCAGCTCGGGCACGGCCCTGACGACCGTGGTGTAGCATTCGAGCAGGTCACGCAGGATCGGACCGCCATAGAGTTTGCCGAAGGCGCCGCCGACGCCGAGCGCCATGCCGAGCGCAAAACCGCCGACGGCGATCTGGATCGAGTTGAAGAAACCCTGCAGCAGCACGCCGCCCCAACCGGGTGCGGACAGTGCGAGCAGGCTCCAGTTGACGATAGAATCCGATGCCATGCGTCTTCGACCTCCGAAGGCACCGGCCGGCAGCCCGAGGGCTGCCGGCCGGTTGCGCCTTATTTGCCGTAGATGTCGAAGTCGAAGTACGTCTTCGAGAACGTGTCGTAGGTGCCGTTGTCGCGGATCGCCTTGATCGCGGTGTTGAGCTTGTCCTTGAGTTCGGTCTCGCCCTTGCGCAGGCCGACGCCGACGCCCGGGCCGATCACGGCCACGTCCTCGGCCACATCACCCTTGTAGTCGCAGCACTCCTTGCCCTGGTCCGTCGCAAGGAAGGCCTTGAGCGCGATCGCGTCCGCCTGGACCGCGTCCACGCGTCCGGCGGCCAGATCGTTGTTGGCCTCGTCCTGCGTCTGGTATTCCTTGACCTCGATGCCGGCCGAGGCGAAATGCTTGGCGGCATAGGCCTGGTGCACGGTCGAGACCTGGACACCGATCGTCTTGCCAGCAAGGCCTTCAGGCGTCGGCTTGAAGTCGACGCCCTTGGTGCCGATGACGCCGGTCGGTGTGTTGTAGTACTTGTCGGAGAAGTCGATCGTCTTCAGCCGCTCGTCGGTGATCGACATCGAACTCATGATCATGTCGATCTTCTTCGAGGTCAGCGCCGGGATGATGCCGTCCCAGGCGACGGGGGTCAGCACGCATTCGAGCTTCGCCTCGGCACAGACGGCCTTCATGAACTCGACTTCCCAGCCTTCCCAGTTGCCGTTCGCATCCGGCGCAGTGAAGGGCGGGTAAGGCTCGGCGGCGACGCCGACCTTCAATGCTTCCGCCGAAGCGGCGATGCCGCCACTGACGGCGATGGCGGCCGCAACCGCCAGGACTTTCAATGTCTTCTTCATGCTGTTCCCCTTTTTTGGTTGTTGAGCATTGTTGAATTCAGTGAATGGAGCTGATGAACTTCTTGAGCCTTTCGGATCTGGGCGCGCCGAAGATGGCCTCAGGCGAGCCCTGTTCCTCGATGACGCCGTTGTGCAGAAAGATGATGTGATTGGCGACGTCGCGCGCGAACTTCATCTCGTGGGTGACGAGGATCATCGTGCGCTTCTCGCGAGCGAGATCGCCGATCACCGAGAGCACTTCGCCGACCAGTTCAGGATCGAGCGCCGAGGTCGGTTCGTCGAAGAGCATGACCAGCGGCTGGATGGCGAGCGCGCGGGCGATGGCGGCACGCTGCTGCTGACCGCCCGACAGGAAAGCCGGATAGGCATCGCGTTTTTCATAGAGCCCGACGCGCTTGAGCAGCGATTCGGCGGTGGCGATCACCTCGGCCTTCGGTTTGCCGAGCACATGGATCGGCGCCTCGATGACGTTTTCGAGGATTGTCATGTGTTGCCAGAGATTGAAGCTCTGGAAGACCATGCCGAGCTGGCTGCGGATGCGCTGGACCTGTTTTCGGTCTTCCGGGACAAGTCCGCCGCGGCCGTCCGGTTTCATCCGGATCTTTTCGCCGTGTACGCTGACAGTGCCGGCGGACGGCAGTTCCAGCATGTTGATACAGCGCAGGAAGGTGGACTTGCCGGAGCCGCTGCCGCCGATGATGGCGATGACGTCGCCCTGTTTCGCTGTGAGCGAAACTCCCTTCAGCACTTCCAATGGCCCGAAACGCTTGTGCAGGTCAGTGACCGCGATTGCCTGGGCCGCATCCGTCATCGACGCGCCGATCCAATGGCTCTGCGAGCTTTCCGTGAAGGCATGAAACAGTTCCCCTGTCGTCTTTCCGTGCAGCATCTTTGGCTTGTCACGGTCTTTGTTGGCAGGCATGGTTGCACTTGTGCCGCTATTGTTCAAGCGTATAATAACACGTATCGTCGTTTTTTTATCGCCCGCCGCGTGCCCGATTTTCCCTGAAGGAGCTCCCATGCATCCGTTCCGCTCGAAGGATTTGACGAACCCGTTCGCCGACCCCCGTGCGCGGATGATGGCACGGATGACGGCATGAATCGTCGCGCGTTTCACCGGGCCCCTGAAGGAGAACGCCGCCAGGAGCTGATCGAAGCGACGCTCGATTGCATCGCCGAATTCGGCCTGAAGGGTGCGACAGTGCGCCAGATCGCTATCCGCGCCGGGGTGACGGCTGGGCTGGTCCGGCACTATTTCGAATCGAAGGACCAGATGGTCGCCGAGGCCTACCGTGCGGTGATCGCGTCGCTGACCGACAAGGCCGCCCATGTCGAAGGCGACCCGGAAACGCGGCTGAGGGACTTCATCGCCATCAACCTGACCGAGCCGGTCGCCGACAGCCGCAGCATCTCGCTCTGGGCGGCTTTCATCAGCCAGGTCCGCGTCGACCCGATCCTCGCCGAAATCCACCGGGACGGCTACCTGACCTTTCGCAACACGCTGCAGGACCTGCTTGCCGATTTCTTGGCGGTGAAGAACAAACCGGCCGACGCGGAAACCTGCCGCGCCTACGCGATCGCGATCAACGGCCTCGTCGACGGCCTGTGGATCGAAGGGTGCCTGGCGGGAGATCTGTTTCGGGAAGGCGAACTGGTCGCCATCGCCATGGCCTCGGTCGAGGCGCTGCTCGGCACCTCGATTGGCAGTGACAAACAATGAAAACGGGAGAAAACACCATGCGCTATGCATCGATCACCGAACGCCTCGCCGACCTCGGTTCGGGAAAATGGTCGCTGCACATCCGTGCGCGGCAACTGAAGGCGAGTGGTGCCGATATCATCGAGCTGACGATCGGCGAGCCGGACGTGCCGCCGGACCGCGCTCTGCTCGATGAATGCCAGCGTGCCATGAATGCCGGTCGCTATCGTTATTCCAACGGCCGCGGCGAGCATGCGGTCGTGGCGGCGCTCGTCGAGAAGTACCGCCGTCGCCGCGCCGATGTCACCACCGAAAACGTCATGTGCTTCCCGGGCACGCAGACGGCGCTCTTCGGCGTCATGCTGGGCCTGGTCGAGGCCGGCGATGCCGTTCTCGTCGGCGATCCGCTCTACGCCACCTATGAGGGCGTCATCCAGTCGACGGGCGCCCATCACGTGCTGGTGCCGCTGAAGCCGGAGTTTGGTTTTCACATGCAGGCCGCCGATATCGAGAAGGCGATCACGCCGGAATGCCGGGTGCTGCTGCTCAACACGCCGCACAATCCGACCGGGGCCGTACTGACCGCGGCTGAAATCGCCGAGATCGGCGAGGTCGCGCGCCGCCACGATCTCTGGATCGTCTGCGACGAGGTCTACGAGGAATTGGTGTTCGACGCCGTGTTTGCCTCTCCGTTCGACAATCCGGATCTGGCCGAGCGCACTATCGTCGTGTCGTCGATCTCCAAGTCGCATGCAGCGCCAGGCTTCCGCAGCGGCTGGGCCGTCGGGCCGGAGGAGTTTACCAATAGGCTTCTGCCGGTGTCGGAAACCATGCTGTTCGGCGTGCAGCCGTTCATTGCCGATATGACGGCTTACGCGCTGACGCATGACATCGATACGGCGCGGCGGATGCGCGAGACCTACAAGTCTCGCTCGCGCCGCATCGTCGAGGGCCTCGCCAATGCGCCAGGCATCCTGGTCTTGCCACCGGAGGCTGGCATGTTCACGCTGATCGACGTGTCGGCCACCGGCATGACCGGCGAAGCCTTCGCCTGGGCGCTTTTGGAGGAAGAGGGGGTCGCGGTGATGCCGGGATCCTCCTTCGGTGACGAGGCGCAGAACTTTCTGCGCGTCAGCCTGACCGTGCCCGACAAGGACATCGACGAGGCTTGCCGTCGCATCACCGTGCTTGCCGAGCGCGCCACACTGCGTCAGGAGCGCCGCGCATGACCACGAAAACAGTAGGCGAAGCCCTGGTCGATCTGCTCGAGGCCAATGGCGTCGAGGTGGTGTTCGGTATTCCGGGCGTTCATACGGTCGAGCTCTATCGCGGCCTGGCGGCATCGAAGATCCGCCACGTCACCCCCCGTCACGAGCAGGGCGCCGGCTTCATGGCCGATGGCTATGCCCGCGTCAGCGGCAAGCCGGGCGTCGCCCTTGTCATCACCGGACCGGGCTTGACCAACACCATCACCGCCATGGCGCAGGCCCGGCAGGATTCGATCCCGATGCTGGTAATTTCAGGCGTCAATCGTCGCGATTCGCTTGGGCACGGTCGCGGGCTGCTGCATGAGCTTCCCGACCAGCACGGCATGATCAAGACGCTGGCGCTCTATTCGCACACCTTGCTCAATCCCGACGACCTGCCTTTTGTCGTCGACCGGGCTTTCTCTGTGCTGCTCTCCGGCCGGCCAGGGCCGGTGCATATCGAGATCCCGACCGACGTCATGACGGCACGGATCGAGCCGAAGACGATCCGCTCGGCCGCCGCGACCCGTCCGCGCTCCGACAGCGAGACGCTACAACGCGCCGCGATCCTCTGCGCCGACGCGACCCGCCCGGTGATCATCTGCGGCGGCGGCGCTCTGACTGCCGAGGCGGAGGTCAGGGCACTTGCCGAGCAGATCGGCGCGCCCGTCGTCACGACGGTGAATGCGCGCGGCATGCTGGCCGGCAGCCCGCTGCGCGTTCCGGCAAGCCCCAGCCTCAAGGCGGTGCGATCGCTGCTCAAGGAGGCTGATCTCGTGCTGGCGCTTGGCACTGAGATGGGCCAGACCGACTACGACATGTATGCCGATGGCGGGTTCCCGGTGCTGCGCAACCTGATCCGTACCGACATCGATGCAGCACAGCTGGCCCGCGGTCCGCATGCCGCACTTTCGATCCTCTCCGGCGCCAAGACGGCGACGGCGAGCATTCTGGCTTTCCTGCCGGGACATGCGCCGAAGGATGGAGCGGCCCGCGCCGAGGTAGCGCGTAAGGCGGCGCTGAAGGAGCTGACGGCGAAGATGCGGGCCGAGATTGCCGTGATCGATGCGGTCTACAAGGCGCTGCCGGACTGCACCATCGTCGGTGACTCCACTCAGGCCGTCTACGCCGGCAACCTTTATTGCGACGCGCCGCGCCAGCGCAGCTGGTTCAACTCGGCGACGGGGTACGGGGCATTGGGCTACGCGCCGCCGGCAGCCGTCGGTGCTGCCGTGGCCGACCCGTCGCGGCCGGTCGTCTGCCTTGTCGGCGATGGTGGTTTCCAGTTTTCGCTTGCCGAGATTGGTTCTGCCGTCGATGTCCAAGCGCGGGTGATCTTCCTCGTCTGGAACAACGACGGCTATCAGGAGATCGAGTCCTACATGATCGATTCCGGTGTGACGCCGGAGGGTGTGAGGCCGTCTGCGCCGGACTTTATCCTCGCCGCCAAGGCCTATGGCATCGAGGCGGAAAGGCTGACGTCGGTCACTGACCTTTCGCGGGCACTTGCGGATGCCGGCGCGCGCAGCGGGCCGTCGCTGATCGAGATTCATCAGGTGAAAACCAGCGGCGCAACCGCGTAACCTGCAAATCATGTCACCGTTTGAGCGGCGCGAAATTTGACATTTCGCGCCCGCAATGGTGTTAAGAGCGCCTCGTGCTCGATTCCGGCCATGTTCTTCGGCTAGATTTGTTGCATTCCGGCTGAATTGAACTTTCAGGCGCCAAGCGCCGAGGAAGGGGCGGCGTCCCGAATGGACCCAGTGTGTGGTGGCAACAGAGGCAAGTTTGCCGGCCGGCTAATCGCCGTGCTGTGGCTCTTCTGTGCCTCGCTCGCCATGCAGCTGATCGTCGTCGGGCAGGGCTTCTCCTCGCGTCTTTCAGCCGAACAGCAGGCGGGCAATTTCTCCGCGCCTGACACCGTTCCTTCGGATCACCCCGCCGCGCGCCAGATTTCGCGCGCCACCCCGGTTTCGGATCTGCGCTTTACCGCCGAACGCAAGGATGGCAAATCCGCGACCGGCGACGGCGCGGTGCCGATGCTGCTTGCGTCGGTCCAGTTTCTTGCTTTCGAGCCGTCCGGCGAAGACCTCGCTTTCGGCCGTACCCCCTTCGCCGATGGTTTGTCGAACCGCGGCCCGCAAATCCGTGCGCCTCCGCGCGCCTCTGGTGATTGCTGATATTCGGGCACGATGATCGCTGCGATCGTGTTCATGCCCTTGATGAAACAAAGTCCTGATCACGCGGCTTTCGCCCGTACAGGCTCTCTTGGAACCACAACATGCGTACATCCAAATGGGCGATTTTCGCCTATGTCGTCGTTATCATCTTCGGATGCATAGCAGCGCTGCCAAACGTTCTCTCGCCGGCACAACGCGAGCAATTCGGCGCCTGGCTGCCGGTGAAGCCCGTTACCCTCGGCCTCGACCTGAAGGGCGGCTCTCACCTCGTCCTCGAGGTCGACGCCGCCGGCCTGCGCAAGGCGCGGCTTGAAACCCTGCTCGACGATACGCGCAGGGCGCTTCGCGGCGAGCGCATTCCCGCCTCGTCGGCGCGCATCAGCGGCGATGCCGTCACCGTCAAGATCGACGATCCGGCCGACCTCGAAAAGGCGCTGCCGAAGCTCAAGGAGCTCGCAGCCCCTGTCGGCACGCTCGGTTTCGGTGGTTCGGCCTCGGATATCGAAGTCACCGAGAACGGTGGCAACATTAGCCTGGCAATGACCGAAGCCGGCCTCAACGACCGGATGACCAAGGCGGTCGAACAGAGCCTCGAGATCATTCGCCGGCGCGTCGACACGGTCGGCGTCGCCGAGCCGTTGATCCAGCGCGTCGGTTCCAACCGTATTCTCGTCCAGCTTCCGGGCCTGCAGGATCCGACCGGGCTCCGCCAACTCCTGGGCTCGACCGCCCAGATGAGCTTCCACATGCTGGATCAGACCGTCGACGTGACGCAGCCGGCGCCCCGTGGCGTCGACATCCTGCCCGGTGCCAACGACGGCAACAGATATCCGGTCGAAAGCCGCATCGCCATTTCAGGCGAGCGTCTGGCCGATTCCAAGGCCGGCTTCGACCAGCGCACCAATGAGCCGATTGTCTCGTTCACCTTCGATTCGCTCGGCGCCCGGCAGTTCGCCGAAATCACCCGTGACAATGTCGGCCGGCCCTTCGCCATCGTGCTTGACGGCAAAGTCCTGACCGCGCCCGTCATCCGCGAACCGATCATCGGCGGTAACGGTCAGATCAGCGGTAATTTCACCGCACAGGAAGCAACCGTTCTTTCGGCACTGCTGCGCTCGGGCGCACTGCCCGCACCGTTGACCGTGATCGAAGAGCGTTCCGTTGGCCCGAACCTCGGCAGCGATTCCATCCGCATGGGCATCTTCACCGGCCTTGCCGGTTTCGGCCTCGTGGTTGCCCTCATGGTCGTGCTCTACGGCGCATGGGGCATGATCGCTAACGTCGGCTTGGTACTGCACACCATTCTGACGATCGGCGTGCTCGCAATGCTCGGCTCGACCCTTACGCTTCCCGGCATCGCCGGTATCATCCTCGGCATCGGCATGGCGGTGGACGCCAACATTCTCATCAATGCCCGTATTCGAGAAGAAACCGAGGGCGGCGCCGGCGCCATGAAGGCGCTCGATATCGGCTTCAACAAAGCCTATGCGACGATCATCGACTCCAACGTCACCACGCTTTCGGGCACCGTGCTGCTGTTTGCGTTCGGCTCCGGACCGGTCAAGGGCTTTGCGGTGACCATGATGCTCGGCATCGTCATCTCGATGTTCACGTCGGTGACCGTCGTGCGCCTGATGATGCGTGAAGTCGTCATCCGCCGGAAGATGAAGAAGCTCGAGATCCCCTCGCTCTTCGGACGTGTTCCGCATCTGCCGTCCTTCTCCTTCATGAAGGGCCGTTTCGTTGCCATCGGCATGTCCGCCTTCCTGTCGATCAGCTCGGTCGTGTTGTTCTTCACGCCCGGCCTCAACTACGGCATCGACTTCGTCGGCGGTATCCAGGTGGAAGCGACATCCAAGCAGAAGCTCGATCTGCCGGCGCTGCGCCATGGTCTGGAGTCGCTCAACATCGGTGAAGTCGCCCTTCAGGAATTCGGCCAGGACAAGTCGGTCCTGATCCGCGTTCAGCGCCAGCCCGGCGGTGAGCAGGAGCAGACGGTTGCCCTGAACAAGATCAAGGATGCAGCCGTTCAGACCATTCCCGACGTGACCTTCGAGCGGACGGAAGTCGTCGGCCCGACGATCAGCACGGAACTCGCGCGTTCGGGCTTCCTTGCCGTCGGTCTCGCGATGGTGGCGATCCTGTTCTACATCTGGTTCCGCTTCGAATGGCACTTCGCCGTCGGCGCGATCGCGGTCCTGCTGCTCGACATCACCAAGACGATCGGCTTCTTCGCGCTCACCGGCATCGACTTCAACCTGACGGCCATCGCCGCACTGCTGACGATGATCGGTTACTCCGTCAACGACAAGGTCGTGGTCTACGACCGCATGCGCGAGAACCTGCGCAAGTACAAGTCGATGCCGTTCTCCGACCTCATCGACATGAGCATCAACCAGGTGATCGCGCGATGCATCTTCACCTCGATGGCCACGGCGCTGTCACTGGTGCCGATGGCAATCTGGGGCGGCGATGCCGTCAAGAGCTTCGCCTGGCCGATGATCTTCGGTGTTATCGTCGCGACGACGTCGTCGATCTACATCGGCGGCCCGATCCTGCTCTTCCTCAATCGTTGGTGGAAGGATCGCGAAGCGACCCGCACCGGCACCGGAACCACGCAGCCGGGCGCACCGGCCGCCTGATATCAGGGCTGAGGTTATAAAATGTGAAGGGGCGGTCCTATGGGCCGCCCCTTTTTTGTCAGAAAGTGCTGTCTTTATCGCCCCCGTACCTTGCAGGTTGATTCGTCGCTTCCTAGATAGCGAGGGTCTCCGGTTTCGGATCGGGAGAACGGATATTGCATCCGGGACCCCTAAAATTTGATGGGTTGAGAAATATTTTTCGCGTCATCATGTTTTTAATTGACGGAATTGGTAGATTATTCTAGTTTGCAGCTCTGTGACGCGGGCGAGTCCGCCTCACAGTTGTTCATGAACCGCTCCGGCATTGCGATGCCGGACCAAGCCAAAGGAGTGTGACATGTCCGAAACCGTCTCGACCGCCGCCTTCTTCGGCACGCGTTCCCATTGTCGTGCAACAGTGAAGAAACGTCTCATTCGCCTCTGCCGAATGTGATCCTCGAACTCTCGAAATTCATCCTTTGCCGAAATTGAAATGTCCGCGCCTCCGGGTGTGGAAGGAGCGTTATTTGCATGAGCAAGCAGGTTATCGAATATGGCGGCGAAGCCGTCGGGGTCGTCGTCCCGGACGACGGCCGGTTCAAGTTCCTGGCAGTCAAGTACCATGTCTGGGATCTGGACGCTCAGCGGTTCCGGTCGGCTGACGAAGCACGCGCGGCAATTCGCCATCTGCTCGCGCGTCAGGCAGTGCCTGCCGAACGCCATGGCGATGCGGCCGCAGCATAATGTCTGGGGCGGCCGCCCCCTTATTCCGAGTATAATCCCAGACCAAGCTTTGCATTGATTCTGTGCCACAATTGTGTGTTTGCCGCACGATTCTTGTGCTATGCCAAAACAAGATTGCGTTTGCGCGGATGATTCCCGTTCTCAAGGGAACCGTAGGGAAAGCTTGCCGGAATGCTGACGAAGAAGGGAAAGTACGGATTGAAGGCTCTTGTCGACCTCGCTCGACTGGAGCCGGGAGAGACGGCTTTCATTACCGAAATCGCCCAGCGCAACAATATCCCGAAAAAATTCCTGGATACGATCCTGCTCGAACTGCGCAACGCCGGCATGCTGCGTTCGAAGAAGGGGCCAGGCGGCGGCTATTCGCTGTCGCGCCCGGCGGCGGAAATCCGCATCGGCCATGTCATCCGGACGCTTGACGGTCCGCTTGCGCCGATCCGCTGCGCCAGCCGCACGGCTTACGAGGTCTGCGAGGACTGCAATGATCCCGAGACCTGTCAGGTCCGTGTGTCGATGACGACCGTGCGCGACGCGGTTGCCGCGATCCTGGACTCCATGACGCTCGAAGAGTTTGCGGCCGACAAGTCGATGCCGCTCGAAGCGCCGGAAGAACAGCGCGTCGGCTGACGAAACCGTCGTCTTTGTGGGATTTCCTGCCGAAACTCGATGGCTTTGGCTTGGTTTGCCAAGAAAAAGCGCCTATCTGCCTGCAATGGGTCTGAGAAACGCCGCTTCTAACCGGCGCAAACGTCTTCGCGGGAATGGAAACATCATGGGTTTGAGACACGCATCAGCGGATGAGCGACGCGGTTCTGCCGCATTGGAGTCGGTCGGCAGGACGCTGACGACGGCGATGGCAGGCATCAAGGCGCTGGCCGATCATCTCGGTGCCGATACGGCGTTTGCGCAAAGCATGGTCGAAGCGATCGAACTCATTGGCGAAAGCCAGGGGCGCGTTGTCGTTTCCGGCGTCGGCAAGAGTGGCCATATCGGCCGCAAGATGGCGGCGACCATGGCATCAACAGGCACGTCCGCCTATTTTGTCCATCCGACCGAGGCGAGCCACGGCGATCTCGGCATGGTCACGTCGCAGGACGTGCTGATCCTGTTGTCCTGGTCGGGCGAAACGGCGGAACTCGCCAACATGCTCACCTATGCCAAGCGCTTCAAGGTGCCGGTCGTTTCGATTTCGTCCAACCGCGACAGCGTTCTCGCTCGCAACTCCGAAGTGCCGATCGTGCTGCCGAAGGTTCAGGAAGCCTGTCCGCATGGGCTGGCGCCGACGACGTCGGCGATGCTGCAGCTTGCGGTCGGCGACGCGCTTGCCATCGCCCTGCTCGAGCGCCGCGGTTTCTCCGCCGAAGATTTCAAGACCTTCCATCCCGGCGGCAAGCTCGGCGCTCAACTGCGTCTCGTGCGCGAACTGGCGCATGCCGGGGAACAGGTGCCGCTCTTGAGCGTCGGTCGCCCGATGAGCGAAGCCGTCATCGAGATGTCTTCCAAGGGCTTTGGTGTCGTCGGCATCGTCGACGAGGATGGCAAGCTGACCGGCGTCATCACCGACGGCGACCTCCGTCGCCACATGTCGGGCGATCTGCTTGCGCAGACCGTCGAGGCGGTCATGTCGCGTAACCCCCGTGTCATCAGGGGAGATGTTCTGGCAAGCGGTGCAATGGAGTTCATGCAGGATCACAAGGTGACCGTGCTGTTTCTCGTCGACGACGACGGGCTTCCCGTCGGCATCCTGCACATTCACGATCTGCTTCGCGCCGGCGTTGCCTGAGTTAAGCCGTCTTGGAATTTTTACGGCCAGCCTATGCCGATCGCGAGGCTGGCCGTTGTCTTTTCTGCGGCTTCCGGCGCGGTGGCGGATCGATGAACGCGCCGGGCTGGTTGACCGTGTTCTCGTGCAGGCGCTCGGCGATTGCCCGGGCGCCTGCGTCGGTTCCTGTTCTTGAATAGAGATTGCCCCGCACCTGGATCGAAGCCGCAAGCAGCCGGAACATGGCGCTGCTCACCTCGGCGTCGGGTGCTGTCGGCCTTTGCCAGAAATCCTCCAGCGGCTGCTGGTCCGTCAAACCGGCAATGTCGAACACAGCCGTGCCCAGCACCCTGACCGGGCGTCCCTGCTTTAGCGCGTGCAGACCGGCGGTCGAGTTGACCGTGACCATGCCGGCGCTGGCCTCTGCCAGCACATCGAGATTGCCGCCATCGAGATAGAACACGCGACCGGTCAGCCCGAGTTCCGCTGCCTTGTCGTCGATGAATTTGCGCCAGGCGATCAGATCGTTGTCGAGCGGATGAACCTTGAAGACCAGTCTGGTTTCCCTAACCGCATCGGCTGCAAACGAGTGCATGACCTCGTCGATCGCGTCCTTCTGGCTGTGGAACGGCGAGTGGGCGCGCAGCTGGAAATCGGTTTCGAGCTGCAGCGGATAGACGAAAAAGGGCACGCGTTCCGAAAGCAGGATGCGGACCGTTTCCTCGGCCTCGGCACTGCGTCTTTTGCCGGTGAAAAGGCGGCGGATCCAGCCGGCATATTCGGCAAGTGGATGAAAGATCGCGTGACGGCGATAATGCGGAAAGAGGAACCACAGGAAGACGTTGGGCAGGTTGTAGAGAAGGTCGTAGCTGGCATCGGCGAGAAAGGTCTGGCTGTAGTGCTTGCGCCAATCCGGCTCCGGCAGGGTCTTCGCGGCTTCGACGATATGGGCGGCGTCGGCGGGAAAGTGGGAGTTCGACGACATGCCGTCGCGCTCGAGTGTTAGCCAGTCGGGTCGGAGATAGCCCATCTCGACGATGGCGATCGCGACCCCGGTCCGCCGGGCGACCGCAGTGGCAGCCTGATGATAGGGGCGCTCTTCGCCAAGCAGGATCATGTCGGTGACCTGGTGCAGGCCGATGAAGCGTGCCAGATAGTCCGGCCAATCCTCCGCTCTCCCGCGGTAGTTGGATGCGCCTTTGCGACGCCAGATGATCTCGTCGCCGACATTGAGGTTTATCCGCAGGCAGGTGTGGCCGTAGCTCTCAAGCCGATCGGCGATCTTGCGGAAGATCGGCGATGACGGGCCTTGCAGGAACAGGAAGACCCGTCGGCTTGGCCGATCGGCTGACACACGGGTGTTCAACGCTGCGTTTTCCATCGTCTCGCCGCCGCTAACGCAGCGTGTCCTTCTTGAGGTTGGCGTGGTTGAGCAGCGCCTCGATCAGATCCCAGGCAGCGACATCCCGTGGTTCGACCGGTCGATGATGCGTCGATTTCGCCTTGGAAAAAGGCACGATGAGATAATCCGTGCGTGGGTCGGGGAAGGGGTCTGCGAACGATTTCAGCAGCGGCGCATGATCGCCATAAAAGACGAACCAGACAGGCCGGTCGAGCCTGTCGAGCCGATCGGTCAGCTGCTTCAGTGCTGCGTCGGATTGCTCAAGGATCGCCAGATAGATGTCCACCGGGTTGGCAAGATCGCCAACGCGACCCGGTTCCCAAGGTCCGTGGTTTGCCATCGAGGCGACGAAAACGAAACCGCTCTTGTCTTCCGGCAGGTTCTCGCAGGCATCGATGACCCTGGCGGCGAGCTTCTCGTCGGAGACGTAAGGCCCGTCGCGCGCCGGCACGTGGTCGAATCCATCGAGCATCGTCAGCTCGGCAAAGCCGAGCTGCGGCATCGCCTTGTGGCGCAGGAAGAACGTGCGGTCGTAAGGATGCATGAAATGGGTGTGCCAGCCAGCGCGTTTCATCTTTCCCGGCCAGACGACGTCGGAATAGTGGGACGCGCGCAGATAAGGGTAGCTTGCATCCACGTGGATATCGTCGGGCACGAGCCCGCTGATGACGGCAAACTCGGTGCGCAGCGTATAGCCGCCTTCGAAGACGCTGCTGAGGCGTCCCCACTGGGCGGCCTGACGCCGCAACCGGTCGAGTGTCGGCATCTTCAGCGTGTCGACACCGAAATGGCGCATGTCGATGAAGGACTCCGACTGCCAGACGACGATGAGCGGCGAACCGTCGTCACCGATCAGGTCCTGGACGGCCGCCCGAACGATTTGTGAGAGTTCGGCGACGATCTTCTCCCGCTTGACGCCGAGCCAGATGATGAAGCGGAAGATCACCGACCCGAAGGTGCCGAAGCGCACCGTATTCATTTTGACGTCGAGCACTTTGACGAGCCTCTGAACGAGGGCCGCCGTGGGTCGGTTCACCGGGCCGTAGAACAGCAGGAGCCATGGGCCTGCGGCGACTGCCACCATCACCAGGATCCAGAAGGCCTTGCCGCTGTTGGGCAGAACAGACGGTTCGAAATAGAGGTAGAGCCCGGAAACGCCGAAGACATAGAGAAATGCAACGGTCCAGAACACGATGTTCAGCGAACTGGCATAGAAGATCGTCTTGTATTTGAAGACGTCGACGACGAGGGCGATGTCGGAAAAGATCAGCGGCTCGCGGATGAACTTGAACTTGGCCCTAGAAATCCCGGTGAAGATGATGAAGAAGCTCATCGTGCCGGCGGCGGCATAAAGTGGCCGCCAGGAGCCAGCGAAAAAGCCGGCGAACACCAGCGCGATGACCGGCAGGCGGGCAATAACATCGATGATGTCCTGCTTGCGGCCAAAGGGAGACGGGTTTTTCCGGCGTTCCCGTTTCGGCAGAGCGAAGCGGTCGGTGAAGAAGATCACCGCACAGGACAAGATGAAACAACAGATCGTCAGCGTTATCGGATAGTCGTGCAATTGAAAGGGGAGCAACGCCAAGCGGAAACCTTCATGCTTTCTTGCACACCGGCGCCGCCTCATGCAGCACGGCATCCGCCTGACACTTAGATCCTATCGCCGGCGCGCACAAGCGCCGTCACCTGCCGCCCTTTGATACTCCACCGCTACTGCGGGCGATTGCGCGGTCGAACCACCAGTTGAGGAGTGGTCTGACGGTGGGGCCGAACCGACCGAGAAGAAAAAGCGTCATTCCAAAATAGACTTCGAACCGTCCGCGCTCGATGCCGTAGACGATCTTGCGGGCAACTGCTTCCGCCGGCCAGGGGCTGACCGTACCCATGACGGCGGCGGCTTCAGGGGGACGGAAGGCAAGCTCGCGCTGGAACTGCGGCGTCTGGGTGTCCGGCGGGAAGCAGATCGAGACGTCTATCCCATGCGCGCGCGCCTCGGAGCGGAGTGCCTGGGCAAAGCCGTGCAGTGCGAACTTCGAGGCGCAATAGGCCGAATAGCCATAGATGCCGAGAAGGCCGGCACCGGAGGAGATCATCATGATCTTTCCGTGCCCACGCTGCTTCATGCCGGCGTAGACGGCGCGAACCGCATGGACGGTACCGGAAAAATTCGTTTCCATCTGACGCCGGAAGGCGGCGCTGCCGAGTTCGTCGAACCGGCCCGGCTCGACGACGCCGGCAGAGGTCACCAGGATGTCGCAGGGGCCGAATGCCGCTTCGCAGCGATGGATGGCGGCGATGATTTCCTCTTCCCGCGCGACATCCGCCGTCTCGATCCGGATGTCGCCGGCTGTTGCCGACTTGGAGGAGAGTTCATCCTGGGCACGCTTCAGGATCTCGGCCGAACGGGCGATCAGCGAAAGGCGCGCGCCACGACCCGCATAGATCGATGCGATCGCCAGCCCTATGCCGCTCGAGCCGCCGGTGATGATCACATGGGTCATGCTGGTTTCCGCCTGCGGCATCCGGCCCGTGAAGGGCGCCTGCACGTCATCCTCAGCGCGCCGAGAGCGCCTTCATCATCTGATCGATATCGATGCCGCCGAGGCCGAAGTTGCGTTCGGTCAGGTCCTTCAGGCGTTCCGCCGTCAGGGCCACCGTCTTGCGGATCTGCTCTTCGGTATGGTCGCTGGTGATGAAGAAGCGCAACCGCGCCAGTCCTTCGGGAACGGCGGGGTGGATGATCGGCAGCGCATTGACGCCGGCCGCAAGCAGATCGTTGGACAGCTGAACCGCGCGCAGGGAATCCCCGACCAGCACCGGCACAACCGAAAAGCCGCTGCTGAGGCCGGTGTCCAGACCCGCTTCCTTGGCAAGCTTGAGGAAGAGCGCGCCATTGCGCCGGAGGGCGGCAGTGCGCGACGGCTCGCGCGCAAGCACGTCGAGGCTGGCGGCCGCCGAGGCGGCCAGAACCGGCGCCAGGCCGACGCTGTAGACGAAGCCGCCGGCAGAGGCCTTGAGCACGGCAACAAGCGCCTCGCTGCCGGCAATGTAGCCGCCGCAGCTGGACGTCGTCTTCGAAAGCGTTCCCATCCAGATGTCGATCTCATGCGGATCGACGCCGAAGTGCTCGGCAAGACCACGACCATGCTTGCCGACGACCCCCAAGGAATGGGCCTCGTCGACCATCAGCCAGAAGCCGTATTCGGCCTTGAGCTTCAGGAGGGCCGGCAGGTCGGCGATGTCGCCGTCCATCGAGTAGATGCCCTCGACGATGACAAGGATACGACGATAGTCGCCCGAGACCGTGCGCAGCACGTGTTCCAGGTCGCTCGCGTCATTGTGCTTGAACAGCCGGCGCGTGGCGCCGGAGAGCTTGATGCCCGCAAGCGCGCTATTGTGAATGAACTCGTCGTGGACAACCAGATCCTTCGGGCCCATCAGGCAGCTGATGGCCGCGACATTGGTGAGATAGCCACTGACGAAGCAGACCGCGGCATCGACGCCGTAGAAGCGCGCGATCTTTTCTTCGAGCTCCACATGAACAGGGCGCTCGCCAGCGACAAGCCGGCTGGCAGAAGCCGAGATCCCGAAGGCGTCGACGGTTTCCTTTGCCCTTGCCAGCACTTCCGCGTGCCGGTTGAGGCCGAGATAATCATAGGAGGCGAAGTTGATCAGCTTGCGCCCGTCGATGACGGTGGTGGCGCCGGCTGCGGTCTGATGCGCGCGGTAGAACGGATTGGCGATCCCCAGCTGTTCGCTGGCAAACTTCTGGGTCAGAACCTGCTTGTACTCCGGCAGGTCCTCGAAACGGGCCTGTTGCCGGCGGGCCGGCGGCGGCATCTCCCGCTCCGAACGCGCCATGCGGTTGCGCTCGGAGGATTGATGCGTGTTTCTCATCCGGTCCAGCAGGTTCTCCTTGAGGCTGCTGGTCATCTTGGATGAGCCGGGACCATTTCCGTTCGTGCTCATTGGCTCTGTGCTTTTTCCTTTGCCGTGCCGACATGCCGTTGCGCCAGTTCTGTGACCAACTTGTCGTCCGCACCGTCGCTCTCTTCGCCCTGGTCGCGCTTGCTGACCTTGTCATAGAGCTTGCGGGCGACGTCGCCAACCGTCGTGTTGTCTGCGACACCACTGAGCGGCATGTCGAAACCGGTATTCTGCTGGAAGCTCATGCCGAGTTCCACGGCCATCAGGCTGTCGAGGCCGATTTCCTTCAGGACCTTGCTGCGCGTGACCGTATCCTTCGAGACCCGAAGGATGGCGGCAATTTCGCCTGCGACCAGTTCGAAGAGAATATCCTCGGCTTCCTGCGCCGACTTGCCCTCGATCATCGCGACGAGGTCCATCTTGGTGCCTTCGCCGCCGGACGAATGCTGATCGGCGCTACGCAGGATGACTTCGAAGAGCGCGTTGCGCGCGACCGGCAAGTTGCGGGCGGCCGACCAATCGATCTCCGATATCATCACGACGGCGGCGTCGACTGTGCCGGGATCGCTGGCGAGATGGCTCTCGACCATGTCCAGCGCCGTCTGCGCCTTCAGTGCCGTCTTGCCGATGCGCTTGGCCAGCAGATCGTTGACGTCGGTGTTCTGCACGAGATAGCCCTTGTCGGCGATCGCGCCGAAACCGACCGCCAAACCGGCAAGACCTTCCGCGCGCCGGGCGCGGGCAAGACCTTCGAGGTAGCCGTTGGCCGCAACGTAGTTTGCCTGGCCGGGATTGCCCACCAGCGTCGTTGCCGACGAGAACAGGATGAAGTTGTCGAGCGCATCGTTGCGGGTCAGCTGATCGAGAACAGCGGCACCCTTTGCCTTCGTGTCGATAACCGGCCGGTTGCGCTCGCGATTGAGATTGCTGATCAGCGCGTCATCCAGCACCATCGCTGCATGAACGATGGAGCGTAGCGGTGCGATGGCTCGCAATTCGGTGAGCAGGAGATCCGCAGCGGTTGCATCGGTGATATCGCAGGCGTGAACCGTGGCCGAAATGCCGGCCTTGGCCCAAAGCTCGATCATCGCCGTCGTTTCCGCGTCGGCAAGGCCGCGCCGCGAGCAGAGCGCGATCGTCTTGGCGCCCTTTTCCGCAAGCCAGTTGGCGGCGGCCAGGCCGAAGCCACCGATGCCACCGACGACCAGGTGCATGCCTTCGGGGTCGACCTTGACGCCACCGTGCGGCCGGGTCGCGACCTGGTGTTTGCCGGCCACCGGCGGCAGCACGACGATCTTGCCGATGTGACCCGCGTTCTGCATCAGGCGGAACGCATTGCCGATCTCGTCGAAATCGAAAGCACGGTACGGCAGCGGCGTAAGCTTGCCGTCCTCGAACAGGGCGCCGATCTCGGTGAAGATGCGCTTGGTCAGGGCCGGCGCGTTGACCAGCAACTGGTCCGCGTCGATGCCGAAGTAGCTGACATTGCGGCGGAACGGCCTGAGGCCGATCTTGCTGTCTGCGTAGTAGTCACGCTTGCCGAGTTCGAGGAAGCGGCCGAACGGTTTGACCAGTGCCAGGCTCTGCTCCATCGCCTCGGCGAAGAGTGAGTTCAGCACGAGGTCGACGCCCTCTCCATCAGTCACGGCGCGCACGTCGTTGACGAAACCGAGCGAGCGCGAATCGAACACATGATCGGCACCGAGCATCGAAAGGAAGCGGCGCTTCTCGCGGGTGCCGGCCGTGGCGATGACTTTCGCGCCCTTGAGCTTGGCAACCTGCAGCGCTGCGAGGCCGACCCCGCCGGCCGCACCATGGATGAGGATCGTTTCACCGGCCTGGATGCGGCCGAGCTCGACCATGGCGTAGTAGGCCGTGAGGAACGCAACAGGCACGGTGGCCGCGGCAACCGGGCTGACCGATTGCGGCAGCCTGGCGACGCCGGCGCGCGAAACGACGGCATGGGTGGAGAAGGCCGCAGACGCGATCGCCATGACCGCATCGCCGACCGAAAGGTCGTCCACGCCTTGACCGACGGCAACCACGTGACCGGACAGTTCCATGCCGATCGTCGCACCGGCAAAGCCGTCCTCGAGGGCTTCTTCAGGCAGAAGACCCATCGCCCACATCACGTCGCGGAAGTTGAGGCCGGTGGCCGCAACCTTGACGACGACGTCGCCGGGGCCCGCGGACGGCACGTTGCTTTCTTCCCAAACGATGCTGCCGACCTGAGAGGCGACACGCTGGCGGATGGTGGCGGCCTCGAAGGAGGCCGTCGAGCCATGGGCGTTGTCGGTCGGACCGGGAACCGCACGGATTTCCGAAAGCGATCCGTTCGGTCCTTCCAGCAGCCATTCGCGATTGCTGCCGGAAACGGTGAGCAATGGAAGCGATGCGGCAATCTGCTCGTCAGACGTCGAGGCGTCTGCGGCCAGATCCAGAGCATGAACGTCCAGGAACTCATATTCGTTCTGCAGCACCCGGGCGAAAGCCCAAAGGCCGGCATTGGTGCCGGAGCTTGCGGCCGTCGTGCCTGAGACACGGCTGGCGACCGGCGCCCCGCCAGGCGCGACAAGAACGAGCCTCGGACGTGCGTCGCCACTTGGATCGGTATCGCCGACATGCCGCCGCAATACTTCGGCTACGGCGCTAAACGCCAGAACCTGGTTTTGCAGCGAGGCAGAATCGTCCGTCCGGCTCTTCGGCGCAGGCGACGAAAGGAAGACGGCGCGAACGGGGCGATCGCGGAAGGCCTCAAGTGCATCGCGAAGCAAGGCCGCATCCGTCGCCGCATCACCCGTCAGGTCGACGGGGATGGCGCCGGTGGACGACTGCTTTGTCTTGGGCGCGCCGATCTGCAACAGAAGGTAGGAGCCCGCCGCTGAGGCAGCAGCATTCGCACCGGTCTCGACAGCCGCCGGCGCTTCCACGCCGCGTGCTTCAAGAACGATGACATTGCCGGACGCGCATTCACGGTCGGTGACGTCAATCTCGCGAAGATCGAGGTCGGCCAGACATTTCTGCCAGTGAGGAACGGCGGCGAGGTTGCCGATCGGGAACTCGGCCGCCTGGCTGCGGGCAAACCAGCCATCCGACAGTCCAAGCGCAAAATCGTTGAAAAGGGATGGCGCGCCGACGCCAGCGACGAGACCACCCGTCCGGCGCAGCGTCGAGCGGAGTGCCGTGCGTACATCGATGTCGTCTTCGATCAGGCCGTAGAGCCGGTCGGAGGCACTGATGGCGAGATCGAACGGCGCCTGTGTCGCAAGCTCACCCTTCTTGAGAATGCGCACATGGGCATCGTTTTCGAAGGCGAGTTCAAGGCCGCGTTGGGCATTGTCACGCGGCTCGACCACACCGAGGCTCGCGCCGTGTTTGGCTGCAAGCGTCGCGATGCGGCGCGTGAACCCGGCAGACACGCTGCCAAGCTCGAGAACGCGCAGACGTGTTCCCGTCGGCTGCGCCCGTAGCGCGCTTTCGACCGCATCAAGCACGAGCGCCATACGCTGGCGGCTTACTTCAGAATGCACGGCCTGATGATCGAGCGTCGCATCGCTGATGAAGCCGGCATTGGCAACGATTTCGGCATCGCCACCGGCTGGGGCCGCCAGCAGGACGTCGAGGCGTGCGAGCGCTTCCGCATAGGCGTTGTTGATCAGCACCGCCTCGACGGCACGATCAGGACGTTCGCCATAGAGTTCGCGCAGGATTTCTGGAACGCTCGGCAGGCTGAATTCCTGGGCGACGACCCAGACTCCATCCTTGTGCTCGCAGAGGCCGGCATCCTCAAGCACGTAAAGGCAGCTCGCCAGGAAACACTGGAAGGCGAAATCACCGGGCAGGCTATCGCTGCGCACGATCGATCGGCCCTTGCCGAGCTTCAGCGCAATCTCCTGGCAGGCGCGGTAGATCGCCGCGTTGAACAGCAACGTCGTGTTGTCGACGCCGGCATCGGCCGCCGTCTTGACGCCGAGGGTTACCGGCGTGCGGACGTCGGCCTCAACTGTCGGCAGGAACGTTTCGGAAAGGACTGTTTCGTAGTGGAAAGAGAGAGCGTCCAGCGCCTTGTGCTTGCGCAGATAGGTGCGTCGGAAACGGCAATCCTCGAAATGAGCGATCGGGTCGCCCGACTTGTCGAAGAAATGGAACTTGGCCTTGATCGAATTGGCGCTGACACGTTCGATCTCGATCGTGGCGCGCGCGATCGGCTTGCCGGCATTGACGACGCGCACGGAACCGAAGCGCACCGGAATATAGGGTGCGCCGCTCTTGTCGCCGGTGAAGCGGTCAAAAAGCGCGACGAGGCCGTGGAACGTGGCGTCGACCGAGATCGGATTGAGGGCATAGGTGACGAGCGGATGTCCCGGTTTGTCCGGGCTCTTCAGCTCGACGTCGACGATCCGGTCGTTATAGGCAACCGCCTTTGCCAGCAGCTGGAAACGCGGACCGTAGTCGAGGCCGAATTGCCGTGCGGTATCATAAGCCTTGGCCGGAGCGACGGTTGCCGTCTTCTGCATGCCGGCAAAGGAAGGCAACGCGCGTTCTTCACTCGGCAACGGCTTGCGGGACCGGGCGACCGCATGAACGGCCCAGTCGTCTTCGGACAGGCGCTCGCGCGAGCGGATCTCGATATCGCCGGTTTCCGGCGACAGGATGGTCGACAGTTCCATGATGCGGCTGTCGCTGAGCTCCAGCGGCCGGACGATTTCCAGATTGGTGATCTCGACTTCGTCTGTCCCGTAAAACTGCTGTGCCGCTGCGACGGCAATCTCGATGAAGCCGCTGCCCGGCAGGATAGCCTTGCCATCGACAACGTGCTCGGCCAGATCCGGGAAGAGGGGCGCATCGATGTGGTTCTTCCAGCTGCCGCTGT
Organism: Ensifer sp. Root1252; assembly: GCF_001425885.1. Classification (NCBI taxonomy): domain Bacteria; kingdom Pseudomonadati; phylum Pseudomonadota; class Alphaproteobacteria; order Hyphomicrobiales; family Rhizobiaceae; genus Ensifer; species Ensifer sp. Root1252. Next base: position 385,641 of record NZ_LMDT01000001.1, on the reverse strand, counting down.
TCGGGTCGCTGCGCCATCCGATCAGGCGATAGGGTTTGGCGGTGCGGCCAAAGAGATCCGTGGCGTCGGTCGTGGCCGCCGGTCGCAATTCGACCGGCTCGAACGGCAGGCTCGGCAGCGAAATCGCCGCATTGCGCTTGCCGAATACGCGCGCGGTGTCGACGATTGCGCCGTGGGCGACAGCACGCGCCATAGCGGCCGAGATCGGATCCTGACCGGTCTCTCCGACATCTCGAAGCAGCGTCGGCACGACCATGCCTGGTGCCGCCGCCTGCTTGATCGTCTCCTTGACGTAAGAGGACAGGATCGGGCGCGGAGAAATCTCGATGAAGAGCCGGCAGCCGAGCTCGATCGCCGCCTCTGCCGCCGCCTGGAAGCGAACCGGCTCACGAACATTCTTCCACCAGTAGTCGGGGTCGAGTTGCGTGCCATCAAGGGCAGCACCCGTAACCGTCGATAGGTAGGTAACGTCCGCACGACGGGGCGCGATATCGGGAATATCCGACAGGAATGCGTCCTTGGCCCGGTCGATGATCGGGTGGTGGAAGGGATAGTTGATGTCGAGGATCTGAGCAGGGATCTTCGCCTTGCGTGCCGCGTCGCGGAAGGCGGAAATCTCATGGGCCGGGCCCGAGATCGTCACCGAATTGTGGGCGTTGACGGCAGCGACGCAAAGCTCATCGAGGCCGTGCGCCTCGGCGAAGGCGCGCGCGGCGTCTTCGCCCAGCATCACGGCGGCCATCGTGCCGTGGCCCGCGAGCAGATCCTGGTGCAGCGACCGCTTTGCAACGATCGAGACGGCGTCGACCATCGACAGCGCGCCGGCTGCATAAGCAGCGGCGATCTCGCCGACCGAATGACCGAACACGGCGACTGGCTTGACGCCCATGGCGACAAGCGAATCGGAAAGAGCTGCCTGGACGGCAAAAAGCAACGGCTGGGCGATCTTCGTGTCGGACAGCTTCTTGTCGAGGTCAGGATCGGTCAGAAGCTCGATGAGCGAGATGTCCGAATGGAACTTGAAGAGCGCGCTGACAGATGTGAAACACTGGCGGAAATGCAGGTTCTCACGGAACGCTTCGACGCCCATGCCGGCCCATTGCGAACCGTTGCCCGAAAAGACGAAGGCGACCTTGGCATCTCTGGTGACGGCTTCGCCGACTTCGCCGATATCGGAGCCCGGCTTTTCCACATGGCTTGCGATCGCACGGACGATATCTTCGGGATGATCGCTGCGGGCCGCGAACCGATAGCGCATATGGGTGCGGTTGGCGCCCGACGCTGCGACCATCGAGCGGATTTCGCCCTTGGAAGCGTTGGCAAAACGCGTCTTGTAGTCCTTCAGCAGTGCTTCGAGGCTCGACGCGGTATGGGCGCTTGCAAGGAAGACGTGACCGGACGACGGCGGATTGTTGATCTTGTCTTCGGAAACGGGCTCCGGATCGCTGATGACCACGTGGGCATTGGCGCCGCCGAAGCCGAAGGAGTTGATGCCGGCAAGCCGCGCACGCTTGCCGCGCAGCAGTTCGATCGGGCTTGCCGTGACGCGCACGTTCAGGCCATCGAAATCGATATGTTCGTTCGGCGTGTCGAAGTGCAGCGACGCCGGCAGGTAGTTGTTTTCGAGCGCCAGGATCGCCTTCATCATGCCGAAAAGGCCGGAGGCAGGCTCCGTGTGGCCGATGTTCGACTTGATCGAGCCGATCGGAACCGGTGCCCGGCGATTGGCGCCGATGACCGTGCCGATGGACCAGACTTCCGCTGGGTCGCCGACCTTGGTGCCGGTGCCGTGGCCCTCGACGAAAGCCACCTGATTGGCATCGATGCCGTTGCCTTCGTAGATCGCCCGCAGCAGATTTGCCTGGGCTTCGCGCGAGGGCAGGGAGATGCCGTTCGTGCGGCCGGCCGAATTGACGCCAGTCGCAACGATCCGGGCGTAGCTCCGGTCTTTTTCGCGGCGCGCCCGGTCCGAGCGGCGCAGCACGAACACGACGCCACCTTCGGCGCGCACATAGCCCGCGCCATCGTTGTCATAGGCGCGGCAGAGCCCTTCAGGCGACAGCATGCGCGCCTGCGCAAAGCCGACGAACGGCAGCGGATGGGCGAGAATATTGACGCCGCCGACGATCGCCGTGTCGATTTCGCCGGCGTTCAGTGCGCGCATCGCCTGATCGAGCGCGACGAGCGAGGACGAACAAGCCGTATCGACCGTCATGCTCGGACCGCTCAGCCCGAAGATGTGCGAAATGCGGTTGGAGACGATCGACAGGGTGTTGCCGGTCATGAAATACGGGCCGGCCGCCGCCGGGTCCTCAACCGTCAGGTTGGCGTGGTCGAGGCTCGATGCGCCGATGTAGACGCCGACATTCTCGCCGTGCAGCGACGTCGTCGAGATATTGGCGTCCTCGAGCGCGCGCCAGGCGAGCTGCAAGAGCACGCGCTGCTGCGGATCCATATACATGGCTTCGCGCTGCGACATGCCGAAGACGGCCGGGTCGAAGTCATAGAGCTGATCCAGCACGCCCGCGGCGAAGGAATAGGTCTTGCCCTGCGTGCCCATGACCGGGTGCCAGAAACGCGCAACGTCCCAGCGATCGGACGGGATGCTGGTGACTGTGCACTTGCCCTGACGAAGAAGTTTGAACAACGCCGAAGGCGATTCTGCTCCAGGGGCGAGGCATGCACGCCCAATAATTTCAACAGCCATATATGATCGAACGCTCTAAACTGACGTTAAAGTTGCATCTGCGATTGCGCTTCCAAGCGGAAAACGCAACTGCCAATCATTCCGCCCCAGGGTTATCCCCACGTATATTCGTTCCGCCTCATTAGTCAGCTTTTAACTTAAAGTACCTAGCTTTCAAGTCCAATGGCCTAACATATACATGCCCAGAACCTTCATCCAAGACAAATCGGGCCGCAAACCCGTCAAGGTGTAGGAGGTATGACCGGAAAGGCGCAGGGCCAATTATTTTGCTCGTCTTCGTCTGCAAGTGACTTGTTGTGAGACGGCTATTGTGCTTTTCAGAGACCGGCGGATTCCCGACCGGGAGATCATGCGGTGCAGAACTATGAACAGAATCATGGCTGTGCCGAATTCGGAGTGTCTTAGTTGAAACGTGTAGCTGCCCTTCTGCTTTCTACCGCGCTTGCGGGATGTCAGGCTGTTCCGGGCGAGGGGCCGCTGGCCGGGGCCATTGTTGCGGATGCCGGCCAATCCGGCGCCGAAATCGGTCGAAAGAACGCCACCGTATTTGATATCGTCGATGTGACCGGTCAGTCCGCACGCCTTGTTTCCGACTACGTGTCGTCGACGCTCAACCGCCGGTTCGGTATCGGCGGCGGTGTGGGCCGGGTCGTCATCGGTGTTGGCGACGCTCTGAAAGTATCGATCTTCGAGGCCGGCAGCGACGGTCTGTTCTCGACGCAGGACTCCAAACAGACAAGCATCGACCTCGTCGTCCAGCCGGACGGCAAGGCAGCCATCCCCTATGTCGGCTCGGTCCGATTTGCCGGCCTGACGCTGGAACAGGCGCGCCAGGAAATCCTGGAAGCGCTGAAGCAGAAGGCGGTCGAGCCTGATGTCATCGTCACGAGCATGAGCACCGCCTCGCGCAACGTCACCGTTTCGGGCGCTGTCGGCAAGTCCGCAGTCGTCCCGCTCAGCCTCGTCGACGAGACGATCAACGAGGTCATCGCCAAGGCGGGCGGCCCCGTGGCGCAGCCCTACGAGACCTATGTCACGCTGGTGCGCGGCAAGAAGACCGGCACGGTTCTCCTGAAGTCGATCATCGAGAACCCGTCTGAAAACATCCATGTGAAGCCGGGAGACCAGATCTTCGTTGCGCGCGATCCGCGCCGCTTCACTATCCTTGGCGCCGTCAAGGCCAACCAGCGCGTCGAGTTCGGCGCCAACGACCTCAACCTGCTGGAAGCCATGGGACTTGCCGGCGGCGGTTCCGACTATGCGCTCGACATGAAGGGCTACTTCATCTTCCGCTACGAAGAGCCGGATGTCGTCATGAGCCTTCTCGGCCAGCAGCGCTTCAACGAGATGTTGCGCAAGGGCATGCAGACGGACAGCCAGGGGCGCTATCCGATCGTCTACCGCTTCGACATGAGCAAGCCGGACAGCCTGATCGTCGGCCAGACCTTCCCGATCAAGAATCGCGACGTGATCTATGCCTCGCGTCATCCGTCGGTGGACTTCTCGAAGTTCCTGAACTTCGTGGCGCAGCCGGTCGGCATTGCCAATTCCGGCTTCTCCATCGCCGACAACCTCAACGGCAACTGATCCAATTCAGGCTGCAGTTCTTGAGAGGGCGCCGACCGTGGTCAGCGCCCTTTTTCTATGTGCGTCAAGGATCGTGCCGTGGGGTGTCGAAGCGGGTTGCCGTCGCTCAAATTCTGTGATTGATCTTGGACTTAAATCGATTTTGGTGATCGATAGGGATTGGTCCGCTCAAGGGGAAAGCGATGGCTGGTGAGGCGTTGATCGTCGTCGACGTGCAAAACGATTTTTGCCCGGGCGGAGCGCTTGCCGTTTCCGGCGGCGATGAGATCGTGCCTGCGGTCAACGATCTGATCGGGAGGTTCGAGCATGTGGTGCTGACGCAGGATTGGCATCCGGTCGGCCATTCGAGCTTCGCATCCGTCCATTCGGGAAAAGCGCCGTTCGAGACGGTAACGATGTCCTATGGCGAGCAAACGCTTTGGCCGGACCATTGTGTTCAGGGCAGTACCGGCGCCGACTTTCACCCATCGCTGAAATGGACACGCGCCGAACTGGTGATCCGCAAGGGCTTTCGCACCGGCATCGACAGCTATTCCGCCTTCTTCGAGAATGATCGCCGGACGCCGACCGGGCTGACTGGCTACCTCAGGGATCGCGGTATCGGCAGCGTTACCTTGTGCGGCCTGGCGACCGATTTCTGCGTCGCCTTTTCCGCGCTCGACGCCGTGGCCCAGGGGTTTTCAACCTCCGTCGTGCTTGATGCCTCCAGGGGTATCGATCTCAACGGTTCGCTCTCCGCCATGATCACGCGCATGCGGCAAGCCGGCGTGCGTATGCTTTAGCCATGCAGCAATTCAAAGTGCTACAGCGACCTTTGCGCGTCTCATAAGACGCGCTGCGCTGTAAGAGGAGCAATTCCTAAGATGACCAAGACCGATATCGCCAGGCGCGTCTACAATCATGCCTGGAAGCTCGACCCGATCGTGCGCAGCCTGCTCGACACGGATTTCTACAAGCTTTTGATGCTGCAGATGATCTGGCAGCTCTATCCGGATGTAGACGCGACCTTCTCGCTGATCAACCGGACCAAGACCGTGCGCCTGGCCGACGAGATCGACGAAAATGAACTGCGCGAGCAACTCGATCATGCGCGCGAGTTGCGGTTCTCCAAGAAGGAGATGATCTGGCTTGCCGGTAACTCGTTCTACGGTCGCAAGCAGATTTTCTCGCCGGAGTTCCTCGCCTGGCTCGCAAAATTCCGCCTGCCGGATTACGAGCTGTCGCGACGCGACGGCCAGTTCGAGCTGACCTTCCGTGGGCGCTGGGCCGAGACCACCATGTGGGAGATCCCGGCGCTGGCGATCATCAACGAGCTGCGCTCGCGCTCGGCCATGAAAGGGCTCGGCCCCTTCACGCTCGATGTGCTCTATGCCCGTGCCAAGGCGAAGATGTGGTCGAAGGTCGAGCGCCTCAGGCAGTATCCCAACCTGCGGATTTCGGATTTCGGCACGCGAAGGCGCCACAGCTTCCTGTGGCAGCGCTGGTGCGTCGAGGCATTGAAGGAAGGCATCGGTGCATCCTTCTCCGGCTCCAGCAACGTGCTTCTGGCGATGGATACGGACCTGGAGGCGCTCGGCACCAACGCGCATGAATTGCCGATGGTGGCAGCTGCACTTGCCCGCACCGATGCCGAACTCGCCGCCGCACCCTATAAGGTGCTGCAGGACTGGAATCAGCTCTACGGCGGCAATCTCTTGATCGTGCTTCCCGATGCCTTCGGCACGGCCGCGTTCCTGCGCGATGCGCCGGCATGGGTGGCGGACTGGACCGGCTTTCGTCCGGACAGCGCCCCGCCGATCGAAGGCGGCGAGAAAATTCTCGCCTGGTGGAAGAAGATGGGGCGCGACCCGCGTGAAAAACTGCTCATCTTCTCCGATGGTCTCGATGTCGAAACGATCATCGAAACCTACAGGCATTTCGAGGGACGCGTGCGCATGAGCTTTGGTTGGGGAACGAACCTCACCAATGACTTTGCCGATTGCGCGCCGACGGAGATCAAGGGCCTCAATCCGATATCGATCGTCTGCAAGGTCAGCGACGCTGATGGCCGGCCGGCGGTCAAGCTGTCGGACAACCCCCGCAAGGCGACCGGCGACGCGGCCGAGGTGCAGCGCTATCTGAAGTTCTTCGGGAGCGAGGATTTCGTCGAGCAGGCCGTCAAGGTCTGACGGCGGTCGTTTGGACAAAAAGAAACCGGCGCGAGCCGGTTTCAAAAGGGGATTTAAGCGTTGCGATTGTCCATCATCGCGATGTCAAATCTAGGGACAGAATCTTAAGGTTGCGTTAAGGCGCATCTTTCGATGTCTGCAACTACAAATTAAATCTTCCGCTTGAGCGTTTCGATCGAGCGATCTCCTCAGGTTTCCTGAGCGACCCATCAGAACACGAACATGTAAAGCAGAACGATGACGATCAGGGGTACGCCCATGAGCCAGAGAACGATGCCTTTCATTTCAAGACCTCCACGTCGTTGCCGTTGAATTGGTAACGCAGGCTGGCGGGAAACGTTCCCTGTCTCAAGCAGGTCACGCAAGAGTGCCCAGCGGTTGGCGATAACCGCTGAGAGGCAACTGGACTTTAAATTGCGACGAGCTGATCTTGGAGATCGCGCCCGCATTTTGGGATTGAAGCGTTGCCGCGCGGAATATCAAACAGGGTCGTCTGACGACGCCGTAACATCGAGAAATCGCTTCATAATTCCACCTCGATGCGTCGCCGGTTTGAGGTGGAATTATCCAGTCGCCGGTGACAACAGGGCAATAAAAAAGGCCGGGCGAACCCGACCTTCCCATTCGCTGCACTGCCGCTGCCCGCAAATCTGCGTCCGGCGACGACGCGCGAAAATGACTTGGCCTAATTACTTGGCCTGCAGGTTGTCTGCAGAAGACTTGCCGGTCTTGCGGTCGCGCGTCAGCTCGTAGCTGATCTGCTGACCTTCGTTGAGGCCGGAAAGGCCTGCGCGCTGAACGGCCGAAATGTGAACGAACACGTCCGGGCTGCCGTCGTCAGGCTGGATGAAGCCGAAACCCTTGGTGCTGTTGAACCACTTTACTGTGCCTGTAGCCATGACGATTCCCTTTCAATCGCTCGTAATAGACATTTCCGGAAAAAACCTCCGGATCAGGATAACCGATTTTGAAGAGGGAAGTCCGTCTCTCACGCGCTTAGGGCGCCGACACAAAGTTCGTCAGCAATATCGATTTCCGCCAAATAGGAGCTGAATGTGACGATTGCAAGGCTTTGTTCGCCCATGTCTGGACGGGTTGAGCGGCTATGCACATGTGCGTGTTCATCGCGGTGCAACGGTGGCGAATAGCGCCATGGTTTTGAGGCAAAATAGAAGGAAAACTGGTGCTGCTAGAGAGATTTGAACTCTCGGCCTCTCCCTTACCAAGGGAGTGCTCTACCCCTGAGCTATAGCAGCATCTCGCGGCCGGTTCGTTGACAAGCCGCATCAAGCGAGGCGCCTATTGCCATAGCTGGACGGGGAGCGCAAGCCGCATTTCGAAGTTTTCGCTGTTGTTCCGTGAGAAAATCGGTTTCGGCTTCCGAAGCCCCTGCTTTTGCGCTAAAGCATCGCCCATGCAAACAGACGACAAGAAAAGCGCCAAGGGCGAGGTTTCGCCGCAGGAGCAGCAGGCGACTGCGCCGACGCGCAAGAAGAAAGATACGACCGAGTCGGATCTGAGAAAGGCGCGCCTTGCCAAGACCCTGCGCGACAATCTCCAGCGCCGTAAACAGCAGATGCGCGCGCGCCGTTCCGGCGCCCCCGACGAAGCGATTGGTCTGCCTGCCGCAAAAACGGACGAATCCGAAGATTAGTACGACGAGGGAGGGGCTGCCGTTCGGCATTCCCCCACGCATGCAGGCGTCTGCCTTGCGTTCAAGGCACTTCTAATTTCGCGGCGTCTCCACTAAAGAGGCGCCTTCAGACACACTTCATTTTTTTGGAAAGGCGGGCCAAGCCCGTTCGAGAGGCCTCATGGATCGCATCAGGATTGTAGGCGGGAATGAACTTCACGGGGTCATCCCGATCTCCGGCGCGAAGAATGCGGCCCTGCCGCTGATGATCGCATCGCTTTTGACCGATGACACGCTGACGCTGGAAAACGTTCCGCATCTGGCCGACGTCGAGCAGCTGATCCGCATCCTCGGCAACCATGGCGTCGATATCTCGGTCAACGGCCGGCGCGAGCGCCAGGGCGAAAGCTACGCCCGCACGATCCATTTCACCTGCCGCAACATCGTCGACACCACCGCGCCTTATGAGCTGGTGTCGAAGATGCGCGCAAGCTTCTGGGTCATTGGCCCGCTGCTCGCACGCGAAGGCAAGGCCCGCGTGTCGCTGCCGGGCGGTTGCGCCATCGGCACGCGCCCGGTCGATCTGTTCATCGAGGGTCTTCAGGCGCTGAGCGCCAACATCGAGATCGACAGCGGCTACGTTAACGCGACGGCGCCGGCAGGTGGCCTGATCGGTGCCCGCTACACCTTCCCGAAGGTTTCCGTCGGTGCCACCCACGTGCTGATGATGGCGGCGACGCTCGCCAACGGCACCACCGTGCTCGGCAACGCCGCGCGCGAGCCCGAAGTCGTCGACCTAGCCAATTGCCTGAACGCCATGGGCGCCAAGATCACCGGCCAGGGCACGGCGACGATCACCATCGAGGGCGTGCGCTCGCTGTCCGGCGCGCGTCACCGCGTGCTGCCCGACCGTATCGAGACCGGCACCTACGCCATGGCCGTTGCCATGACCGGCGGCGACGTCATCCTCGAAGACACGGATATGGCGCTGCTTGACACCGCACTCGAGGCGATCCGCCGGGCCGGCGCTGAAATCACGCCGACCAACAGCGGCATCCGCGTCGTGCGCAATGGCGCCGGCATCAAGCCGGTCGATATCGTCACCGATCCGTTCCCCGGATTCCCGACCGACCTGCAGGCGCAGTTCATGGGTCTGATGACCAAGTCGAACGGCGTTTCGCACATCACCGAGACGATCTTCGAAAACCGTTTCATGCACGTGCAGGAACTGGCGCGCCTCGGCGCCAAGATCTCGCTGTCGGGCCAGACGGCCAAGATCGAGGGCGTCAGCCGGCTGAAGGGCGCCCCCGTGATGGCGACCGACCTGCGCGCCTCGGTGTCGCTGGTCATCGCCGGTCTTGCGGCGGAAGGCGAAACCATGGTGTCGCGCGTCTACCATCTCGACCGCGGTTTCGAGCGGCTGGAAGAAAAGCTCACCCGTTGCGGCGCTCACGTCGAGCGTGTCAGCGACTGATTTTAGCCGTCGCGCCTGATGCCGTTGCGGTTTCAGGCGCGACGTCCTATGTCCATTTCAATTGTGGCACGCAAAATGTGCGACGAAAGCGAAAGGAATGGATCGCATGGATGGTCTGAAGCTGCTGGCGCTCGATGAAGAGGACCTGGCCGTCGTCTCCGCCCACGTCCAGGATGCCGTGTTCAAGGTTTCCGGACTGGAATACGACGCACGCCGCAAGCAGTTTTCGCTCATCGTCAACCGGTTCGTCTGGGAGATGGCCGACGGCAAGCGGCGTTCGTTCGAGCGCCGGCGCGCCGTGCTCCTGTTCAAGCGGGTGAGCGCCGTGCGCTCGCTTGGCTTCGACCGCCGCAACGGCGAGGCCGTGCTCGATCTGCTGGCGGTGACGTTCACGGTCGCCGGCGAGGGGCCGGAAGGCGCCGTCGAACTGGTGCTTGCCGGCGAAGCTTCGATCGCCCTTGATGTGGAATGCATCGAGGTGCAGCTTGCGGATACCGGCGGAGCATGGGAAACCGCTTTCAAGCCCCGGCATCCCGAAGGCGTTTGAAACCCGCGACACAGGCATACCACAAGGACATTTTGCGTTGGCAATCAGGCTGAACTATCTCGACGGTAACTTCGAACAGCAGTTCGCGGCATTCCTGACCACCAAGCGCGAAGTTTCCGAGGACGTCAACGCCGCGGTCAAGGCGATCATCGACGATGTTCGCCTGCGCGGCGACGAGGCGGTGGCGGAATATTCCGCCCGCTTCGACGGCATCGACTTTGCAACGACCCCGATGGCCGTCAGCGCCGAGGAAATCGATGCGGCGATCCAGGCCGTTGAGCCGGAAGTGCTGGGCGCGCTCAAGGTTGCCGCCGTCCGCATCGAGGCGCACCACGCCCGCCAGCGGCCGAAGGACGATATCTACGAGGATACGATGGGCGTCGGCCTCGGCTCGCGCTGGACGGCGGTCGACGCCGTCGGGCTTTACGTGCCTGGCGGCACGGCGAGCTACCCAAGCTCGGTGCTGATGAACGCGCTGCCGGCCAAGGTCGCCGGCGTCGAGCGCATCGTCATGGTCGTGCCGGCAAACGGCGGCAAGATCAACCCGGCGGTGCTGGCAGCTGCGCGTCTGGCCGGTGTCGAGGAAATCTACCGTATTGGCGGCGCGCAGGCGATCGCCGCCCTTGCTTATGGCACCGCGACCGTCGCGCCGGTGGCAAAGGTCGTCGGCCCGGGCAATGCCTATGTCGCCGCCGCCAAGCGCCAGGTTTTCGGCACCGTCGGCATCGACATGATTGCTGGCCCGTCCGAGGTGCTCGTCATCGCCGACCGCGAAAACAATCCGGACTGGATCGCCGCCGACCTCCTGGCGCAGGCCGAGCACGATGTCGGCGCCCAGTCGATCCTGATCACGGATGACGCGGCCTTCGGCGAGGCGGTCGAAGCGGCGGTCGAACGTCAGCTGAAAACCCTGCCGCGCGCAGAGACCGCATCGGCGAGCTGGCGCGATTTCGGCGCGATCATCCTGGTGCCGGACCTCGAAAAGGCCATACCGCTTGCAAACCGCATTGCCGCCGAGCATCTGGAGCTGGCGCTTGCCGATCCCGAGCCGATGGTCGCCAAGATCCGCAATGCCGGCGCCATCTTTGTCGGACGCCACACGCCCGAAGTCATCGGTGACTATGTCGGTGGCTCGAACCACGTACTGCCGACGGCGCGCTCGGCGCGGTTCTCCTCCGGTCTCGGCGTTCTCGACTACATGAAGCGCACGTCGATCCTGCGCCTCGACGCGGAGCAGCTTCGCATCCTCGGCCCTGCAGCAATCGCGCTGGCGCGGTCGGAAGGCCTTGAGGCTCATGCGCGCTCCGTCGCCATTCGCCTCAATCTCGGGGATGCGGGATGAAGGCAGACCGCAACCAGCGCCTCTGCGACGTCGTATTGGACGAGACGATCGGCCGTTCGACGCCCGACGTGGAGCATGAGCGCGCGGTTGCGATCTTCGACCTTCTCGAAGAAAACCTGTTCGAACCGGTCGGCCACCCGGGCGGCCCCTACAAGCTCAACCTTTCTCTCATGGACGCCAAGCTGGTCTTTGCGATCTCCACCGAGAAAGGATCTGACGTCGCCACCCATATTCTCTCGCTGACGCCGTTTCGCCGGATCGTGAAGGACTACTTCATGATCTGCGAGAGCTATTACGAAGCGATCCGCTCGGCGACGCCGAGTCAGATCGAAGCGATCGACATGGGTCGCCGCGGCATCCACAACGAGGGCTCGCAGACGCTGATGGACCGCCTGTCGGGCAAGATCCGGCTAGATTTCGACACCGCCCGCCGCCTGTTCACGCTCGTCTGCGTGCTCTACTGGCGCGGATGACGGCGGAGACCGGGATGACGGCAACCGCGACGCCTCAACCGACAAGGCCCCGTTCCGTTCTCTTCATGTGCGGCATGAACGCAATCCGCTCGCCGATGGCCGAGGCACTCGCCAAGGCCGCCCTGCCGGCGGGAACCTATGTCACCTCCGCCGGCGTGCGCCACGGTGAGCGCGATCCCTTCGTCGATGTCGTGCTCGACGAGATCGGCCTGTCGATCGGGCGGCATCAGCCGCGCACCCTGGACGAGCTCGAGGACGACTATTTCGACCTCATCGTCACGCTGGCGCCCGAGGCCCATCACATGGCGCTGGAATTGACTCGCTCCATGGCCGTCGACGTGGTCTATTGGCCGACACCTGACCCGACGGTTGCCACCGGCACGCGCGAACAGATTGTCGATGCCTATCGCGCCGTTCGCGATCACCTTGCCACTCTGATTAATCGCCGTCTGGTAGTAGCGCCCGCGGGCGAAAAAGCTTAATACCAACCTGCGCTGATATTGACCTATTGCGTGCGACCGTATGCGGTCCTCCGGCAAGGAGCATATCTGAGAGCGATGCCTGGGCATCGGTCGAGGATTGCGACGCTGCCGGCGGCCGACAGACGGCCCACCCGAAGGGCCGGGCGCTTTTGGTCTCCGACAGCGTCGACAATCCTCACCGGACTGCTCGGGTCCGGTTGCGGTTTTCTCCTTGCCGGAAACCAAAATCGCTCCGGCGCAATCGATCAATATCAGCGCAGGTTGGTATAAGGCAGTACAAAAGCTGAAAAGCCGGCGCAAAGCGGTTCACAAATCCTCGTCGATTGTGTAGTTTCCGGCGAATTTTTCGGGATGCGTGTCGTATCCCCGAACAAACACAGAAAGAACAGTCCTACATGGCGAAAGAAGAAGTCCTCGAATTCCCGGGCGTGGTCACGGAATTGCTTCCCAATGCGACCTTCCGCGTGAAGCTCGAAAATGAACATGAAATTATTGCCCACACCGCAGGCCGCATGCGCAAGAACCGTATCCGCGTTCTGGCCGGCGACAAGGTGCTCGTCGAAATGACGCCCTATGACCTGACCAAGGGTCGCATCACCTACCGCTTCAAGTAAACCGCCCGACAGGTGGCTTCATCATATTTCTGGGGTGACGGCGCGTTCCGATGACAACGGCTCAAAAACTGATACTGGCGTCCGGTTCGCCGCGTCGCGTCGAGCTTTTGGCCCAGGCAGGTATCGAGCCTGCGCGCCTGATGCCGATGGATCTCGACGAAACGCCGAAGCGCTCCGAGCATCCGCGCTCGCTGGCGCGTCGTCTCTCGGCTGAAAAGGCCAAGGCGGCGCTGGCTGCGATCAAGGGTGAAGCCGGTTGGGATGGCAGCTATATTCTGGCGGCCGACACCGTCGTCTGCGTCGGTCGGCGCATCCTGCCGAAGCCGGAACTCGTCAGCGAAGCCTCGAGCGCCCTGCATCTTTTGTCGGGCCGCAGCCACCGCGTCTATACCGGTGTTTGCCTGATCACACCCGACAAGACGTTGCGCCAGAAGGTGGTCGACACCAAGGTCCGCTTCAAGCGCCTTTCCGGTTTTGACATCGAGAGCTATCTTGCCTCCGGCCAATGGCGCGGCAAGGCAGGCGCCTATGGCATCCAGGGCATTGCCGGCAGCTTTGTGGTCAAGCTCGTCGGCTCCTACAGCAACGTCGTCGGCCTGCCGCTCTACGAGACGGTCGGCCTGCTGGTCGGTGAAGGCTACGACGTTCACAATCGCTGGCTGGAAGGCTGAAGGCAGTGACTGACGAAGACAAGAAAAGCGGCTCGAACGTAGCACCTCTGCGCGCCCCGCGTCCTTGCCCCGAATGCGGCCGCCCATCGCACCGCGAGCACTATCCCTTCTGCTCGGACCGCTGCCGCAATGTCGACCTCAACCGCTGGCTCTCGGGCTCCTACGCCATTCCCGTCGCAGACGACGAGGCGAAAGCGGACGACGACGATCGCTGACCGCGATCTGCCTGAATATCCACGGTTTTTTGGCTTTTTCCACTAACTTTGAAATTCCTGCCAAAAAACTTTCATTTGGTGCTGGACACCGCCGAACAAGATGTTATAACCCCGCTCGCTTCCGGGGCACAGACAACGCCCCGAGGGCTCCGAGAGGAGCCGCTGCCCGCAACGGCAGGATGCCCGGATAGCTCAGTTGGTAGAGCAGCGGATTGAAAATCCGCGTGTCGGTGGTTCAAATCCGCCTCCGGGCACCATCACTAAAATCAACCATTGATTTTATTGTGATTTATAGCCCTAAACGTCCAGAAAACTTACACTACCCTAAAAAGCTGGACACTTCTGTTCTCATTTTGATCCGAGTTCTCTACCGCGCATGCTGTGGTTTCATGAGTTCTCGTCTTGCAACACGCGCGTGTCCGCTCCAATGTCGGCTAAACAGATTCTGGAGTAGATTTGCCGCAATGCGCGATATGTTCCCTGGCTTCTACCGACCGTCAGAGGTGGACTACAAAAGGTTCTTCGAGAAGGGGATCTTTGTTCTCGATACTAACGTCCTTCTGAACTTCTACCGCTATCCGAAGGCGGCGCGGGATGAGTTCTTCTCAGTCTTTGATGAGATGAAAGACCGATTGTGGATCCCATACCAAGTCGCGCTGGAATTTCAGCGCCTGCGCCTCAAGGAAATAGGTGGGCAGAAGAGCAAATTTCATGAGGTTCGAAAGGCGGTAACTGACGCTAGAAAGAGCTTCATGACGCTCCAGACAGAACTTCATAATCGGCACTCGCTTATAGATGCCACTGCGCTCGTCGACGGTGTCAAGGATCATGTCGATCAGTTTCTGGCGAAGCTGGAAACGCTTGAGCAAGAGCAACCGGATGTGCACGAGGATGATCCAGTGCGAAGCCGGATAGAGACCATTCTGAGCGGGAAGGTAGGGCAGCGGCCATCGCAAAAGGACGTCGACGAATTCACTAGAGACGGAGACACTCGATATAAGGCCGAGGTTCCTCCGGGGTTCGGAGATGCTAAGAAAACAGACGTCTATTCCTATGGCGGCGTTCGCTACGAATCAAAGTATGGAGACTTGATCCTGTGGCGGCAAATTCTCGATCATGTCCGAAGCGTTGGGCCGGCCGACTATATCTTCGTCACGGACGACAAAAAACGCGATTGGTGGTGGGATGTCGACGGAAAGACAGTCGGGCCGAGGCCAGAACTAGCGGCAGAGCTTGCTGAGGCATGCGCGGGTAGTTCGTTCTATATGTACAAGCCCGACGCATTTCTTTCGCATGCAAAGAGCTTCTTGAAGACTGGCGTCGACGAGCGCACTATCTCTCAGGTGAGAGAGGTTTCTCGGCAGACGGAGTACGAAGAACTATCACATCAACATGCGATGCGATCCGCATTTCTAAAGAATCGATTCCCGAACTGGGAGATAAATAAATTCGTACCAGGGTCCGATATTTCGCTTCTGCATAATGTTCTATTCGATGAGTATCTAACAGTATTGTGGTCGAGCGCCGATAAAGAAGGCCTTCGCCTAACGTTGAATTACGTGCGCGGAGATCGAGCTATCAACGAAATTGACGGGCGTTATCACTATGTGGCCCTCTCAATTCCTGACTGGGCCGTTCAAGCTGACAATCTCAATGACTTGGCGAACAGCGCTCGCAGCCCATCATCCGGTGTGACGATCGGGATCCTAGCACAGACGCCAGAGCGCTTGGAGTTGATCGTCGAAAATAAGAGCGGCGATTGGCCTCTCTACATCTAGGTCAAGTCATCATCGTCCAATACCGTCTTGTCGAGTAGCTCTATTGCCGACCGAGCCAACACCTTCTGACGGGCAGATTTCGTATACCTAGTGACCTCTTTCGACGTCGTGTGGCCGGTCATCGACATGATCTGATGTTCGCTTGCGCCGCGATCGGCGAGACGAGCGGCGGATGCTTTGCGCAGGCCGTGCGCGGAGCACTGGGGCAGGCCCGCTTCATCGCAGCGCTTGCGGAACCAATTGCCAAAACCGTTGTTGGTGAATGGCTTCTTGAACTCGGTCACTAGCAACGTCAGGTCACCGCACGGGCTCTTGTCGATGATGTCGGCAAGGGTCGGATGGATGGGGATCGACAGGGTGACGGGTTTGCTTCGGCGGTTCTTGAACTGTGTGAACCGTAGCCATCCCTTTGAGATGTGCTGCTTGCCGAAGAGCACGATGTCACTGCGTCGCTGGCTCGTGTAGAGCATGAGTGCAAGCGCCAGACGGGCTTTCGAGCCAATGTGGTGGAATGCCTCGAACTGCTCGATCTCGGCCTCGGTCCAAGAGTGGAAGCCGTCGCCAGTCGATTTGAAATAGTCGACGTCGCGCGCGGGGTTCGTCAGCGCCAGTTCAACATCCTTGCTGGTTGCCCAGTTGAACACGGCTCGAAGAGCCTTTACGCGACCGTTTGCGGATTCTGGGACTTCTGCCTTGCGGTCGCGAAGAACGCGAACGGCCTTCGCGCCAAAGGCTGATAGTGGCATGTCCTCGAATAGTTTCGGCGACCCCGGTTTGGTCGGCTCTTCCCATATGTTCTCGATGATGAGCTTGCGCACCTTTCTGGTGCTAGCTTCCATCTGTTTGTAATCGGATGATTGGAAGTATTGCTCGCACAGCCAACGCAGCGTGCCTTTGGTCGACATCTTGGGTCCGACCTTGTCGGCCTTCAACTCGCCATTGAGAGCCTGAAAATAGGCGGCTTCAAACTCCGGTAGGCCTGGGTGACCGGGCAGGCGGATTTTACGCTGGCCTTTGCGGCGGAAGTAGAATCGCAGCACGCCGTCGGTCGTGTCCTCGACCAGGTATTTGCGTCTGAGCTTTCTTGGCATCAGGTCTCGACATCCCATTCGCCGCCTTCGTCGACGTCTCCACCAGGCAGGCGGTCAAATGCCCGATCGAGCTGCAGCCGATCCCAGACGGTGCGTCCGTTGGGCCTCTTCGGCCGGGGCATCCTGCCATCCTTCACCATTTCGTCAAAGAGGGTGGTCGAGACGCCTACATAGGCAGATGCTTGCTCTCGGTTCAAACCGCGCACAGCGGGCAAGGGGATTGCTGTGACGCGTTCTCTGTGTGCAACGGTTGCCAACTATCGTATCTCCTCGCATTCGAGCGCTGGGCCGCCGTTTTGGCCGATCATGCCGGCGCGCGCCCTGTCGCGGCGCTTCTGGTTTTCCTTGTGCGTCACTAGCTCGGTGTGTGCCGGGTCCGGATTGATGCAGAGACGGTTGCGGCATTTGTGGTCGAGCTGCTTCTTACCGGGGATGTAGCCGTGCTCGTTGGTCCACATGACCAGGTGAACGGCGACCGTCTGGCCGCCGAGCGACATACGCGGATAGTTTTTCCCGCGGCCCTTGCTGCCTGACGTTGGGCCCTGCCAGAGCCAGCAGCTGGTCACGGGGTCGATGAAAACCCGCGCCATGATCTTTTCGAAGATCTCCAGACGCCGGCCGTTCATCCGTGTTGCCTCCACGCGTCGAATTCGTCGCGCAGGTCACGCCAGCGGGCAGCGGAGGCTGTATCTTCATTCAGCTTACCTCGCGACGACACGTTGAGCAGCGAGCGAACCCGGGTGTTCACGCGTTCGTCGGTCAACGGTCTTTCCAGTCCGTGACGCTCCTCGAGGAATTTCTTGAAGGCTGGTTCCTTGCACTTCATCGCGCATTCAGCGGCGTAGTTCTTCGGCGCATCGCGGCCTTGATAAAGCGCGAGCTCGCGGGACTTACTGGCGAGGCGCTCGACCAGGCGCTTGTAGATCGCCAGTAGGAAGCCAATGTCCGCGTGGGCGTTTGTTAGGAAGGCTTCATCCTGATAGCCGCAATCTTCCGTCATGGTGACGACGGCCACCTTCGGCGTGCCTTTCAGCAGCCGGGCGCATAGTTGCGGATGGCGCCGGCCGCTGACTTCGTGCGACCAGTCAAAGCTTGCCTCGTTGTGGCGCGCGCGGATCTGGTCAAGGCGGATCTGGTCGGGTGAGGGGGCTAAGCTCAATGCCGGCTCCCCTGCAGGGCTCGCAGCATGGCGATACCGATTGCGACGGCCTCGATGTCGTGCTCGCCGACGGCGATCGGGCGCGCCTCGCCGGTCAGTGTGCAAAACTCCGATGCATAGATCTGGCAGGCGAACATAGGCTCGTCCGTGCGCATGCGACCCTTGGCGGTGCAGCGCCCGTGTCCTGGCAGCGCACGTTCGGCGAGGGCAATCGCCGCATCCAGCGACGCTGTGTAGTGCGGCACCATCGGACAGCCGTTATCGGTTTGGCTTGTGTGAAAGCCATGCGGAGAGGCCGTGCCGACGTGGACATACGCGGTTCCGTAGATGGCGTTGTGGATCTCGCCGTCCAGGCGCCGGTCTGGCAGCAGCGCAAGCTGCAGGGTGTCGATGAGGCTTTCGAAGTTCGTCACAGCAGCCTCCCGCCCGGACGCACCTGGCAATGGTTGCAGACGTGGCGCCAGGCGCCGGCGCGCTTGTCGACTTTCCAGCCGTCGGCGCGGGCCGTCGCGATCATCTTGGCGAACTCGGGCTGCTCGTAAGTGTCGCGCCGCTTGGCGGGGCACTCGTCGCATTTCAGGAAGGATTTTCCGGCTTCGATCGCGACGGTCATGGCTGTTCCCCGATCGTGATCTGGCGGATGCGCGCGACGATGTCAGCCGCTTCGTCCCGGCGCTCGCTGCAAAGGCAATCTAGGTTGCGGACCATGAGGCTGCATTCGAGGGTGCCGGTCGCCGGGTCGGTACTGCTGCACTCGCACTCAATGCCCTTATCGAGTGTCTGGCTGGCGGCGGTGATCGCCATCTCACGCGCGAGAAAGAAGCCTTTACGAAACGCGCCGATGCGGCGTTGTTTATCGCGCTTTGTCATCGGCGGATCTCCGGAAATCCGTTGTGCTCGACGCCTCCGAGCAACCTGCCGGCACCTCCTTTGCCGACCTTCGTCATGCCTTGCTCTTGTTCCTGGTAGGTGTCGGCCATCACCCACTGCTCGCGGTCATCCCACGAGCCGTTGGTTTCTTCCCAGCGATTTTCGTCTGGATCCCATACGCAGGTTTCGAAGCGGCTTTGCTCTGGGTGGTCGGCAGGGCGTGTTGGCGAATCTTCGAGATCTGGCAGCCAAGAGCCCCACTGCTTAAACAAGAACGGAACGCCGGCTGCGGCGCTGAAGTCGCGTAGATCCATCGCCCAATGCGGATGCATCGGCCGGGGGCCATTCTCGCCGCCGACGACCACCCATTTCAGCCTGTTGGTTTGCTCGCCCGGGTCGCCGATCAGTGTGTCGCCCAAATCGTAGATCTGCCCCGATAGAGCATCGAGGTGAGCTTTCACGCCTGCGTAGGCAGGGTGATCGATCACAATGCGCCTGGGATCGATAGGGCCGAGTAGCGGTTCGGCACTGATCCAATGCAGGGCGGCCGGCGTCTGCAGGAGGATCGGAATGCGTTCGTTGGCGCGCTTTTGATCTTCTGTAGAGACCCCAAGCCACACGTTAGGCAGGGGCATGTGTGACCAGCGGCCGGGCGACGGAATGGGGAATGGGAGTTGCACTTGTGCGGCCATAATACGATGTGACATCAGGCTACGGGTCAGGTAATCCCGCATCCGCTCAGGCCGCTTCGTTAGCACTTGGAACGTGTGCCAGTGAGCCGCAGC
The DNA here is from genome assembly GCF_001425885.1 of Ensifer sp. Root1252. Lineage (NCBI taxonomy): Bacteria > Pseudomonadati > Pseudomonadota > Alphaproteobacteria > Hyphomicrobiales > Rhizobiaceae > Ensifer > Ensifer sp. Root1252. Next base: position 366,045 of record NZ_LMDT01000001.1, on the reverse strand, counting down.
CATGACGGCAAAGACTTGGTCAATCCACTCGTCAGGCACGCCTTCGGCGAACAGATCGCCATGGGCGCAGACGAAGATCATGCGCGGCTTTCTCCAGCGGAGCGGCTGGTCGAGCCACTGCGGATTGAAGCGTACTTCGCCGCTCCAGACGGGGCCGGCCTTGGTGTTGCGTGTCAAGCCTTCGCGGCTGGCGTGATTCTTGAGCCGCGAGCCGGCGAGCTTCATCGCGTAGCAGTGGGTGCAGCCGGGGGAGACGATGGCGCACCCGGTGATCGGGTTCCATGTCGCGTCGGTCCACTCGATCTTGGTGCCATCAGCCATTGAGTTGGTTCTCCGGGCCAAGGCCTGCGTATTCGTTCACGCAAGCGCAGATGAGGAGGGCGAGCGTCTTGACCTGGTCGTCAGGGTGGTAGCCGTTACTGTCGACGGTGAAGACGTCGCGGTCATCGGCATCGAGAACGACGCCGCAATCGGTTTCGGACGGGCGCATCGGCAGCTTCACGCCCTGGTCAAGGAAGGCTGCGCGAAGGGCGATCGGGCTTTGTGCCTCAGCCATTGGCTACCTCCCGGATCAGCTTGACCTTGCGGATATCGCCGGCCGAAACGCGGCGTCGCTCGATCGCGATGTCGCGCGCGGCCTTGGCATCGACGGCCTCGATATCTAGCGGCGCGACTTCAGGGTCGTGGAAGTGGATGCGGAAGGGCTGCAGGTCAGCCATGTGCGCCTCCCGGCAGGGGTGAGCGAATATCCTTCGGCTTCGATTCGTGCTTGGCGCGGATCTGATCGGCTTTCGACCAAACACGGTTCAGTTCGGCCTCTCGCGCCTCGTCGAGGTCGATGCCGTGCGCGTTGCATAGCGCCGCTAGAGTCACTTCGACGCCGCCGACCTCCTGGCGAGGATCGCCCACGGGGCGGTTGAACACATAGTCGACAAGCTTTCCCGCGTCCTCGGCGGTCGCGCCGCAGGACTGGGCTAACTCTAGCGCTTCCTCCAGAAAGCGAAAATTGCGCTCGGCGGCGTCATAGGGAATGTCGTTGCCGAAGCAGGCGTGCATCCAATGGCCGACGCGCTTTTGATAGGGAAGTGTCGTGGGCGGGCGCAGGGTGAGCTTGTAGGCATCGAGGACGATCTCCAGCGTGAGCTGGTAACGATTGAGGTTCCCCTTATCGAGGATCAGCATGCCGACCACGCGGTGGGCGATCGTGGTGATGTCCATTTCGGCCATGCTTTTCGCCATCTCGGCGACGATGGCGGAGCGGCGTACGGTTTCGTCCGTCATATCAGTACCCCCTGCCTGGGTTGTCGCAGTAGCCGTGCCGATCGTAGTGCTCGTGGAAGCGCCACCAGCCGGAACGGCTGGCGTCGATGACCGGTGTCAGCTTGCCCTCGAAGAGTTCGAGCTTGCCGGGGATCTTCTGCTGCTCGGCCAGATGCGCAGCGGCGTTCTCAACGGGCCGCACCCGGTTGAGCAGGTAGCAGCCGGAAATACCTTCAAGCCAGATTACGGCGGAGTGGCCGGAAAGAACCTCGGCGCGGCTGCGGGTGGTCGTCTCCACGATCTCGCCGCTGTCTTTCTTGACGCGGACGGTCGCGCCGACAGCGTTCTGCCCGTTGAAGGCGTCGCATTGCGCCTGGAGCTTCACGGGGTTGGGGCGGGGCGCCTTCATGCTGCGACCCTCCAGTCGGCATCCTTGCGGCCCTCGATCGCCTTCACGTGCATCGAGATACGGGGCAGCGACACGTGCATGACGTGGTAGGCGCTGCGCTCGAAACTGCGGACGGTGTGGATGATCTTGCGGGTATCGGGTGCAGGCGCGCGGCGCTGGCTCTCCTCCCATTTGTGCATACGCAGGCGCAGGTAGCGCATCATGCTCGGCAGGGGCACGCCGAAGCGGACCGCCAGTTCGCGCGCGGTCTGGCCGCGTTCCCAGAGGCGGTGCACGATCGGCTCGGCCGGGATCGTGCCATAGAGGGGGTAAGCTGCGTGGCCCATGTTACTTGCTCCTGTCCTGCGCTGCTCTCGCGCGCTCTGGGATGGTGAAAAGGTCGAAATAGAGATCCTGGAGATGCGCCCGATCGATGCCGTGGCGTTCTGCGATTTCGAGGTGAGTGCGGTGCGGGTGCACCAGGCAGTCGACGAGGGCGAGTTGCTCGGGCTTCGTCAGCTTGGCGCTCATCATTTGGCGCAGGACGAAAGAGGCACTCGACGACGGGAGGGCGCGCGGCACAGGTGCCGCCGGATTGTGGAAGCGAAGGAGGGTCGCGGTCATCAGACGCGAGCCTCCGACGCAAACTGCCATTCCTTCTTGAAGGCAGTGCCGCCGGCGAGGGCGGCCGAACCGATCATCATCATGCACAAGACGAGGATGACGCAGGCGAGAAAGAAGCGGCTCGGGCAGGCCTGGAGCCTTGCCTTGTGATAGCCGGTGAAATGCTCATTCATGACCAGAGGCTCCGATTGGGGGACGGGAAGGGAAAACCTTCGATGTCGGCCCAAAGGCCGACGCCGAAAGCGTTCGGCCTCAGGCGGCGTGGCGGGCGGCGATGCGCACGCGAATGTGGCGGGCGGACTGCTGAAACGCGAGTTCGCGGGCGGGGTCGCCGTATTTGATGAGCTGCTGCTGCGTGAAGCCTTTGAGCTTCAGCGCGCCTTCGGTGCAGCCTTCGCCGAGCAGGCGCATGGCGTCGGCCATGGAATGAATGATTTGGGTGGGGGTGTTGCCGAGCGGGTTTTGCATGGGTGTCTCCTCATCTGCAAACTGCGTACGAGGGACATCGGTATACGCATGATGCGTAAATTGCAAGTGCGTTTACGAGAAGTGCGTAAAAAGAGGAATTGATAACGCCCGTTAAGAATCGACTCGACACGTTGACGTGTTCCGTGTTTCTGTTCGCGTTATGTTCTTGCGTAGCGGAGACAACAGCATGATCAACGACACCGAAGACGTTCAGCGTGTTGTGGTTCGCTCACCCGAGGTTGGGCGCGAAACGAGAGAAGCCCCCGCTGATCAGGTGACCGGCGAGGGCGACGATAGGTGGGTGCTCGATGGTGCGCTGGAAGTCAGTCGGCGCTTTGAGTTTTCAATGACGCGGGTTTCCCGCTGACTCATCTGCGGGCGATGTGGCCGCAGACCCGGCCGATAATCGTCAGGCGTTCCAGCTCAACCGTGAACGTCTCCAGTGCCGGATTGTCAGAGATAATGCGCACCTGCGGCGGATCGCTAAATGGGACCCGCTGCAACCTCTTGATTTGAGGTTCGGTTTGTCCGTCACTGATTGCATAGACCGTATCAGTCAGCATCGAATTCTGCGCCAGGTCGACGATAACGCGATCCCCTGGAAGATACGTCGGCATCATTGAGTCTCCGACGATCTCCATGATGAGCGTGAAGCCGGGCGATACCTTGGCTTCGTTGCGCAGGTAGCTCTCAGGGATAAGCCATTCAGCGACGACGCGATGTCCGGCGACGGTCTCGCGGCCGACTGGAAGATTGATCACCTCGCCGACCGAACCGAAGCCAGCGCCGAGTTTTACGTCGACCTCTGGGACCGCGCCATCAATGCTCGGGTGCCAGTGCTCGCGGCTGTAACTAAGGTCGCCTTCGGCGCCGTCGACTTCCGCGCTGTCGGGATCGAAACTTGATACGAAAGAGCTGGGGAGACGCGTGAGTGCCCAGACGTCCTTTGGCTCTATCGGCGGGTTCCCGCGACCTTTCAGGGCTTTCAGCAACTTTCCGGCCAACTCAGTGCTGATCGAAGGCTTCCTGTATTCGTCCGGGTTCTCGTATCTCTGGATGCTGGATGCGCGGCTATAGCCCATTTCCCGAGCTAGCTCGTCCATGGACATACCGGCGCGCTCGCGAAGCTTCCGCCACTGATTTGAGATGTTTTCGCTGGTGTCGCTCATATCACACCTTTACGCGAAACACGTTTACGCATTCCACGTTGACATGATTACGCACTCTGCGTATGACTCCCTTGTCCAACTTGAGGAATGAACCGTGTCTGCATCCAATCCGGCTGAGATCGTTATCTCGAAGTTCGGCGGCCTTACAAAAACTGCTAAAGCGCTGTCGACCGACGAGAAGCTCTTTCCTGTTTCGACCGTTCAGGGCTGGCAGGACCGGGGCAGGATACCTCAGGGCCATTGGCCCGCGCTCATCGCTGTGGCGAAGCGTGATGCTGTTGATCTCGACATAGGTGATTTTCTCGGCGTCTCCATTGAGGCGGCCGAATGATGACGTTCCCAAAGCAAGGCCTGAACCTCCTCCCTCTCCCTGGCCTTGCCACCTGGCAGGGACGCGCCGTTCTTCGGCGCGTCCCTGTCTCTGTTTTTCCATCTGCCTATCCATGTGGTCCCCCTTGATCTGATGGGCTGACCCTACGCGCGGGCCTCTCGCGCTTCACTGAATCCTTATCCGGTTTTCTTTCCTTGCTTTTTTCGCGGGGTGTTTTCGTGCGTTTTGATGAACCTCTCATGTCCCTGAAAGGGGCGACCGAAGCGAGCTTCAAGCTCGGCGGCGGCCTGACATCGTTCGCGCTGCTTGCGCGCGTCGGGGTCTCGACGCTCTCCAAATACGCCTCGGTCAGCGAGGAATTTCGCGAGAACGTTGTTCCTGTCGATATCGCGGTCGAGGCTGACCGGCGGGCAGGATCTCCCATCATCATTGGCGAGGCGGCAAAGCAGCTCGGTTTCGAGCTTGTGCCGGCGTCTGGGCAGGCGGCGGCAAAACCGGTGACCGAGGCGGACGCGCACCGGGTGCTGAAAGAGACCCTGGACGTCTCGCAAGCGATCATAGCGGCGCGGGCCGACGGCAGGGTCGACAGCCTGGAGCGCAAGCAGATCTCGCAGGAGGCACGCGAGGCGATCCGGGCACTGCAAGCGGTGCTTTCCGGGTTGGGGGAGGAGCCGTGACCCCTTCTACGCTCGACGTTCGCCTTTCTCCTGAGGCCCGCACCTTCCTTCGTGCCGTCCGCTATGCGGGCGGTTCTTTGTGTATCGAGGACTGCCGAACCGAACCACGCGTGCGGGAATGCGTGACTGCCGGTGTTCTCGCCTTCGCTGCCTTCGTCGGCGGTCCCCTTGGCAAAACAGAGACCGGCGTGGCGCTGACCGGCAAGGGCCACGCCTACCTCGATCGCCTGCTGAGGGCGCACTGATATGGCGAACTCTCTTCCCCGCCAGATGCTGATCGAGCGCGTGCTGCAGCTTTGGCAGGCCGGCCAACACGACGCCCATGCCATCGCCGCTCTGGTCAACATCGCCGAGCGCGAGGTCTGCGAAATCATCGAACAATCGGAAAGGCGGGCGCTGTGATCGAAGGGCTTCCGAAGGCAATAGGCGACCGTGCCAGACGCATCATGGAAACGGCGCTGACCGAACATCAATTCCGCTGCGAGAACCAGACCGACAAAAGCTCGTGCCGCAACCTGAACGGCCGCCAGTTGCTGCGAAGGGATGCCAAGGATGCGTGGCTCTGGTATCCGTCCGCGAAAGCTTATGAGCTGACGGGGATAACGCCGCCAGCAGAAGGCGAGGGAGGCGATGGCGGACCGAATGTAGATCGCCTCCCTACGCTGCAAGATCCTCAATACCTAGAGGCGGTCGCATTCGTCGCTCGGGAGCGCAAGGCCTCGTCGTCGTTCCTGCAGCGTCGCCTCGCGATCGGCTACAACCGCGCCTGCCAGCTGATCGAACAGATGGAAGAGGCGGGCGTGGTCGGCCCCGCCGGTGCCTCCGGCAAACGCGACGTGTTGGTCGAGGCTGTCAACGGCGGCGATCTGTCGCCGGAGCCGGAAACGATGCCGGTGCGCTATGACGCTTCCGATCTGCTGGCGACGGTCGAGCGGGCGCGGCAGCTGCTCGACGAGGGCGATGTCATCGCCGCCCGCATGCTTGCGACAGTGGTTTACGACCAGGCCAAGCTGGCATCGCAGTATGCCGCGCGGATGAACGCCGGCGAACGGCTGATCAGCAAGGCGCGGCAGCTGCAGGGCGACGCGCTGCTGATCGAGACCCGCGCGAAGATCCGCATGGCGCGCGATTGGGATGCCGCGCAGGCGGCGGGCGTGGCTGCGACGGCGGGCAGAAAATCAAACGTTTCAGACGGGAACGTTTTAACGGCGGCCGACGCCGGGCTGACCCGAAAGGAAATCCACGAAGCGCGCAAGCTGGCGGCGGCCGAAGAGCGGGCGCCGGGTCTCGTCGAGCGTGCCATTCAGGCGCGTATCGAGGCCGGGCTGGAGCCGAGCCGGGCAAATCTTCGCAGCGCCGTCGGTACTCATACCGCGACGAAGGAAGAGCGCGGCAACAACCTCTATGAAACGCCGCCGGAAGCCATGCATACGCTGCTGGCGCTGGAGAAGTTCTCTTCTCTGGTGCGTGAACCGGCCTGCGGGCGCGGGGCGATTTCCGGCTTCATGGAGCGTGCCGGTCATACGCTGATCATTTCCGACCTCGTCGACTACAGCACCGCCGACCAATTTGGCGAGGTCCAGACGGTTGCGGACTTCCTGACTGCCGAGCCCGACGATCAAGAGGCCGACATCGTCACGAACCCGCCCTATGGCGAGCTGCTCAATCGCTTCGTGGCGCATGCCCTGCGCGTCTACCAGCCGCGAAAGATGGCGCTGCTGCTCAACCTCAATTTCCTGTGCGGCTTCGACGACGACGATCGCAACTACGCGATGGATCTTTGCCCGCCGGCACGCGTGCTCGTGTTCAAGCGGCGGCTACCGATGATGCATCGCGACGGGTGGGATGGGCCGGAAGCGTCGAGCCGGATGAATACCGCCTGGTTCATCTGGCAGCGCGACCAGGACGGCAACTATGCCGGCCCGACGACAATCCGCCGCGTCGACTGGAAGGACTATGTGCCGGCCGAGATTTCGGAGGCGGCAGAATGAATGTCCTACCGAATTCGTTCCCACCATCTCGTTTTAAATTCGCGTGTTTGCTGGAGCCAGCTTTCGAACTGGCCTTCAATTATCGCCAATCCGGATGCGATCTGGCTCCAATGCCCGGTCAGCTGGATCTGGTGGGCACCGCATTCTACAGCTTCCCGAAAGTGAGCCGCGTGGGACCTGCAGATCTCAATGTGCTGATCGATGGCGAGGTGGCTGTCGGCGAAAATTCCTATTGTGCGGCGGTAATCCGACAGAAACGGCCCATTCACGGCATCTTCGATTTCTTTGCATGCCCGTTCAAGGAAATACAGGTCGTCATTGTAAGTTGGGGCCTCTGGGGCTTTTTCAAACAGAGTCTTCGTTCGCTTTGCCCGATCCAATACCTGGAATATGGCCTGATCGGCAGCAGTAGCTGTGGCGAGCTGGGGCCGTATCTGCAACTCCAGACTCTCACGTTGGTGCCGATTCATCGTTTGGATAGTTACCCATGCGGCGAGAAGTGCGGCCCAGCCACTCAAGGCCGAAACCCACTCGCGCACACAGTTCGGTGCATCAACAGTGCAATAGCGGGCACCGATGCTCTGGGGATCCACGAGCATCACCGTCGCGAGCGCAATAGCGAGCAAGGTTGCAACGAACCAGCCGTAATAGTGGGAATAGTACTTGCTGCTGCGAGTCATCTTGGGTCTCTGATCTCATCATTGCATACGGTGCTGGTTGATGTTGCAGGCTATGGCTTGCAACGGGTGGGTGCAGAATGACGTCGCTCCTCCCAATTGTCGAGGATTTGCTCGACGCAACAGATGACTGCGAGCGTGCCCGCTGGCTTCTCATGACGCCGAGCAGTGTCCTCTATCGCGACCAGATGCCGATCCGTGCTGCCCTGGTTCGTGCCGGTGTCAGGGTCGGCCTAACCTACTTAGCCGCCGAAATCGCCGCCTTCTGCGCTGTCCGTCGACCCGACGGGACGCTGCGACCTGAAATCACCCATTCACGCGAGATCGCTCGCGCCGATCTGCTCGCCGTTGCTGGCGTTGCGGCAACCCTGGAGGCCGCCCAATGACCGCCGCTAATTCAAGCTATCGCGTATTGGTCGCGTGCGAGTTCTCGGGAACGGTCCGCAACGCGTTCACTGCTCGCGGGTATGACGCATGGTCATGCGATCTGTTGCCCAGCGAAGACGGTAGCAACCGCCATATCGTCGGCGATGCTCGCGACCTGCTGAACGATGATTGGGATCTCCTCATCGTCGCACACCCGCCTTGCACGCGGCTCTGCAACAGCGGCGTCCGGTGGCTAACCAAGCCGCCACGCGACAAGACGCTCGAACAGATGTGGGCCGAACTGGACCAGGGCGCGGCATTGTTCTCGGATTTCTGGAATGCGCCGATCGCCCGTATTGCGATCGAGAACCCGGTTATGCATCGCCACGCCAAGGCGCGAATACGGAACTATGAGGAGTTCGCGCAGAGCGTCCAGCCGTGGCAGTTCGGCCATCCCGAGATCAAGCGCACGTGTCTGTGGCTCAAAAACCTTCCGCCGCTGGAGCCGACCAACATCGTCGACGGCCGCGAGGCCCGCGTGCATCGCATGCCTCCGGGGTCTGACCGTTGGCGTGAGCGCTCCCGCTTCTTCACGGGCATCGCCGAGGCGATGGCGGACCAGTGGCCTGAAGTCATCACGGGCGGCCAGTGCGGCGGCAAGGCGGTGGCGGCGTGACTGGCACGAACAGGACTACGCAATTGAACTTGGAGGCGGCGGAATGAGCCAGGAGGCGACCATTCGCCGTGGCGTACGCAACGCGCGGTATGCGGCGATACCGAACCATGTTTTTGAAGACGCGCGATTATCTATGGAGGCGCGGTGGCTGCTCGGCTACCTGCTTTCGAAGCCCGACAACTGGACTGTCGTAATTGGCGACATCATCAAAAAGGGCAGCTGCGGGCGTGACAAGGCACGCAAGATGATCGCCGAGCTGGTCGAGTTTGGCTATGCCGAACGTGAGCAGCAGCGGGATGACGGCAAGTTTGGTTCGTCTGTCCTCGTGATCTTCGACGAGCCCCGCAACATGCCGGAAAACTTGGCTTCCGGTGGAAGTGTTGCATTTCTACCGCAGACTGAAATGCCGGCGCCGGTGATGCCGTCGCCGGTTTCGCCGGCGCCGGTAAAATCGGCACATAGTAATAACTTAGATTCAGCAAATACTGATTGTAAGAATCTGAGAGAGGGCGTGCGCGAGGCGGAAGGTCAGGAAGATGCCAGTGACCGCCGTAAGATCGAGGATGCATTCTGGCGCGTGGTCAAGGGTTGGCCAGACAGTGCCGGTATGCCGAAGGATCAGTGGAAGCGCGAGTGGTTTGCGCTAACGCCAGACGAGAGGGCCGAGGCCGCTAGGCTGCGTGACGCCTGGTTGGCCATGATTGGCAAGAAGCGCCAGCATATCCCGGTGCCCGGCACCTATTTCCGCGAAAAGCTCTGGCTCGACGTTCCATTGCCCGAAGAGTTGGCAAGACCCGCCAACGTCGTGGCGCCTCCTTACGGCAAGCTCTGGAATTCAACCCGCATCGCCGATTTGCTCTTGCCGCCGACCGGTGTTGTCGCTGGCCCGACGGGCTTCGAGCAGGCGCAGATCAGTGCCGGGAAAACCACGCTGGCTGATGTCATGGCCGAAAAGCGCATGCGTAGCGGTTGGCCGACAGTGAACCTGATGCATGAACGGGCGAGGGACCGGCAGGGCTGGCTATGCCCACTCTCGATCGAGGATGCGGCCAAGGGCTTCGAGCAGGTGCACCGCGATTCAGAGCGCATGGAAGCATGGCGGCGCGAGCACAAGCGTCGTGGATGGCCGTTCTTCGACGGGCGTCTGCCTGACTGGATTTACTTCCCGGCGATCGATGCCGGCGAGGATCTCGACCGCGCTGTTGCCGAAGCGGTCGACCGATACCGTGAACAGATTTCTGACTATCTCGCAGCTAGGAGCAAGGGCGATGATCATGCAGCGTAACGTTTCCGAAGGTGCTCCGATTGCTGTCTACTCTGGCGAGCGGTTCGCGGAACGCATGCGCCGAATCACCGGCTGCTTGCTCGACGAGGGCGCGCTGGTGACCCTGAATTGCCGAATCAATGGCGGCATGGCGCCGTGGTTTGCCCTTCGGGTTTGGACTGGTCGTGAAAAGGCGGTGGAAAAGACCCTCGAAACGATCGGCGTTCGGTCGCTTGTTCCGATGCGTAAGGGGCCGGATTTGCGGCGCCGTGGCCGCGTAATCGAGGGCACGATGATGCCTGTCATCCATGGCTATGTGCTCGCCCAGATGCTTCCAAGGGCCGAATATCTGACCGGTTTGCAGGGCATCGAACATGCGATTGACGTGCTCGGTGGATGTGAGCGGCCCATGCGTATCAGCGACAAGGAAGTCAGTAGATTCAATTCTCTGGCGCTTGGCGGAACCTACGATTGGGAGCGCCCTGCTGACCTGATGGTAACTGCTGGTGAGCCTGTTTGGATAACGGCTGGACCCTTCAACAATCAGAAGGCAATCGTGGTCACACCCAACAGGAAAGGCCGTGGTGATGTGGTCGTAGCGATCAGCTTCATGGGTGGCGAGGTGCCGGTGACGGTGCCTCTTGCGTTGCTGAAGAAGTTGTGAGAGTCATTTCGTTACTGGATGAGCTGATGATCCTGCAGTGAGCCTCTGAGAACGCACGAGAGTGCGGGGCGAATAGCCCGAGGTCGGTACACCGGTCAGCCCCCGCCTTGATAGTCTCAGAAGCGAGACACCGATTCAGGGCAAGTGCTACAGCTATGAGAAGATGACAGGCGGCCAAGAGGTCGCCTTTTTCATATCAAGAGATATGGACTTTCAATTCCAGAGCAACATCGCTGAATGGACGCGTGGCCTAGAGGATATCTATAAACGCCAGATCCCGTTCGCGACGGCGCAGGCATTGAACGATACCGTCGAGGATCTGCGTGATTACCATCGCATGATCCTGCCCATCATCTTCGATAGGCCGACGCGCTACACTTTGAACAGCCTGCGGGTATTGAAGGCCAGCACACGACGCGACCTGGTCGCGGGTATCTACTTCAAGGAAAGCAATCGCAGCGGCAGTCACTATCTCATGCCGCAGGTCGAAGGTGGGGCGAGGCCACGCAAGGCTTTCGAGCGCTGGCTGATCCAGCGCGGCATCATGGCCTCGAATGAGTACGCAGTGCCAGCATCTGGCTTGAAGCTCGATGCATACGGCAACGTCTCGGGCAGCGTGATCACCAGCGTTCTGTCGCAGCTGTTCGCATCACCAGATGCACATCAGTGGGAGACGGCACGGTCTCGCAAGCGGGCTGGCCCGTCCCGTCATCGCTACTTCGTACCTCAGGCCGGTAGTTCACTGCGTCGCGGGATCTGGCGGCGGAAGGGAAAGAACGCGATCGAGCCTGTGTTCATCTTCGTGTCGTCGGTCACGTATCGGTCTCGATATCAGTTCCACGATATCAGCCAGGAGAGAGCACAGATGCTCTTCCCCATGCACTTCGAGCGACGACTGCTTGCAGGCATCGAAGATCAGCGGGCCTACCGCATCCGCAATGACATGGCCGCTCCCGCTTCGGGATGGTCAATGCCTCGCTGACCAGCGATCTGGACGGCGACGAGCTACATCGAACCCCGACCGGGCGGGTCGCGGGTCCTCCCAGCGATCCGAAGGCCCGCGAGGTAGTTCGAACCCCGATCTGTTTGAGTATTTGGCGCGGCCGACGGGCTGCTTTTTCCATTGTTGTTGTTGTGGTTCCTAGATGGCCGATGAAACCACTGTTCTGAACGACGATCAGCTGCGCGACCTGGTCGGTCGATATCCGCTGCCCGAAGGCGTGGTCGATTGCAGCATGACGCGCGAAGAGCTTGCTGAGGCGCTTGCTGTTTCGCTTCCGACCATCACCGAATGGATCGGCAAGGGTATGCCGGTCAAGGAAATGGGCGGGCAGGGCCGGCCCTATCAGTTGGTGCTGTCGCATTGCTGGGCGTGGCGGCAGGCTTGGAAGGCGCAAGAAGATCTGCGGTCCGACCAGGTGAAGAAGGCGCAGGCAGCAATGCGCCTCGCACTGGTCGGTGGGTCGGCCGGCGATAGCGAAATGGCGCTCGACCCGAAGACGCGCAAGGAAATCCTGTCGGTCCAGATCGAGCAGGAGCGCTTTCAGCGCGAGCGCAACGAGCTGCTGCGCCGCGCGGATGTCGCGGAAGCATTTGATACCCTTCTCGGTCTCGTTCGGGACACGATGGAAAGCGCTCCGGACCGCATTGAGCGGCGAGAAGCGATCCCGGCGAAGGTGACGGATGCACTCGTCGAGGTCTGTGACGACATGCTCGCCGAACTTCGCCGGCGTGTAGAAGACTTCTGGTCAAAGCGACCAGTTCAGGAAATTCGACAGGCTCGGGATTTGTTCGATGCATAGCCCTCCTGCCTGGTTGCGGTTCCTGCCGCCATCGCCGCCTCCGAAGTTTGCAGATCCCGGCGACCTGATCATGGAGCGCCTCGGCAGCCTGCGGCCAGCCTTGCGTATCGATGTTCCGACCTGGGCTGAAAGCAGTCGCCGTCTTTCGACGAAGGAATATCAGGGCCTCTGGAAGAACGATTTCGCGCCGTACATGACCGAGCCGTCAAGCATGGTCACCTCGCGGAAGTACAGAGCCGTGGTTTTCGCTGGCCCGGCTCGAACATCAAAGTCGGAGAGCCTTGTTCTCAATGGCATCGGTCATCGTATCGATTGCTCTCCGGCCGACACATTGGTTGTCTGCCAAACGAAAGACAGCGCGAAGGCTTTCTCTGAGAAGAAGCTGGCGCCGATGCTCAGGGCAAATCGAGATCTTGCCGCCAAGCAGCTAACGAGCCGGGGTGCGGACAACATTCACGAGAAGAAGTTCCAGGGGAACATGAACCTCGTGATCGGGTGGCCGGTTATCGGCTACTTCAGTCAGAACGAATACACGTTCGTCATCCTGACAGACCGCGACCGCATGCCGGATGACATCGACGGCGAAGGTGATCCGCTCACGCTTGCAAAGAAGCGGACACAGCAGGCCGGATCGCTCGGCATGGTGGTCGAGGAGGGGTCGCCGGGTCGGATCATCCAACAGGACGATTGGAAGTCGGAAACACCGCACGAGGCCCCGCCATGTTCCGGCATCTTTGCGGATTACAATCTTGGCACGAGAGGCGCTTTTTACTGGTACTGCCCTTCATGCAACGAGCCGTTTCGACCGGAGTTTGATCGACTGCAGTGGGAGACGAAAGCAACCCCCGCCGAGAGTGCGCAGACTGTCGAAATGGTCTGTCCGAACGGGTGCTGTATCCCGCAAGCGCACAAATTCGAGTGCAATCGGACCGGCGTTTGGTTGCATGAGACGAGCGACGGTAAAGACGTCTGCGAGATCGGCGATCGCAACATTCGGGACGCAGAGATTGTCTCCTATCGTTGCGAAGGTCCCGTTGCGGCGATGCAAAACTGGGAACAGCTCGTTTCCACATACCTCGAAGCGAAGGCAAAATTCGACGCTACCGGCGACGATACTTCGCTGAAAGCAACGATCACGCTCGACCATGGCAAGGCGTATTTGCCGCTTGTCAGGACGATCGGCGAATCTCTCTCGGAAGACACTCTGACAGCGCTGGCGGAGCGATATCCGCTCAAGATCGCGCCGGCAGAAACGCGCTTCATCACTGTGGAAGTCGACATTCAGATCAACCGCTTCGTTGTGCAGGTCGATGCCTGGGGCGAGGGGCTTGAGCGTTGGCTGATCGACCGCTTCGACATCGCACAGCCGCCGGCGACGGCCCCGGGCGGTGAGCGCGACGAGAAGGGCAATACACGTCGAGCGATCGACCCGGCCCGCTACTTCGAGGATTGGGACGCGTTGCCGCCGCTGCTGCACCAGCCTTATCCGGTCGCCGGATCTGATTTTTCGTTGATGCCAGTGGCGATGATCATCGACTCCGGTGGTCGGCCGGGGGTCACGCCGAACGCGTATCGCTTTCTGCGCCGTTCGAACCGTCAGGGCCTCGGGCAGCGCGTCTATCTGGCGAAGGGTAGCGCGCGCATCGAGGATCGCGCTCGCCACACAGAGCCGGAGAAGGTGCTGCAGCAGAAGGGCAAGAAGATCAGCGATGTGAAGCTGGTGTTCATCAATACCGACAAGGTGAAGGACGAAGTCGTTGTCGGGTTGACGCGAAAAGAGGCTGGCCCCGGCAAATTCCATTTAAGCGAGCACCTGCCTTCTCAGGTTTTCGCCGAGCTGTCATCCGAAGTTCGGACGGATAGTGGTTGGGCACCGCGCAAGAGCAATCTGGCGAACGAAGCCTTCGACTTGGCCGTCTACGGCAAGGCTCTTGTGATCATCCTCAAGGGTGAAAGCATCGACTGGAGCAACCCTCTGAAAATGCCGCATTGGGCAAAGCCCATCAACGAGAACAGCTTCGCGGTGCGATCGCAGGGCGAAGCAAAGACATCAGAACTGATCCACCCTGCGCCGGTTCGCCGCCGCCGCGTTCTCTCTCAAGGTATTCGATGATGGCTGGAATTACTCTCGACCAGGCGCAGGCTCAGCTTGAGTTGTGGCTGAACGCCAGCATGGCGGTTGCGAAAAAGCAGTCCTACTCGATCGCGGGCCGCTCGCTGACGTTAGCCGACGCCGCCGACATCCAGTCCAGCATCAAATATTGGAACGACATGGTGCAGAAGCTGGCGGCCGCCGCGAGCGGTCGCGGCCGCATCCGGTATGGAGTTGCGGAATGAAGGCGCCACGTTTTCCGGCCGGTCGCTCGGGCTCCTCCGCGCGCATGACGCTGCTTGATCGGGCCATCGCCGTGTTTGATCCTGTGCGGGCGGTTCGCCGGCATCAGGCTCGCACGGTCCTTTCGCTTGCGACTGGGGGCTTCAAGGGTGGAAAAAAGGGCCGACGGCAAACTGCCAATTGGGACGTCGACGGCGGCAGCGCAAATCAGGACACTGTCCCGGATTTGCCGACGCTTCGGGCTCGTTCACGCGATTTGCGTCGCAACGTACCGATCGCGACCGGTGCCATCGCCACGCGGATCACCAACGTCATCGGCGAAGGCTTGCGGGTCTATCCGCAGGTCAATCGGGAAGTTCTCGACCTGACTGTCGACCAAGCCCGCGAATGGAACCGGGCCGCCAAGGCGGAGTTCGAGCTTGCGGCATGGACAGCGGACTTTACCGGGGTCCAGAGCTTCGAGGAGTTGCAGGCGCTTGTGTTTGGCTCCACCGACGAGTCGGGTGACGTGTTTGCCATCCGTCGATACCGGAAAGATCCGGGCGACACCTATGGCACGAAACTGCAGATCGTCGAGGCTGACCGCGTTTCCAATCCGAATTTTGGCATGGACAGCGATACACTCGTCGCCGGCGTCGAGACCGACACCAATGGTATCGTCCGGGCCTATCATGTGAGCGACCGCCATCCTGGCGATCTCTTCCGAAAGGCGATGAACTGGCGGCGGGTGCCGGCCTTTTACAACGACGGGCGCCCGATCGTCCTGCATCTGTTCAAGCGGCTTCGACCGGACCAGGCGCGTGGTATTCCCTATCTGGCGCCGGTCATCGAGATCCTGAAGCAATTTGGGGAATACACCGACGCCGAAGTGCAGGCGGCGGTGATCTCGGCCTTCTTTACGGTTTTCGTGAAGGGGGCGCCCGATGGATCAACCGGCCCATTGCCCATGCCCGAAGGCAATAGCGGTTCGGATAAGGACGAAATAAAGCTCGGCGCCGGCGCGATCGTCGGGCTGGCAGACGGTGAAGACGTCACCATTGCAAACCCGAACCGGCCCAATCCGAACTTTGATGCCTTCACCATGGCGCTGTTACGCCAGATCGGCGTTGCACTCGAAATGCCGGTCGAGCTGCTGATGAAGCATTTCATGGCGAGCTATTCGGCCAGCCGTGCGGCGCTCGAAATCGCCTGGCAGACATTCCGCCGCGAACGCGCATGGTTGGTGAAGAGCCTTTGTCAGCCCTTCTACGAATGGGTGATTGAAGAGGCGATCTTGACGGGCCGCCTGCAGGCGAAGGGCTTCTTTGATGATCCGGCCATCCGGGCAGCATGGCTTCGCTCAGATTGGTACGGCCCGACGAAAGTGTCGCTCGACCCGAAGAAGGACGCCGAAGCCGACACAATCGACATCGGTAACCGGACGAAGACCCGCCAGCAGATCATTATGGAGCGCACGGGCGGCGACGTCGAAAGTAAGCACGAGCAGCTCGCCTATGAGCGGGATCTTGCCGAGCAAAACGGGTTGATTGCCTCGCCGGCGTCGGCACCCGATCTGAACCCTCCGGCTACCGATGACGAGGAGAAGGAAGAATGAACCCGATGACACTCGCAATGATGCAGGGTTTTATCCAGCAGCTCGGCGCCAGCGGTCCCTCCGGTCTTTCGCCTTGGGCTGTGCGCGGCGATGCGGTTGCCGCCTCGTTGCAGACTGTTCGCGCCATCCGCCAGCCGCAGCAAGCGGGCGGCGCGGCTGCTGCAGTTTCGACAGTCAATCGCCGCGGCACACCGCTCGGTAATGGCACCTTTGCGACGCGGGTCGGCAACGTGGCGATCATTCCCGTGATTGGTCCGCTCGTTTCCCGCTTCAGCTGGCAATACTGGTCCTATGACGAGATCGTGCGCGATCTTCGGATGGCAGCGTCGACGCCCGGCATCGAGGCCGCAATTCTCGACATGGACACGCCCGGGGGCATGGTCGACAACGTCGATGCAGTCCCCGCCGAAATCGCCCGATTGCGGGAAAAGATGCCGGTCTATGCGCACGCCAATTTCTGCTGCAGCGCCGGCTACTGGATTGCTGCCAGCACCGACAAGGTATTTGCAAGCAAGACAGGTCTCGTGGGGTCTGTCGGCGCGTTGATCCGATATGTCGAGATGGAAGGCATCCTGACGCGGCTCGGCGCCAACGTCGTCGAGGTCATTGCCGAGCAAAGCCCCAACAAGCGGCTCGCACGCGACAGTGAGGAAGGGCTTGCCGAACTGCAGGCCATCGCCGACGACGGCGCTGAATTGTTCATTCAGGGTCTCGTCGAGAGCCGTGGGGTCACCCGCGAAACCATCCTCGAAAACTACGGGCAGGGGCTCGTGTTTACGGCCGGTGAAGCGCTTCGCCGTGGCCTGGTCGATCAAATCGCATCCCTCGAAGAAGTTCTGACGGATCTGGCGGGCCGTCAGGAAAATTCAAGCCTCGCGGCTCCCGCCACCGCGAAAGCCGGAACCGAAAAGGAATCCACCATGCTTACACTTGAAACTCTGAAGGCGGAGCATCCGGATCTCGCTTCCGCCCTTCGCGCGGAGGGCGCCGCCGATGCTGCGCAGACCGAACGAAACAGGCTGATCGGGATCGACGACCAGGCTGCCGGCCTTACCGGTCACGACGAACTGATCAAGGCCCTGAAGGCCGACGGCAAGACCACGCCAGCAGAAGCTGCTCTGCAGCTGCTTGCTGCTGAGAAGGGCAAGAACAAGGAACGTCTGAAGGGTCTGCAGCAGCTCGACCAGGCAGCAGCCGGCGTCGAAAGCCTGCCGTCTGGCGGAACCGGCGGCAATTCGCAGTCGTTCCCCAAAACCCCGGAAGGCTGGAAAGCCGAGTGGGATGCAACGCCGAAGCTGCAGGAAGAATTTCCGACGGCGGAATCCTACATAGCTACGATGAAGCGCAAGGCCGCCTAAGGGCGACCTCTTCACCCCTCAGGCCCGTTTCGGGCGTTTCCAGAACGAAGGACTATCACCATGAAAACCGTGTATTTCGCGGTCGGCTTCGCGCTTCTTGCCGTCGGCTGCATCGCACTGCTCTCGCCCGATGCCGCAACCCATCTCGCGACCTTTTCTCCGGCCGATGGCGTCGGACTTGCGATGGCGACGCTCGCCGTCAACAAGACCCGCGACTATCAGATGGGCGACAAGGAAGAGTACCCGGCCGTCGCCGGCGATATCATCTACCAGGGTGCCGCCGTTGGCGAGAATGGCTCCGGCTATGCCCGCCCGCTCGTTGCCGCTGATCCGTTCCTCGGCTTCGCGGAAGCAATCGCCGACAACTCGGCGGGAGCTGCCGGCGCCATTAATGTCAACGTGCGCAAACGCGGCAACATCGTGCTGCCGATCTCTGGCCTCGCGATCACCGCCAATGATCGTCCGGCAGTCTACGCCAGCGATGACGACACGTTCACCCTGACAGCGACGAGCAATACGCTGATCGGCTACGTATCCCGGTGGGTTTCGACCGGGGTTGCAGTCGTCGAGTTCGACTCTGCCCTCTGCAAGGCTGCTCTGCAGGCCTAATCCACCCTTCCACAACCTGACCGCTTTTCATCGACGGGGTGCGCCCCCGGTTTCGAAAGGACACTTTCATGCTTCCTCAACAGCACCAGAAAATCACGACCCGGGGCGTGCGCGGTATGATCCTCGCTCGGCTCGATACCGGGCCGGCGAATTGGATCAACGACATCGCCATGCGCGTCACCTCCGACCAGGCGGTCGAGAACTACGCATGGCTCGGCTCGGCTCCGGCTCTGCGCGAGTTCATCGGCGGTCGTACGCCTGCCGAGCTGGCGGAACTGAGCTTCACGATCACCAACAAGGATTACGAAGGCTCGATCCTGATCAAGTCGAAGGATATGCGCCGCGACAAGCTCGGCGTCATCACCATTCGCGTCAATCAGCTCGCCGATCGTGCCAACGATCATCCGGCAAAGCTGCTTTCGGCGTTGATCATCGCCGGCGAATCCACCGTTTGCTACGACGGCCAATACTTCTTCGATACCGATCATTCCGAAGGCAGCAGCGGCACGCAGTCGAACAAGATCAACTCGATCGCCGCGACAGCAGCTACGCCGACGGTGGCCGAGTTCACCAAGGCCGTCATGGCAGCCATTCAGCAGATGTACTCGATCAAGGATGATCGTGGGGAGCCGACGAACCAGAGCGCCACCGAGTTTCAGGTGCAGGTTCCGGTCACCTTCATGGCCGTGGCTCTTGAGGCTGTCACGGCATTGCTCGGCGAGGGCGGAAAAAGCCAGACCATTCCGGCGCTGAAGGGCAAGTTTTCGATCACGGTCGTTCCGAACCCGCGTCTCAACTGGACGACCAAGTTTGCCGTGTTCCGCACCGACGAGGCGGCAAAGCCGTTCATCCTGCAGGAAGAGGATATCCCGGATGTCGTCGCCCTTGGCGAGGGCAGTGAGTTCGAGCAGCTGAACAAGGAGCAGCTGTTCGGCATCGATTGGACCGGCAACGTCGGTTACGGTTACTGGCAGCTCGGCTGCCTGGTCACCTTCACCACCTCCTAATCGGCTTTCGCCCGCGCGGCCCGTCTAATGGCGGGCCACCTTTCCATTCCAATTAGGGAATACCACCATGAAATTTGTTGTCGTGGGCGATGTCGTGCGCTTTGCCGCCGGTCAGGCGCTCAAACTATCCGCAGCGCAGATCGATGCGCGGCGCCACGCGCTCGAAATCGCCGATAGCGAAAAGGGCGAAGTGATCGTCGCCGGTCCTGTCGAGTTCAAGCGCGGCGAGGAAATCGGCCTCAAGGAAAAGCTCGAAGAACTCCCGCGCAGCCTTTCCGACGTGCTTGAAGCCGCTACAGGCAAGGCCAGGAGGCCCGCCAACAGCAAGCCCGGGAAAGGTGATGCTGGCAAGCCCGCCGATCAGAGCGGCGGCGGCGATGACGATCTCGATGCATTGGAGAAGGCTCTGGAAGATGCCGAAAAGACGCTGAACGAAGCCTGCGCCAAGCATGGCATCGCAGAGGGCGCAGACCCGTCCGACGAGCAAAAAGCGCTCGTGGCCGCTGAACTTGCTGCCTACCAAGCAGCCAAGACGGCCTTTGATGCCGCGATCGGTGACTGATCGTGGCCATCGAGACAGATGCGGATCGCCTCCTGTTCCTTGATGAAGACGAGTTCGGTGCATCTATTGTGTGGACCTCAGCCAGCGGCAGCAAGCCGGCTGCAAGCTGCATCTTCGATGACACATTCGTCGCGCTTTCGGCAGGTGAACTGGAATTTACGCAGGAAGGCGGGCGGGTGCAGGTCACCATGCGAACACGTGATGTTCCTGGTGACGCCGAACATGAGGACGGCGCCACGGTTTCAAGCGAAATGCTCGGATCGAAGGCTTTCCGCGTCGTCGAGTTTCAGCCGGACGGTACGGGAATGACTGTTGTACGACTGCTGGAGGTTTGATCGTGGCTCATATCCGAACACAGCTGCGGTCGCAGGTCGTCGAAATCCTCAAGGGAAGCGCACTGGTTGGCAACCGAGTACACGCCTCCCGCGCTCGGCCGCTCGGTCGCAATGAGCAGACGTCGGCTTTCGTCTACACGTCGACAGAGCAATCCAGCGATATCGACACGGATGGCAACCAGTTGCGCCAGATCCGCGTCAAGATCGATGTCGTGACCAAAGGCGACGAGGCCGGCCGTCAGGACGATCTCGATGGTTTTGCCATTCACGTTGAGCAGGCATTCGCCAACGATCCCACGCTGGGCGGCATCGCGTCGGCCAGTGAATACCGCTCGACCGATTTCGGCGCGAATGTCGAGGGCGAGAAGGTGCTGCAGGTGATGTCGATCCTCTACGAGGTCGCGGCAATCACTCTGAACTCCAATCCTGAAACCATCCGCTAGGAGGCTCCAATGGCAGTCCATCACGGCAAGAACGGCAAGGTGAAGATCGGCTCTGCCGCAGTCGCCGCCGTTCAGAAATTTTCCGTCAACCAGAACATCGAGGCCGCCGACACGACGGTGATGGGATCTGATTGGCAGACGCATCTCGTAGGCGTTCCGGGCTGGTCTGGCTCGGTGGAATGCCTCTATGATCCGGCAGACACCAACGGTCAGGTAACGCTCGGCATTGGCGACTCCGTCACGCTCGCCCTTTACACCGACGGCGATGCGTCGGGTAAAAAATACCTGACGGGAACAGCGTCGGTCACGTCCATTCCGATCGAGACGGATATGAAGGGTGCCGTCAAGATCAGCTTCAACATACAGGGCAATGGTCCTCTGGATATCGCCACGGTGACGCCATGAGCATCATCGACCAGGCGAAATCCCATTTCTCCGCGACCGCGTCGAGCCATATCGACGTGCCTGAATGGGGGCAGGCTGGCAAACCGCTTCGCATCTTTCACCGGAGGATGACGGTGGCGCAGCGCCGGCGCATCTGGCGTGACGAAAGCGGCGCAACTGTTGACGGCAATATTGCAATCGTTCGCGCGGTGTTGTTTCAGGCGGTCGATCGTCAGGGAAAGAGGCTGTTCGACGATATGGACGAACATGCTCTCACGCACGAGGTCGATAGCGAAGTCGTCGCGCGAGTTGGCGCGCAGATCCTCGGCTTCGTGAAGGGCCAAGCGGTCTCGGCTGACAGCCTGGTTGGTGAAGCAAAAAACGACTGAGCGGCGATGCGGAGCTGATGCTGATGTATTCGCTCGCCGCAAGACTGAACAAAACCCTCTCTGAAATCGAAGCGATGCCGGTCGACGAGTTTGTCGGCTGGATCGCCTATTTCGAGATCACCAAGCCGGAATAGCCGGCGGCTTTTCGAGGTTCACCGATGTCCGGCCAGATGTCTGATCTGATGTTCAACATCGTCGCGCAAGACCGCACTCGAATGGCGTTCGATGCGGCGAACCAGAACGCGGATGGATGGGCGAAAAAGACGGGTGCGGCTGCTCGCGAGGCTGCAAAGAGTGTCGAGATCGCCAAAGGCAGTGTTGGCAATCTTGCTGCGCAATTTAGCGATATCGGCGTGCAGCTCGCGGGCGGTCAATCTCCGTTTCTGATCGCCTTGCAGCAGGGCTCTCAGATCGGGCAGGTTCTCGGCCCGCTTGGTGCTGCTGGAGCGGTCCAGGCTCTGGGTAGCGCATTTCTTTCGCTACTCTCGCCGGTCAATCTTTTGACCATCGGCACGATTGCTCTCGGTGGCGCCGCTTTCGCCTACTTCTCTGACCTCGCCGGCGGTGGTGCGGACGCTGAAGGCACGCTGGAGCGCCAGCGCGATCTGATCGGTCAGGTGGCCGATCGATGGGGCGACGCGGTGCCAGCGTTGAAAGAGTATGCCGACGCACTGGAACGTGCAGAGGAAATTGCACAGATTGGTGAAGCCAGCACTGCAGCCGCAAGCCGGCAGTGGGACGGCTTGCGCGGGCAAATTGGCGATCTCAATGTCGAGTTCGCGGATCTTGTGTCGTTGCTGCAGGCTGCGGGCGTTGAAACCGAAGGCGTGACGGCATTGCAGGAAGCCTTTGGCGGGCTCCAGCAAAAGATCGCGGAAGGCGGTGCGACGGCCGAAGATGCCGAAGCCGTTCAGGCGGCGTTGTTCGCATTGTTCAAGCAAACGGGCATCCCTGCAGTTGACGCCCTCATGGGCCGTTTTGCTGGCTTGGCTCAGCAGATCACGTCGGCGAGCAATGCGGCAGCAAAGTTCAACCTCGATCGGCTCGCGGTCACCGGCCTCTATCCAAGCCGTGGTGCTTACGGAAATGTTGATCGCAGCGCCGACGGTGCCATTCAGGGCGGCGGTTCGCAGTTCCTGCCGGGCGGTCGCGTCCCGACGCCGGAAGGCCGTGGCACTCCTGAACTGTCAGGATTTCCGTTCGAACGAATTGGTGGTCGCAGCGGTGGGCGCGGCGGCGGCAAGAGCGATGAAGAGCGCCAGGCCGAAAACATTCAGCGCGCTATCCAGTCGCTTGAAGATGAGCAGAAAGCGCTCGGCAAGAGCAAAACCGAGCAGCGCATCATGCAGTCTCTTCGGCGCGCGGACGTGGATGCTACCAGTGCGCAAGGGCAGCAGATCGCCAATCTCATTACGCAGATCGAATCCGAGAAAGAGGCCCTCAAGGGCGCAAAGGAAGCCGGCGACTTCATGCGAGATGCCCTCAAGGACAGCTTTTCAGACCTCATTCCGGAAATCGAAACCGGAAATAAGGCGCTCGATAGTTTCATCAACAAGCTCATACAGGCCAGCGCTGAAGCGATGTTCTTCGGCTCTGGTCCGCTCGGGAGTTTCTTTGGTGGCGGTGGGGGCTTCCTCTCCAGCTTGTTTGGCGGTGGGCGCGCGGTTGGGGGTGGCGTCGATCCGTGGCGAGACTACCTCGTCGGCGAAAACGGTCCCGAACTCATTCGCATTGGTAGCCGCGGTGGTCGTGTCGGTGAGGCGGGCGGCGGCATGTCGAACGCACAGCCTATGGTCTATTCGCCGACTTACAACATCAACGCACAAGGCGCCGACCAGGCAGCAATCGCCCGACTCGAGCGCGGCCTCGATGCGCGCGACCGGACCGAAAGTAAGCGGGTTTCCGGCTACCAGCATACGGCATCGACACGCGGAACGAGGGCGTAATGGCCAGATTGATTTCCATGCCGGTTGGCTTGGCGCCTCGCGCCATGGCGCCGCTCTCCGGGCCGCGTGCGATAGGAGCTTCGGCGAATACATCGACAGGAAACTTTACCCAGAGCGTAGCCTCGCCATTCGGTGCCTGGCGCTGGCAGTTCACGTTTCCTGTTTCCAAAGATTCGATGTTCCGTCGCTACCGAGGATGGGTGACGGCTCTGCATGCCGGCGCCAATGCGACCCGTGTCAACTTCGGTGACCCGGATATGATGACGCTGCTGGAGGCGGGGCTTTCGGTCTCTCCGCAGCAGAAACGCTTCGGTCTTCCATGGAGTAATGGTGAGGGGTGGTCGAACGGCCAAAACTGGCGGCCGACCGCGCCGGTCGTGAAGCTCGCTGGAGCGTCGGGCTTCGATACCTCGGTCTTCTATCTCCAGAATCAGGCATGGGGCCATCGTCTCGGGATGGGTGATTACCTCGGCTTTTTCCCGCTTCATTTCGGGCTTTACACCGTGACCGAAGAGCTTGGCGACGGCGCCTATCGGATCTGGCCGCCGCTGCGCAAGGCGCTGACGGTGAACGACTATGCAACGCTCAATCCGGTGATGGCGATGCGGCTGGAGAGCGAGGATGGCGCCAGTGCTTCACGGGGCATTGCTTATGCGGAGGAAGCGACCGTTACCCTGGTCGAGGTGTTCGACTACGACGTGCGCGACTATTTCACGGATTGATCATGGCAAGCCTGTTTTCGGAAGAAGACCTGGAATTCCTGCGCCGGCCTCACATCGCTCGGGCGTGGTTTGCCGACCTAGATCTGCCGTCCGGTCGCTGGAAGCTGCACAACGGCGTCGGCCGTAAGACGGTGGGCGGGTTCGTGTGGCGCGGTGTTTCCGATCCCGGAGGCGGGCAGCTGGTCTCTATTGATGCTGTCGAAGACCCCCGCTTCGGGCAGGCGGCGAAAGTCGACATCGTGCTCTCCGGCGTGAACATCGAGTTCTTGCGATCCGTGAAAGATCAGGGTCGCGAGATGGAAGGCAGGCAGGCCGATATCTATTGGTGTGCCTTCGACCAGGAGACGCAAGAGGTCTGGTCCTCGGGCCTGAAAAAGATGTTTCCCGGCTATCTCTCCTCTCCGAAGATTCGTTGGAGTGGCATCGGCGCGCGCACTGTTTCGTTCACGATCGAGAGCCTCTGGCATTCGCAGAACTTCCCCTTTGGCGGCAAGTGGAATCCCGCCGACCAGCGGGCACGGTATCCCGGCGACAAGGGGCTCGATTTCGTTGGTGTGAAGGTTCAGGAGATCATCCGTGCCTGATATCGCAGAAGAGCTGCGGCGCTTCCTAGAGGAAGCGCAAAACGAACCTTGCGTCTGGGGTGCGTCGGATTGCTCCCGCTGGGCTGCTTCCTGGGTGGCGCGCGTGCGCGGTAAGGACGTGCCATTGCCATGCTGGGCCACCAAGGAAGAGGCCCACGACCTGATTGCGCAGGCGGGCTCACTGGAACAGTTGTGGTCCGAAGCGCTGTTCGTGTTCGGTCTCCGAGAATGTGGCGCGCCCCAGCTCGGCGACGTCGGCATTATTGAAACCGCCCGCTTCGGGCAGGTGGGCGGCATATTTATCGCCGGCGGATACTTCGCCTGGCGGGCAGAGATGGGCGTCATCTATCTGACGCCTCGGCAGATCGTGAAAGCCTGGGCCATTCTATGAAATCCGTGAGATTGCTGTTTGCCAGCGGCGCATCGTACGTCGCGATGGCCGCCGACGCCCATGCGGACCCCGTGTCGCTGATCGCGACAGCTATTCATGGATTCCTGCTTTCGAGCACGGCGGTTGCAGCAACTGCGGCAGGCGCGATTGCGACGATCGCCGCCAACGTCATTGTCGGGGGTGCCGTGATCGGTCTGTCGCTGGTCGGCGGCCAAAGACCAACAGGCACGGTGAAGGCGGCCGACGCGAAGAACACCTTCGAAACGGGCGAAAGCTCCGTGATCGAGGGGCTCGGTCGTGTTCGTGTCGGTGGTCTCAAGGCTTTCGGCAACACGGATGGCTCTACGCGATGGCGCCTCGTTTGCCGTCTGCAGGGGCCGATTGATGCTGTTGAGGCCTACTTCGTCGGT
The DNA here is from genome assembly GCF_001425885.1 of Ensifer sp. Root1252. Taxonomy (NCBI): domain Bacteria; kingdom Pseudomonadati; phylum Pseudomonadota; class Alphaproteobacteria; order Hyphomicrobiales; family Rhizobiaceae; genus Ensifer; species Ensifer sp. Root1252. The sequence goes on along the minus strand of NZ_LMDT01000001.1, from coordinate 340,619 downwards.
GGTCGCGAGGTGACGATCGATGCCGATGGCACGGTCACGACACCGCCATGGGCTGCGCCCGGCGGTTCCTGGTTGGTGTGGCAGGACAAAAAGGGGAACGGTACAGAAACTGCTTGGCCTGAACTCGTCACGGCTTTTTCTTCACTCTGGACTTCGGCCCACCAGGTGCGTGGGATCGCGCAGTCTCTGCTGACCTATAAGAACCCGGGGCTCGCGGAACCTAAGTACCTTTCGCTCTACCAGGGCGGTGTGCCGGACACAGAGCAGCTGATCCGGGCGTCGTTGATCTACGATCCGCGCGACGAAGACCAGGATCAGGACAACACCGCAACATGGAAATGGAGTGAGAATGGTATTCTCGGCGCCGCCCATGTGCTCCGGCGTGATCCGGCTTTCACGTCGGACCGCTTCGACTGGCCGTTGATCGTGACGCAAGCGGTGAAAGCTGACGTGAATGTCGCGACGAAAACCGGAACGGAAAAGCGGGCGCGTATCGGCGGTATGTGGGCATGGGAAGGCGCGCGGCGCGAGACCATGCAGGATATGCTCGACTCTATCGGCGCCGAGATCCGCATGACTGCGGCTGGCAAAATCTGGTTTGAGCTGATCGACGACAATCCTTCGTCGGAACTGAGGCTTGGACCGCGCGACATCGTCGACCTCGATTGGGCATCCGGTCCCGAGGCGGTGGAGCGACCGAACATTTGCCGCGTCAGCTACTACGCGCCAGAGCGCAATTATGAGATGGCCGACATCGACATGACCGGCATCGCATGGGCGCGGATTGGTGACGAGGTGACGCGCTATGGCCCGAAATACTTCGATGTTGCGCTGCCCTTTTGTCCGTCCGCAAGTCAGGCGCAGAGGATCGCCCGTCGGCGCTTCCTGCTGGCACGTGGTGACACAGGCGTTGCGGTAACGAATATGGCCGGGCTCGCTGCCTGGGGTCTTTGCTACGGCGAGGTGGAGTTGCCGGATCTCGGTGATGTGGAGAAGGTGCGTTTTTCCCCGCCACGCGTAGATGACGGGCGGGGTTCTGTCGAGGTGCCCTTTGCCGTGTGGCCGAACCTCCCTGCGTGGAACCCGGCGACGGATGAGGCTGTGGCACCTGAGCCGATCCCGGATATGCAATACGAAAGCTCGCTGCCGACGCCAGATGCGCCGACTGCGGCTGTTCAGATTACCTATCCGGTAGCCGGCACCAAAGAATTCCGTGTTGCCTACACACTTCCTGCCGTTACCTACAGCACGGTCGAGGCGACTTGTCGGGCCTACAGCGGTGGTCTGCCGGGGGCGTGGCTACCGATGGCGGAGCAATCGAACTTCGCGCACATCACGGCAGATTTCCTCGGTCAGGACGTTGATGCGCGCGTGCGCATCTTCAATGGCGACGACGCGAGTTATTTTTCGCCAACCTTCAATCAACTCGGTGTAGTCGACGACACACCTTGCGGGCAGCCGACCGTCGTCTCCGGCGGCACCAGCAGCGGTGGTGTTGGCGTCGTCCTGCTCAACGTTACCGTCGAGGCCAGCGAACTGCGCTGCGCCTCGATAAGGCTCGATCGCCGCATCAATACGGGCTCTGGCTTCGGCGCCTGGTCGACGCGCGCGGAGCAGGATGTGCGGCCCTATCAGGACCGGACGTTCAATGACAGCTACACCAACCTAAGCACGGCCACCCACACCGTGGAATGGCGGTTGGTCACCAAGACCAGCGGCGGCGTCGACGGTACTCCGCGCACATATTCAGTCGGCGTCTCGTCGCCCTGATCCGTAAGCTCATCATCTGGAGATTTTGATGTCTGTTCTATCGAAGACAGCAGTGGACGTCTTTGCGCCTGAAACTGCGGGTGGAGACGTCCGGTCGGTCGACAATATCGACGCGCAGCGCTGGGGCGTTGAGCTGGAGAATGCCGTCTCCGCGCTCGTTCTTTCCACCAACGCGGCGGTCGTGAAGGCGACAAAACTGGAGCTCGATGCTGTCGCCGGTGCTTATGAAGAGGGCGATGTCGGCCTTGTCATTACCGATCCTGTCGAGGCGCTACGTGGCGTTTATAAAAAGAGCGGCGGCTCGTGGGTGAAGCAATCTGATCTGCCGTCAGATGTGGCGAGGGTAGCAGCTGCCAATGCCGCAGCTGCGGAACTTGGTGCCGAGGCAGCCAAGACGGGGGCGGAAGGGGCGCGTGATCAAGCGGAAGACTATCGCGACCAGGCGGCGGCTATCGTCAATGACATCGCCCAAGAAAAGGAAGTGCCGATCGTCGGCACAGTCCAAGGCTTGTCGGCGCTGACTATCCCTGCCGGGATGACGGCTATTCGTTTCAACGGGTATGCCACGATGGGCGATGGTGGCGCATGGCCGCTTGCGATCGAGGTTTCGAACTCCGGAACGCTCGAGGCGTGGCAGCGTCAGTCGAATGGCGGGACGCGTAGGTGGCAGCTAGCAACTGACGCACCGACCATCGTCATGTTTGGTGGCGCAGACACCAATTCGGGTGACAACGTTAATCCGGCTATCGCCTTGCGTGATTTTGTGACGTCGGATTCTCGCATGCGCTACCCGCGCAAAACGTCGACGGGCATATATGCGATGTCGGCTATTCCTGACCTCAACGGACAGTATATCGACGTCGATGAAGGCGTCTCGCTCAAGGGAGTGCTGCCCAGGCCTCATTCGCCAGGAGAAATGCTCTCATCGGCTAACCATCCTAAGGTCACCCGACGCACAAAGATTCAGGCCCTCGACAACAATGGCTACGATATCTGGTTGAACCCGGAGTACATTCGGACGCTTGGTCAGAAGGAAGGGTTTATCTCCGAGGGTGACCTTCACCGCCCTGTGGTATCTCAACTTAATCCTAGTGGCTCCGACCTTTCCTTCTACACGTTGGTAGACGGAGCCGATACGTTCACCACCCAGGCGGCAAGTGGAGCCAGTGCCCAGTCTGTCACCTGGAACCTTACTGCATCCACGAACTGGAACGTCTCGTTGCGCAAGGCCCTTTGGGCTGAAGAAATGCAGGTTGAGTTCAGCGCAAAAACAGGAGCGTTCATGCGCGTTGCCTGCGTTCGCTGCCAGGATAGATACTACCTGATCTATGGCTCCCTAAGTGGGAATGCTCTTAACTGGCGGATGAAGCCCAACAGTGTCGCGCTCTCTAGCGGATCGTTCCTTATTCCCGGCGGCTCTACGCACCTCAGCCAGCAGCCGCAGAATGCGCTCTGGTCTATCCAGGTTATCAACCCAAATGCCTTTGCTGTGCTCGTCAATGGCGTGCGCGTAAAGGTATTTGAGACTGCTTCACCAATCACGGAGTTCGGTTTCGGCGTTCAGGGCAACGCAGCGACCAACGTAACATTGACCGGATGGACGCTGAAAAAGGCGAAGCGGCTATCTGGAGCAGGCGAAGCCCGCATTTTGGTGCTGGGCGATAGCACCGCTGCGGACATTTATGGCGGTTGGCCGATCATCATGCGCAGGCTACTGGAGGGATCTTCCGGTCTTTCCGTGCCGAAGCTTACGAATCGTGCAGTGGGCGGCTGGAACAGCAAGCAGGTGTTGGATGACCTGAACGGTACCGATACTTCGTTCTGGACCACCGCAGGCTATGCGAATCTTGACCTAACGGAATACAACGTCGCCTGCCTCATGGTGGGTGCCAACGACATCCAATCGAACCAGAACCACATCACGTTTACCCGCGCGAATGTGGACGGGATAGTCGATTACCTGCAGGCAGCAGGCATCAGGGTGGTCGTCGCCATGCCGTCTATGTTCTATTCCCAAGCTCTTGGTGGAGGAACCGGCAGTGCAACGAACTTTTATGAAAACGGAGCCATTTACCGAGTGCAGATCGAGACCTCTGTCGGTCTGCAAGGTGAAATGCTCGCGGAGACCCTCGCAGGGAAGGGCCATATCCTTGGCACCTACAAGGGGAGCAATCCATTAGCATTCGATCAGCGTCTTCGAGACAATATCCACCAGACCGATGGTGGTTACGTCCTCGATGCCTACAATATGGCATGCGGAGTTGCGGCGGCACTGTGCCCGGAAACCACGAAAAAAACCGTCCGGAAGACGCTGTGGGGCGGCGCGTCTGTTGCCGGCTTCACTCTTGCCGGAACCAGTGCATTTGCCAGCGACGACGCCGGCAGTATCACCCTGCAGATGAGCATGTCGTTCAGTTCGCAGACATTGAGCAACACGCTTGTCTATACGCTTCCACCTTCACTGCGGCCTGCGGTAACACTCGGCTTCATAGCTGATAGCGGCGGCACGGGTGTTATCGCCAGGGTGACGATAGACTCCATAAGCGGCGAAGTCCGCATTACGTCGAGCGGCGCATTCTCTGGGGTCAATATTCTTGTGACGTACGCACGGGAGTGAATCATCACTTAGGTTCAGATGGGAGAGATTTTGCAATCCAGGGTCTGATCGGCATTGCCTCAAGGCCGATGCAACGCTATGTCGAACAAGCTTCAGTTGCGGAGACTTGGGATTGTCCTTAAATCGATACCTCAATGCATTTCTCACGAGGGTGAGGACTGAACCGGACAGCATCTTTCTCAAAAGCATTCAAGGGAAAGAGACAAAAGACGTATCTTTCAGCGAGTTTGCAGCGCGAGTTAAGCAGGCCGTTGCCGGACTGGTCGCGCTGGAAGTTTCTCGAGGCGATGTCGTCTTGGTTTTTTCGGTGCATGGAGCCGATGCTCTGGCATGTTTTCTAGCGTGCCAGGCAGTTGGGGCAATTCCGAGCTTTATGCCTCCTCCAACACCGCGTCAGGATCTTGAAATCTGGCAAAGCGCGCATAATGCACTGTGCCGCCGGATCGAGCCGAAACTCGTCGTGTGTGACGAAGCAAATTTGGGTGCTGTGTCACAACTGGACGCCCAAGTTGCGGCTTTGGCAACAATCTTCGCGGCGAACGGGGTTGCAGAGCTAGCGGTGTCCGCCGATGAAACCGACATCGCATTTCTGCAGCACTCGTCTGGTACGACCGGTCTGAAGAAGGGCGTCATGGTGAGCTATGAGCAGCTCATCGCTCAGGTTGAATCATACGCTACTTCGATACCGATCGACGCTTCCAGCAACACAGTCGTCACGTGGCTTCCGATCTACCATGATATGGGCCTCATCGCCGCCACACTGCTTCCGATCTACCTTGGAATGCCCATCGTCTCGATCGAGACCTTTACTTGGCTGGCAAACCCGGGCCTGTTCATTGAGTGGCTGTCGAAATCGCGCGCGCCTGTGGCCTGGCTACCTAATTTCGCGTTCAAATATCTGGCGATGAGAGTTAGGCAGGACCCATCGCTGCGCTTGGACAATGTCCACGCGATCGTCAACTGCTCGGAGCCCTGCAAACTCGGCGATATGGTTGCTTTCTCCGACCGCTTTGTGTCGCAAGGGCTGTCTCCCTCCGCGATCCGCGTTTGTTATGCCATGGCCGAATACGTTTTTGCCGTGACACAGACGCCGGTAGGTCGGCAAGTCGTGAAAGCTATTGAGGTTGATGCCGATGCCATGGAGTCCACTGGCGCGGTAGTGATCGGCGGCAATCCGAAACGTACGCGAAAAATGGTGTCGACCGGAACCGCCATCGAAGGAGTTCTCATTCGCGTCAATAGCAACGACGGTGGTGTCGGGGAGATCGAGATTTCCGGACCATCACTTTGCCTTGGCTACTATCGGAACGAGCAGCTCTCGTCCCAGAAGTTTGTTGATGGTTGGTACAAGACCGGAGACCTGGGGTTCATTCATGACGGTGAGCTGTACATAGCCGGAAGGATGGACGATCTCATCATCGTGCGCGGCAAAAACATCTATGCCCACGACGTAGAGGCGGCGGTCACTCTCACCGGCAAAGTTAAACCCGGTCGCTGTGTCACGTTTGGCGTCGAAGATGACCGCAATGGTTCCCAGAGCCTCGTCGTGGCTGCAGAAACCGCCAACGCATCCCCGCTGGAGGTGACCCGGGCTATCAACGATATCGTCTCAAGCGAGTTCGGTATCTCGCCCTCAGATATCGTTGTTTTGGAAGAAAACACCCTCGTGAAGACCACGAGCGGCAAAATCTCCAGGTCCGAGAATGCTGCCCGATATCGTGCGGGAACGCTATTGAGATGGAGTGGAGTGTAAATGTCCATGGAACGTGACGTCGTCGTAAGTGCTATGCGCGAGAACTTCCCGCTCTTCAGTGGAGAAGTCTCCAACGAACTATCTGCCTCAGATGTCGCGGGATGGGATTCGTTCGCGCACGTGAATCTGATGTTCACCATAGAAGCCAATCTTGGCCGTTCCTTCGATATCAGCGAGACCTTTGGTCTGCAGAATATCGGAGAGCTGATCTCGTTTCTGGAAAAACAAGAAAATTAGCATGTCTAAAGACGACCTGATTATTCTGTTCGACGGTAATTGCCAGTCTCACCACCTTTCAGCAGTGTTCGATGCGACTGGTGTCGCTGACTGCTATACGATCGGCCGTGACCGTGGATTCATTCCCTCGTTCCGAGGCGTGCTCACCAAATACGTTGAAGATGATCACGCCCACGCATTCGTTGAGCAGGCGAAGAAATCCGGAAAATCGGTTGTCCAGGCTTCGCAGTCATCCCCGATGGCGGCCGAGAAACTTCATTCGTTCAGCAGTCAATTGGACGGGATTGTTCGCTTCCCGCATCTGCAGTGCCTTGCCTACAAGCCTGAAGATACCGGCATCAAAGTCGACGGCCCAGAGCAACTGAAGCGTCTGTATGACTTGGATTTGAAGATTATTGAGCGGTGCCAGGTGCGCGCCGGCTCGCAGGTCGATTTCGCAGGGCTTGTCCGCGAAAGGCAAGTTCATGCACCTATGTTTCATATGACCTTGCACGCAGGGGCTTTGATTACTGCACTGCTGGTGAAGGACCTTGCTCGCCAGTTGGGTGATAGTGCAACTGAGACAGTCTCCGAAGCTGCGGGCGAAATTGAGCGTACAGAAGGCATTAATTTCGTCACACATCACCCACTAGATGACCGCGTTCTTTCGACGCTTGGGTTTCAGTGGGAAGGATACGATGACTACCGAAAGCTCATATTGTCGATGAAAAGCAATGAGTTTGAATTTGTCCTCAACAATGAAGACAAGCTCAAACAACGGTTTGGCCACGAGACGATCTTCTGGCAGGCCATGATGAGAGCGCGTACAATTTCAGGTGACTTCGTAGGGGCGTTCGAAGCCAGTGACGTGTTGCAGCGTCGTTGTCCTGGCTCCGTTATGACATGGTTTGACCGGGTCGACTGCGAACGGAAGGCAGGGGCGACCGTGGAGAGGATCGACGAAATTCTCGAAACTGCCGAGGCTGTATTCAACGGAAGCCGCCAGTTCTTGCATCTTCGTGCGCTGGTCAAGCTGCGTTTAGGGAGAGCTGATGACAGCCTGCAGGATGCTGAAGCCTATTTCAGGTCCGCTGATGAGCTTTTTGACTCAATAAAGCCGATGCTGCGGACCCTATTGGCCTTAGGGAGAGTCGAGGAGGCGAAGCAAGCGCTTTCGGATCGAGCCGCGGCCATCCAAATGACAGAGCGGAGGCGGCTCGCGTCCGCGATCCGCGATTTGCCGCAGCTCGCAAGTGCGGCGGACGAAATATGCCGAGCAGCCTGAGAGGCGTTTTTCATATTCCAAGACGACATCGTTGATGAGGCTCGGGAACGTCGTTGCAACGATATCGCCCCCGAGCCTCGGCGCCACCTGACACTACGGTGACTGGAAGGAAGGTACCGCGACGCGAAACAGGGGACAAGGCGGCTCCGCGCTCAGGAGCGTTGCGAAGTTGGTCCTTCCACAATCTCAACGGCCAACCGCGTGGCATTCGTGAGAATTGCGTTGTACGCGCGAGCGTGGTGTTGTACCCGGCGATTTCACATAAAAGTTGATCCTGTATCTCGTGAGCGCGGACGTTGTCGCTGGGGGAGTGAATGAACATGCTAAGGATATTTAAACGTCAGTCGCGCAAACCAGTCGAGCCCCCGCGCTCCATGCTTGCCCCCGATAGTTATCACCCTGATCTAAATAACGCTTATGCGGTCTTCTGGGAAACAGTGAAGAGCAGCCAACCTAAAAGCGTCCTGGAAGTCGGCACGAGGCGTACAGTGCCCGATAGGAAGACCCACAAGCAGGACAGATTTCCTTGGGTGGCCTCAAAGGACTACATAAAGCTCGACATTCGGTCAGGCGTTGATGTCGACATGATCGGCGACCTGCACGCTCTGCCAGAAGAGTGGACCGGAAAGTTTGATTGCTTCATTGCGAACTCTGTCTTCGAGCATCTCGAAAGGCCGTGGATTGCAGCGCGGGAAGTCGAAAGAGTTCTGGCACCAGGCGGAACGTTCCTTGTTTCGACGCATCAGTGCTTCCCGATACACGGCCATCCCAGTGACTTTTTCCGCTTTAGCAAGGAAGCTCTTCGCCTAATTTTCCAGGACGCGGGGCTGACGGTCGACGCGGCGGACTATGCGGAACAGTGCCTGATTGTACCACCCGAGCATGTTGTCCCCTACGGCATGCTCGAAAGTTGGAATAGGGAGTTTCCTTCGTACGTGCACGTTCGCGTTGCTGGACGGAAAGTTTCATAGGAAAATTTCTTGCTTTCGCGAAAGACCATGACACCACTGTGCCTTCGACCGCTCAGACTGGAGGCTGTGTTTCAATTGGCTGTTCAGGTGCCCAGTATTTTCCTCCTGAACGCCCTCTCCAGACCAAGTCCGAGCATCAGGGAAGTGAGGGAGAAGCCCCAAATGTATTCCTTGCTGAGCATGCTGGTATCGTACGTTGGATAATATGCCGAGCGCATCCACTCGACGCACTCAAGAATGGGGCTGTAGCTGAGAGCGACTCGGACTTGCTCCGGCAGGTTTGCCGGCACGAACATCGTCCCAGATGACGCGTATACGAGGATCATGAGCAGGGCATAGACGGTCACAAAAGGCTGAAACAGCGCCGTGATGGTTCCCGCGAGCGTTCCGACGCTGAAGGCCAAAAAGAGCACAGAAACATAGGCCTCGACCGCCGATTCCAAATCGATTGGTGTGGGGTTTTCTCCGATTGCCAGCATGAGGGAAACGATGAATACCAGCGTGAAGAAGGCTGCCACGATTTCCAGGGCAGCACGCCCTTGCAGTATGTCTATGGGCCTGACGATTGGGAATGCCATCATCGGCCGGTTGAGCACGATCGACAGCGTCATAAAGCGCGAAACGTACATAAACGCGAGGGTAGGCACCAGCCCGGTAGCGAAGAAGACGTTGAGGCTATCGCCATAGGGAACCCTGCGGCCCAAAACGTTTGAGATAACCAGCAGTGCCAGCATATGAACGAGCGGCCAAAGGGGAACCACGAGAAACCCCAATCCGTGATTGAAGAACCGCGTGCGCATGTCGCGAAGAATAATCGACATCATCACGCACTTCTTCTGGATGAGTGCGGCCTTAATTGATCTGTCTGGGGCTGGGTTCGCCATTATTCGCTTAACCTTGTGGCTATGAGCGTCAGCGCCTTACCACACCCCCATCCGCGTCAACAAGCTGAACCACATGGCTCGAGAAACTCTTTCCGTCGCCGTCGAACTCACGGTTGGGGATGAGGCGTAGCTCCAGGGTGCGGAACACTTGAAATCCTGGCCATGTCGGGCATAGATCGCGCGTCTGTGAGTTCGAACGCTCAGACGGAAGGTTCCAGATCATCCTCGTAGGATTCTGGGGCCTTCTTTATATCAAATCGCGTTGTCAAGGACTTGCGTCGCGACCGCGACCAGTAGACCCGCCAAGGCGACGGCGGTTCCAAATCTCGCCACCTTCATCCGGCGGCGGCGCGCGCCATCCCAATCATATCTCATCGATCTGCGCATCAGCACCTCATTGAACCAGTCGCGGACCGACGCAATCGATGAGCTGGATGGCGTCGTCTTCCATACCTTGGCACAGCTCATCGTACTGGGCGATGAGATCTCGCCGGACCCTCCGCGCGCGCAACTCGTCACGTTTCACCACTGCGAGACCGTAATTTTCCAGGAGCTCGCGCAAAAGGGCAAGTTTAAGATGGGCCAATTGCCGCCGATGATTTGGCAGTCGGACCATCAATCGAGCCCGACCGATCCTTTCGTAATCCATCTTCCACCCTTGCCCCAGTCGTCGCGACATGATCGCCGCAAAGCAAGTCTGGCGCTTCAAACCCTAATTTAGCAAAAAGTTTGCAAACATGAATGAACGACGCGTCAACGCGGTGACCTACCGCCACCTTGCGTTCCTTTCGCTATTCATCATCGCTACCGAATCTGCTTCCATGTCGCGGCACATGGTCTCGTACTCGGCGAGCAGCTCGGCTCGAACAGGATCTTCCTTGCGCAGATCGTCGACCATCAAAACCGACGCTGCATAGAACTCGCAGAGACTGAGGAATGCCACGGTGTGAATCGATAGCAACTCTTCACGATAGGCTGGGAGGGCGAGCCGCAGCCGCGCTCTTCCGACCCGACGCATGGCGAGCCCTGATCTCAGATGCCCTTTGAGCATGGCTTCTTCGTCGTGCTCGTCTGCCTCTTCGTGGTCCATAAAAAAGTTCCGATCGTACTCGGCGCGTGTGCGCCAACTGAAATCCGCCATTCAATGCGGCGCCGTTCATAGCTCGTCTGAGTGTGCGCGGCCATCTCCTCACAAACAAGGAAAAGCAAATGAACAACCGACGCATCAACGCGGCGGGCCTTGCGCTCGTCAAGCAGTGGGAAGGCCTGAAGACGAAGGCCTATAGGGATGTAGGCGGCATCTGGACCATTGGCTACGGCCATACCAGCGCTGCCGGCGCTCCGACGGTGACGCCAACAATGATGATCACTGAGGCCAAGGCCGAAGAGATCCTGCGCGCCGACCTCGCCATCTTCGAGGATCGCGTCTCGCGCCTGGCCAAGGTGCCGCTAACCGAAAATCAGTTCGCGGTTCTGGTCTCCTTCGACTTCAACACGGGCAAGCTCGGAAAATCGACGCTGCTGAAAAAGCTGAACGCCGGTGACTATGACGCTGTGCCGCTTGAGCTGATGAAATGGGTCAACGCTGGCGGCAAGCGAGTGAAGGGGTTGGTCAATCGGCGAGCAGCCGAAGCTGGCCTTTGGGCCAAGGGTGAGTTCGTTTCCAGCAACACCACACCGGCCGTGCCGAAGGCGCCCGATGTCGTGACAAAGGAAAACGTCAGCTGGGCCGCCGGCATCCTCTCGACGATAGCCTTTGCCTTCACCGGCAATGGTCCGCTGCAGTGGGCGCTGGCGGGGATCCTCGTCGTTGCCTTTGCGATCGGCGCGTTCTTCTTCCTGCGCAATCGGCTCGATCCGGCATGATCGCCTGGCCGAAGATCCTCGGCGGCGTGCTTGTGCTCGCCGCCATCACCTGGACCGTCCTCGAGCTGCGCGCGGACGGCGCCCGCTCGGTCACCAGTGCAATCGAAAGGCAAAACAATGCGGCGGCACATTCCGCGGGCGATGCTCGCTCTGACTATGACCTATGCCTCGATAGGGGCGGCGTGTGGGACTTTGCCGCCAGCAAGTGTCGACGGTCTGCGGCAGGTCGTTGGAACTGACCTGGTCGGCGCGCGAGGGGCGACGCCGGCAGATCAGCGGAAGATAGACCGGACTGTCGTCGGCCTATGCGCCGGCGGCGTTTGGACGAATTCGGAATGTGTGCGGCATGGGGAAGGGCGATAAATGGCACCTGCGGATATTGATGCATCAGTGCATAGGCAGCTCGGCGAGCTGGTGGCGGGCATGCGGGGCTTGCAGGACTCAATCAAGCGATTGGAAGAGGGGGCGATCAGATCGGAAGATAAGGCGGCTGCGAGCCGGGCAGGCGTGCATACCCGCATGGATCAGCTGGTTGACCGCGTCGGTGATGTCGAGGCGTCGGTGACGTCGATCGGCGAGGATGTGGCCGAAATGAAACCCGTCACCGATGACGTGAAGCGCTGGAAGCTGATGGGGATCGGTGCGCTCGGCGTAACCGGGATTGCGGCGATGGCGCTCGGCGTTAGCTTCGCCGAGGCGATACGACGGATCGTGTTCGTCGTCATCGGCAAAGTCTAGCTGTCTTCGACTTCGGAAAATAGCTCCTGAGCGATGGTATGCCTGCTGATCGAGATCACCCCTGAACCGTGCGCTCGCCTGCAGCCGGCGCCTGTATTCGCACTTCGACGTTCTTGCGACCGCACTTGCTGCATTTGGCGTGGCCTCTGACATAGATCGGATGGTCGCGTCCGAGCTTCATCACGAATGGCGCAATGGGACTGATGCCGCCACGGCTGCAGTCCAAGCACCAGAGATTGAAGCTATAGCCCTTGTCAAGTAATTGGCCGAGCGTCGAGATGACGACTGCTTGCTTCGTTTCAGACATGCGCTTTCTTCCTCTATCGAGGTCTCAACAAGCCGCATGTCGTGAAAGGCGCCCGCCTAGCGCTTGGCGTTCTAGCTATGTTCGCGATAGGTCCGTGTCAATGTCGGCTTAACGGCGCTGGACACTTTTTCAAAAAGCATAATGAAAGGGCTGGACAGGTGGGTGTCCAGCTTTTCGGTAAGTCATTGATTTCGGCTAATTGAGGTGGCCCGCCTCCGGGCACCATTCATAATTGCATGGTTTCCTTTGATTTTTAGCCTCTTGATTTAGTCGGTCGCTTGCCGCGTCTAGGCAGGTCTTTTCAGCGTTCTGGAAGTTTCCGTTCTTCCTTCTGCTCACTTCCTTTTTGAAGTCAGCAATGGTGCGTGTCGCAGATGGTAGCCACGTCGAACCTCGCCGCCTCCTCCAACCGAATGTGGCGGGTCTCTAGGGCACGGTCACACTGGCAGGAGCATATCGGGGCAGGGGTGGCTGCTTCCCCTTGCCGATGCAAAGCCGGAGCCGAAGAAGCCGTAATCTTAGCGCTGACGCCCTTACAAGGGCTAGGGCGGGGTCTGTGACTGCGCTCTGATGCAAGCTGCTTCCGATACCCTGCCGCCACCTTATTCAGCCAAGCGGCGATTTTTTCACCTGGCTCTGTCGCCGCCATCCCGCCATGCGGCTGGTATTCCGCATGGGCCCGAAGGGCGCCGCGCCACCTATCCACCCAACACCGCAGACAATGAGATTAACCAATTGTTAACCATGTCGGCGCAACCTGAAACACTGTTGGCAGATTGTGCACCGATCTGGTGGGATCGTGTCAGTCAGGCGTTTCGAGCTTGGAATATACCGGGCATGCCGCGCCCCAAAACCAGACGAATTCGTTCATTCCTGAGGGAGTAGAGGCAAGGGTGTACGAAATGGCAGATCACATGATGAAGATGCTGATGAGCATCATGGCAGCGCTGTCGCTTGGCTCGCTGCTGTTTCTGATGGCCGTTCTCTAAAGCGCGTCGCGATTTCCAGGATCCGCTTGTCGCGCTTCAAGCTCTTGTTCTTTCGCATGTCATCGCGAAAGCGCTGCACATTTTTGCGCGACATTTCTGGTGACGGCGAAAAGCTCGGGCGTTTGCGCGCACCCGCGGTCCGGTCTGTCAGGGATAGAGGTAGAACTCGTCCCAGTTCTCGCGCGGCACGAGATCGCCGATCTTATATTCGAAGGACAGGATGCCCAGGTGCTCCGCGTCGGTGCGGCACTTGAATTTTAGCTTGTACCATTCCCCCTTGCTGCGGAAAACCGCGCCCGGCGCCTTCATCTTGTCTTCCTTCATGACCGGTTCGGCGAAGGTGTAGGCGATCACCTTGTCGGGCTTGAAGGTCGTCTTGTCGGCGTTGATGCGCTCCATCGCCTCGGTGTCGCAGCGCTGTTCCAGGCGGGTCTGCGGGTCAAGCTTTTCGAACTGGCGCACCAGGGACTGATCCATCGCCAGCGCCGGGGAAAATGTGGCGGCGAAGATGAGCGGGTACGCGACTATCTTCATGCTCGACGGACTCCTGATTCTGGAAAGGGCCGCGCCCGGCAAATCACTGCCGGAGTGCGCCTGCGGTTTCAGTTAAGCTTTGTGGCCATTCCAAGGCACGAATTACGTTTCCGAAACGTCGATCCATTCGGCGCCGGTCAATTCGACGATACGCTGCGGATTGATGTGAACGGCGGCATTGGTGGCGCCAGCGGCAGGAACGACGATGTCGTAGGCTTTCAGCGACAGGTCGCAATAGATGCTGTGGGGCTTGGCAAGGCCGAACGGGCAGACGCCGCCGACTGGATGACCGGTCTCCGCCTCGACCTCGTCGAAGCCGAGCATGCGGGCCTTGGTGCCGAAGCGGGCTTTGTATTTCTTGTTGTCGAGCCGCGCGTCACCGCGCGTGACGATGAGGATCACGTCGTCGCCGACGCGGAGCGCCAATGTCTTGGCGATCTGTGCCGGTTCGACGCCATGGCCCTCGGCGGCAAGTGCCACTGTTGCCGTGCTCTGCTCGAGTTCGATGACGTCGATGTCGGGGGCGTGCTGCGAGAAGAACTGTTTGACGGATGTAAGGCTCATGGTGGGTCTTCAGGCTCTGGAAATGGCTTCATGAAAAAAAGTCGAGCGGACGAACGCTTGGAGAGGCGTCGAGCGCCAAGGGTGCTGCCGCCGGCAGGAATGCCTCAATCGTCGTTGGAGGCGTCAAGGTCTTCCGGGCGTCTGCCTTCCTGCTGCGGCGGCAGGTAGCCATGGGTCGTGAACCAGTTTTCGAGGATCGCCGCGATCGCCTGCTCGCGTGTGAGCTTGCCGGGATGGTCGGCCATGAACGCCTTCAGCGCCGTTTCGATATTGTCGGAGTTCGGCTCGCTCATGGTGATTTCCTTCCGTTGGACTGGCACGGCCCGCCGGGTCGGCGAGCCATGCGGTATGGTCGCGTGGCGGTGGTTCGTCACGCCTGTTTGACGATGCGGATCAGCACCAGCAGGATCACTGCGCCGATCGTCGCGTGCAGGATCGCCGAAAGCACGCCCGATCCAAGGCTGATACCGATGGCGGGAAAGAGGAAGCCGGCGATGAAGGCGCCGATGATGCCCACGACCATGTTGCCGATCAGGCCGAAGCCGAACCCCTTGACGATCAAGCCGGCAAGCCAGCCGGCGATCGCTCCGACAATCAGGAATACGAGAATGCTTTCGATACCCATGAATGGTTCCCTTTCCGTTGGACCTAGAAGGGAAAGATAGACCAGGATTTCAAATCAGATAGGGGGCAATTTCATCGCGCGATGATTTTTTGCAGGAATGCGAAGCATTTGTGCGGGACAATCCGGCGCCGTCCGTCAAACAGGGCGCACAAAAGGCCGCGGTCACGCTCGCTTTATGATCCGCCTACGAGATCGGAGCCGATCCGCGAGACGATATCAATCGTGCGTGAAAATGCCGGGCAGCAATCGCTGCCCGGCATTTAGATTGTGGGATGGGGGAGTGGATCTCAGACGATGCCGCCGCCACCGCCGGCAACGGCCGGCCGCTCGCCGGCCACCTTGGCGCGATAGCCGCTCGCCCGATAGGTCGCAACCGGCGCAATCGCCCCGCCGCTTTCGAAGCGCGCCATCGCCAGGATCGGCTCGACGTCGGTGCGAAACGCGGTCTTCAGCGTTTCCGCCGCCATCAGTGCATCATTGTCCTGCTGGAAGCTGTCGAGCGCTGTGCGGTCGACGATGAGGGCCTGTGCATAGGCGCGGCAGACCTCCATCGCGCTCGTCATCAGGCTTTCGATCGGATCGGTGACATTGTGGCTCTGGTCGAGCATATGGGCCGGATCGAAGCCTTTGGCACCCCGCGTCTCGGCATCGACGAGTTCATTGAAGACGAGGAACAGGCGATAGGGGTCGATCGAGCCGGTATCGAGGTCGTCGTCGCCATATTTCGAATCGTTGAAGTGGAAACCACCGAGTTTCCTGAACTGGATCAGCCGGGCGACGATCATCTCGATGTTGACGTTCGGCGCGTGGTGGCCAAGGTCGACCAGGCAGAAGGCCTTGGGTCCAAGTTCCTGGGCGATCAGGTAGTTGGTGCCCCAGTCCTGCACCACGGTCGAATAGAAGGCCGGCTCGAACATCTTGTGTTCGGTGAAGACGCGCCAGTCCTCGGGCAGTGCGGCATAGACCGCTTTCATCGCATCGAGATAACGCTCGAACGATCTGGTGAAGTTGCTCTGGCCGGGAAAGTTGGAGCCGTCTCCGACCCAGACCGTCAGTGCCTTCGAGCCGAGCTGTCGGCCGATGTCGATGCATTCGAGATTGTGCTCGACCGCTTGGGCGCGCGTGGCCGCGTCGCTGTGCGACAACGATCCGAACTTGTAGGAATGTGCCTGTCCGGGCGCATCCGAGAAGGTGTTCGAGTTCATCGCGTCGAAGCCGAGGCCGAGGGCGGCACCTTTCTGCTTCAGTTCCTGGAGATCGCTGACCTTGTCCCACGGGATGTGCAGCGAGACGTTGGGCGTTGCCCGTGTCAGCTGCTGGATGACGGCGCAATCCTCCAGCTTGTCGAAGATATTGCGCGGCTCGCCCTTGCCGGGGAAGCGGGCAAAGCGGGTGCCGCCGGTGCCGACCCCCCAGGAGGGGACTGCGACGCCATAGGCCGCAACCTTGCGCTTGATGGCGTCGACGTCGATGCCGCGGCGCGCCAGCCTTTCGCCAAGGCTTTCATAGTCCTGGCGAAGTGCCGCCTCGCGGCGCTCGTTCTCTGCGTCAAGGATGGTCTTGCCGATCATGGTGGTGCTCATCAAAATCTCCGGATCAGCGGGTGAACGACTGGGCATTGCCCGCGTCGACATTGACGATGTTGCCGGTCGATTTCGCCGACATGTCCGAGGCGAGGAAGTAGATCGCCTCGGCGATATCCTCCGGGAAGACGCTGAGCTTCAGCATCGAGCGTTCGCGGTAGTGCGCCTCGAGGTCGTCGACATCCATCTTGTAGGCGGCGGCGCGCTGCTCTTTCCACTCGCCGGTCCAGATTTTCGAGCCGCGCAGCACGGCGTCCGGGTTGACGACGTTGACGCGGATCTGGGCGGACGCGCCCTCGAGCGCCAGGCAACGGGCGAGGTGGATCTCGGCTGCCTTTGCGGTGCAGTAGGCCGATGCGCCGGGCGACGCGGCAAGACCATTTTTGGAAGCAACGAAGACGACGTTGCCGCCGGCCTTCTGGTTGCGGAAGACCCGGAAGGCCTCGCGCGAGACGAGGAAGTAGCCCGTCGCAAGGATGTCCATGTTCTTGTTCCAGAGCGCCAGCGTCGTATCCTCGACCGCGGCGGAGGAGGCAAGGCCGGCATTCGACACCAGGATGTCGAGACCGCCGAAGGCTAAAAGCGTATCGCCGAAGCCACCTTCTACCGCCGCCTCGCTGGTCACGTTCATGCTGAGCGAACGCACGAAATCCTTGCCGTGGCGGGCCGCAAGCTCGCTTTCGGCGCTAGCAAGCGCCGTTTCGTCGATATCGGCGATGACGACGCAGGCACCTTCCTGCATCAGCCGGTGTGCCGTTGCCTTGCCGATGCCGCCGGCGCCGCCAGTCACCAGCGCGATGCGTCCCGCAAGGCTTTTTGGCTTCGGCATGCGCTGAAGCTTGGCTTCCTCGAGCAGCCAGTATTCGATGTCGAAGGCTTCCTGTTCCGGCAGGCCGACATAGGTCGAGACGCCGGATGCGCCGCGCATGACATTGATGGCGTTGACGTAGAATTCGCCGGAGATGCGCGCCGTCGCCTTGTCCTTGGCAAAGGTGATCATGCCGACGCCGGGCACCAAGTAGACGACCGCGTTCGGATCGCGCATGGCGGGGCTGTCTGCATGTTTGCAGCGCTCGTAGTAGGCGGCGTAATCGGCGCGATAGGCAGCGATTGCGTCGGCAAGCCCGGCAAGGGTCTTTTCGATGTCTGCAGCGGCAGGATCGAAATCGACGACAAGCGGGCAGATCTTGGTTCTGAGGAAATGATCCGGGCAGCTGGTGCCGAGCGCTGCCAGCGGCTTGAGATCCTTGGCGGTCACGAAGTCGAGCACCGCCTGGCTGTCGTCGAAATGTCCGACCTTGCGCTCGTCGGCGCTGATCAGGCCGCGGATGACCGGCATCAACCGTTTGGCAATCGCCACCCGGTCGCTCGCATCGAGCGTCGGCTTGGCCACGCCGCCGAAGGCCGGCCTGGTGTTTTCCGTCTCGAACCAGGCGATCGCCTTGTTGATGATTTCGACGGTGGTCTCGTAAGCTTCTCTGGCCGTGTCGCCCCAGGTGAAGAGGCCATGGCTTTCAAGCACGACGCCGCGGGCGGACGGATTCTCCAGGCAGAACTTTTCCAGCCAGAGGCCGAGTTCGTAGCCCGGGCGCTTCCAGGGCAGCCAGCCGATGTCGTTGCCGAAGATTTTTGCCGTCAATTCCCTGCTGTTTTTGGAGGCCGCTATCGCGATGATCGCATCGGGATGCATGTGATCGACGTGCTTTTTCGGAACATAGGCGTGCAGCGGCGTGTCGATCGAGGCGGCGCGCGGGTTGAGGTTGAACGTGCAATGCGGAAGATAGCCGACCATCTCGTCTTCGAAGGCGACGCCGCGATAGATGCCTTTCAGGGCATTCAGCTTGTCCATGCAAAGCGTGGCGAAGCCGTCCATCTTGATCGTGCCGACGTCGCCGCCAGAGCCCTTGACCCAGAGGACTTCGACCGTGCCGCCGCCGAGCGGGTCCTTCTCCATCACCTTGGCCGAGGTATTGCCGCCGCCGTAGTTGGTGATGCGCTTGTCGGAGCCGAGCAGGTTCGAACGATAGAGAAGACGTTCGGCCTCGCTCATGCCGGCCGCCTTCGTCTCATCCCATAGATTGGCAAGCCGCGCGCCCTGTTGCTTGTCGAGCATCTCGAAAATCCTCCCGGTCCGTTGCCACGCGGCTTGGCGGCCGCGTGGAGATGTGGTTGGCATCAGATCACATGGCCCGAGAGTCATTGTCAATCAAAAACGATCAAATTCGCGCATGTCGCACTGCACAATGAAAAAATATGATTGATTGTGATTGACAATGTTTGGTCGTGATGGAAGCATGCAAATTATCGGAGGAGCGAATGCACGAGAAAGAAAGACATCGGATCATTCTGTCGGCGGTTCAGGAAAAGCCCGTGGTCACGGTGCCGGAACTGGTCGATCTGACCGACAGTTCCGAGGCGACGATCCGGCGCGATATCGCGGCGCTCCACGTGCAGAAGCGGTTGCGGCGCGTGCGCGGCGGGGCGGAAGCGATCAATCCGCCGCAGTTCGTCGGGCTGGCCGGGCGACCCTTCAAGGTCAATGAAAGCCTGCATGCGCGGGAGAAGCAGGCGATCGCCAAGGAGGCGGTGGCGCTGTGCGAAGATGGCGAGCCGATCATCATCAATGGCGGCACGACGACCTTCCAGATGGTGCACTTTCTCACCAATCGCCGGATGCAGGTCTTCACCAACTCGTTTCCGATCGCCGAGCATCTGCTCAAGCACTCGAAAAACACGGTGATGCTGTCGGGCGGCACGATCTACCGCGAGCAGAACATCATCCTCAGTCCGTTCGACAATGACGTGACGCGCAATTTCTATGCGCGCCGCATGTTCATGGGCGCCCAGGGGCTTGGTCCGCTCGGTCTGATGGAGGCGGATCCGCTGCTGATCCAGGCCGAGCAGAAACTGATCGATCAGGCCGACGAGCTCGTCGTGCTCGTCGACTCGTCGAAATTTCACAAGCGCTCCAGCCTCATCCTGTGCGGATTGAAGCGGATCGCCACTGTGATCACGGATTCGGGCATCGAGGACAGGCATGCTGCGATGCTCGAAAATGCCGGCGTGCGATTGGTGATCGCCAACGCCAGGTCCGGCGCTGACGCGGAGAATGCATCCTCGACCGCTTGAGACGGCCGAGGGGAGGGGAAGGATCGGCACCGGTCGGAAAAGACCGGGCCGGTTGCGAATTCGAGAAGGTTAGTACCGGACGATGCGGTCATCCCGATCGCGTTCCGGTCCATGGGAGGAGTGGAAATGAAGATCCTGAAATCATTGATGGTCACGGCCGCCGTGTCGTTGGCGCTGATGGCCAATGCCGCACATGCGGAAAACAAGAAGATCGCCCTGGTCGTCAAGGCGCTCGGCATCGGCTTCTTCGAGGCTGCCAACAAGGGCGCGCAGGAAGCCGCAAAGGAACTGGGCGACGTCGAGGTGATCTACACCGGTCCAACGACGACGACCGCTGAAGGCCAGATCGAGGTGATCAACTCGCTGATCGCCCAGAAGGTCGATGCCATCGCTGTTTCCGCCAACGACACCGATGCTCTCGTTCCGGCGCTGAAGAAGGCGATGGATCGTGGCATCAAGGTGATCTCCTGGGATTCCGGGGTCGCCAAGGACGGCCGCCAGATGCACCTCAACCCGTCGTCAAATCCATTGATCGGCAACATGATCATCAAGCTCGCCGCCGACAACCTGCCGGATGGCGGCGATGTCGCCGTGCTCTCGGCTTCGGCGACAGCCACGAACCAGAACACCTGGATCGAGGAAATGAAGAAGGTTCAGGGCAACTACAAGGGCATCAATGTCGTCGCGACCGTCTACGGCGATGACCTTGCCGACAAGTCTTACCGCGAAACGCAAGGGCTCATTCAGTCCTATCCCAACCTGAAGGCGATCATCGCGCCGACCTCGGTCGGTATCGTTGCTGCGGCACAGGCCGTCACCGATGCCGGCAAGATCGGCCAGATCAATGTCACGGGCCTCGGCCTTCCCTCGGAGATGGCCGGTCACGTGAAGTCGGGCGCATCCAAGTCCTTCGCGATCTGGAACCCGATCGATCTCGGCTATTCCGCAACGATGATCGCCTATGATCTCGTCAACGGTGCCGAAGCCAAGCCCGGCGCGGAATTGAAGATGGGCCGCATGGGCGCTGTGAAGCTCGACGACAACAACGAAGGCGCCATGGCCGACCCGTTCGTCTACGACGCCTCGAACGTCGAAGAGTTCGCAAAGATCTTCTGATCGGCGAGGGGCGGTTACCTCTCACCCGGCCTGCCGGCCACCTTCTCCCCGTTTGACGGGGAGAAGGGAAACATGCGGCGATGCTCCGCTCCTAATGGGCGTCGGCGTAAGCGGCGACACGCCAACGGGTCCCCTCTCCCCGCGAGCGAGGAGAGGGTTAGGGTGAGGGGCAATTTTGCAGACGTGGCGCCTTGGATGTCAGGCCCACAAATCAGGCGGATGGAATGTGTTGCAGGATACGATCACATCGCGGATGAAGCCCGCCATTGCGCTTGAAGGCATCTCCAAGTCCTTTCCCGGCGTCAAGGCATTGTCCGACGTTTCGCTGTCGCTCTATCCGGGCTCCGTGACGGCACTCGTCGGTGAGAACGGTGCGGGCAAGTCGACCCTCGTCAAGATATTGACGGGCATCTATCAGCCTGATGGAGGCAGCATCCGCGTTGCGGATGCGGAAACCGCCTTCCCGACCGCGCTTTCTGCTGCAAGGGCAGGCGTAACCGCCATCCATCAGGAAACGGTTCTGTTCGACGAACTGTCCGTCGCTGAAAACATCTTCCTCGGCCATGCCCCGCGCAACCGTTTCGGCCTGATCGACTGGAATAAGCTCAATGCGGATGCACGTGCGCTCTTGCATCGCGCCGGCGCTGATTTCGATCCGACGATCCGGCTGCGCGATCTCGGCATTGCCAAGAAACATCTGGTGGCGATCGCCCGGGCTCTGTCGGTCGATGCCCGCGTCGTGATCATGGACGAACCGACGGCGGCGCTGTCGCACAAGGAAATTCACGAACTCTACGCGCTCGTCGAACGGCTGAAGGCCGACGGCAAGGCGATCCTCTTCATTAGCCACAAATTCGATGAGATCTTCCGCATCGCCGATCGCTACACCGTGTTTCGCGACGGAACGATGGTCGGCGAGGGGCTGATCGCCGATGTCAGTCAGGACGATCTCGTGCGCATGATGGTCGGCCGCGCCGTCGGCTCCGTCTATCCGAAGAAGGACGTAGCCATCGGCGACCCCGTTCTGACAGTCTCCGGCTACCGTCACCCGACCGAGTTCGAGGACATTAACTTTGAACTGAGACGTGGCGAAATTCTTGGCTTCTATGGGCTGATCGGCGCGGGCCGCTCCGAATTCATGCAGTCGCTGATCGGCATCACCCGCCCGTCGGCAGGTGCCATCAGGCTGGATGGCGAAATCCTGGTGATCCGCAATCCGTCCGAGGCGATCAGGAGCGGTATCGTCTATGTGCCAGAGGAGCGTGGGCGTCAGGGCGCGATCATCGGCTTGCCGATCTTCCAGAACGTGACGCTGCCGTCGCTGTCGCGCACCTCGCGCTCCGGCTTCCTCAAACTTGCCAACGAGTTCGCGCTTGCGCGGGAATATACGTCTAGGCTCGATCTGCGGGCCGCCTCCCTCGATCAGGACGTCGGCACGCTTTCGGGCGGCAACCAGCAGAAGGTGGTCATCGCCAAATGGCTGGCGACCAAGCCGAAGGTGATCATTCTTGATGAACCGACCAAGGGCATCGACATCGGCTCCAAGGCCGCGGTGCACGCCTTCATGAGTGAGCTTGCCGCACAGGGCCTCAGCGTCATCATGGTCTCATCGGAAATCCCCGAAATCATGGGCATGTCGGATCGCGTCATCGTCATGCGCGAGGGCCGCATTGTCGGCCGCTTCGAGCGGGAAGAATTGACGGCGGAAAAGCTGGTGCGTGCCGCCGCCGGCATTGCGGAGGCCGCATGATGGCCAAGCTCCTGAAAAACCGTGAACTGCTGCTTGTCGGCGCGATCCTGGTGCTGGTCGTCCTGATCGCCTGGCGCTTCCCGCCCTTCATTGCGCCGACCAATCTGGCACGCGTCTACAACGACACCTCGATCCTCATCATCCTGGCGCTCGGCCAGATGGCCGTGATCCTGACGCGCTGCATCGATCTGTCCATGGCGGCAAACCTGGCGCTTTCCGGCATGGTCGCGGCAATGCTGAACGCCGCGTTCCCCGGCCTGCCGATCCCCGTCATCCTCCTGTCGGCCATAGCGCTCGGCGCGGTGCTCGGGATGATCAATGGGGCGCTGGTCTGGAAACTCGACATCCCGCCGATCGTTGTCACTCTCGGCACGCTGACGATCTATCGCGGCCTGATCTTCCTCTTGACCAACGGCAAGTGGATCAATGCCCACCAGATGAGCGATGCCTTCAAGAGCTTTCCGCGCACTGATCTTGCCGGCATTCCCGTGCTGTCCTGGCTCTCGGTCGTCACGGTCGCGGCGATCTTCCTGGTGATAAGCCGCACGCCGCTCGGGCGGGCCTTCTTCGCCGTCGGCGGCAATCCGCATGCGGCTGTCTATACCGGCATCGACGTCGGCCGGACGCGCTTCTTTGCCTATTGCCTCTCGGGGACGCTTGCCGGGCTGTCCGGCTATCTCTGGGTGTCGCGCTATGCCGTTGCCTATGTCGATATTGCCGCCGGCTTCGAACTCGACATCATCGCCGCCTGCGTCATCGGCGGCATCTCGATCGCCGGTGGCATCGGTTCGGTGCCGGGAGCGGTGCTCGGCGCGCTGTTCCTCGGTGTGATCAAGAACGCTCTGCCGGTCATCAACATCTCGCCCTTTGCCCAGATGGCGATTTCCGGCATGGTCATCATAACGGCCGTTGCCGTCAATGCGCGTGCCGAACGGCGCAAGGGACGCGTCATCCTCAAAAAGGCGGAGGCTGTCTGATGGCAGAAACGCATCTCTCCCCCCGCAACATTCCCGATCGCCTCGAAGGGCGCGGCGCGCGCCTGCTGAAGAGTTGGGAAAGCCTGCTGTTCGTCGTCGCCTGCCTCATCTTCATCGGCAATTCGCTGGCCTCACCCTATTTCCTCGACCCGTGGAACCTGTCCGACGCCACCTTCAACTTCACCGAAAAGGCGATGATCGCCTTCGCCATGGCGCTGGTGATCATTTCAGGCGAGATCGATCTCTCGGTCGCCTCGATCATCGCGCTCGCCTCGACGGCGATGGGTTATGCCGTCCAGCTCGGCTTCGACACGCCGGCGCTGGTGGTTGTCGGACTTTCGGTCGGGCTCGCCTGCGGCGTCGTCAACGGCCTGCTGATCACCGGTCTCGGCCTGCCGTCGATTGTCGTCACTATCGGTACGATGAGCCTGTTTCGTGGCCTCTCCTTCATCATCCTTGGCGATCAGGCCTTCACCGGCTATCCCGGAAGCTTCTCCTGGTTCGGGCAGGGCTATGTCTGGTGGGTGTTCTCGTTCGAGTTCACGCTCTTTGTCGTCCTGGCCGTGATCTATGGCGTCGTGCTGCACAAGACCAATTTCGGCCGCGCCGTCTACGCGATCGGCAACAACCAGACGGCCGCGCTGTTCTCCGGTATCCGCGTCGGCCGCGTGAAGTTCACGCTGTTTCTGCTCACCGGCCTGATGGCGGGGCTTGCCTCGATCTGCCTGACCTCGCGCCTCGGCTCCACCCGACCGTCGATCGCGCTTGGTTGGGAGCTGGAAGTCGTGACCATGGTGGTGCTTGGCGGCGTCAGCATTCTCGGTGGCTCCGGTACCATACCGGGGGTCGTGCTTGCGGCCCTGATCATGGGCATGGTCACCTTCGGCTTCGGGCTCCTGAACGTGCCGGGCATCGTCATGTCGATCTTCATCGGTTTGCTGTTGATCTCGGTGATCGCCCTGCCCATCCTGTGGCGACGCGCCCGCCGCCGTCTTGCCCACTGAGGTTTCCATGGAAAAATACGCCTTCCGTATGCGGCTCAATCCGGGAATGGCCGCCGAATATACCGCACGTCACGATGCCATCTGGCCGGAGCTGGTGACCCTGTTGAAGGAGGCCGGTATTTCGGACTACTCCATCCATCTCGACGAGGAGAACGATCTGCTCTTCGGCGTCCTCTGGCGAGCGGACGACCACGGCATGGCCGATCTGCCCTCCCATCCGGTGATGCGGAAGTGGTGGGCTCATATGGCCGACATCATGGAAACCCGCGAGGATAACGATCCGGTCGCCGTACCGCTCAAAACCGTTTTTCACATGAGCTGACCCGATGCGGATCGTGGGCGTCATTGACATCGGCAAGACCAATGCCAAGGTCGCAGCGGTTGATCTCGATCGCTTCGAAGAGGTTGCCGTGCGCAAGACCGCAAACCGTGTCGTCGCGGGCGAGCCCTATCCGCATTTCGATGTCGAGCGTCTCTGGGCCTTCGTGCTCGATAGCCTGACGGCGCTCCAGGCCGAGCATCCCTTGCAAGCGATCTCGATCACCACCCACGGCGCAACCGCGGTTGTCCTCGACGAGGCCGGCGACCTTGCCTTGCCGGTGCTGGACTATGAATTCGGCGGGCCGGATACCCTGTCGGAAGCCTATGAGGCCGTTCGTCCGCCTTTTGCCGAAACCGGCTCCGCGCGCCTGCCTATGGGCCTGAATGTCGGCGCGCAGCTGTTCTGGCAGCAGCAGACCTTTCCCGACGCCTTCGCCAGGATTGCAACGATCCTGACCTATGCGCAATACTGGACCTTCCGGCTGACCGGCGTGCGCGTCAACGAACTGACCTCGCTCGGTTGCCACACCGACCTCTGGAACCCGACGGAAGGCGCCTTCTCGACGCTGGTGGAAGGCCAGGGCTGGCGGCACCTGTTTGCGCCCGTCCGCAAGGCAGACGATATCGTCGGCAAGCTGCTGCCCGAGCTTTGCCTCGCCACCGGCATTCCCGCGGGTACGCCTATCTACTGCGGCATCCACGATTCCAACGCGTCGTTGCTGCCGCATCTGCTGACCCGAACGACGCCGTTTTCCGTGGTGTCGACCGGCACCTGGGTCGTGATGCTGGCGGTTGGCGCCGCCAAAGTGACGCTCGATGAACATCGCGACACACTGATCAACGTCAACGCTCTCGGCGACCCGGTTCCCTCGGCGCGTTTCATGGGCGGTCGTGCCTTCTCGCTGCTGCTCGGCGACGGCACGACGCCCACCGCGTTTGAAGACGAGGAGGCCGTCATTGCGGCAGGGCACATGCTGTTGCCTTCGCTTCCCGAAGGCTCCGGACCTTTCCCATCCGCCAAGGCGCGCTGGACGGTGGACGAGGAGAAGCTGACGCCGGCCGGCAGGGTCGCCGCCGTTTCTTTCCATCTGGCATTGATGACGGCGACATGCCTCGATCTCATCGGGGCGCGAGGGGATATCGTGGTCGAGGGACCGTTCGCTGCAAACGCCGCCTATTTGCGCATGCTTCAGGCGGCAACGGGGCGCCCGGTCCTTGCCGACAGCCACAACGTGACCGGCACCAGCCTCGGGGCTGCAAGTCTTGTCGACGGCCGCCACGTGCGGACCGGCGTGCAGGCCTTCGCCGGCCCCGTGCCTGAGAGCTTTGTGCACTATGCAGAAAACTGGCGGTCGCTAACGAAAAGCCATGTGCAACAGGCCAATGGCAACCAGTAACGGTGAAATATAGGAGAGTAACGGTGCCGCATGAAGTGCGCGGTTGACGACGATGGCGTTCGTTTTTTCGCTTAGAAAACCGAGCTGCGGTTCGTCGAGCGGTTATGCTCGAGATTGAGCACGATGGATACGGCCATCATTGTCAGGATTGCTGTGAGAGCGGCGCCAATTCCAAGAACAATCATTGTTCGTTTCCCGTCAGCGCATCGTCATGATGTCGCTTTGCTTGCTGCAAAGGTTTCTTCCGCGCGATCTGCGCCCACTTCACGTTCGCTTCGATACGCGAGCGCAAGTAGAAGTACAATTCTAAACTCTTGTGAGTGAAAACCTGTTGAAATTCGGGGTCAATAGTGCGGCATTGCTGCGCCGCAAAAACAGCGCCAGGAAACACCCGGCGAATTTTAGTGATTCCGGTTACAGGCCATCGACCGTTAACCTTCAAGCAAGGAATTAACCATAAACATTGTCCCACACGTCGGAATGGGAAAATTCACAGTCTCCTCAAGGCATGATGCCGCCCCGCCGTACCGGTTCCGGTCCGGTATCGATTCTTCACCGAATTTACTTGCGGGATGGACGATAGCAGACGCCCAAGCGGCGGGGGCTGATCTCATTGATGTGGCGTGCACGTCCGGTGGACCGTGGACCGTCCGGATACTCCCCAGGCAAATTCCAAGCATGCAAAGCCGGGGATTTAGCGTTGAGGCAGGAAGCATCGTCAGAACAGGCAAGGAAGGGCCAGGCAGGCAGTCTGCTGGAGCGCTTGCGCTTTGCCGGGCTCGACGACGAGAGTTGTTCCCGCGTCCGCGACACCAGGCAGAAACTTTCCCCTCGCATCGACGCAGCCCTTCGCGATCTCTTCCAGCGCCTGCAGAGCTATCCCGACGCAGCCCGCCATTTCGACAACGACCGGCAGCTCGATCGCCTGCAGGACATCCAGTCTTCGCACTGGAACGTGCTGACCGATGCCCGCTTTGACGGCCTCTATGCCGAGCGCGTCAAGGTGCTTGCCGACACATCGAACCGCATGGGCCTCGATCCGCGCTGGCAGATGGCAAGCCACGCCGTCGTGCTGGAACACTTGTTGGTCGGCCTCATCGAAGAGGCCTGGCCGAAGTCCTTCCTGCCGATGGGCAGGGGACGTCGCAAGGAACTGTGCGATCTGGTTGCGGCACTAGTCCGTACCGTTTTCGTCGACACCGAGATCGGCGTCTCGCTCCGCTTCAACGCCCTTCGCCAGCAGCATCAGCGCCAGCTCGCCGACCAGCACAGTGCCGACGAGCAGGCGGTAACGACCCTATTCGGCGACTTCGCCAAAGGCTTGAACGACGGCGACCTGGGCGTGCGCCTGTCCGAGAGCGCGCCGGATGCCTACCAGCCGATCGTCGCCAGCTTGAACGCGGCACTCGACACGATCCAGCAGAGCCTGCAGTCCGCCGATCAGCGCGGTCAGGCGGCGGAGACTTTCATTGGCCGTCTGCGCGACGGAGCGGCCGGTTTTTCCGACAAGGCGGCGGCTGAAGCCGATGCCCTCTCGGGTCAGCTCGCAGCGCTTGCCGACATGACCGAACGCATGGCGACGGGCTCGAGCCGCATCAGCGCCACCGAGATCAAAGCCACCGAGACAAGGGTTGCTGTCGAGCGCAGCGGCGAGATTGCCGGCCAGGCAATCTCCGCCATGGCCGACATCGAAGCGTCGGCCGAAAAGATCGGCCAGATCATCGGCGTCATCGACGAGATCGCCTTCCAGACCAACCTGTTGGCGCTGAATGCCGGCATCGAGGCTGCAAGGGCGGGCGACAGCGGCCGCGGCTTTGCCGTCGTCGCCCAGGAAGTGCGCGCGCTGGCGCAGCGCTCCGGCGAAGCGGCACGTGAAATCAAGCAGCTGGTGATGGGCACCAAGGCGCAGGTCGAGACCGGCGTCGAGATCGTCGGTCGCACTCAGGATGCGATCAGCAGCATCGTCCAGCAGGTCACATCGATCAATGCCGCCGTCTCCGGTATCGCCCGTGAGGCGGAACAACAGGTCGGCGATCTCAAGGGCGTTGCCTCTGACATCGGTGCGATTTCGCAGGCCGTGCAGGCAAGTGCCGCGATGGCGGGCGAGACGGTCCGGTCTTCCGACGACCTGCACAATGTCATCGTCGAGCTCGGCGAGACGATCCGCAGGTTCCGCGTTGAACGCCGCCACGCGGCCTCACCAACACCGGCCGCCAGCCAGGGACGCGGCCTCGTGGCTCCTGCGGCGATGGCCGACGATGAAATGGCGGCGCCATTGTTCGACGACGGTCCGCAACGTCAGTTCGCCGGTTGGCAACGCTGATCTCAAGGGCACTCAAGAGTTAGCAGTCGAGGAAAACAGGAATGGCCAGCAAAAAGACCGCTCAGAAGACGCTCAGCCTCGCTCCGGTGTTGGACCTGAACGAAGCGACAGCGCTGCATGAGAAGCTTTTGGGCCTGAAGGGCAGCGATCTCACGATCGACGCCTCGGCGGTCGAGCGGGTTGGAACGCTCTGCGTCCAGGTGCTGATGGCCGGCGCCAAGACTTGGGAAGAGGATCATTTGTCTTTCACCTTCAGCAAGGTGTCGGACGCTTTCGAGAAAACGACACAGCTCATCGGGGTCGATATCGATCACCTGATGGCAAAGGAGATTTGAAGAATGAAAAAGCGAGTTCTGACAGTCGACGACTCCCGGACGATCCGAAACATGCTTCTGGTCACGCTGAACAATGCCGGTTTCGAAACGATCCAGGCAGAGGACGGCGTCGAGGGCCTCGAGGTTCTCGAAGAAGCCAATCCGGATGTCATCGTCACCGACATCAACATGCCGCGTCTCGACGGCTTCGGCTTCATTGAAGGCGTGCGCAAGAACGACCGTTACCGCGCTATCCCGATCCTGGTCCTGACCACGGAAAGCGACGCCGAAAAGAAGAACCGCGCCCGTCAGGCCGGAGCTACCGGCTGGATCGTCAAGCCGTTCGACCCGACCAAACTGATTGATGCAATCGAGCGCGTAACGGCCTGAAGTCCGAGGATAGCCTCCAATGGATATGAACGAAATCAAAGAGATCTTCTTCCAGGAATGCGAGGAACAACTCGCCGAACTGGAATCGGGTCTGCTGAAGCTCAATGACGGCGACCGCGATCCGGAAACGGTCAATGCGGTGTTTCGCGCGGTGCACTCGATCAAGGGTGGCGCCGGCGCTTTCGGGCTCGACGACCTCGTCTCCTTCGCCCACGTGTTCGAGACGACACTTGATTGCGTTCGTTCCAACAGGCTCGACCCCGGTCCTGAGGTTCTGAAGGTGATGCTGAAGTCGGCCGACGTGCTCGCCGACCTGACGAACGCTGCCCGCGATGGCGGTAGCGTCGACGAGGCGCGCAGCCGCCAGTTGATCAAGGAACTCGAGGCGCTTGCCAACGGCGAGGTACCGCAGGCGTCGGCCGCTGCCGAGCCGGTCACCAAGGCCGCCCCGGTTGTAACGGCACCCGTCGCCAACGACGAAGGCTTCCAGCCCGTCGCGTTCTCCTTCGACGATTTCGAGGCAGACGAGCCGGCGCTGATGGAGATGCCGACCTACGAGATCGTCTTCAAGCCGAGATCCGATCTCTACGCCAAGGGCAACGAGGCAACGCTGCTTCTGCGCGACCTTTCCCGCCTTGGCGAGATGAGCATCCATTGCGACATGGACGCGCTTCCGGCGCTCGATCGCCTAAATCCGGAATCCGCCTACTTCTCCTGGAAGATCTCGTTGAAGACGGACAAGGGCGAGGACGCGATCCGCACCGTGTTCGAATTCGCCGAGTGGGATTGCGACCTCGAGATTTTGCTGGTCTCCGATGACACAGCCGCTCCGAGCGAAGAGCTGCCGATGCAGCCGGTGCCGTTCGACCTCTCGATCCTCGACGACGAGCCGGCTGTTTCGGTCGGCGTGATCGAGGAAGAAGAGCAGCTGGCAGCCCGGCAGGCGATCCGCGATGCGGCCGTCTCTGCCGCCGGCACGGCCAGCAACGTGCTGCAGATGGCCCAGTCGACCGCCCGTGCGCCTGTTGAAAAGTCGGCCGGTGCCGCCGCCAGTGCCGCGGCGCAATCCGCAGCCGCGCAGCAGGCAGCCGCATCCGCCGCGACACCGACCATCCGCGTCGATCTCGATCGCGTCGACCGCCTGATCAACCTCGTCGGCGAACTGGTGATCAACCAGGCGATGCTGTCGCAGAGCGTGGTCGAAAACGACGCCAACGGCACCTCGTCGATCAACATGGGCCTCGAGGAGCTGCAGCAGCTCACCCGCGAGATCCAGGACTCGGTGATGGCGATCCGCGCGCAGCCGGTAAAGCCGGTGTTCCAGCGCATGTCGCGCATCGTTCGCGAAATCGCCGACATGACCGGCAAGTCTGTCCGTCTCATCACCGAAGGCGAAAACACCGAAGTCGACAAGACGGTCATCGACAAGCTGGCCGAACCGCTGACGCACATGATCCGCAACGCCGTCGATCACGGCCTCGAAACGCCGGAGAAGCGTCTCGCCGCCGGCAAGAGCGCCGAAGGCACCGTGCGCCTGACGGCCAAGCACCGGTCGGGCCGCATCGTCATCGAGCTTGCCGACGACGGCGCCGGCATCAACCGCGAGAAGGTGCGCCAGAAGGCGATCGACAACGATCTGATCGCCGCCGATGCCAATCTCTCCGACGAGGAGATCGACAACCTGATCTTCCACGCCGGCTTCTCCACCGCCGACAAGATCTCCGACATCTCCGGCCGCGGCGTCGGCATGGACGTGGTCAAGCGCTCGATCCAGGCGCTCGGCGGCCGCATCAACATCTCCTCGAAGCCCGGCCACGGCTCGGTCTTCACCATGAGCCTGCCGCTGACGCTCGCCGTGCTTGACGGCATGGTGGTCACGGTCGCCAACCAGACGCTGGTGGTGCCGCTGACGGCGATCGTCGAGACCTTGCAGCCGGAAGCCGCCGCAATCCATTCGTTCGGCTCCAACCAGCGGCTGATATCGATCCGCAACTCCTTCTGCCCGCTGGTCGACGTCGGTCGCATCCTCAACTTCCGCGCCAGCCAGGCAAACCCGGTCGAAGGCGTCGCACTTCTGGTGGAATCCGAAGGTGGCGGCCAGCGCGCACTGATGGTCGACGCCATCCAGGGCCAGCGCCAGGTCGTCATCAAGAGCCTTGAGGCCAACTACACCCACGTGCCGGGCATCGCTGCGGCGACCATTCTTGGCGACGGTCGGGTGGCGCTCATCCTCGATGTCGACACGATCGTGGCCGCCTCGCGTGGCCATTCGCTGAAGGCTGAAATGTCTCTCGCTGCTGCTGGATGAATGCGATGACCTATGCCGCAAGGAATCTGACCACGGACGGACGAGAGCTGATTGCTTTCCGCGTCGGCGATCAGGAGTTCTGCGTGAACGTGATGTCCGTGCGCGAAATCCGCGGATGGACACCGGCGACTGCAATGCCGCATGCGCCGGCCTATATGCTCGGCATCATCAATCTGCGCGGCGCGGTGCTGCCGATCATCGATCTGTCGGCACGCCTCGGCATGAAGCCGGCCGAGCCGACCGTCCGCCATGTCATCATCGTCGCCCAGGTGAAGAACCAGGTCGTCGGCCTGCTGGTCGATGCCGTCTCCGACATACTGACGATTACCGATGACAAGATCCAGCCGACACCTGATGTCATCTCGTCCGAATTCGAAAGGAGCTTCGCCCGCGGCGTGCTCGCGATCGAAGGCCGGCTGATCTGCCTGATAGAACTCGAATCTGTCTTCCCGCAGGAAGAAAGGGAAGCAGCATGAGAAACCAGGCCATTCTGGAGCAGAAGCAGTCGCCCGATGAATGTTTGGCAAGCGGTGAGTATCCGCTGACGCGCCGCGATCTCAGTGAAATCGCAGCGATGATCTATGCCGATGCCGGCATCTATCTCAACGAGACCAAGGCATCGCTGGTCTATTCCCGCCTGTCGAAGCACATCCGCAACCTCGGTCTCAAGGGCTTCCGCGAGTACTGCCAGCTGGTCTCCTCGCCGGCAGGCGCTGCCGCCCGCCGCGACATGCTCTCGCATCTGACGACGAACTTCACCCGCTTCTTTCGCGAGAATCATCACTTCGAGCATCTGAAGACGGAGGTTCTGCCGGAGCTGATTGCCCGCGCCAAGGCCGGCGGTCGCGTGCGTATCTGGTCTGCGGCGTGCTCGGACGGGCAGGAGCCCTATTCGATCGCGCTGACGGTGCTGTCGCTGCTGCCGAACGCGGCCGATTACGACTTCCGCATTCTCGCGACCGATATCGACCCGAAGATCCTGACGCTGGCACGGGCCGGCGCCTATGATGCCACCGCGCTCGAAACGGTCAATCCGGCCATGCGCAAGCAATGGTTCGACGAGGTCAATGCCGGCGGCCGCTTCAAGTGGCAGATCGACGATCGCGTCAAGCGGCTCATCACCTTCAACGAGCTCAACCTGATGGCCCAATGGCCGTTCAAGGGGCCGTTCGATGTCATCTTCTGCCGCAACGTGGTGATCTATTTCGACGAGCCGACGCAGATGAAGATCTGGTCGCGTTTTGCCGGAATGCTCGGCACCAATGGACATCTCTACATCGGTCATTCCGAGCGCGTGTCGGGCGACGCCAAGTCGCAGTTCGACAATATCGGCATCACCACCTACCGCCATACCGGCAAGTTTCATGGAGGACGGGTATGACCGCACCCGCTCGCGTTCTCGTCGTCGACGACTCCGCCACCATGCGTGGCCTGATCACCGCAGTTCTCAATTCCGATCCCGGCGTGACCGTCGTCGGCCAGGCGGCCGATGCGATGGAAGCGCGCCAGGCGATCAAGCAGCTCGATCCCGATGTCGTCACGCTCGACATCGAGATGCCGAACATGAACGGCCTGGAATTCCTCGACAAGATCATGCGCCTGCGCCCGATGCCGGTCATCATGGTCTCGACGCTGACACACAAGGGTGCCGAGGCGACGATTGCAGCACTTGAAATCGGTGCGTTCGATTGCGTCGGAAAACCCCTTCCGGGCGATCCGAACCCCTTCGGCGATCTGATCGACAAGGTGAAGGCCGCAGCCCGCTCGCAGCGAAAGTTCATCATCACCGGCAACAAGGCGGCAGCGCCGACGGCGGCCAATGTCAACGGTGCCTCGGAATATCGGGCAGGGCGCAAGATCATCGCCATCGGCGCTTCCACCGGCGGCGTCGAGGCCCTGATCACCGTGTTGCAGAAGTTCCCGCCGAACTGCCCGCCGACTGTGATCACACAGCATATGCCGCACACCTTCACCAAGAGCTTTGCCGAGCGGCTCAATCGCCTGTGCGCACCGACGGTGCAGGAAGCAACCGATGGCGCACGCCTCGAAATCGGCAAGGTCTATCTGGCCCCGGGCGGCGAGCGCCACCTGCAGGTCTCCAATCCGACGGCGCCTTGCTGCCGTCTGGTCGATCGGGATCCGGTCAACGGCCACCGTCCTTCGGTCGACGTGCTGTTCGATTCGGTCGCCGAACTTGCCGGTCGCAATGCGATCGGCGTCATTCTGACTGGCATGGGCCGTGACGGCGCATCCGGTCTCCTGAAAATGCGGCATGCCGGGGCAAAGACCTTCGGACAAAACGAAAAGACGTGTGTCGTCTACGGTATGCCGAGAGTTGCCTATGAATTGGGCGCCGTCGAAACGCAGCTCCCCCTCGGTTCCATCGGGGAGGAGATACTGAAGACCGCGGCGTTCCGGAAGGAAGGAAGCGAATAATGTCCATCGCCGAAAAAATAAAAGTTCTGATCGTCGACGATCAGGTCACGAGCCGCCTGCTTTTGGGCGACGCCCTGCAGCAGCTGGGCTTCAAGCAGATCACCGCCGCCGGTGATGGGGAACAGGGCATGAAGATCATGGCCCAGAACCCGCATCACCTTGTCATCTCCGACTTCAACATGCCGAAGATGGATGGCCTTGGCCTGCTCCAGGCAGTGCGGTCGAACCCGGCTACCAAGAAGGCGGCCTTCATCATTCTGACGGCGCAGGGCGACCGCGCGCTGGTCCAGAAGGCGGCAGCGCTCGGAGCCAACAACGTGCTGGCCAAGCCGTTCACGATCGAAAAGATGAAGGCCGCGATCGAAGCCGTATTTGGGGCATTGAAATGAACATGGAAGCCGTCGGCAAGCGCGTGCATGTCATTCAGGGCGAGTACAAGGTCTTCAACGATCCCAATGTGGTGTTGTCGACCATTCTCGGTTCCTGCGTGGCCGCGTGCATGCGCGATCCCGTGGTCGGAGTCGGCGGCATGAATCATTTCCTGCTGCCGGGATCGGCGTCGTCGCCCGCTTCCGGCGGCGATGCGACCCGCTATGGGGTCCATCTCATGGAACTGCTGATCAACGGTCTGTTGAAGCAGGGCGCCCGGCGTGATCGGCTCGAGGCCAAGATCTTCGGCGGCGCCAAGACCATCGCCCGGTTTTCGAATGTCGGTGAGCAGAATGCCGCCTTTGCCCGGCAGTTCCTGCTTGACGAAGGCATCCGCATCGTCGGCGAGAGCACCGGCGGTGAACACGGCCGCAAGCTCGAATACTGGCCGTCGTCGGGACGCGCCCGTCAGTACGCACTGACAGGGGTGGAAACCCAGCGCACGGTCCAGCTGGAAGAGCGCCCGGTGATCGCGCCACGTCCGGTCGAAAGCTCCATCGAATTCTTCTGATCCTGCGGGGCATGCTCCGCAGGCGAACCACACGCCTGCACTATCGTCAGAAAAACCACGTGAGAACCGACAATGCAGACTGACTACCAGGGCCACATGCCGCACGTGGAAGAATCGCTGCCCGAAGTGTTGATGCGCGTCGTCACCGAACTTCACGACGTCGCCTATCTCATCGAACGGATCGAGCCTCAGCTGCTCGGCGGTCGGGGCGCCTCGGCACTCGACAATCGCGACGAGATGATGGTGCTGCAGGGCATCGATCTGGCCGTGCAGAAGACCCGCGGCCTGGCCGAGTTCATCGACACGATCACCGCCGTGATCCCCGATACCTGCCTCGTCGACGTGACCACGGCTGTTAGCCTGGTCAAGCTCGCCGACATGAAGAAGGCGCTGGGCAACGGCATGTTGCGTCACGGCCATTCGCAGCCGCTGACCAAGGCGGCGGGCGACTTTGAGGCGTTCTAAAGCCTTCCCAGGAAAAGTGCGGAGCGGTTTTCCGTCAGGGAACGCGTAAAAACAAAGAGAGCGTTTCCGCGCCCCGTTTAAGATGGACGCGCTCTTTTAAGATGGAAGCGCTCTGGCCTTTGGGCTGCATCGTCCGTCGGTGCAGCCAGATTTCTCTACAGCTATATCCCCCGATTTCCCCGAGACTGGCGGCGAAAGCCAAGTTCGCGCAAGTTTCGTTTCCTACGGTCCCGATCGGGGCTGATGGATTCGTGTGTGTTGGAAGTCGTTGCGGGGCACGCGACACCCACCAAACCCAAAATGTTGGAACTGCGCAGGGCGCTCGTCGGATGACCGGCTCGAATGTCCTGCGATACTGGGTGCGGAAACAGAATGAGTCTGTTGAATCAATTTTCGATGTTCACGAAGAACCTCGCCAGTCTGGGGCAAGGCAAGCTGATAGCGCTGGCGGCCGCCGGCATTGTCGCTGTCGGCATGGTCCTGGGGGCCGGTATCTACGTCAACAGGCCATCGTTCGAGACGCTCTATGTCGGGCTTGAGCGAAGCGACGTCACTCAAATCAGCATTGCGCTTGCAGAAGCCAACATCGACTTCAACGTCGGTGCGGATGGCGGCAGCATCCAGGTTCCCGTCGGCATGACCGGCAAGTCCCGTCTGCTCCTGGCCGAGCGCGGCCTGCCGAGCAGCGCCAATGCCGGCTACGAACTCTTCGACAATGTCGGCTCGCTCGGTCTGACCTCCTTCATGCAGGAAGTCACCCGGGTTCGCGCGCTTGAAGGCGAAATCGGCCGCACCATCCAGCAGATCTCCGGTATCGCCGCCGCCCGCGTCCACATCGTGATGCCTGAGCGTGGCAGCTTCCGTAAGGCAGACCAGAACCCGACCGCCTCGGTGATGATCCGCGCCAGCGCCACGGTCGGCCGCAATGCCGCAGCCTCCATCCGCCATCTCGTCGCCTCGTCCGTACCGGGGCTCGACTTCGATGACGTGACCATCCTCGATTCGACCGGCCAGCTTCTCGCCTCTGGCGACGATCCGGCCAACAGCGCCCTCAACCAGTCGCTGGGCGTGGTGCAGAATGTCCAGACCGAGCTTGAGAAGAAGATCGACAACGCGCTCGCCCCATTCCTCGGCATGGACAACTTCCGCACCAGCGTTACGGCTCGTCTGAACACCGACACGCAGCAGATCCAGGAAACGATGTTCGATCCGGAATCGCGCGTCGAACGCTCCACCCGTGTCACCAAGGAAGAGCAGAAGTCCAGCCAGCAGCAGCCGGACAATGCCGCAACCGTACAGCAGAACATCCCGCAGGCCGCTCCGCGCGGCGGTGCCGGCCCGCAGTCGAACGACCAGGCCGAGAAGAAGGAAGAACAGACCAACTACGAGATCAACAGCAAGACGATCGCCACCGTGAAGAACAGCTACACGGTCGAGCGCCTGTCGATTGCGGTGGTCGTCAATCGCGGCCGCCTTGCCGCCATGGTCGGTGAGCCGGTCGATCAGGCAAAGATCGATGCCTATCTTCAGGAGATGCAGAAGATCGTATCGTCAGCCGCCGGCATTGATGCGAACCGTGGCGACGTGGTGACGTTGAACGCCATGGACTTCGTCGAGACGCAGTTGCTTGACCAGGCCATCTCGGGTCCGGGTCTCATGGAGACGCTGACGCGCAATCTTGGCGGCATCATCAACGCGCTCGCCTTCGTCGTCGTCGCCTTCCTGGTGGTCTGGATGGGCATGCGGCCGCTGGCTCGGCAGCTCGGCCTTGGCGGAAGCTCCGGCCAGCTCGCCAACGAATCCGCCGGTCTCGAACTGCCCGATTTCTCCCCTGCGACAGCAGGTGCCGGTGGCGCCCTCATGGACGGCTTCGGCTCCGACTTCGGCTTCGACAGCACCGACGATCTGCTCAGCATGGGCGAAGACGCAGGCGCCTTCAACCGTCGCGTCAAGGAAGGACCGGAAAGGCGCCTTGCACGCATGGTCGAGATCAGCGAAGAGCGCGCCGCAAAGATCCTGCGCAAATGGGCTCTCGAGAAAGCCGCCTGATCACACACAGAAATCGTCTGATAGTGACAAATCCCGCCGCATCGGCGGGATTTTTCGTTTCGCAGGCGTTGCGGGTGCAGCGCTCTTGCCGTCGTGTCCCGTGCAAATATTGTGCGAGTCTCGGCGGTTGCCGGTATCGGCCGCTGAATCCACGGTAAGAATCGTTGTGCCGTCGCCCGAGTCATGGGTGCGGCCCGCGATTGTAATACTTTAACGAGATCTTAATTTTTAGATTCCGCCGTTGCTGCCCGGGTGCGGAAGGTGGGCCGGTTTACTGCGTCTGCCATCGTCAATACACAGATAAATTGGAATATAAATTGGGTTATTCGATAATAATTCTCGACGTATTCGAGTTTTATATATTGATAGACTGCGGTTGTTCGAGTGAATAATTGATGCATTTTCGCAACAGGCGTCAGTCGAAAGTAAAATTCGCCCCTGTTCGAAGCTTCTTCTGACTCTGGTGAATGACGAGATTTGGGCTGAATTTGTGCTCAGCGAGCCGCCCAGCGCTGCGCGAAATCGGTGCGTCAGCGGAGCAGGGGCAATTCGAACGGCAAAACTCTTTTAAATATCAACGCTATGTCAAAACATGTGCTGCGTGGTGCCCGGGATCGGACAATGCTGAAGCAGCATCTCGGCGAATCGTTTCATGAAAGGGTGGTGAAGTAAATAGCGAGAAGATGACGATGGTTTTTTTTGAGGACGGATGTACATTTTTAACATTGATTCGCGTCCTGAATTGCGACTGGTGGTGATATTCGGCTTGGGCCGGCTGTTGGCGGCGACAGTGCAAGCGCAGGTTCCAGGGCGGTGAATCCGGCACGGGGGCTGACATCATGGACATTTCGCAAGCAGACATAACTGTCTGGCCTTTGCCGACAGCGTCGACACGCCTACGCGGTGGTGGGCTTACGCGTGATCAGTTGTTTCGGCGGCTGGGCGACATGGCGGGGCGCGCCAACCTGGGAAGCGGGCTTGCGGCGCTGACCGAATATGTTGGCGCGAGCCATTATCTCCTGGCGCGATACGATCTATCGCAGGATAACGGGCTCGACTTCGTCGTCTGCTCGGATTGGCCGTTCGACATCGTCAGACGGCTTTCGGGCATCATCATCGGACTTCATGCCAAGACGACCGAGCTTGAAAAATGCCTCTCGGTGCTGCAGCCAGTGTTCTATTCGCTGCCCGACGACATCGACCTGCCACGGGGCATCAGCCGCGAATATTGCGCGGTCACCTTCAATGTCGGACGGCTGCGCTTCTCGTTGATGCTGCTCGTTCCCGAGGATGTGATCCTGTCGCAGGAGAGCCTGCGCGATGTGACCCTGCTTGCTGGATACCTCGCAAGCTTCACCACACGCGCCGAAGTGCGGCACGATCGCGACTTCGACTTGACCGACCGTGAACTGGAGTGCCTGTCCTGGATCGCCGAGGGCAAGACGAGCGAAGAGATCGCCGTCATTCTCGGGATCTCCCGCAACACAATCAACAACTACATCAC
Organism: Ensifer sp. Root1252; assembly: GCF_001425885.1. Lineage (NCBI taxonomy): Bacteria > Pseudomonadati > Pseudomonadota > Alphaproteobacteria > Hyphomicrobiales > Rhizobiaceae > Ensifer > Ensifer sp. Root1252. The sequence goes on along the minus strand of NZ_LMDT01000001.1, from coordinate 301,494 downwards.
CAGCGTCATGCGAAAGACAGCCACGCGAACCCGCTCCGAGGCGATCGCCTATGCCGTCCGCAACAACCTGGTCTGAGGGGCGAGACTGATGACCCATTTCCTCGCCAGTGGACGCAACGACGACGACCAGCGGCACAGCCGTAGCGGCAGGGCGGCGCGCGCGGCCACTCTGATCACACGATTGCAGGCGATGCAGCGTCAGATCAACGCCAAGCATTTCGCCGTCCTGCGGCTCAACGGCAAGGGTATGGGCGCGGTGCGCAAGCTGACCTGCGTGCTCGACAACTGGGGAGTTTCCTCGGAAGCGAACGCGCATGATCTCATAACTCTTTACGGCGACGAGTTGACGGCCCATCTCGACACATCGCTGCTGCCGGTGCTTTGGAATGGCTCGGGCGAACATCAGGCGGCGGAGATGTTCGAGTTCGGGCACTTCGGCCACCGTCTGAAAGCGCGCAAGCTACCCTATTCCGGCATTGCCTTTCCCGTGCGGCTCGGTGCGCAGGGCAATGGATATGTGGTCTTCGCCGGCAGCTATGTCGAAGCGACGACCGAGCAGGTGGTTGATCTGCATGGCCGTAGCTGCACGATCATGACAGACCTTCTGGCGGCTGACGAGAAGCGCATGGTGCGGCCGGAGACGCTGAGTGATCGTGAGATCGCCTGCCTGCAGATGGCCGGCGACGGCCATATCAGCGAAGAGATCGCCGAACGGATGGGGCTCTCCGTCCACACGGTGAACGCCTATCTCGGCGCCGCCACGACCAAGCTCGATTCGGTCAACCGTATTCAGGCGATCGCCAAGGCTATTCGCCTCGGCTACATCAGCTGAAGATCGGGCGACCCGGAGCATTTCCAGGAAAAGTGCGTAGCGGTTTTCCGTCAGGAAATGCGTAAAAACAATAATATAGATCGTTTCTACGGCTCCGTTTAAACCGGAAGCGCTCTAACACGCCAGAGGCAGTTCATAGGATTTGATGAACTTCGCTTCGGTCAGGCTCTTTGCAAGGAAGGCCGTGTTCTCGTCTGGATCCGCCGACGGGTTCTGGAAGGTGATGTGGCTGATCTCGATGCCGGCGGTGTCGTTGCCGAGCGAGAGGCGTACGTAGATGGTGACGCCGCGCGGCTTGAGCTCGAGATCGAGCACGATTTCTGGCTCGCTGTCCCAATCCAGATTGTAATTTCCGCCGAGACCGAAATTGACCGTTCCGGGCAGGAAATAGAGCTCGGCGGCCGATTCAACGAGGTCAGCGAGGCTGGCATAGGATTCGAACCGCAGGAGAGCGATGAAATCCGCGGCGTCGATGAGACGCAACTCGGTCGCCACTGGGCGGATCGCTTCGGCTACTATCTGTTCCCGTCTCTCGGAGAATTCGCACTTTTTCATCGGCGTTACGTCATCCGTTTTGGTTGCGATTGCGCATGCACCCTGTGAATGAGTTCGGCAACTGCCTTGTAAAACACGGGTGGAATCACACTATCGACCGAGACTTGTGCAAACATGGAGCGTGCAAGCGGTGGATCCTCGAAGACGGGAATGCCGTTCTTCTCTGCGATCTCGCGGATTTTGAGGGCAACGAGGTCCTGACCAAGGGCAACGACCACCGGTGCGTCGCTTTCTTCGCGGACATAACGCAGGGCAACGGCATAGTGGGTAGGGTTGGCGATCACCAGGGTTGCCCGTGGCACCGATGAAATCATGCGCTTGCGCGCCCGATCGCGCTGCATTGAGCGCAGGCGCGACTTGACGATCGGGTCGCCCTGCGCCTGCTTCATCTCCTCTTTTACTTCCTGCTTGGTCATCATCAGTTCGGTGTACCAATGGTGACGGGACCAGAAGAGATCGGCGATCGCCAAAACGGCGGTGGCCAGCATGATGACGATCATCACCTGGTTGAGATCGGACGTCATCGTCGAGAAGATCATAACCGGATCGGAGAACATCAGATCGAGCGTCGCGAAGTAGTCGTTCCAGAGAACCAGCACGACGAAGATCGACACGACGATGATCTTGAACAGCGACTTTCCGAACTCCACCAACCCTTGAACGCCGAAGATGCGCTTCAGGCCCGCCATCGGCGAAATCCGGTTCATCTTCGGCTGGATGCGATCGAGCACCGGACGCGGCAGGTTCTGAAAGATCGACGAGCCGACGCCGAAGACGATGAGCAGCACGAAGACGGGAACGAGCAGTGCTGTCGACTTCCACGCGAGGTGCGTCATCAACGCGACGACATCCGTGGCGTTGTTCAGTCGCCAGGCTTCCGGCTGCTCGAAAATGTCCTTGAGCGCCGCGGCAACCGTGCTGGCGCCGTCGGTCAGGAAGAACACGAAGAAGATGTAGATCGCCACCGTCGAGGCAAAGGTGGTCGCTTCGCGGGAGAAGGGCACGTTGCCCTTGTCGGCGGCGTCGGAGATCTTCTTCTCCGACGGGGATTCTGTTTTGCTGTCCTTATCCTGATCGTCCGACATGCGACAGGAAATCTCCCGACCGGTTTCCACAAGACAGCGCTGATCTTGCGCTGTTTGTAGTGAACCCGGAAACTAGGGCAGACAAGGGCTTCGCGGGGGCAATCATGCCGGGTCAACAGGAAATGCGGGGGCCGTCGATCTCTCCAAAACAGGAACGCGGGCCAAGGGCCCGCGTTGTGGTTCTACGATCAGGCTTAGCGCCGGTCCTTGAAAGGATACCCGGCGACCGGATGGATCAGGCGGCCTGCGCTTCCTTTTCCTTCAGCTCCAGCTGGCCGCTTGCGGCAAGGCGGATCGCCTCCTGGGTGATCGAGCGGCGGGCGATGGCGATGTCGCGCGGGTTGATGCCGGCATCGCCCATGGCAAGATCGGATTCGATCATGCGGCGCTGGCGTGCGCCGATGGAGGCGAGCACCGATTCGCGCAGGTCCGAGGTCGAACCGCGCAGCGCCATGGTGATGATGTCGGTCGAGACATCGTTGAACAGCTGAACGCGGCTGCGCTGCGGCATGTAAAGAACGTCGTCGAAGAGGAAGATCTTCGGGCGAACCTTCTTGGCCGATTCGGTGCTGAGAGATTCGAGCGAAGCGAGCAGCGTGTCGACCTGCGGCTTGTCGAGCTCGTTCATCACCTCGGCGATCTTGGTCGGACCGGCGGAATTGCGCTCGGCTTCCATCTCGCCGATCATTTCCATGACGCGGTTCTCGATGATCGACGCAGCCTTCGGGCTGACGTCCTTCATGTTGACGGCGCGCTTCAGGATATCCGGCCTCTGCTCTTCGGAGAGCTGCAGCAGGACCTTCGCGCCGAAGCTCGACGGCATCATCGACAAGACATAGGCAATGGTCTGCGGATGTTCCTTGGCCAGCTGCAGCGCAACCGCGACCGGGTCGCATTCCTGCAGTCGGTCCCAGATGTTGGCTTCGTAGGACTGGAAGGTGGCGCGGCGCCCGAGCAGGCCGTCGACTTCGTCCGGGGTCAGGCCTTCCTCGAGAATGCTCTCGATCGCCTTGGCATTGTCCATGAGGCCGGCGCCCTCGGTGAACAGGTCTTCGAATTCGTTGACCAGCGCTTCCAGTTCGTGGGGAGGGATGGCCCGCAGCGACTGCGCCGAAGCGATGATCGCCTGCAGCTCGCTCTGGGTGAAGAACTTCAGCAGCTTTCCGGCGACGGTCTTGCCCATCGCGAGCAGAACGGCTGCTGCCTTGTCGGTCTGGTTGAGAGGTCTGGAGAGTGCCTGAGCCTCAAAACTTTCGAAATCCATCATGGATTCATCCCTCGCCCAATGATTGGGTTCTATGACTTCTTGCTGCCCTTGATCTCGATGAGCTTGACGCCGAACCGGGTGTCGTCGCCTTCGAGAACGGTAATTTCACCACGGCCGATGATCCGGCCGTTGACCATGATTTCGACCGGTTCGCCGATCCGCCGGTCGAGCGAGATCGTCGCGCCTTCGGTCAGGTTCATGAGACCCGATACCTGCATTCGGCTGGTGCCGAGAACGATCTGAACATCGATCGGAATATCCATGATCAGGTCGAGATTGGCGGTCATGCCGCTGCCGGGCGGCGTGTCGGTGACGGTTTCACCGGCATCGAAGTCCGATGCGCCGAAATCGCTGGCGCCGAAGCTGCCGCCGCCGAAATCCGTGGTGGCCGGGGTCTCCGACAGATCGTTGCCAAAGGTGTCCGAACCGAAGTCGCCGCCAAAGGCGCCAAGACCATCGGCCGGAGCGGCGAAGTCGCCGCCGAATTCGCCTGCGCCACTGAGCGTGTCTACGCTGCCGAACTCGGCGCCGAAGCCAGCCGGCGCGTCCGTGTCTTTCTTGAGAACACCGCGCAGATCGTCGATCGCCTGGTCGAGTTCCATGTCTCCGACAGCGAGTGCGGCCTGTTCGTTGATTGGTGCTTTCTTGGGTGCCATGTGCGAACTATTCCAGTTGAAGCTTGCCTCAGGCCTACTGCCTGGCGACGGCGAGCCGAATTAACTCATGATGTGGCGAAGGATGTCCTGTTCGGAGCCGTGGGTATCCTTGACCCGCACGGTGTATTTCGCACCCGATCGGCCGAACTCGCAGACGTAGAGATCGCGGCCGTTGGCGTTCACGTCGACGCGAACGTCCTGGGCATCGTGGAAGGGAATGACGTCGCCGGCCCGGAGGCGGCTGATCGTCTCGAGTGTCAGGCTTTCAAGCCGGATGCGTGCCTCGATGGTGACGGCGGAGCGGCGAACCTGCTCCTCCATCTGTTCGGTCCATTCGGACTTCTGCTTGCGGTTCTGGCCGGCACCCTTCGGAAAGACGATCTGCGTCTTCAACAGCACGCTTTGCGGCACGATGATCGAGAAGGTCGACAAAACAGGGCCGAAACCGATCGTCATGTCGATCGCTGCCGCATGAACGTCCTCGACCGCAGGGTCGGGCTTGCCGCGGGAAGCACTGTTGTGGGCGCGGGCAACGATCGGCTCGAAGCCGCCCGACGCGTTGACGGCGGTGCGAAGCACGTCGGCGATCTTCTCGAAGATCGGTTGGGCGACGTCGATTTCGATCGGGGAAAGTGTGCGCGGTTGCGGCTCTTCGATATCGGTCGGCTCCGCGCCCAACAGCGCCTCGACCATGGTGATGATGATCGGGCTGTCGCAGCTGATCAGAAAGTCGGGGCACCAGTTGCGCAAGCAGATGTCGCTGATCAGCACGCCGTTGCCGAGCTCGGCGATCAGGCTGTTGCGCAGGCCGGTGCGGAAGCCCGCATAGCCGATGGCGATGTCGAGGCCGGTTTCCGCCTTGCAGATGTCGGGAAGGAATTCGCCGAACACCTGGCCGAGATCGAGCGCCACCCGGCCGATCGCGCGGTCGTCGCCGAGCGCGCCGGTCATGCGCGCCAGCAGTTTCCTGTCGAAGGGATGAACGTTTGTCGGTGTTCCTGATGTCATGGGATCAAGCCGCCTTGCTTTCGCTGCCGCCGCCGGGGTTCATCATCTCCTGCTCGACGGCGTCGATCGAAGGACGCTCATAGGCCGAAATCGTCTTGCGGCCGTATTCAAGCGCGACCTGCGGAACCGAGCCGTTCATGTAGGCAAGCAGCGTCTGCTTGACGATGATGTAGAGCCGGTTCTGTTTTTCGCGGACGGATTTGATGTTCGCGACCAGCGGAGCGACGATCGAGTAGGAGAGGAACACGCCGAGCAGGGTGCCGACGAGTGCGGCGGCGATCTTGGCGCCGAGAACCTCAGGCGCTTCGCTGATCGCGCCCATCGCCTTGATGACGCCGAGAACCGCCGCGACGATGCCGATCGCCGGGAAGGCGTCGCCCATGATCGTCAGCGCGTGGTAGGACTTCATCTTGTCGTGGGTGATCGTCTGGATTTCTTCATCCATCAGCGCCTCGATCTCATGCGAGCGGGCGTTGCCGATGATGATCAGGCGGACGTAGTCGCAGATGAAGGCCGTCAGTTCCTTGTTTTTCAGCACGGTCGGCGCCGACAGGAAGATCGAGGATTCTTCGGGGTTGTCGATGTGGCTTTCGATCTCGTTGCGCGACTTGGTTCTCAGATCGCGCATCAGCGAGTAGAGAACGCCGAGCGTGTCGAGATACTCCCGCTCCTTGGGAACCTTATGGCGAAACGCTTCGCCGAGAGCCTTTCCGGTATCCTTCACCACCTTCATGGAGTTGGCCATGATGAAGCCGCCGATACCGGCGCCGCCGATGATCAGCAGTTCGAAAGGCTGGTTGAGGACTTCCATGTGGCCGCCCATGGCCACGTAGCCGCCGAGAATACAGCCGAAAGTCACAAGAAGCCCGATGATGATGTTCATTTTCGATACCTGACACGATCCCATTTTCGTCTAACGGGATAAGGTTTCTTCCTTGCGTGAGGCTGGCCGTCGAAGCGGCGGAAATCATTGCGGTGGAACAGGTTCGCGCAAGCCAATCCGGTCAGGATTTGCTATGGCCGGCTCTCCAGTCGCGCCCGTCTCACTCCGCTAAGGGCGACCGATCGTGACCACGACCTATACGAGCTACAAGCTGATTACGGCCGACTTGGGCAAGTCGCTGGAGCGCGTCGCCGAGGAACCGGACGTCGCCCGCGAGACCGAATATTATCTTTCGAAGATCGGCGACATAAAAACGATCGACCAGTTTTTCGCTGACACGCGCCTCTACAACTATGCGATCAAGGCGCACGGTCTCGAAGACATGGGCTACGCCAAGGCCTTCATGCGCAAGGTCTTGACCGAGGGCGTCGACAACGAGGATGCCTTCGCCAACAAGTTGACCGACAGCCGCTACAAGCAGCTGGCCGAATCGCTGAATTTCGCCCTTCACGGCGAGGCGGCCACCTCCTTCGATCGCGCCCAGAAGGGCGTCGTCGACAAATACGCCCGCCAGACGCTCGAGCAGAGTGCCGGCGAGGAGAACGCCGGCGTGCGGCTCGCGCTCTATTTCGCCCGCATGGCGCCGTCGATATCAAGCGGTTACGCCATCATTGCCGACGAGGCGCTGGCGCAGGTGGTGCGCACCACGCTGCAGCTGCCCGACGAATTCGCCGGCACCGAGGTCGACCGTCAGGCGGCCGCCTATGAGGACGCAATCGACCTCAAGGACTTCCAGGATCCGGCCAAGCTGACGGACTTTCTCGATCGCTTTACGGCGCTTTGGGAAATCAACAATTCAACGGACGGTTACGACCCGCTTGCGGTTTTCGGCGCGTCGAGCGGCTACGGCATCTCTTCCGACCTGCTCCTGTCCATCAACAGCCTGAAACTCGGGGGACGCTGAACGTGCAGACCGGTCTTTACGTTGCGATTTCGTCGCAGATGGCGCTTGAAAAGCGTCTCAATACACTTGCCGACAATATCGCAAACTCGGGCACCGTCGGTTTCCGCGGCACGGAAGTGAAGTTCAACCAGATGCTCGGCGATACCAAGCCGACCAAGGTTTCCTACGTCAGCAAGGGCGAAGAGTTCCTCAATAGCAGCAACGGTTCGCTGACGCGCACCGGAGGCATGTTCGATTTTGCCGTCAAAGGCGATGCCTGGTTTCAGATCGACACGCCCTCGGGTCCGGCGCTGACGCGCGACGGTCGCTTCACGCTGACCGAAACCGGCGAACTGGTCACCATTCGCGGCTATCCGGTTCTCGACGCCGGCGGCGCGCCGATCCAGATCAATGGCTCGGGCGGCGACGTGACCGTCGGCGCCGACGGTGCCCTGCACCAGAACGGTGTCGCGGTCGCCTCGCTCGGCCTCTACCAGGCCGACTTCAGCAAGGGCTTCATGCGCCTCGACAACAGTGCGGTGCTTCCGGCGGTACAGCCGGAACCGGTCGTCGATCGCTTCGATGTCGGCGTCATGCAGGGGTTCCTCGAAGAATCCAACGTCAACGCCATCGCGGAAATGTCGCAGCTGATCATGGTCACCCGCGCGTTCGACAACATCACCGCGCTGATGCGTGACAGCGAAGGGTCGCTCGACGAAGCGATCAAGACGCTCGGTGGCAGCCGCTAAGGCGTGACGGGAAACGGTATGGAACGCGAAGGCCTGAAGACGAGCGCCGCATCGACATCGCTGGCTGCCCTTGCCGGCCTGGTCGAACGCTACGCCAAACCTGAACATTCGATTGCGCCGGGCGGCCACGTCCAGACGATCTCTCCGGGCCACTATACGGTGACCGGCCTGTCGCGACATGTCCGGCTCGGCGATTTCGTCGCGCACAAGAGTTCGACTGGAACGCATCTCGGCGAAGTGGTGCGCGCCGAGCCTGAACGCGTGGTCGTCTGCCCGATCGAGCCGGGCGATCCGATCGGCATCCACGATACAGTCATCCGCAAGGGCGCCTTCCGCATCGCGCCGACCGACCAATGGTGCGGCCGGGCGATCAACGCGCTTGCGGAGCCGATCGACGGCCTCGGTCCGCTGCTGCAGGGCGACGTCCGCCGCTCGATTTCCAACACGGCACCGCCGTCGATGACCCGCAAGCGTGTGGAGCAGGGGTTCCGCACCGGTGTGCGGGCGATCGATATCTTTTCGCCGCTCTGCCTCGGACAGCGCCTCGGCATTTTTGCCGGTTCCGGTGTCGGCAAATCGACGCTGCTGTCGATGCTTGCGCGCGCCGATGCCTTCGACAAGGTGGTCATCGCGCTGGTCGGCGAACGCGGCCGCGAAGTGCGCGAATTCATCGAGGACACGCTCGGCGACAATCTTTCCAAATCGGTTGCCGTTGTCGCGACCAGCGACGAAAGCCCGATGCTGCGCAAGATGGCGCCGCTGACCGCCGTCACCATTGCCGAGCACTATCGTGACAACGGCGACAACGTGCTGTTGATCGTCGACAGTGTCACCCGTTTCGCCCATGCGATCCGCGAAGTGGCGACCGCATCAGGCGAGCCGCCGATCGCCCGCGGCTATCCGGCCTCGGTCTTTACCGAATTGCCGCGCCTGCTTGAGCGTGCTGGTCCCGGCGCTGAGGGCGCCGGCACCATCACTGCGATCATCTCGATCCTGGTGGACGGCGACAACCACAACGATCCCATCGCCGACTCGACGCGCGGCATTCTCGATGGGCACATCGTGCTCGAACGCAGCCTGGCGGAAGAAGGCCGCTATCCGCCGATCAATCCGCTGGCGTCGATCTCCCGTCTGGCACGCAAGGCTTGGACGCCGGACCAGGAAAAGCTGGTGTCGCGGCTGAAGGCGCTGATCCACCGCTTCGAGGAAACCCGCGACCTGCGCCTGATCGGCGGCTATCGCCCGGGTGGCGATCCCGATCTCGACATGGCGATCAAGCAGGTGCCGGTGATCTACGACGTGCTGACACAGACGGCGAGCGAGCCGCCGACGCAGGATGCTTTTTCCGATCTTGCCGGTGCGCTGAAGGCAGCGGCAATGGGCAATCAGCCGGGTGCTGCAGGGATGAGGCCGAGGTGATGGGTGTGACCGACTACGACGCCGACGAAACGATCCGCCAGCGCAAGCGCGAATCCGGCATGCCGATGATCGACAAGGCGCTGGCCGCAACCGGCATCATGCTGGCGGCCCTTGCGACCTTCTTTCCCTGGTACGCCTTTTTCAATCAGGACAAGTTCACGATGCCGCCGTTGTGGCAGGGCTCGACGCGTGATCTGCCGGAGAAGCCAGCGCGTAGCGTCCTGTCAGTATCGCCGTTGGCAATGTCCGATATGGACGGAGAAACCGTCGCGGCAATCGACCAACTGACGACGGCGACCGTTCCAAGCCTTGGCGGCGGCCCGGCCGTCGAGGGGACCGCTCCGAAGGAGGGGCTCGAGCAGCCATTCCCAGGCAAATCCGGCTTCAAGCTGATGCATGTCGCCAACGGTCGGGCTCTGATCGAGGATACGACCGGCATGTATATCGTGCGCATCGGTTCGATCCTGCCGGACAACAGCCGGCTGGCGACGCTTGAAGAGCGCGATGGCCGCTGGGTGATGATCACGTCGGGCGGCGAGGTCTACCAGGCCGACTGACCGGCCCCCATTTTCCGATCGTTCTTCTCCGTTGCGGGTTCGTCACTGTCCGCAACGGATAATGTCCTGCGTGTTTTGGATGCGTTCCGGCATCAGCACCAAGCTCGTTTCCGACGACAAGTCCCACGCAAGATTACCGACCTAGGTTCGCATCACCAAGCATGGAGCTTTTGATGCAACCGATTCAGCTTTTCGAACTCGCGTCCCGGCAGGCCCAGTGGCTGACCGTCCGCCAGAACGTGGTGGCCGGCAACATCGCCAACGCGAATACGCCGCACTACAAGGCCAAGGACGTCAAGCCGTTCGAAAGCGTGTTGGAAAGCACCGGCATCCAGATGGCCGCGACCCACAAGGCGCACTTCACCGAGAGCCTCGAAGCCTCGCAGGTGGCTGAGGTCGGCATGCTTGACGGCGTTCAGATCCAGCAATCCGGCAACAGCGTCGCGATCGAGCAGGAAATGATGAAGACCGGTGAGATCAAGCGCGACTACGAGCTCAGTGCCGGGCTCGTCAAAGCGTTTCACCGTATGATGCTCATGACGGTACGGAAGTAACAACCATGGATCCTTTGACTTCGGCCATGAAGGTCTCGGCCTCCGGTCTGCAAGCAGAATCGACCCGCCTGCGCATCGTTTCCGAAAACATCGCCAATGCACGCTCCTCCGGCGACGCACCCGGCGCCGACCCGTACCGGCGCAAGACCATCAGCTTTGCAGCCGAGGTCGACAGGGCCAGCGGCGCATCGCTCGTCGAGATCGAGCGGCTCGGCACCGATGATTCTGACTTCACCATCGAGTTCGACCCGGGCAATCCGGCCGCCGACGAGAAGGGCATGGTCAAGATGCCGAACGTCAACATCCTGGTTGAAATGGCCGACATGCGCGAAGCCAACCGCGCCTATGAGGCCAACCTGCAGACGATCAAGCAGTCGCGCGACCTGGTTTCCCAAACAATCGACCTGTTGAGAGCATCACAATAATGATCGACGCAATTAATTCTGTCGGCGCATTTTCGGTCATGAAAGAGGCCGAAGGTACCCGCCTTACGTCCTCTTCGTCGTCGGTCTTCGGTGCGGCCAGCGCCACCCCGGCGGCCCCGCAATCCCAGAGCTTTGCCTCGGTTCTCGGCGACATGGCGACCGACGCTATCGGCGCGATGAAGAAAGCCGAAGGCGCATCGCTCGACGGCATCCGCGGCCAGGCCAACACCCGTGAAGTCGTCGATGCGGTGATGAACGCCGAACAGTCACTCCAGACCGCAATCGCGATCCGCGACAAGGTGGTGACCGCCTACCTCGAAATCGCGCGCATGCAGATCTGAAGGAACGAGACATGAAGGCCCTTTCCATTGCCGCAACCGGCATGAACGCCCAGCAGCTGAACCTCGAAGTGATCGCGAACAACATCGCGAACATCAACACCACCGGCTACAAGCGTGCCCGCGCAGAGTTTTCCGACCTGCTTTATCAAACCGAGCGCGCCCAGGGCGTGCCGAACCGCTCCAACCAGGCGATCGTTCCGGAAGGTGCGATCATCGGTCTCGGCGTCCAGACGGCCGCCGTGCGCAACCTGCATATCCAGGGCAGCCTGGTCAGCACCGGCAACGACTACGACCTCGCGCTGGTCGGCCGTGGCTGGTTCCAGGTCGAAACGCCCGATGGCGAGACGGTCTATACCCGTGCGGGCGCCTTCAACAAGAATGCCCAGGGCCAGCTGGTGACGATCGACGGCTACACCGTCGTGCCGGGCGTCACCGTTCCGCAGGACGCCACCGAAATAGCCTTCACCAGCTCCGGCCAGGTAATGGTGCGCATCGGTAACGATCCGGCGATGCAGGAAATCGGCCAGCTGACGGTTGCCAACTTCGTCAATGAAGCGGGTCTCGAGCCGCAGGGCGAAAACCTGTTCAAGCAGACGCCGGCCTCCGGCGAGCCGATCGTCGGCACGCCGGCTGATCCGGGTTTTGCGCTGATCAAGCAGAAGTATCTCGAAGCGTCGAACGTCGATCCGGTCAAGGAAATCACCGACCTGATCTCGGCCCAGCGCGCCTATGAGATGAACTCCAAGATTATCCAGGCCGCCGACGAGATGGCGGCTACGGTGAGCAAGAACCTCAGATAACGGAAGAGGGGGCAAACATGACGTTTCGCCGAGCCGCAGGAATGACAGCTCAGAAGGACGGTTCCGCGCCAAGGGCGCGGCACGTGGTGGCGGGCATTTTGCTCGCCGCCGCTTTCCTGTCGCCTTCGGCAGGCTTTGCGGAACGGCTGACGGCAGTCATCCCCAAGCAGACGATTTACCCAGGCGAAGCGATCGACGCGAGCCGGGTCGAGATCGTTGATGTGACCAATCCCGATCTGACGGATGGTTATGTCAGGACGTTGAGCGAGATCGACGGCAAGGTAAGCAAGCGCACGCTGCTCCCCGGCCGCGTCATCCTGGCCTCCGCGCTGCGCGAGCAATATGCGGTCGAGCGCGGCTCCACCGTCCGTCTGATCTTCAGCAATGGTGGTCTCACCATCAGCGCGGCCGGTTCGCCCCTTCAGGACGCCGCGGTCGGCGATCTGATCCGGGCTCGCAACATTGATACTGGCGTTATCGTTTCCGGAACGGTGATGGCCGACGGCACGATACATGTGGTGGCGAAATGAAAATGCTTGCCTGCAAATGGTTCCTGACGCTGGCCGTCGCGCTGTCCACAGCGATGACGCCCGCCTTTGGCGCGTCGCGAATCAAGGACGTTGCCTCGCTGCAGGCCGGCCGCGACAACCAGCTCATCGGCTACGGCCTCGTCGTCGGCCTTCAGGGAACGGGTGACAGCCTGCGCGCGTCGCCGTTTACCGATCAATCGATGCGCGCCATGCTGCAGAACCTCGGCATTTCGACCCAGGGCGGAGAATCGCGCACGCGCAATGTCGCCGCCGTTCTCGTCACGGCGAACCTGCCGCCCTTTGCCAGCCCCGGCAGCCGCGTCGACGTGACCGTCGGATCGCTTGGCGATTCCACCTCCCTGCGCGGTGGTACCCTGGTGATGACCTCGCTCTCGGGCGCCGACGGCCAGATTTATGCGGTCGCGCAAGGGTCGGTCGTCGTCACCGGTTTCAATGCGCAAGGCGACGCGGCAACGCTCAACCAGGGCGTCACGACGTCAGGGCGCGTGCCGAACGGCGCCATCATCGAGCGCGAGCTACCGTCGAAATTCAAGGACGGCTTCAACCTCGTGCTGCAGCTGCGCAACCCCGACTTCTCCACCGCGGTCGGCATGGCCGCGGCGATCAACAAATATGCCGCGGCGCGATATGGCGGCCGCATCGCCGAAGCCCGGGATTCGCAGGCCGTTCTCGTCGAAAAGCCGAAGATGGCCGACCTTGCGCGGCTGATGGCGGAGATCGAGAACATCGTCATCGAAACGGACGTCCCTGCAAGGGTCGTCATCAACGAACGCACGGGCACGATTGTCATCGGTCAGGACGTGCGCGTCAACGAGGTGGCCGTCAGCTATGGCACCTTGACAGTGGAGGTCAGCGAGACGCCGACGGTGGTTCAGCCGCTGCCGTTCGCGCGCGGCCAGACGGCGATGGAGCCGAACACCACCATCGATGCTCAATCCGACGGCGGCACGGTCGCCATTCTCAATGGGTCCAGTTTGCGGTCGCTCGTTGCCGGTCTCAATAACATCGGCGTCAAGCCGGACGGCATCATCGCCATCCTGCAGAGCATCAAGACGGCCGGGGCCCTTCAGGCGGAGCTTGTCCTGCAATGATGAACATCGACCGCCTTCTCGGAAGATCCCGCAACATCCTGCTCGCATCGGTTGCCGTCGCGTCGATGCTGGCGATGCCCGGCGCCTTCGCCCAGGACGTCACCGCGCCGCCCGCCAGCAACGCCACAGCCAACGAAATCCAGCAGTTCTGCACCAACATCGCCGATGCTGCCCGCGACCAGCGCTACGTGCTGCAGCGCAAGGAACTCGAGGCTCTTCAGGCGAATGTCGACGACCGGATCGCGACGCTCGAAAAGCGGCGCGAGGAGTATGAAGACTGGCTGAAGCGCCGCAACGACTTCCTCAAGCAGGCCGAGATTGGCCTCGTCGGCATCTACAAGACGATGAAGCCGGATGCTGCCGCGGGCAAACTTGAATTGGTCCGTCCGGAGATTGCCGCCGCGATCGTCATGCAGCTGCCGGCGCGGCAGTCGTCGCTGATCCTCAGCGAGATGAGCGACGAGAAGGCCGCCATCCTGACCAACATCATCTCGAGTGCCAGCGATCCGAACACCTCGAAGGAACCATCATGAAAATGCGTCTAACGGCCATATTGGCCGCGGGCCTCCTCGCAGGATGTCAGAACCAGGCCATCAACGAGATCGGCCGTGCCCCCGCCATGAGCCCGATCGGCAGCGGTCTGCAATATACCCAGACACCGCAGCTGGCGATGTATCCCAAGGAGCCGCGCCATGTCGCCAACGGTTTCTCGCTCTGGAACGACCAGCAGTCGGCGCTCTTCAAGGATGCACGCGCGCTTAACGTCGGCGACATCCTGACGGTCGAGATCGCCATCAACGACAAGGCGTCGTTCGACAACAAGACCGATCGCAGCCGCAAGAACACCAGCGGCTTCAACATCGGCGCGAGCGGGCAGTCGGAAGCCAGCAGCTTTGGCTGGTCGGGTGACCTGAAATACGGCTCGAACACCAAGACCGAAGGCGACGGCTCGACCGAGCGGGCCGAAAAGCTCCAGCTGCTTGTCGCGGCAGTCGTCACCGGCGTGCTCGAAAACGGCAACCTTCTGATCAGCGGTTCGCAGGAAGTTCGCGTCAACCAAGAGCTTCGCATCCTCAATGTCGCTGGTATCGTGCGCACGCAGGACGTCGACTCCGAGAACGTGATCTCCTACGACCGGATTGCCGAGGCACGCATTTCCTACGGTGGTCGCGGCCGCCTGACCGAAGTGCAGCAGCCGCCTTACGGCCAGCAGATCATGGACCTGATTTCGCCGATCTGATCGGCAGGGAATGGCAAGATGGAAGAATTCGATACCGCCGCGCCCGTGAAATCACCGTCGAAGGTGATGACGATCGCCATCGTTGCCGTCCTGACGCTCGTCGCCGGCGGCGGCGGCTGGCTGGTCGGCGCCATGCTGGCGCCGCCGCCGCCCAAGGAGCAGGTGGAGGCGACCAAGGACACAGCTCCGAACGCAACCGGCGAGGAGGGCGTTCCGAAGATCGCGACGGAAGCCAACGGCGTCGTCCAGCTTGACCCGATCACCACGAACCTTGCCTACCCCTCGGAAAACTGGATCCGGCTCGAGGTGGCGTTGCAGTTCGACGGTGTCCCGGACCCGGCGATGGCCGAGCAGATACACCAGGATATCGCCGCCTATCTGAAAACCGTGTCGCTGCAGCAGATCCAGGGGCCGCGCGGCTTTCAATATCTCCGGGATGACATTCAGGAGCGGGTTGACCTGCGCTCGGATGGGCGCGTAACCAATGTTATGTTCAGAACCTTCGTCATTCAATGATTCGCTAAATGATCCGGCTCATCGCCTTCATAGTCGCCATGATGGCGATGTCCGGAGTTGCCGGCGCCCAGAGTTTTCCCTCTGACATCCTGAACACGCCCATCGACGGATCGGCCGCCTCCTGGATCATCCGGACGTTCGGCCTTCTGACCGTTCTTTCGGTGGCGCCCGGCATCCTGATCATGGTCACCAGCTTTCCGCGCTTCGTGATCGCCTTTGCCATCCTGCGCACCGGCATGGGCCTGGCGACGACACCGTCGAACATGATCATGGTTTCGCTGGCGCTGTTCATGACCTTCTACGTCATGGCTCCGACCTTCGACCGCGCTTGGCGCGACGGCATCGACCCGCTGATGAAGAATCAGATTACGGAAACGGAAGCGCTGCCGCGCATCGCCGAGCCGTTCCGCGAATTCATGCTCGCCAATACCCGCGACAAGGATCTGCAGCTCTTCATCGATATAGCCAAGGAAAAGGGCCAGACCGTCGTCGTCAACGACAAGGTCGACCTGCGCGCCGTCGTTCCCGCCTTCATGATCTCGGAAATCCGCCGCGGCTTCGAGATCGGCTTCCTCATCATGCTGCCATTCCTGGTGATCGACCTGATCGTTGCCACCATCACCATGGCGATGGGCATGATGATGCTGCCACCAACGGCGATCTCCCTGCCGTTCAAGATCCTCTTCTTCGTGCTGATCGACGGCTGGAACCTGCTCGTCGGCAGCCTGGTACGCTCGTTCAGCTGACCAGCGAACCCGCTCCTCTTCGTTCTTTCAGCCTTGGCTTGTCGCCACGCGCCGTCTCCTGTGCGTGGCCGCGGCTGCTGCAGAAATATCCTCAAGTGTCATCGACCCAGGCACCAGCCGGTGAGTTTGAAACGTTGTCTTGCCCTTGTCGCGCTGTGTTTGATGCGCTGAGCTAAGCTGTAAGCAACGCGCCGGTTCTTGCGTAAAGCCGAACGAAAAACCCCGCCGGATGGGCGGGGTTCAGGAGGGTTATGATGTGCCGGCGGTTGAGCCCGCCTTCTGACTTTACTGTGCGAACGATCCTGTACGTACCGGCAGTGCCGGCACGTCGATGAGAGCAGGCTCCAATCCCTTCTTCGCGCGGTCGGCCATCGCCTCATAGGCCTGCTCGAGGTGGCGGCAGAAGCGTTCCGCATCAAAGAGCGGCATCTGCAGCCGGTTGTCGGCGAGCTTCTGCTTGTATTCGGCTACCTTGCCGCGGGTCTCGTAAAGGGCGATCGCCTGCCCGACATAGTCGTCGACATCGGCGGCAACGAGTTCCGGCACGCCGATTGCGCGCAGCAGGCTTTCGCTGACGCGCGAGGCGAAGTGCGTGCCCTTTGGCGTCAGCACCGGCAAGCCCATCCACAACTGCTCCGACGTCGTGGTGTGTCCGTTACAGGGGAAAGTGTCGAGGCCGAGGTCGGCGACTGGGATACGCGCCAAGTGTTGTTCGTACTCGACCTTCGCGCAGAAGATAATGCGTTTTGTGGCGATGCCGTAGCTCTGGAAACGCCGAAGAATATGAGCCTGGGCTTCCGGCTTGGGGCACATCAGCCAGAGAACGCTGTCAGGCGTCCTGCGCAGGATCCCAGCCCATGCCTTCATGGTTTCGACGGTGATCTTGCGGTTGGCGTTGAACGATGCGTAGACGAAAGCATCTTCCGGCAGGCCCGCTTGCGTGCGTGTCATCGCTGCCGGCCGTGGCCGGCCGGCAGGGTCGTTCGGCTGGTAGGTCTCGGGCAACCGGCAGAACCGCTCGTAGTAGTGGTCCTCGCTGCCATCGGGAAGGACGTGACGGTCGCCGATGATGTAGTCGAGATCGACGTTGACGGTGGTGCCGGGGAAACCGAGCCATGTCGCCTGCACAGGTGCGGTCTTGTGGTTGAGTATGGCAACGCGACTGTTCATCGTATGGCCCTTGAGATCGACGAGGATATCGATCTGCTCGTCGCGGATCGTCTGGGCGGCCTGCTCGTCGGAAAGGTTTTCGATGCGGACGATTTTGCCCCAGGTCTGACGCCCTTCGCCAGCAACGGCGAGGTGTTTCTCCGGCGTGTAGCAGAAGAGCGTCACGTCGAATTTCTCGCGATCATGCAAGGTCAGCACGGCTTGCAGGAGCTTCATCGTCGCGTGCGGTCCCCAGAAGTCGTTCGAAAGGTAACCCAGCCGTATCTTCTTGCCCCACACGTGCTGCATCTTGCGGCGTTCCTCGGGCAATGTTGGTGGGAACGGCTGATCAAGCGCAGCGGCCAGGCGGTTCAACTTTTCATCGCGGCACCAGTGCACATTGTAGAAAGGCGTTTCCGCGCGCAGAAATTTGCGGTTGGTCGCCTGGATCGCACGCTCCAGCGCCTGCGCATAGTTTTCGATTTCGTTGAAGTTGTTCACTTCCTGCATGAAAACGAGATAAGCCGACAGCAGGACCGGGTTCGATGGCGTCCGCCGGAACAGGTTGGTGACGATCTCGCGATCATCGTTGTTTCCGACATCCGACGTCAGCAGCTTTGCCGCCAGCACCTGGTGTTCCTGCCGCGCGCTCGCCGAGAGTGTCGATTTGAAAGGGCTGAGAATGTCGGCCTGGTCGCGCTTCAGGAACAAGGTCACGATGATGTAGGCAAGTTCGGGATCGGTCTTTGCCTGCTCGAGCAAGGGCCGGCCGAGGCTTAAGGCCTGATCATCATTGCCGCAGGCGAAATGCAGCTTCATGGCCTCGGCCAGGAAATGCTCCGAACGCAATCCGCCTTCTTCGCCGGCCAGCTGATAGGCTTGTGCAGCATCGCTCCGGAAGCCGAGCTTCAGCAGTACCTTTGCCAGAAGCGCATAGGTCTTGGCATCACGGGTAAGATCGAGCAGCTGATTGAGGGTATCGAGCGCCTCGGTGTACTGGCCTTTTTGATACTGCCGCGAAGCGGAAGAGAAGATGGTGTGGGCGTTCAAGGGAAGCTCCATGGGATAAGCGCAACCGTTGTCACCGCGCGAGCCTGTGCAACGTCAATGTTCCAGGGTGTTGTTTTGAAGCAGAAACCTTGCCCCAAGCGGGATTGCTGAGCGATTTGCGTATTGTTTGCCAATAAACGCGATGTCGATGAAGTCATTCGCGGGCGACGGGGTGGCGGCAAAGTAACGTGCCGTTAACCATAGGATTTTGCTTAGAAAATATCCTTCCGCCTTAATGAAATCGCAAGCTTTGGGAGGGATATTCACCTTCACATGACGGGTTTGGTTTCCTTCACTTGAGTGAGCGGAGCCGAGTGGCATGAAGCCGGTCCGTCATTGCCGGTAGACGTATTCAGTCCGGCATGTCCCCAACCGTGTAACCTTGTAAATTTGAGGGACAGTCTCATGACTTCTATTATGACCAACAACTCGGCAATGGCCGCACTCTCCACGCTGCGTTCGATCAATTCCTCGATGGAAACGACGCAGGACCGTATTTCGTCCGGCTACCGCGTTGGTAACGCTTCCGACAACGCCGCTTACTGGTCGATCGCAACGACCATGCGTTCGGACAACAAGGCCCTCGGCACGNCGTATTTCGTCCGGCTACCGCGTTGGTAACGCTTCCGACAACGCCGCTTACTGGTCGATCGCAACGACCATGCGTTCGGACAACAAGGCCCTCGGCACAGTTCAGGACGCACTCGGCCTCGGCGCTGCCAAGACCGACGTTGCTTACACCGGCATGAAAGCCGCGATCTCGGTCGTCGACGAAATCAAGGCAAAGCTGGTTGCTGCCAGCGAGCCGGGTGTTGACAAGTCCAAGGTCCAGAAGGAAATCACGCAGCTGCAGGATCAGCTGAAGAGCGTGGTCAAGTCCGCTGGCTTCTCCGGCGAAAACTGGCTCTACACCGCTTCCGGCGCAACTGCTCCGGGCACGAAGTCGATCGTCGGTTCGTTCAACCGTGACGCTTCTGGCAACGTCAGCCTGACGACGCTCGACGTCGACACGACCAAGACCATGCTGATCGACGAAGCAGCAACAGCAAACGGCCTGCTCACAGACGCACTCAAGGACTCCACTGGCACGGCCATCGCCGGCGTCAAAGCAGCAACAGCAAACGGCCTGCTCACAGACGCACTCAAGGACTCCACTGGCACGGCCATCGCCGGCGTCAGCGTTCTGACCCTCGACATCAGCACTGGGGTAACGGCAACGACACTGGCCAACTACCTCAGCGGTGTCGACACTGTCCTGAAGAGCATGACCGATGCCGCTTCGGACCTCGGCGCCGTCAACAAGCGCGTCGATCTCCAGAAGGACTTCGTCGACAACCTGATGGACTCGATCGAATCGGGCGTCGGCAAGCTGGTTGACGCCGACATGAACGAAGAGTCGACCCGCCTGAANCCAGAAGGACTTCGTCGACAACCTGATGGACTCGATCGAATCGGGCGTCGGCAAGCTGGTTGACGCCGACATGAACGAAGAGTCGACCCGCCTGAAGGCTCTGCAGACGCAGCAGCAGCTCGGCATCCAGGCTCTCTCGATCGCCAACAGCAGCTCGCAGAACATCCTGTCGTTGTTCCGCTAAGCGGTCCAGACACCGGCGACTTCGGTCCCGGACTGCAAAACGAAAAACCGCGTCTCCATCGAGGCGCGGTTTTTCTTTTGTCGGTATGTTTTTTTCGTCTGCGGCTTCAAGCTTCGTTAACCATCTTGGTGTTTTCTGTGGCTATCGAAACGGCGGGTTAACCAACAAGATTAACGCGTTAGCAGGCATGAAGCTGGCCGCCGGTTCCCGGTAATCCCGGAATGTCCCTTTCAATCCAGTTTTCCCAAGGGGCACTCAGCCAATGACGTCTATCATGACCAACAACGCGGCAATGGCCGCACTCTCCACGCTGCGTTCGATCAATTCCTCGATGGAAACGACGCAGGACCGTATTTCGTCCGGCTACCGCGTTGGTAACGCTTCCGACAACGCCGCTTACTGGTCGATCGCAACGACCATGCGTTCGGACAACAAGGCCCTCGGCACGGTTCAGGACGCACTCGGCCTCGGCGCAGCCAAGACCGACGTTGCTTACACCGGCATGAAAGCCGCGATCTCGGTCGTCGACGAAATCAAGGCAAAGCTGGTTGCTGCCAGCGAGCCGGGCGTTGACAAGTCCAAGGTCCAGAAGGAAATCACGCAGCTTCAGGAACAGCTTAAGAGCGTCGTCAAGTCCGCTTCGTTCTCCGGCGAAAACTGGCTCTACACCGCTTCCGGCGCAACTGCTCCGGGCACGAAGTCGATCGTCGGTTCGTTCAACCGTGACTCCAACGGCAATGTCAGCCTGACGACGCTCGACGTCGACACGACCAAGACCATGCTGATCGACGAAGCAGCAACAGCAAACGGCCTGCTCACAGACGCACTCAAGGACTCCACACGACCAAGACCATGCTGATCGACGAAGCAGCAACAGCAAACGGCCTGCTCACAGACGCACTCAAGGACTCCACTGGCACGGCCATCGCCGGCGTCAGCGTTCTGACCCTCGACATCAGCACTGGCGTAACGGCAACGACACTGGCCAATTACCTCAGCGGCGTTGACACCGTCCTGAAGAGCATGACTGACTCTGCTGCAGACCTCGGTGCGGTCAACAAGCGCGTCGACCTCCAGAAGGACTTCGTCGACAACCTGATGGACTCGATCGAATCGGGCGTCGGCAAGCTGGTTGACGCCGACATGAACGAAGAGTCGACCCGCCTGAAGGCGATCGCCGTCTCGACCATCCTGTTCCAGACGATCTCCGGCAACCGCATCCTGANCCAGAAGGACTTCGTCGACAACCTGATGGACTCGATCGAATCGGGCGTCGGCAAGCTGGTTGACGCCGACATGAACGAAGAGTCGACCCGCCTGAAGGCTCTGCAGACGCAGCAGCAGCTCGGCATCCAGGCCCTGACGATTGCCAACACCAACTCGCAGAACATCCTGTCGCTGTTCCGTTAATCAGCGCATAGGTATGACGGACGCATCTGCGCCCGTCATGATCATGACCTCCAGGAAGCCGCGCCGCCCGAAAGGACGGCGCGGTTTTTGCGTTACCGGGGCGTTGTCTTTTGCCGTTAACGCCTGCTTCATATTCCCTTATTTTTGTTCACCTTCGTTACTGACTTATGAATGGCGTTAACCGTTTGTTAACCAAACAATCGTTACACATTCGTTAAGAGCGAAGGGTCGCCCCCAGGGCAAAACAGGGGCGGTTCGCATGACGCTGGTCCCGTCGCTGCCGGTCAATCACTCCGGAATGTTCTCAGAAAATCTTTCGGGGCAAGTGACCAATGACCAGCATCATGACCAACACGGCCGCCATGGCCGCACTTCAGACGTTGCGTTCGATCAACACCAATATGGCCGAAGTGCAGGAGCGAATCTCGTCCGGCTACCGCGTGCAGACAGCAGCCGACAACGCCGCCTATTGGTCGATCGCGACCACCATGCGCTCGGACAACGCCGCACTCTCCACCGTTCAGGATGCGCTTGGTCTCGGTGCGGCGAAGGTCGACACTGCCTATGCGGCGATGAAGGCGTCGATCGACGTCGTCACCGAAATCAAGACCAAGCTCGTCGCCGCGCGCGAGCCCGGCGTCGACAAGCTCAAGATCAACAAGGAAATCACCGAGCTGAAGAACCAGCTCATGTCCGCCGCACAATCGGCGTCGTTCTCGAGCGAGAACTGGCTCTACAATACCAATACAGCCGCCGTCGGCACGAAGTCGGTCGTCGCTTCCTTCAACCGCGACGGAAACGGCAATGTTTCCATCACGACGCTCGATTTCGACACGGCGCAATCGATGCTGATCGACACGGGCAGCGCGGCGCGCGGCCTGCTGACCAGGGCCTATGATGCCGACCAGCTGCAGCAGACGCCGACCGGCACCGCCGCACCGTACTATCTGATCGTCGCCCCGCCGGCTGCGCCGCCGACCGGCACCGAAATCAAGCTGACTGCGACGACCGCGCCCACGGAAATGGACGCGATGATCCGCGTCGTCGACAAGATCCTCGGGCAGCTGACGGACGCCGGTTCGACACTCGGCGCGATCACCAAGCGTATCGACATGCAGGAAAGCTTTGTCGCCAACCTGATGGATACGATCGACAAGGGCGTCGGTCGTCTGGTCGATGCCGACATGAATGAGGAATCGACGCGCTTGAAGGCGCTGCAGACGCAGCAGCAGCTCGGCATTCAGGCGCTGTCGATCGCCAATACCAACTCCGAAAACATTCTGCGCCTCTTCCAGCAGTAAGGTTTTCCAGCCGGTGGCGCCTTGGTTCCGCCGGTTTGGGACCGCCCGTCCGTGCCCGCCGAGAAGGCGGATATCGAATCGAGTTGAGTTCTGCCACGTCGTCGGTCACGGCACCCGGTGGAAACGGTTGGACCGCGCTAATTGCCCTGGCGCGGTCCAACACATTCATTTTCGCACAAGTTTGACCGAATAGCGTTCCCTCGCAGTCCTGTCGGATGACTGCCGGCCAATATGAGATTTGCGCCGCCGCCTGCATCGGTCTGCCGCCGGAATGAAAATTCCCGTGCCCGGCCGCTGTAAGTCAAAGAATGCAGGGTTCGCCGCTATCGGTGACCGGACCCGAGGGAGACATTTCAGCAGTGTCAGGATCATGGGAATTCTGCGCCGTAGGGCGGCGCCTGTCGGGTAGACGGGGATCGCCTTCTATCGTGCTGCGCGCATCGAGGTTCCAGCCATGAGCGCGATGCTGTCCCGCTATCTCAAGGATTTCAGTGCGCCGAAAGTCGAATTGTCGATGATGCCGCAGAAATACTTCCCCGATCTGGATACAGACTACTCCGATGGCGACCGGCACACGTCGCGAGCGGCTGCGCCGCAGATCGATGTCGAAGCCGAACGGCGCGAGGCTTTCGAGCAGGGCCGCGCCGAAGCGTCGGCGGAGCTTGCCTTCGAACACGGCAATCAGATCGCCGATCTCCAGGCGGCCCACGCGGCCGAAATCGAGGCCCTGACCAGGCGCCTCGAGGACGAGGCCGCAAGTCGCATGGCCGGACGGTTTCAGGAGATGACCGAGCATCTGGCGGTTTCGCTGGGTGACCAGACCGCCCGGGTGCTTGCACCTGTCATGGAGGAGGCGCTCGCGCAGCGCGCCGTTGCCGATATGGCGCAGATGATCCGGCAGGGAATTATCGCTGGCGAAGGCTGTGCGATCACCATCAAGGGTCCGCTTCCCCTGTTCGAAGCATTGAAGAGCAGCCTCGGCGACGACATGCCGGTGTTCCGCCACGTTGAAACCAACGACATCGACCTCGCCATCGAAATGGATGAGACGATCCTCGTTACAAGAATGGCGGCTTGGGCCGACACTGTCCGGAAGGTCCTCGCATGAGCGACGAAAGCCATCACAACGGCAAGAACGAAATCATCATCGTCAAACGAGTGAGTGGCGGTCATGGCGAGCATCACGGCGGCGGCTGGAAGATTGCCTACGCCGACTTCATGACGGCGATGATGGCCTTCTTCCTCGTCATGTGGCTGATCAATGCCGCCAACGAGGAGACGAAGGCGGCCATCGCCTCCTATTTCAACCCGGTGCAGCTGACCGACCAGAAGCCCGCTGAGCGTGGCTTGAAGGATCCTGCCAAGGATGCGCAGGGCGAAGAGACACAGCAGCGATCGAAGGTCGACGGCGAGCAGGAAAAATCGGGCGGCTCGGCCAAGACCGGCGACCAGCTGACCGCAACCTCGGGCGAGGAAACGAAATACTCCGACGCCGATTTCTTCGAGAATCCCTATTCGGTGCTTTCGGAAATCGCGCAGGAAGTCGGCCAGCAGGCAAACATCAGCGTCAAGGGTGACGGCGGTGCGGCGCAGTCCGGGCCGTCGACCGGGGCGGAAGGCGGCGAGGCCTTTCGCGATCCATTCGACCCGGACTTCTGGACCAAACAGGTCGAAGTCAAGGATGCCGGCAACACCACCGAGAAGGACGTCGCCTTGGCGTCCAAGGCGGCGATGGCGAGCGGCGCAGCGCCATTGCAGAAGACCGCCGAAGAACAAAAGGCCGAAGGGAAGCCGGCCGACGCCGGTAAGACTGATGCCGAAGAGGCAGAACTTGCCAAACCGGATGCCGCAGCGCAGGCCGAGGAATTGAAGGCCGAGATCAAGAGGGAGCTCGGAGGCGATGCCGGCAAACTGGCAGAGGGCCTCGTCGTGACGCCGGCTGAAGGCGGTCTGCTGTTGACGATCAGCGAACAGACGGATTCCCAGATGTTTGCCGTCGGCTCGGCCGTGCCGCAGAAGGAACTTGTCATGGCCATGGAGAAGATCGGCCGGCTGCTGTCTGAGCGCCAGGGCGTTGTCGCCATCCGTGGCCACACCGATGGTCGTCCGTTCAAGGACGGCACCTATGACAACTGGCGCCTGTCGGCTGCGCGCGCCCAGAGCGCCTACTACATGCTCGTTCGCGGTGGTCTCAAGGAAGATCGCGTCAGCCAGATCAGCGGCTTTGCCGACCGGCGGCTACAGATCCCTGGCGATCCCTATGCGCCCGGCAACCGCCGTATCGAAATCCTGCTGCAGTCGGCTAAGGGTTAGAACCGATGCTGCGACGCTTGCGATCCGCCTTGATGATGTCGGCACTGGCCATCCCGCTTTCGGCGGGAATGGCGGATGCCAACGACCTCGAGGAGCTTGCACCCTTCAAGATGATCCGGTCGCTGCAATACGTGCAGGACTCGGTGGTGCTCGGCGATCATTCTGCCATCGAGATGCAGCGCTTCATGCTGGGTGCGATCGACAAGCGGCTCAGGGCTGCGGATGCGTCCGTGTTCCGCGATCCGCGCAATGTCGATGCGGCACTTGTCTACGCCATGAGCGGCGGTAATCCGGAAACACTCAACTATCTCGCCGACCATGATGTCGATGGCAATTTCGATTCGCGCGTTACTGACGCGCTTAGGCAATATCTCGGCGGCAAGGGTGGCCTGATCGTCGAGAGCCTGTCGAAGGCGGCGCCCGAGTACCGCAATTCCCGTGTTGGTCCCTACCTGTTCCTGATCCTCGGCAATGCCACATCTCAGCAGGACCCGGTCGGGGCGATGAAGTTCTACGACTGGGCGCGATTGACTGCTCCGGGAACGATTATCGAGGAGGCGGCGCTTCGTCGCTCGGTCTTCCTTGCTGTGCAGGCGAACATGCCTGACAAGGGATTTCGTTATGCCCTGAACTACGCCCGCCGATACCTGACGTCGCCCTATGCCAGCCAATTCGCCGACGTCTTCGTCGAGCTGGCCGTCGGGCATTTCGACGAGGCGGCGCACGAACGGATTTCCGAAATCCTGACTTTCATGGATGCGCCGCGCCAGCGCGAGGTCTATCTTCGCGTCGCACGACGTGCGGCTATCAGCGGAAAGCAATCCTTGGCAAAGCTTGCCTCGGAACGGGCCGAGCAGCTCGCAGCCGACGGTGCGTCCGAGCCGCGTGTGCTCGCCAATTTTTACGCCGGGCTGGCGTCGGTACCGTCGTCTGACGTCTTTGCCGCAACACAGAGCATCGCCGCGATCCCGGACGCTGAGCTTTCTCCGCGTGACCGAGCCCTGCGTGACGCGGCAAAGGCAGTTGCAGAGGCCGTTGTCAGACCACCGGACGATGAAAGCCTCACGCAAGCGTTCTCCGCTAGACCGGTTAGACCAGCCACGCCAGTCGAGCAGATCGAAGGTGCGGAAACGGGAAGCGGCATGAGCCCGTTCGGTAGCCCGGCGGCTGATGCCAGCGCCCCAGAAGCTGGCGAGACGACACAGGCCAGCGCTGAGACTGCCGACGCCTCCGATCCTGCTCACGACGGTTTCGTGGCCAAGGGGCGGTCCAAGTTGGAGGAGATCGATGCGCTGCTAAGGGGGGAAGGCAAATGAGAGCTCTCGACGAAAGCCTGCGCGCACCACCTCAGTCCCAGACGGGCAAGCCGGGCGCACGTGCGGGCGGCAAGGAGCAAGCCCCCGGCGCCTTCGAGGACGCCGTCGCAACCGCTGGGCGCCAGAAGGCGAACGGTCAGGGCGGACAAGGTTCGTCCGCCGGCAACGGCGAGGCGGCCGAAGGCGAAAACTCTGGAGCTGCGACCTTGATTGGCAATGGCGGCATTAAAGGCGGCGACGCCAAGATCTCGATCTCCAAGCAGGCGCACAATCGTGCACCTGGGGATCCGGAAGATCCGTTGCTCGACAATCACAATGCTCAGAACGAGCGGTTCTCGCTCGCGGAGCGTGGACGAGACGCCAAGCGTGTTGCTGCCAAGGCGGCGCGGGCGCGCGAACAGGCGAATGAGACGGTTGCCGCCGACGCCGACGAATTGGCCGCCGGCATAGCGGGTTTGTCGCGCGGCTTGGGTAGGGGCCAGGCAAACGGCGCGCAGGGTGCAGACGGCGAGCCAACTGATGCGGCCGCGGCTTCAGATGCCAAGACTTCCCCAAGCGCCAGCGTAGACGACCTGCTGACGCTGCTCGGCGGCAACGCCATGCCGTCGACGCGTGCTGATGCCCAAGGTGGCTCGGCCGGCGCCGCTGGCGTCCATGCCCTCGGTGAACGCGGCGCCAAGGGCGCTGGGCATGGCGAGATGATCGATGCCCATGGTGCGAGTGCCGAAGGTGCCGATGGCGAACAGGGCACCGACCGGTTGTTCCGCTTCGCCCGCGCCGATGGCAAGGGGCAGGCGATTTCGATGAGCATATCGAAGGACGGCGAACGGGCGACGGTTGACGCCGCGCGGTCAAATGCCAAGGCTGAGAACGTCACCGTGCTCGAAGCTCGCCGTTATCTCGGCATTTCGATGAACAGCAATTCCACCAATGTCGCCAACGCGATCGCCGGCGACGCGGGCTTTGCCCAGTCGTTGCAGCCGAGTGCTGCCCTCGGCCAGCCGGGTGCCTGGACGCAGGCCGGCAAGACCTTGAACACGCTCAAGATCCAGATGCATCCGATCGAGCTTGGCCTCGTCACCGCAACGTTGCGGTTGAAGGACGACGAGCTGCAGGTCGAGCTGAAGGTGGAGAACGGCGAAGCCTTCCGCCAGCTGCGCGACGACCAGAGCGAAATGGTCAAGGCGCTGCGAGCCCAGGGCTTCGCGGTCGATCAGATCAACGTCGTGTTCAATTCGGGCAGCGATACATCGACGGGCGGCGGCAGCTCGCAGCCGCAGGCCCAGGCGGGCCAGCAGGGCCGCGATCGCGCCGAGGACGGTAGCGGGCAGGGGCGGCAGCGACAGGATGGCGACAGCCAGGGTTCAGTGGCGGAAAGGCGGGTTGGCAATGGCGGTACGGATGATGCGGTTGCCGGCACTGAGCGTTCTCGCACTGGTCACGTCTACATGTAGCGCATTCGCCGGTGCCGACACTGGAATCTGCGAACGTGAAATCATCTCGGCAGCATCCAAATACGGCATTCCGGCCGGCATACTCTACTCCGTCGGATTGACGGAAACCGGCCGCAAGGGGTCGCTGCAACCCTACGCAATGAATATCGAAGGTAAGGCCTATTTCGGCACCAGCACGCAGGATGTTCTCGTTCGATTTGCCAACGCTCAGGCGCAGGGTGCCAAGCTCATCGATCTCGGTTGCATGCAGATAAATTACCACTTCCATGGCGATCAGTTCGCATCGCCGACGGAGATGCTTGACCCTCGCAAGAATGTCGAATATGCCGCGCGCTTCCTGTCCAACCTTCGAGCGAAGCATGAGAGCTGGACAATGGCCGTCGCACGGTATCATGCCGGCCCGAACAACGACCCGGCGCAGAAGAAATATGTCTGCCGGGTGATCGCGAATCTGGTCGCGACGGGCTACGGCAAGTGGACGCCGAATGCCACGCAGTTCTGTCAATAAGCAACCAATGATTGTTTGATTACGGGTCATTCTGCATTGTGGCGACAATGCGTGGAGAATGTGACGGCAAGTGGTTTTGTCGCAAGCCGTTAACTTTTCCACATTATTTTAGTGTGACCGTTAACGCTTAGCCACTAGATGTAGATCAAATCGGCGCGATATGGTTAATCAATTATTAATTCCACCCATTAACTTCCTCTAGTTGTTCATGAATCCCTCGATTCGTACCTCTCAATCAGTGCGGTGCCATACTGATTCGGAGGCGGACGAATGATCGTAGTGGTTGACGATAGAGAACTCGTGAAAGACGGCTACACGTCGCTTTTCGGGCGTGAAGGAATTCCCTCGACGGGCTTTGATCCCAAGGAGTTCGGCGAGTGGGTGAATGCGGCGGCAGATTCGGATATCGACGCGGTCGAAGCGTTTCTGATCGGCCAGGGTGACAGCACCTTTGCCTTGCCGCGCGCGATCCGCGACCGGTCGATGGCGCCCGTCATTGCGGTCAGCGATACGCCTTCGCTCGAAAACACCCTGGCGTTGTTCGACTGCGGCGTCGACGACGTCGTTCGCAAGCCGGTTCACCCCCGCGAGATCCTGGCACGCGTTGCGGCGATCCGTCGCCGCCTGAAAGCCATCAACAACTACACCGACATCGGCCCGATCCGCGTCTTTGCAGATGGCCGCGATCCGGAGATCAACGGCGACGTGTTCGCATTGCCACGCCGCGAGCGCCGCATTCTCGAATATCTGGTCTCCAACCGCGGGCGCCGAGTCTCCAAGTCTCAGATTTTCAACGCGATTTACGGCATCTTCGATGAAGACGTCGAGGAGAACGTCGTCGAAAGCCACATCAGCAAGCTGCGCAAGAAACTGCGCAAGAAGTTGGGCTTCGACCCGATCGATTCCAAGCGGTTCCTTGGCTACTGCATCGACTGGAACTAAGGCGCGGCTAGGCGGGTCAGGGCGTACCTAAGACAGGTTCACGCAAGGCCCGCTTCCTAGTGTCGCTGCAACGTGGAAATGAGGATCCGATATGAGTCTCTATGGCAGCATGAGAACGGGCGTCTCCGGTATGAACGCTCAGTCGAACCGTCTCGGCACTGTCGCCGAAAACATCGCGAATGCGAACACGACGGGCTACAAGCGCGCCTCGACAGAGTTCTCATCGATGATCCTGCCTTCGGGCGGCGGCAACTACAATTCCGGCGGCGTCGAGACCCAGGTGCGCTACAGCATTTCGCAGCAGGGCGGCACAAGCTACACGACGTCCTCGAGCGACCTCGCGATCAACGGCGGCGGCTTCTTCATCGTGCAGGGCAACGGCGGCGAGAATTTCCTGACCCGTGCCGGCTCCTTCGTTCCCGATAAGGACGGCAACCTCGTCAACACCGCCGGCTTCAAGCTGATGGGCTACGAATACAAGGCTGGCGCCGACCCGACGGTCGTGGTCAACGGCTTCGACGGCCTGACGGAAGTCAAGCTCAAGGACGAAGGCCTGGTGGCGTCGGGCTCGACCAAGGGCACGATGGAAGCGAACCTGCCGTCAGGTGCTGCCGTCGGCGACGAAAAGCCGACGTCGCTTGTCGTCTACGACAGCCAGGGTAACACCCGCATCCTCGACTTCGTCTACAAGAAAACCGGCGTGAACCAGTGGTCGCTTGAGATACGGGACCGTTCGACATACACGGCAGGCCCGCCGGCAACGGGCGTGATCGGCTCGCAGAGCATGACGTTTGACGCGGCCGGCAAGCGCATTTCGGCCACGCCCGCCACGCTGACGACGACGCCTATCAACAACCTGCCGGGCACAGGCGCCAATCTCGGCGCCCTGACGATCGACACGACAAAGACGTCGCAGCTCGGTGGCGATTTCACCAGCACCGGCGGCGGCATCGACGGCAGCAAGCCGAGCAAGATGTCGGGCTTCGAGATCGACAAGGAAGGCGTGGTCTACGTCAAGTACGGCGACGGTAACCTCATTCCGAAGTTCCGCATCGCGCTTGCCACCGTCCAGAGCCCGGACAGGCTCTTGCCGCAGTCTGGCAACGTCTACTCGCAGGGCACCGATTCCGGCGTCATCGTCACCGGTTTTGCCGGCTCCGGTGCGTTCGGCAACATCCAGTCCAAGGCGCTCGAGAACTCCAACGTCGATATCGCCAACGAGCTGACCTCGATGATCGAGGCGCAACGCAACTACACGGCAAACTCCAAGGTGTTCCAGACCGCATCGGACCTGCTTGAAGTTCTGGTCAACCTGAAACGGTAATTGAAAGAGATACGGTCCGCGTTATGTCGCTGTCCTCCGCAATATCCATCGCACAACAGGCTTTCAGCAACACGGCGCAGCAAACCGCGATCGTGTCGAAGAACATCGCGAACGCGGGCAACGCGGACTACTCGCGTCGGCTTGCTTTGCTCGGAAGCACGGCGAATGGCGCGCAGGTCGTATCCATCTACCGTGCCCAGAACGAGGCGCTGCTCAAACAGAGCATCGCCGGCATGGGCGAGGCCTCGGGCCAGGCAAGGCTGCGGGAAGGGCTGGAACTGATGAAGTCGGCGCTCGGTGGCAACAGCTACGAGACGGCGCCTTCCAAGCTGCTGGCCGATTTCCGCAACAGCCTTCAGACCTTTGCCGCGACCCCTGGCAACAAGACGATCGCCGCAACGGCGGTTTCTGATGCCGGGGACCTGGCGGATTCGCTCAACAAGGCCTCCAAGTCCGTCCAGGACATGCGCGAGAATGCCGACAAGGAAATCGCGCTGGAGGTCGACAAGCTGAATGGCCTGTTGGCGGAATTCGAAAAGGCCAACAACGCCGTCAAGGCGGCAACGGCGCAAGGGTCGGACCCGAACGACGCGCTCGATCAGCGCGACAAGATTTTGAAGCAGGTCTCCGAGATCGTCGGCATTTCGACGACGACGCGCGCCAACAACGACACTGTGATCTTCACCACCGACGGGACCGTGCTGTTCGAGACGATTCCGCGCTCGGTCACCTTCGCCTCGCAAAACGTTTACGACGCGACGACAGTCGGCAACAAGATCTATGTCGACGGCGTGCCGATTGCCGCGGGAACCGGCGCCGATACGACGGCGAAGGGCAAGCTAGCAGCACTCGTACAGCTGCGCGACGACGTCGGGCCGAAATTCCAGTCGCAGCTCGACGAAATCGCCCGCGGCCTGGTGACGATGTTCCAGGAAGGCGGCCAGCCCGGCCTGTTTACCTGGGGAACGGCGGGTATTCCGCCAGTCGGCATCGTGCCTGGCATGGCATCGAAGATCACGGTCAACGCGCTTGCCAAGGCAGACCCGCTGATGCTGCGCGACGGTGGTTTCGACGGTACGTCGAACAACCCCACCGGCAATGCAGGCTATACCGCCCTGCTGGACGGCTTCATCAACGCAATGGGTGAGAACATGGCGTTCGACCCAGCGTCCGGCCTCGACAGCAACAGCAACATTCTGAATTTCGCCACCAGCTCCGTCGGCTGGTTGGAGCAGTTCCGCAAGACGGCATCGACAGCCGACGACAACAAGTCGGCTCTGCTGTCGCGCACGGCGGAAGCGCTGAGCAAGCAGACTGGCGTCAGCATCGACGAAGAACTGTCGCTGCTGCTCGATCTCGAACAATCCTACAAAGCATCGGCCAAGCTGGTCAGCACCGTGGACGCCATGATGGCGGCCCTTATGGAAGCTGTGAGGTAATCATGAAGACATCCTTCGTTTCGAACCTGGCGATTCAGACCGCCATGCGCCTGACGATCCAGCAGACTCAGGCCGAGTTGCTGCGACGCACCCAGGAAAGCACGAGCGGCATTCACTACGACATCGGCCTAACGCTTGGGGCGTCGACGTCGCGATCGCTCAATCTGCAGCGCGAGCTGGACAGGATGGGCTCCCTGAAGGGCACCAACGCCGTGGTCACGCAGAGGCTTTCCGCCTCCCAGGGCGCGCTTGAGACGATGCAGAAGGCCGCCGAGAAGGTGCGCGACACGCTTGTGACCTACAAGGGCAACGACAGCGTCGACGCGATGAAGATCCTGAAGTCCGAAGTGAATGGCGCGCTTCAGATCTTCACATCGGCGGCGAACACCTCTTTCAACGGTGAGTTCCTGTTTTCGGGCATCAACTCAGACGTCAAGCCGCTCGCGGACTACAACTCCGTGCCTCCGTCTGCGGCCAAGGCCGCATTCGATACGGCGCTCAGCAGCTACATGTCGACAAACAGCCTGACCGACATGAGCCAGTTCACGCCGGCACAGATGCAGGACTTCATCACGACCAAGCTCGAACCGATGTTCATGGGCACGGATTGGGATGCCAACTGGTCTGATGCCTCGAGCCAGAACATGACGAGCCGGATCAGCGCCAGCGAGGTCATCGAGAGCTCGACCAACGCCAATACCAAGAGCTTCCGGATGTTCGCGCTTGCCAGCGTGATCTCGTCGGAACTGATGGACAAGAACGTCAATTCGCAGGTCCGCAACACGCTCAACAACGCCGCATTCGGCTACATGGAGCAGGCTATTGCCGGCCTGAACGGGGAACGCAGCTCGCTCGGTATCTCGGAGTCGCGCGTCAAGAAGGCGACGACTTCGATCGAGGCGCAGGAGAAGCTCATCAAGACCCACATCATCGACGTCAACGGCATCGATCAGGAAGAAAACGCAACGCGCGTGAATATGTTGAAGACCCAGCTCGATACATCCTACGCGCTGACGTCGAGACTGCAGCAGATGAGCTTGCTCAACTACCTCTGAGAAGAGGCGACCGGACAAACATGAAGGATGTCTGAATGTACCAATTTTCCTATGCCGAGATCATGGAGGATGGCGTTGCCGACTCCAAGAATCGAGAGCGGCAGGTACTCGATCGCTCGATTGCGCTCCTTGAAGCCGCAAGACAGCAGAACGGGTATTCGAGAGAAGCCATCGAGGCGATCTATTTCACCCGGCGCGTCTGGATCCGCTTCATCGAGGATCTTCGCGCTCCGGAAAACCAGCTCAACGAAGAGCTGCGCGCCAATCTGATTTCGATCGCCATCTGGATACTCAACGAGACGGAAAAGATCCGCAAACGCGAATCCTCCAACTTCCAGGGCATAATTGACATTACCACCATCATCAGGGATGGACTGAAATGAAGAGCACACTGCGTATCTCGCTGAAGTCGGGCGAAAGAATTTTTGTAAACGGCGCGGTGCTTCGCGTTGACCGCAAGGTCGCCGTCGAATTCCTGAATGACGTGACCTTCCTTCTGGAAAACCACGTGCTTCAGCCGGAAGACGCGACGACGCCGTTGAAGCAGCTCTACTTCATCGCCCAGATGATCCTGATCAACCCGGAAGGCGCCGAGCAATCGACCGCAATGTTCCGCAAGTCGGTCGTCATGCTGCTTAACTGCTTCAAGAACGAAGAGATCCTGGCCGAACTGAAGCGGGTCGACGGCCTGGTCACCAACGGCCGCGCCTTCGAAGCGCTGAAGGCGATCCGTGGGCTCTACGCCATCGAAGACCGCATCCTCAACACGCAGGAAATCACGCCGGCCACGGTCGAGCAGATTCGCAAGGAGATCGCACCATGGCGGTAAGCGGCGTCAGCAACAATGACTACACCCCGATCGTCTCGGGTGCCGACTCTGGCAACGACGCCAGCAAGGCGTCGCTGAACTACGAGAGCTTCCTCAAGCTGCTCGTGGCCCAGATGAAGAATCAGGACCCGACGCAGCCGATGGACGCCACGCAGCAGATCGCGCAGCTCGCGACCTTCTCGCAGGTCGAACAGACGATCAAGACCAACAAGAATCTCGAAAGCCTGCTGCAGCGCACGTCGCTCAGCGAGGCGGACGCGGTGATCGGCAAGACTGTCACCAATGCCGACGGCACAGTCACTGGCGTTGTCAAGGAAGTCAAACTATACTCTGACGGAATCATTGCAGTGCTGGATAACGGCAAGGAGCTCGTTATCGGCCCAGGCGTCAAGGTAAAGTGATACCCCTATGAATGAGGCGGATGCCCTCGATATCGTGCAGGCTGCGATCTGGACCGTGATCGTTGCCTCGGGGCCCGCCGTTCTCGCCGCGATGATCGTCGGCGTCGTCATCGCCTTCATTCAGGCGCTGACCCAGGTTCAGGAAATGACCCTGACCTTCGTACCGAAGATCCTTGCCGTGATGATCACGGTCGCTGTTTCCGCGCCTTTCATCGGCGCCCAGATCTCGATCTTCACCGACATCGTCTTCTCCCGAATCCAGTCCGGATTCTGAGCGCGCCTTACGGCATAATTTCATTCTTAAATCGGATCCGATTTAAGAATGAAATTATGCAGCAAGTTTAAAGCGATACAGCGTCCTTTGCGCGTCATATTTGACGCGCGGCGCTGTCGCGCTACCACCTTCGCGCAAGCTTGGGCCTCTATCTCCAGTCTTAAGATTGGGGCAGCGCGTGTGAATGCTGCCCGACCTCTCATGAAGAGACGGAAGAGACATGGCACAGCAAGCGGCGTTGATCATCCCGAAAGTAGCACCAAAGGGCCGGGACATCGGCTTTGCGCTCGGGATCGTCATGATCCTGGCAATTCTCTTCCTGCCGATCCCGCCGTTCCTGATCGACATGGGGCTGGCTTTCTCGATCGCCTTCTCGGTCCTGATCCTGATGGTGGCGCTGTGGATCCAGCGGCCGCTCGAATTCTCGTCCTTTCCGACGATCCTTTTGATTTCGACCATGGTTCGCCTGGCGTTGAATATCGCAACGACGCGCGTCATCCTTTCCCACGGTCACGAAGGCCACGGCGCCGCCGGCGGCGTCATTTCCGGTTTCGCCAGCCTCGTCATGTCCGGCGATTTCGTCATCGGTCTGATCGTCTTCCTGATCCTGATCACGGTGAACTTCATCGTCATCACCAAGGGTGCGACGCGTATCGCCGAAGTCGGCGCGCGCTTCACCCTCGATGCCATTCCCGGCAAGCAGATGGCGATCGACGCCGACCTTTCGGCCGGTCTGATCGACGAAAAGGAAGCGCAGCATCGTCGTCGCGAACTGGAGCAGGAAAGCTCGTTCTTCGGCGCAATGGACGGCGCGTCGAAGTTCGTGCGCGGCGATGCGATCGCCGGCCTGATCATCACCGCGATCAATATTTTTGGCGGCATCATCATCGGCTATCTGCGCCATGACATGCCGATCGGCGAAGCGGCCGACGTCTTCGTCAAGCTTTCCGTCGGTGACGGTCTGGTCTCACAGATCCCCGCGCTGATCGTCTCGCTCGCCGCCGGCCTCCTCGTGTCGCGTGGCGGAACCGCCGGCTCGACCGACCAGGCCGTTGTCGGGCAGCTCGGTGGTTATCCCCGCGCTTTGATGGTTGCCTCCGGTCTGATCATCCTGCTTGCGCTGGTTCCGGGACTGCCGTTTCTGCCGTTTGCGTTCCTTGGCGGCGGCATGGCGTTCCTGAGCTGGGTCATTCCGCGGCAGATCGAGGCGGAAAATGCGGCGCGCCGGATGGAGGAAGCCGCGACGGCCCAGCAGGCTAAGGACGGTGAGGCGGACTCGGTCAAATCGGTGCTGAAGACGGCGGAGATCGAATTGCTGCTCGGCAAGCAGGTGTCGACCCGACTGCTCGGCGCGCACCAGGAACTGGCCTTCCGCGTCGGCAAGATGCGCCGCAAGTTCGCCGGTCAATACGGTCTCGTCATTCCGGAGATCAAGGTTTCCGACGACATCAGCATCCCGGACAAGGCCTATCACGTGCGCATCCACGGCACGACGATCGCCTCCAACACGGTGCGTGTCGGTGAAGTTCTGGTGGTCACAGGCGGCGGCCGCCGTCCGAGCGTGCCGGGAGACGAGATCCGTGAGCCCGCCTTCGGCATGCCGGCGGTCTCGATCCTCGAGACATTCACCGAAGACCTGAAGCGCGAAGGCTTCCACCCGATCGACAACGTCTCGGTGGTGCTGACGCATCTGTCCGAAGTGATCCGCAACAACCTGCCGCATCTCTTGTCCTACAAGGATGTGAAGGTACTGATCGATCGGCTGGACCCGGAATACCGCAAGCTGGCCGACGAAATCTGCACTTCGCACATGTCCTATTCCGGCCTGCAGGCAGTCTTGAAGCTGCTCTTGGCGGAGCGGGTATCGATCCGCAACCTGCACCTGATCCTCGAAGCGGTGGCCGAACTCGCGCCGCATGTCCGCAAGACGGAGCAGATCGTCGAGCACGTGCGTGTGCGCATGTCGCAGCAGCTGTGCGGCGACCTTGCCGACAACGGCGTCCTGCGCGTCCTGCGCCTCGGCAACAAATGGGATATGGTGTTCCACCAGGCGCTGAAGCGCGACGCAAAGGGTGAAGTCGTCGAGTTCGACATCGATCCGCGCCATCTCGAAGAGTTCAGCGAGCAGGCGACGAAAGTTATCCGTGAACATCTCGATCGCGGCATGCCCTTCGTACTGGTAAGTTCGCCCGAATCCCGTTCTTATGTCCGCATGATCATCGAGCGTCTTTTTGCCACTTTGCCCGTGCTCTCGCATGTCGAGCTTGCCAAGGGCCTCGAGATCAAGATCATCGGCTCTATTTCATGATAACCGACCCCGAGGGCACGGTGCTCGCACTGTTTGCGGCATTCTGCCGGATCGGGGCGTGTATCATGATCATGCCGGGGTTCTCGACCGCGCGCATTCCCATGCAGATCCGGCTGTTCATCGCGGTCGCCATCTCCATGGCGATCCTACCCGTCATGTGGACCGATATCTATCCGCAGGTGACCGGCAAGGGACACACCTATATCTACCTGATCGCTGCCGAAACCGCCGTCGGCGCGGTCATCGGCCTGGTTGCCCGCTACTATGTGCTCGGCCTTCAGTTCGCTGGCACGACGATAACGATGCTGATGGGCTTCAGCCCGCCGCCGTCGTCGGACGTGATCGAAGACACGGCGGAAAACCAGCTCACCAGCATGATCAGTTTTGCCGGCTTGATGATCCTGTTCATGCTCGATTTCCACCACGTGATGTTCGAGGCGATCGCCCAGTCCTATCGGGTCATGCCGGTCGGCAGCGTCTTCGATCCGCAGGGCGTGCTCATCACCCTGACGGATTCGCTCGAGCAGACCTTCATGATCATGCTGAGGCTCGCGAGCCCCTTCCTGATCTATGGCCTTTTGTTCAACGTCGCCATCGGCATGGTCAACAAGCTGGCGCCGCAGATCCCGATCTACTTCATCTCGCAGCCCTATCTGATCATGGGCGGCATGTTCCTGCTCTATCTCGGTATCGCCGCCATGCTGCGCCTGTTCGGCGACGGCTTTGCGCCGGTCATGCAAGGGGGATAGCCACATGAAGACGCGGTCGCAGAAGCTCAAGCGCCTGGTCGCAGTCCAACGGCATCTCGAGCAGATGGCCGAGGCTGACTTTGTCGAGATGGTGCGGCAGCGCGAGGCCCTGGCCGAGACGATTGATGTCGTCGTCGATGCCATGGGCTCGGCCCATCCGATGCATCGCATGTTTTCCGGCCACTATTCCTCGCAGGTCGGGCGCCTCGTGCAGAAGGACCAGATGCTGTTCGGCATCCAGCAGACGCACGAAGCGCGCATGCTGAAGGAGCGGGCCAAGGCCGACCGGCTCGAGGAAAACATGAAGGATGCCCGGCAATCGGAAGACCGGGAAGAGGCCGACAATTCGATCTATGACCTGATCGATCAACACGTTGCCCGCCAAGCGCCAGCTTCCGGTAAGGTTGACGGGCGATAGTGCGACATCCGGAACGCTCCACCCCCGTGTGGTGGGACGTTCGGTCGAGATGTTGAACGCGCGATTGCGTCGGCCCGGTCGGGGTCGCTGCGATGCCGTTGTCGAGAGGATTTGTCATGGCTATCTCTCCGCCCAGCGATCTGGTGATGGACGTCGTGCGCGCGGCCGATCCGGCCGAGGTGCAGGAAGCGCAGGCCCGGCTGAAGGCCAATCGCGCCGCCTTCCAGGCGACGAGCCTCGCCGAAAACGGCAACGGTTTCGCCGCCGCCGTCAACGTCCTCAACTCTTCGGAGGGATCGAGCGGCCTCGGCGATATCAACAACCGGGTCGAGCAGAAGAAGGTTCCCGAGACCTATCGCAAGTTCGAAGCGATGATCCTGCAGAATTTCGTGAAATCCATGCTTCCGAACGACAGCGAGAATGTTTTCGGAAAGGGCACGTCCGGCGACATCTGGAAAAGCATGATGGCCGAGCAGATCGGCGATGTCATTTCCAAGAGCGGCGGCATCGGCATTGCCGACCAGTTGGCTGCCGGCGATGCGCGCGAACGTGTCAATGCCTCGCTCGATGGCAACAGCCGAAACCTGGCCGCAAGCCTCGTGCAGGAATACGAGCGCAAGACGCTCACTGGCTACACGACTGAAGACGATAAAAACAAACAAGCTTAATTGGGAGTTCATTTATGGAAGCTGTGGCATCCAACGACGTCCGGATCCAGAACGTGCTCGGCCGGCTGGAAATGATCATCGACAATGAGAACAGCCGTATCGGCGTCGATCCGGAGTTCGATATCAAGACGTCGAACGCGCACAAGAGCCGTTGCCTCTACGAACTGACGATGCTGCACCGCGATACGCTGCCGGGCGAGTTTTCGCCGGCCTTCGCGTCGCAGACCCGTCACCTGCGCGACAAGCTCGAGATCAACTCGCAAAAGGTCGAAGCCCACCTCGACGCAGTGCGATCCGTCGTCGATCTGCTGAAGACCGCCGCCCAGGATGCAGATGCCGACGGCATCTATTCCGAAGCGCAGTTCCGCTATAGCGATTTCTGAATGCTCAAGCTCGTTCTCACCGGGGTTTGGGTCTGCGCCGTCACGCTCGGATCCGTCTATTATTCGATGCAGAGCGCCTCGGCGCCCGTCGTCTCGGATGCGGAAGCAACGCGGCGTGCATCGGAGCAATATGTTCCGGGAGAAATGATCACGGTTCCCGTCATCAAGGACGGCGCCGTACAGGGCTATTTCCTGACCAAGCTTTCCTTCTCGGCGACGAAGGAAGGCATCAACAATCTGCGCGCGCCACTTCGCCAGATGGTCACCGACGAACTCTACGACATGCTGGTCGGTTCGAGGTTCATCGATGTCGGCGACACAGGCACGTTCGACCTGCCGACCTTCAAGTCGACGGTCAAGGATGGGCTCAACAAGAAGCTTGGCGGCGAGGTGATCACCGAGGTCCTCGTCGAACAGCTCGAATATCTGACCAAGGACGACGTCAAGCGCGTGGCCAACGGCCAGAACGTCCCGCGTCAGAAGCCGGTCGCCATCGTCGACAAGAACGGCAACGTCGCCAACGACAAGTTGCCGGAAGGCAGCATCAACGCCAGCACCCACTGATCGCCACTCAGCGGCGCTCAGTTCTTTTCGGGGTTGCGGTATTGTTCGTTGACCAGGCCGAACTCCGCCATCAGCCGCCCGACAGCCACATAGAAGTGGTAGAGACCGGCGGCGGCAAGACCGGTTTTTCTCCATAGTTTGATGCCGCGCGGGATAGCGGCGCCAAGCAGCGCAAGCGATTTGCCGAAGGTCTTCACCCGTCCGCCAAAGCTCGGATCCCGGCGGTGCTCGAGCATCGTCGAAATTGCCCCGTTTCTGAGGCTTCGCGCACGGATCCATGATGCGTTGGTGCGCCGTGCCGGCACCGTTTCCGCCACCCAGGCCTCCTTGGTCCAGGCGAACGAAAACCCCTTCTCCTTGCTGCGGCTGTAGAAGTCGGCGTCGCCGCCACCGATGAAGTTGAAAGCCGGGTCCAGAAACGGGCGCGGCATGGCGTCGAGAACCCGGCGCGTCACCAGCACGTTACCCGAAGAAAACAGGATAGGCACAGGTCCTGTCGTCTCATAATGGGGCGTAAACACCGGGTGCCGCTTCCACTTCTGCCCGCTCATATCCTCGAAAACCGGCAGCTGTGGACCGCCGACCATGTCCGCCTGGGTCGCTTGCTGTGCCGTGACGAGGCAATCGAGCCATTCGGGTGAGGCGATCTCGTCGTCGTCGATGATGGCAATGGCGCGCAGGTTGGGATAGGTTTCGAGCGCCATCGCCCAGCCGGCGTTGTAGGCGTAGCAGTTTCCACGCTGGTGGGCGATGATGACGATGGAGTCGGACGGGTGCCCGAGGAAGAAGTCCTTCGCCGCCGCAGCACCTGCCAGACCTTCATCGTCGTTCTCGATGACGACCGTGGCAAAGGCAACGTCAGGCCGTTGGGAAACAATGGTTTTCAGCGTCTTGATGACATGTTCCGGGCGCCGAAAGGTCGGTAGCACCACGACGAGTTCGATGTCACCGGCGTCTTCCAACTCGGTCCGGAAATAGACGGAAATATCCTGGCCGATAGACGTCATCGTGAAACCTGTGCAAGCGGATTGCTGGCAAGCACTAAAGCAAATCTTCCTAAACAGATGCTGAACCGGCAAAACGACTTTTGAATGAATGCTTTAAGCGGTCCTTCACCCCGCGCTGCTAAAGAAAGGCGCAATGCTCCATCCATGACGTGTGGCAAAATGCATCTGGTCCTGGTTTCCTCACTCGTTCCCGTAGACAATCCCGCCTCCGGTTTCGATATCGCCAATCGTGCGGTGCTTGACGGTCTGCTCGCGCTTGGCCATCGGGTCAGTGTCATCGGATTTCTGCAGCCCGGGCGGCGCCCGGCGCCCGACTGCGAGATGCACCTGCTTGGCGAACTGGAAGTGACCAATGCCAAGGCTGGCCGCCTGCAAAAGCTGAGCTGGCTTGCGACCGCTTTTCTCAATCGCACCTCGGTGTCGTCAGCCAAGATGCTTGGCGTATCGGCGGGCCGGATCCAGTCGATCCTCGACGGGCTTGCACCCTTCGACGGTCTGGTCCTCAATTCCGTGCAACTGCCCGCGGCGTTCGCTCAAGTTTTCAGGTCCTATCCGTCGATCTATGTCGCTCACAATGTCGAGGCCGATTCCGCCCTGGAAAATGCCGAGCGTGCCAAGGGCCTTTTGGAGCGCTTCCTCTTTCGGCGCGAGGCGTTGTATCTCGAACGCTACGAACAGCAACTGGCGCAGAATGCCGTCGGATTGTGGACCTTCGCCGAGGCGGATCGTCTCGGTTTCGGTCGTGCTGTTTACGACCGGGCATTCGTGCTGCCGCTGGTTACCGGCTGGGACGCGCCGATTGTGCCTGATGTGCAGCGCCAGCACGACCTCGGCTTGATCGGCACCTGGAGCTGGCGGCCGAACCGGCTCGGCCTGGACTGGTTCCTGGATCAGGTCGTGCCCCATCTTCCCCAGGACATGTCGATCGCGATCGCCGGGCAACTGGATGGAGCGCCTGTCGTTTCGCATCCGGGCATTCGTTTCGTTGGTCGCGTGCCGGACGCCCGCGCCTTCGTTGCGGCCAGTGCCGTCGTGCCGCTGATCAGCCGTGGCGGCACGGGGGTACAGCTGAAAAGTATCGAGACGTTCGAGCTCGGCATGCCGTCGGTTGCCACGCAGGCTTCGTTGCGTGGCATCGAGACGATCCCGGAAAATTGCACGCCGACCGACGATCCCCGGGAGTTTGCCCGCCTGCTGGTGGAAAAGGTCGCCCACGCGCGCGCCGGCCTTTCGCAGCGCCTGGACGGCGCAGCGTTCCACCGGACTCAAAAGGCCAGGATGATGCAGGTCATGCTGGATGTGTTGCCCGGCCTTGCCGCAAATGACGCAAGCGCCCAGGTTCGACCACGATTGAAGGTCCACGACGGAGGCCGGTCGTGACCATATCTGTCGCCGCCTCGAACGTTGCGGTATCGCAGCGCATGATCCTGGGCATGCCGGTCGCCGATCTCGGCTGGGCGAGCGCTTTCGCCTTTGCCAACGACGCGGTTTCTCGCAGCAGTGGACAGGTGAGTCTTGCCTTTCTCAATGCGAACAACGCCAACCTGATGTTGAAGGACACCGAATATCGGGATGTGCTGCGCCGCCAGATCGTATTTCCCGATGGCCACGGCGTCGATATCGCTTCCTATTTGTTCCATGGAGGCATGTTCCCGGCCAATCTCAACGGCACCGATTTCGTTCCGGCCTTGCTGACCTACCTCGATCGGCCGATGCGGATCGCGATGATCGGCGCGCGGCCGGACGTATTGGCGCGCGCGGCCGAGAACTTTCGCAAACACGCGCCTTGGCACGAATTCCTGCCTGTTTCGGACGGTTTCTTCGATCGCAGCCGGTCGCGCGAACTGCTCGCCGACGTGCGGGCTCTGAGAGCCGATATTCTTCTCGTGGCAATGGGCAGCCCGATGCAGGAGAAATGGGTCGATACCTATGTCGGCCCGCAGGATGCACGGCTGGTGATCACCGTCGGCGCATTGTTCGATTTCGTCGCTCAGGAGTTCCCGCGTGCGCCGAAGCTTCTGCGCAAGCTGCGGCTCGAATGGTTCTACCGGCTGGCTCTTGAGCCGAAGCGCATGTGGCGCCGCTATGTCCTCGGCAACCCGCTGTTCCTGCTGCGTGTATTCCTGCACAAGCTGACGGGCCGCGCTCGAAAAAGCGTCGGCAACTCCAGCCTCGGAGCGCGAAAATGCTGACCGAGCCCTCCAGGCGAACCGCTGTTGTCACTGCGTCCTACGCCAATGATTTCGAGCGCTGCCGCCTGATGTGCGAAAGCATGGATCGGCGGCTGCAGGGCGATTGGGTGCACTATCTGCTCGTCGCCGATTTCGACGTCACGCTTTTCCGGCAACTCGAAGGATCGCGGCGGCAGGTCATCGACGAGCGCGATCTTCTGCCCTGGTGGCTGCGTCCCGTCACCGACCCGCTCTCGGGCGGGCGCCGCAAGATCTGGCTGAGCCCCTTTGGCCTACCACTGCGCGGCTGGCACGTTCAGCAGCTTCGACGTCTGGCGCTTGCCCGCCATATCGATGAGGCGGCGATGTTCGCGGTCGATTCCGATGTCGTCTTCCTTCGCGACTTCGACCCCGCCACACTCTGGCGGGACGGCCGACTGACGCTTTACCGCAAGGATGCGGCGATTGACGCAAATATGCGCTCCAATCATCTGGCATGGCTTGCGCATTCCGATCGGCTTCTCGGTATCGGCCCC
This sequence comes from Ensifer sp. Root1252, assembly GCF_001425885.1. Taxonomy (NCBI): domain Bacteria; kingdom Pseudomonadati; phylum Pseudomonadota; class Alphaproteobacteria; order Hyphomicrobiales; family Rhizobiaceae; genus Ensifer; species Ensifer sp. Root1252. The sequence continues at coordinate 258,112 of NZ_LMDT01000001.1, read as the reverse complement.
TATGCGCTGCCGGCCAACGATTACATCAATACGTTGATCGCCTGGCGCAACGACACATGCCGCAAGCTCGTCGACCATGTCGAAGCGCTGCATGGCCGCAACTGGGTTCGAGCGGTGACAAAAACACGCGCCTTTTCCGAATGCACGATCTATGGCCGCTTCGTCGACGAGGTTATGGGCGGGCAGGGGCACAAGCCCTCATCCGATGCACTTTGCCACGTGCTCTGGTTCGACGACAGTTATCGGCAGGGCATTGCCGGCCTCAGGGATTTCCTAAGGGATATGGCCCCGCACCAGATCGGCATCGGCGTCCAGTCGTTCGTCGGCCACGATCTCGACGATATCCGCAAGGCTGTGGTCGAACTCGCGTCAGATGACCCGGTTGGCCGGCTTGCTCAGCGCGGTATAGGTCAGGCCGAAGGATAGCAAATACAAAACCAGGAAGATCAGGTTGAGCGATGGCGCCCACTCGGCAACATCCGTGGTCGTCGTCAGCAGCATCGCAAGCAACCCCACTTTCACCACGCCCGCGACCAGCAGGTTGGCCATGCGCCGCACGGTGCGGCCGGTCGCATAGAGCAGTTCCGAATGATACTCGATCAGATTGCGGAACGATGGTACCAGCAGGATCATCGCCACGATCGGTGCTGCAGCCGAAACGTTATGGCCCAGACCGTTCGGGAAAACGTAAAGATAAACGGCCATTGCAGCGATGGCGACAAACGAGGCGGCAGCCACGGCAAACTCGATCGATAGGCGAACGGGCCAGCGGGCGATCGCATCGGGTGTGCGCATGATCCGCTGGACGAGCAGCGTGTTGAACGAGCGCACCGGCAGGGCGGTCAGATCGGCAAGCCGCATCAGGATCGCATAGATGCCGGATACGGCCGGGCCGCCGATCGCCAGCACGGCGATCTTGTCAAACTCCGACTGAATGTAGAAGAGGATTTCGGCGCCTGCGACCGAGACCGAATCGCCCCAGCGGCGGAAGTAGAGCCGGGGCTGCCAGCGAAGACGCACCCTTGGGTAAAACAGTACGAGAGCGATGACGAGGCTGATGGCGTTGGCGGCGAGATAGAACTGCGACCAGGCGCCAAGCGTGTTGACCTGAAGCAGCGCAAACAGCAGCGCCGCCGCCGTGCGGATTGCCGTGGCGATGACCACGAGCAGAGCGCCGCGGCCGAAGCGGCCGAGGCCGTTGAGAACGATGACCGCCGTTTCGAGCCCGCGCCAACAGATGATCTCGGCCGCCATGAAGGCCGCAAAGGTGCCGGCCGACATGTCGCGTGAAAAAAGCGCGATGAAGGTGCCGACGCAGATCAGTGCGATCACCGGCAGGGAAAGCAGCGCGCCGACGAGAAACCCGGCGCTATAGGTACCCACCAGCAGCGGTTTCACCGTCGCCACGCGGTAGAGCGGCGACATGAAGCCGAAGGCAAGTGCGCGCGAGATCATGATGCCGGCGGCGGACGCCGTGGCAAAGAGACCGAAATCGGCGATGGAAAGCGTGTTGGCAACAGCGATAAAATACGCAAGCGACAACACGAGCCGCCCCGCCGAACCCCCCGTCATCGAGAGATAGGCGTGAACAAGCGCCCTGTGGCGAAGATAAAGCGCTTTGATGCGGTGGTGCACGATCGAACTTCCAGGAGTCTCTCCCGTCATAGGCGGGAAAGCTTAATAAGGCGTGAGATCGCCCGTTTCTGGGGTTGGTTCTTTCTCCAAAATTAACCATTTGTTTTCCCTGTTTCCTTAGGTTGAATTCACTATTCGGAATTCGCCATCTCGGCAGCCGCGGGATAAGTCATGTTCAACGTCGACGACGAAAAACGCCCGGTTCCGCGTGCATCGTTGCTCGATATCGCAGCAGGGGGCCCGCGGGTCTCGGCGCGCGCGCAAAAGCCCGACGCCAAAGGCCGAGGATCCGCCGGCTCGTCGTTGCTCGACCGCTTTGTCGAGGCCGATCAAGCGGCTACACAGCCGGGCTATGCCGCGTCGCGGCATGCAGCTCGCGCGACACCCCAACCCAAGATACCGTCGGCACTGAGCGGTCCGGCTACTCGGCCGCAGCGTGGCCTTGGCGGTGCGGACGGCAAGATTGCCCGGTGGCTGGCCGGTCGGGATGCGGACGACGCCTCCGACGGTTCGGGTGGAGATGCATTGCTGCCACCCGGTGACAGACCGCTCGTCGACATCAAGGCCGTGCTTCGCTCCGTCTGGCAGGTTCGTTTCGTCATTGCCGCCACGACGATACTCGGCGCCGTCGCCGGCGTCGCGATCGCCCTGTCGACACCCAGCATCTATCTCTCGGAGAGCAGGCTCTATATCGACCCGCGCGAGGTGCGGCTGACGGATTCCGATCTCTCCAAGCAGTCGCTGGCGACGGAAGCCATTCTTGCGCTTGTCGACAGCCAGCTCGAGGTTCTGCGCTCGCGCACCGTGATGGAGAAGGTCGCACGTGATCTCGATCTGCAGAACGATGCCGAGTTTTCAGGAACTGGCGCGGCGGAAGGCGAAGTCTCGCCGCGCACCCTGCAGAAACTGAGCGACGCCATCCGCGTCTGGCGCGATCCCAAGACCTTCATCGTCATCGTCGAAGCGCAGAGCCGAAGCCCGGAGAGATCGGCGCTGATCGTCAACCGCCTGGTCGAAACCTTTCTGGGCGAGGAGACGGCGGCACAGTCCGGCTTCTTCCAGAAGACCACCGCGGCGCTCGATCAGCGTATCTCCGAACTCAAGGCCGAACTCGATACCGCTGAAAAGGCGATCGAGGAATACAAGGCGCGCAACGATATCGTCGGCGCCGGCGGCGAGCTGATCGCCGACAAACAACTGCTCAGCCTCAGCGATCAGGTCGCTGCTGCGCGCAACCGGATCGCCGAAGCAAAGGCGAAGGCCGACGTGTCCGGCAAGGTCCGGCTCGATGACGTGCTGACCGGCGCCTTTCCGGAGGAAGTCAGCTCGATGGCGCTCGCCGAGCTGCGCAAGCAATATGCGGCGACCAGGGCGCAGTTGAGCTCGCTCGATGCAAGCCTCGGTCCCCGTCACCCGCAGCGCATTGCCGCCGTACAGTCGCTTGAATCCTCCCGCGCCGAGATCGCCAATGAGCTGCGGCGCATTGCGGCCACCGCCCAGACCGAACTCGATCGTGCCGAGAGTGCGGAGCGGGATCTGGTCCGGCAGTTCGCAGCGCAGAAGGCCCGCCAGATCAATTCGTCCGGCGAGATGGTCGAGCTGCGCGAACTGGAGCGAAATGCTGCCGCGACCCGCGAAATCTACGAGTCCTTCCTGAAGCGCGCCAGCGAAACGCGCGAGGAAGAAAAGCTGACGGCCAAGAACATCCGCGTCGTTTCGCGGGCGGAGCCTGCGTTGCAGCCCAAGGGGCCGTCGCGCAAGATCATCGTCATCGGCGCAACGCTTGCGGGCTTTTTCGCCGGTTTCGGTCTCGGTATCCTGCTCGGCATCTATCGCAGCCTGAACGGGTTGTTTGTCGGCCCGAGGGGTGCGCCGCCGGAGACTGTCGACCCGGATCCGCCAGAGCCGGGCACCGACCCGGAACCGGGGCCTGGCGCGCGCAATGAGCAAGAAATGAAGGCGCGCGAACCGGATCTGCCGCCGCCATTCTCGCCAGCAGCCCACCATGCGCAGTCGCTGGCTGCCGCCTATCTCGCTTCGCGCGAGCTGGCAAGCCAGGCTTCCCCGACAAGGCCGTCGCCCCTGGCTATCGAGCCCGAGGACGATCTCGGCATCGCCAAGGTGCAGGACGATCTTCGCGCGCTCAGGTCGCGCGTCGAGAGCTACTCCCGCCAGAAGGTCGCGCGTCGCTGAACCTCAGCATCTGCGAAGAACGAGCAGGCAGCCTTTCAGTGATGAGAGGAAATGTCGCGGCCTGCGCTGCAAACGTGCATCTGGCCATGCCGACCCCTTGCATTTATGCGTTTGGGACAGCATAGGGCGCTTTGAGGCAATCGCCTTTCCCGAGGCGAATTAGAGTGTCCCGCGAACAGGAAGCCAGGAGGAATGCCGTGACGACTGTGATTGATGGCAAGCAGGTTGCCGCTTCGGTTATCGAGGCCGTGAAATCCGCGACACAGGCGCTCGAAACTGATGCGGGCGTGCGCCCCGGTCTCGCGGTCGTGATCGTCGGCAATGATCCGGCAAGCCATGCCTATGTCTCTTCGAAGAGCAAGATGGCCAAGGAATGCGGTTTTCAGTCGGTCCAGCACACCTTGCCTGAAGAAACGACCCAGGAAGATCTGGCGGCGTTGGTTGCCAAGCTCAATGCGGACGCCGCCATCCACGGCATTCTGGTCCAGCTGCCGCTACCGAAGCATCTGAACTCCGAACCGATCATCCAGTCGATCCTGCCGGAAAAGGACGTGGACGGCCTGCACGTCGTCAACGCCGGCAAGCTTGCGACCGGCGATCTCGAAGGCGGTCTGGTTTCCTGCACGCCCGCCGGCGCGATGGTATTCGTGCGCCAGACCCATGGCGAAGACCTTTCGGGCCTGAATGCGGTGGTTATCGGCCGCTCGAACCTTTTCGGCAAACCGATGGCGGCCCTGCTTCTTGCCGCCAATGCGACCGTAACGACGGCCCATTCGCGCACCAGGGATCTGCCGGCAGTCTGCCGCAATGCCGATATTCTCGTGGCGGCTGTCGGTCGTGCGGAAATGGTCAAGGCGGATTGGGTCAAGCCCGGCGCCACCGTCATCGATGTCGGCATCAATCGCGTGTCCGCGCCGGAAAAGGGCGAAGGCAAATCCAAGCTCGTCGGTGACGTTGCATTTTCCGAAGTGGAAAAGGTCGCGGGCGTCATCACGCCGGTACCGGGCGGCGTCGGTCCGATGACCATCGCCATGCTGATGGCAAACACCGTCATCGCTGCCTATCGCAAGGCGGGTCGCAAGCCGCCGCGCTTCTGATCAGCGCAAATTGGTATCCGTCGATATCTGACGCGCCGCCTCTGCGGCGCGTTTTCATTTCTGCGGAGCGGGGCCAGTCGAGGCGCGGACGATCAATTCGGCGCGCCAGAGTTCCTGGTCGGGATAATCGCCGCTCTTGAGGATGCCTGCAATCAGTCGGGTCGCGATGCGCCCGCCGGCTGCCCGGAGCGACGACCGCGTCGTCGTCAGCGGCACGCTGAAATTCTCCGGCTTCAGCATCGGCAGCACATCGTCATGCGCGATCAGCGAGATGTCGCGGCCCATCGCCAGTCCCGCCTGGTTGATCGCCCTGACGGCGCCAAGCGCCAGCACGGTGCTTGAACAGAGCACCGCGGTCGGCGCGTCGGGCTGCTGCAGGAAGCGCTGCATGCTGCGATATCCGTGTTCGTCGGTCATAAGCGAGTGGTGGACGAGGGTTTCGTCGAGGTTGAGCCCATGCTCGGCCAGCGCCCGGGCCATGCCCTTATGGCGGCGGATGGAAAAGGTCAGGTAGTCGGGTCCGTTGATCAGCGCAATCCGCTGATGCCCGAGCTGGATCAGCAGCCGTGTCGCGTCATAGAAGGCGCCGGTGTTGTCGATGTCGAGGAAAGGATAGTCCCGTGCCTCGCCGATCGAGCGCCCATGGACGACAAAGGGCATCGACAGCGATTTGAGCATCGCGATGCGCGGGTCGTTGGCGCGCATATAGGCGAGGAACAGTGCGTCGACGTTGCCGCTGGCGGCCAGGCGCTGGAAGGTCGCCTCCTCGTCTTCCGGCGCGCTCGGATTGAGCACGAAATGGAAGTCGTGCTTGACCGCTTCCTCGCCGAGGCCCGCGAGGAATTCGCCGAAATGCACGTCGGAATCGATGCCGGCCGCTATCGGCATGACCATGCCGATCGAATAGGCCTTGCCGGTAGCGAGGCGCTGGGCGGCCCGGTTCGGCCGATAGCCCGTTTCGCGCACGGCCTGCAGCACGCGTTGGCGGGTTTCCGCATTGACTTCCGGGTAGCCGTTCAGCGCCCGGCTGACTGTCGTCTGCGACAGGCCGAGCAGTTCCGCGAGCTGCTTGAGATTGACCGCCATGGTCAATTTCCCTCCCAAAGCGCTTTGAATATCCGTATGATTTTTATGGTTTGATCCAGCGCCCTCGAATTCTGTAACACTCGTTTTTCATCATACAAAGCGGAATTAGCCGACTTCGCGCTGCAAAAAGTTGCCGCAAAGCAAAATACTGTCGGCAGAAGGCCGGTGAATCGAAAGCTCTTGACTCCTGGAGTGTCGGAATGGTTTGTTAGCAAACTCAAAGCGCTTTGAATTTTGCGCGTTGATGATCTGCCCGGCGGGATCCGGGTTCATCTTGGGAGGAGAACACCGTGAAGAGATCATTTCTGTTGAGCGTGGCTGCGCTGGCGCTGTTTGCGGGCGCTGCCGGCGCTGCGGATCTGAAGTTCAAGCCTGGCGAAGATTCCAAATTCAACTGGGCGAGCTTCGAGGAATTCAAGAAGGGTCACGACCTCAAGGGGCAGACGCTGACGATCTTCGGACCCTGGCGCGGCGAGGACGAAGCGCTCTTCAAGAGCGTCTATGCCTATTTCGTCGAGGCGACCGGCGTCGAGCTCAAATATTCGTCCTCTGAAAACTACGAACAGCAGATCGTCATCGACACCCAGGCCGGCAGCCCGTCCGATATTTCCATCCTGCCGCAGCCGGGCCTGATTGGCGACTTGGCGTCCAAGGGCTACCTGACGCCGCTCGGCGATGATACTCAGAAGTGGCTGCTCGACAATTATGCGGCCGGCCAGTCCTGGGTCGATCTCTCGACCTACAAGGGCAAGGACGGTAACGCCGCCCTCTATGCCTTCCCCTACAAGATCGACGTGAAGTCGCTGGTCTGGTATTCGCCTGAGAACTTCGAGGACGCCGGCTACGAAGTGCCGAAGACCATGGAAGAGCTGAAGGCGCTTACCGAGAAGATCGCCGCTGATGGCCAGAAGCCCTGGTGCATTGGCCTCGGCTCGGGCGGCGCGACCGGTTGGCCGGCCACCGACTGGGTGGAAGACATGATGCTGCGCACGCAGCCGGCCGATGTCTACGACAAGTGGGTCAAGAACGAGATCCCGTTCAACGATCCGGCAGTCGTCGGCGCGATCGACGAGTTCGGCTGGTTTGCCAAGAACGACAAGTTCGTCGACGGCGGCGCGGCAGCGGTCGCGTCCTCCGACTTCCGCGACAGCCCGAAGGGGCTCTTCGCGTCGCCGCCGAAGTGCTACCTGCATCACCAGGCTTCGTTCATTCCGTCGTTCTTCCCTGAGGGCACGGTGATCGGCGAGGATGCCGACTTCTTCTACATGCCGCCTTATGACAGCAAGAAGGATCTCGGCAATCCGGTTCTCGGTGCCGGCACGCTGGCGATGATCACCAAGGACACGCCGGCGGCACGCGCCTTCATCGAGTTCCTGAAGACACCGATCGCGCATGAAGTCTGGATGGCGCAGACGAGCTTCCTGACGCCCTACAAGAGCGTCAACGTCGATGCCTACGGCAACCCGCCGCTGAAGAAGCAGGGCGAGATCCTGCTGAATGCGACGACCTTCCGCTTCGACGGCTCCGACCTGATGCCCGGCAAGATCGGCGCGGGCGCCTTCTGGACCGGCATGGTCGATTTCGTCGGCGGCAAGTCCGCTTCCGACGTTGCCGACAGCGTTCAGAAGGCCTGGGACGCCATCAAGTAAAAATGGACGACGGGCGGCGATTGCGCCGCCCGTCCTGTCCTTGGGTCCGTTGAACGCTTGGCGCGGCAGGGCCCCAACGAGAACGGCGACAATCGCCATGCCCTGCACGCAAAGTGCATTTCAGGGGGAGGGACATGTCATGCAACAGCTCGTCTTTGCCGTAGGAACGATGGTGGCCGGGGTTCTCGGCTGCGCCGCCTACTTCTGGGGAACCAGCTTCATTCTCGATCTGATTTTCCCATCGAAGGGGAGATCTGGTGTCGAGGCGTCGCGCAACCTGCGCATCACCAATGCCATCCGGCCATGGCTGTTTCTCGCCCCGGCGCTGTTCGCGTTGACGATCTACCTCATCTACCCCGTGATCATGTCGGTCTGGTTCAGCCTGCATGACCGCGCCGGACAAAACTTCGTCGGTGCCAGTAACTACGTCTGGATGCTGAACGACGGAGAGTTTCGCCAGTCGATCTTCAACAACTTCCTCTGGCTGCTGGTGGTGCCGGCGCTCGCGACCTTCTTCGGGCTGGTCATCGCCGCTTTGACCGACCGCATCTGGTGGGGCAACATCGCCAAGACGCTGATCTTCATGCCGATGGCGATCTCCTTCGTCGGCGCCGCCGTCATCTGGAAGTTCATCTATGATTATCGCGCCGAGGGCACGGAGCAGATCGGCCTCCTGAACGCGATCGTCGTTGCCTTCGGTGGCGATCCTCAGGCCTGGATCACGCTGCCTTTCTGGAACAACTTCTTCCTCATGGCCATCCTGGTCTGGATCCAGACCGGCTTCGCCATGGTGATCCTCTCGGCCGCCCTGCGCGGTATCCCGGAAGAGACGGTCGAGGCCGCCGTGATCGACGGCGCCAACGGCTGGCAGATCTTCTTCAAGATCATGGTGCCGCAGATCTGGGGCACGATCGCCGTCGTCTGGACGACGATCACTATTCTGGTCCTCAAGGTGTTCGATATCGTTCTGGCGATGACCAACGGGCAATGGCAGAGCCAGGTGCTCGCCAATCTCATGTTCGACTGGATGTTCCGCGGCGGCGGCGACTTTGGGCGCGGTGCGGCGATCGCCGTCGTCATCATGGTCCTCGTCATCCCGATCATGATCTGGAACATCCGCAATGCGGCCAAAGAAATGAAGGGGCACTGAGATGAACCCGGCGACACGCTCCCCTCTCACCTGGGCCGTACATCTATCTGTTCTTCTCCTGGTCGCCCTCTGGACGCTGCCGACCGCCGGCCTGTTGATCTCGTCGCTGCGCGACAAGGATCAGCTCGCGGTTTCCGGCTGGTGGACGGCACTGTCGACTTCGACCCAGAATATCGTCGCCCGCGCGCCGGGTGCCGATACCCAGGTCGAACGCGACGGCAAGTTCGTGATCTCGGGCGACGTGCTTGAAGGCACCTCTGCCGGTGAGGTTTCCGCCTTCGGCTTTTCGAGCCAAAAGCCGACCGCCTTCAAGCCTGGCGAAACTGCTGAGCTCAACGACGGCGAGAAGCTGACCGTCCAGGCCGATGGTAGCTTCGAGATCGTCTCGGACGCGAAGATGGAAGGCTCGCGCGGCCAGCGCATCTTCTTCACCGCCGCCGTTCCGCCGCGCTTCACCTTCGACAATTACGTCGAAGTGCTGAGCGCCGAAGGCATCGGCGCTTCCTTCATCAACTCGCTGACGGTCGCCATTCCTTCGACGATCATCCCGATCCTGATTGCGGCCTTCGCCGCCTATGCGCTCGCCTGGATGCCGTTTCCGGGGCGCGCGATCCTGATTGCGGTCGTCGTCGGCCTGCTCGTCGTGCCACTGCAGATGTCGCTGATCCCGCTTCTGAAACTCTATAACGGCGTCGGCGCCTTCTTCGGCGTGCCGGCCAAGACCTATGTCGGCATCTGGCTCGCCCATACCGGTTTCGGCCTGCCGCTGGCGATCTATCTCCTGCGCAATTACATGGCCGGCCTGCCGCGCGAGATCATGGAATCCGCACGCGTCGACGGCGCCAGCGACTTCGACATCTTCGTCAAGATCATCCTGCCGCTGTCGTTCCCGGCGCTGGCGTCCTTCGCGATCTTCCAGTTCCTGTGGACCTGGAACGACCTGCTCGTCGCCATCGTCTTCCTCGGCGCCGGCCAGGATGAACTGGTCCTCACCGGCCGGCTGGTCAATCTCTTGGGTTCTCGCGGCGGCAATTGGGAAATCCTGACCGCCTCCGCCTTCATCACCATCGTCGTCCCCCTGATCGTGTTCTTCAGCCTGCAGCGCTACCTCGTGCGCGGCCTGCTGGCGGGATCGGTCAAGGGTGGTTGACCTCACAGGGACTTCTGAACGGAATGAGCATGACTGAAATGAGCGAATCCATTTTGCAGGCCGACAAGGATTGGTGGCGAGGCGCGGTGATCTATCAGATCTATCCGCGCTCCTACCAGGACTCCAACGGCGACGGCATCGGCGATTTGAAGGGCATCACCGCCCGCCTGCCGCATGTCGCCTCGCTCGGCGCCGATGCTATCTGGATATCGCCCTTCTTCACCTCGCCGATGAAGGATTTCGGCTACGACGTTTCGAACTATACCGACGTCGACGGGATCTTCGGCAATCTCGCCGATTTCGATGCGCTGATCGCCGAGGCGCATCGGCTCGGTATCCGGGTGATGATCGACCTCGTTCTGTCCCATACCTCGGACCAGCATCCCTGGTTCGTCGAGAGCCGCGCCAGCCGGGCGAACGCCAAGGCGGACTGGTACGTCTGGGCAGACTCGAAACCCGATGGAACGCCGCCGAACAACTGGCTGTCGATCTTCGGCGGCTCGGCCTGGGCCTGGGATCCGACGCGGCTGCAATATTACTTGCACAACTTCCTGACCTCGCAGCCGGACCTCAACCTGCACAATCCTGATGTGCAGGAGGCGCTTTTGGGCGTCGAGCGCTTCTGGCTGGAGCGCGGCGTCGATGGCTTCCGCCTCGACACCATCAACTTCTATTTCCACGACAAACAGCTGCGCGACAATCCGGCGCTGGCGCCGGAGCGGCGCAACGCCTCCACTGCACCGGCGGTCAACCCGTATAATTATCAGGAACATCTCTACGACAAGAACCAGCCGGAGAACCTTGCGTTCCTGAAGCGGTTCCGTGCTGTCATGGACGAGTTTCCGGCAATCGCGGCGGTCGGCGAAGTCGGCGACAGCCAGCGTGGTCTCGAGATCGCCGGCGAGTACACCTCCGGCGGCGACAAGATGCACATGTGCTACGCCTTCGAGTTCCTGGCGCCCGACGCTCTGACACCGGCGCGTGTCGCCGAGGTTCTGCGCGACTTTCACAAGGCGGCGCCGGAGGGCTGGGCCTGCTGGGCCTTTTCCAACCACGACGTCGTTCGCCATGTCAGTCGCTGGGGCGATGGCGTTGCCGATCGCGACGCGCACGCCAAGCTGCTGGCAAGCCTGCTGATGTCGCTGCGCGGCTCGGTCTGCATCTATCAGGGCGAGGAATTGGCTCTCACCGAAGCCGAGCTTGCCTTCGAGGATCTGAAGGATCCCTACGGCATTCAGTTCTGGCCCGACTTCAAGGGGCGCGACGGCTGCCGCACGCCGATGGTCTGGGATAGCACTGCTGCCAATGGCGGCTTCGGCGATGCCAAACCCTGGCTGCCGGTGCCGGCCGAACACCTGAACCGGGCGGTCTCCGCGCAGAAGGATGACACCGCTTCGGTCATGGAGCACTATCGACGCTTCCTGCAGTTCAGAAAGGCGCATCCGGCCTTTGCCAAAGGCGAGATCGAGTTCCGCAGCACCGATGCGCCCGTGCTTGCCTTCGTGCGCAGCCACGGCAACGAGAAGCTCTTCTGCGCATTCAACATGAGCGGTACGGCCGCTACGGTTGATTTGCCGAAGGAGCCAGTGGAAGCGCTTGACGGCCATGGTTTTACGGCCGAGATCAAGAACGACAAGGTCAATCTTCCAGCCTGGAGCGCATTCTTCGCGCGGCTGGTTTGAGACAACGACAGACAAAAGAGACGAAGGGGAGGGTGCGATGACAGGTCTGACGCTTAAAGATATCCGCAAGTCCTACGGTGCGGTCGATGTCATTCACGGCATCAATCTCGACATCAAGCAGGGCGAGTTCGTCGTGTTTGTCGGTCCGTCCGGCTGCGGCAAGTCGACATTGCTGCGCATGATCGCGGGTCTGGAGGAGATTACCGGCGGCGACATGTTCATCGATGGCGAGCGCGTCAACGACGTGCCGCCGTCCAAGCGCGGGATCGCCATGGTGTTCCAGTCCTATGCGCTCTATCCGCATATGACCGTCTACGACAACATGGCCTTCGGCATGCGGATCGCCAAGGAGACGAAGGAGGAGATCGACCGGCGCGTGCGCGCGGCAGCCGATATCCTGCAGCTCACCAAGTACCTCGATCGTCTGCCGAAGGCGCTTTCGGGCGGCCAGCGCCAGCGCGTGGCGATCGGCCGGGCGATCTGCCGCGATCCCAAGGTCTTCCTGTTCGACGAGCCTTTGTCGAACCTCGACGCGGCGCTTCGCGTTGCCACCCGCATCGAGATCGCCAAGCTCAACGAGCAGATGGCGGACACGACGATGATCTACGTTACCCACGACCAGGTCGAGGCGATGACGCTTGCCGATCGTATCGTCGTGCTGTCGGCCGGCCATATCGAGCAGGTCGGCCCGCCGCTCGAGCTTTACGAGCGCCCGGCGAACCTGTTCGTCGCCCGCTTCATCGGTTCGCCAGCGATGAACGTCATCCCCGCGACGATCACCGCCACCGGCCCGCAGACGACGGTGAAGCTTTCTGGCGGCAAGTCGGTGACACTCGATATCGCCACGAACGCGTCGGAAAACGGCAAGACGGCGAGCTTCGGCGTGCGTCCTGAAGATCTCCAGACGGCCAGCGGCGAGGACTTCCTGTTCGAAGGAACGGTCGCCATCGTCGAGGCGCTCGGCGAGGTGACGCTGCTCTATATCGAGGGACTGGTGGAGAAGGAGCCGATCATCGCCAAGATCCCGGGCATCCTGCCCGTTCATCGCGGCGAAAAAGTCCGGTTCACGGCCGATAAGAACAAGCTGCATCTGTTCGAAGCCGGCGGCAAGAGCTACCGCGTCTGACAAAGACCACCATCGTTTGTCTTCAACCCGTCCGATTTTCGGACGGGTTTTTCTTTGCGAAGGCCCTCAATCTACCCTCTGTTAAATTTCTTCCTCTAGCCTGACGGGCAGGGGATACTAAGGGGCCTGTAGAATGACGACCGCGGCACCGGTGATGCAGCAACACTTCCTGAACAAGGAAGAATCTTTCATGTACGATCGCGAAACCACGTTCCCGATGGAGGACACGAGGAACGAGGCGCGGATCGAATATACCGAAAAGGGCATGACGCAGCTGAGCTCCCGCCGCTGCGAAATCATCAAGCTGTCGAAAAGCGGCGCGGTTCTGGGTATCCTGACCAAGTACCAGCTGCCGCAGAATTTCTACCTCGACATTCCAAGCGCCCGCATCCAGATGGTCGGCTGCCTGCTCAAGCGCGTGCACGCCAACAACATCGTCGAAGCGCGCTTCCTGCGGCTCCTGACCGATCGCGACCTCAATCGCATCTTCGTCTACAGCACCCATCCGAACCACCGGAACCGCACACTCGACATCTACCGCTGAACCGGCAAGCGTTCGTGCGGGTGCCCCGTCCGGCCGAGACGGACTGGCGGGCGATGCGCCTTTGCGGCCAGGGACACCGTATTTCGAGGCCTCCAAACTATGCTTGACATGGAGTGTGGGCGTTGGATTGTTGTCGCCTGCACGCCAGAAGCGAGGCAACCGATCGATGAAACGACCCTACCGCCTTTCCTGCCACTGCGGCGATATCTGCATCGAAGTCGATGAGGAGCTCTCGGGGCTGGTCGAGTGCAACTGCTCGACATGCCGGCGCACCGGCTTCCTCCACTGGAAGATTGACGGCAGCAAGATCCGGTTGATCACCGAGAAGCGTCGCCTTTCCACCTATGTCTGGCGCGGCGTGACTGAAGGTCATCACTTCTGCCCGACCTGCAGTGTGGCGATCATGCGCAGCGGCTACCCGAACAATCGCGTCTCGCTCAATGCGCGCTGCATCGAGGATATCGACATCTTCACGCTGGAGGTCGAGCGTTACGACGGTCGAAACGACATGTATCCGGGGCCGCTGAAGTAGCGCTCGTCTTCGCAAGCGCGGCCCGCTACCGGCGGCGAGGGCCGGCAGCGATAGCTCGATGGAAGACAAATCCTCCGCGGTGACGCCGAGGTTCGGCTCAGTTGAACAGCACGCTTGCTCCGTGGTCGGCCGAGCCGGCAATGGCGCGGAACGGTGCGAACAGCTCGCGCCCCATGCCGAACTCGTTGTCCGAGAGATCGGCATGGGCGGGAATGCGCGTCTTGAGCGCGATATCCTCGACAAGCACTTCGATCGTGCCGGTGACGGCATCGATGCGCACGATGTCGCCTTCCTGAATGCGGGCGATCGGCCCGCCATCCTTGGCTTCCGGCGTAACGTGGATGGCGGCAGGCACCTTGCCCGAGGCGCCCGACATGCGGCCGTCGGTGAGGATCGCCACGCGCTGGCCGCGGTCCTGCAGGATGCCGAGCACGGTCGTCAGCTTGTGCAGTTCCGGCATGCCGTTCGCCTTCGGGCCCTGGAAGCGCACGACGGCGACGAAGTCGCCTTCGAGTTTGCCGGCCTTGAAGGCGGCGTTCAACTCGCCCTGGTCATGAAAGATCTTTGCCGGTGCCTCGATGACGTGGCGGTCCGGCTTGACGGCGGAAATCTTGATGACCGCCTTGCCGAGATTGCCGGTCAGCATCTTGAGGCCGCCCGAGTGCTGGAACGGCTGGTCGATGGTGGAGAGTACCTTCGGATCGGCGCTTTCGGCCGGCGTCGGCCGGCGCTCGACACCGCCGTCGGCACCGAGGCGGACGTCGATCTTGTAGGCCTCCAGGCCCTGGCCGACGACGGTGCGCACATCGTCGTGCAGCAGGCCGCCCCGAAGCAACTGGCTGATCAGAAAGCCCATGCCGCCGGCGGCATGGAAGTGGTTCACGTCGGCAAGGCCGTTCGGGTAGACGCGCGCAAGCAGCGGCACGATGTCCGAAAGTTCGGAAATATCCTGCCAGGTGAGCAGGATGCCGGCGGCGCGCGCCATGGCGACGAGATGCATGGTGTGGTTGGTCGAGCCACCGGTGGCGTGCAGCCCGACGACACCGTTGACGATCGAGCGCTCGTCGATCATTTCACCTGATGGCGTGAACTCGTTGCCCATGGCGGTGATCGCCAGCGCCCGCTTCGTCGCTTCCTTCGTCAGCGCGTCGCGCAGCGGCGTGCCGGGATTGATGAAGGAGGCGCCGGGCAGGTGGAAGCCCATGATCTCCATCAGCATCTGGTTGGAATTGGCGGTGCCATAGAAGGTGCAGGTGCCGGGTCCGTGATAGGACTTGGATTCCGCTTCGAGCAACTCTTCGCGGCCAACCTTGCCTTCGGCGAAGAGCTGGCGCACGCGCGCCTTCTCGTCGTTCGGCAGGCCCGTCGTCATCGGCCCGGCCGGCACGAAGACTGCCGGCAGGTGACCGAAGGTCAGGGCCGCGATGACAAGGCCCGGCACGATCTTGTCGCAGACGCCGAGATAGACGGTGGAATCGAACATGTTGTGCGACAGGCCGACACCGGCGGCCATGGCGATCAGGTCGCGCGAAAACAGCGACAGTTCCATGCCCGGCTGGCCCTGGGTGACGCCGTCGCACATGGCGGGCACGCCGCCGGCAACCTGGGCGACGCCGCCTGCCTCGTGCGCGGCTTCGCGGATCAGCGCCGGATAGGTTTCGAACGGCTGATGCGCCGAAAGCATGTCGTTATAGGAGGTAATGATGCCTAGGTTGGCGACGCGATCCCCGGCGAGCGCCACCTTCTCGGCGGGGGAACAGACGGCAAACCCGTGCGCGAGGTTGCCGCAGCCAAGAACGCTGCGATGTGGGCCGCTGGACGCCGCACGACGCACCCGATCGAGATAAGGCTCTCGGTGCGGCTTCGAGCGCTCGACGATGCGGGCGGTGATTGCGGCAATGCGGGAATCGGCGGACATGGCAAATCCTGTTCCGGAGTCTTGAGACTCCTCATCTTCATCCAGTCATCGATCCGGAGCGTTGCCTGCTTGGGAGAACGTGCAGGCCACGCCCCGGTATGAGCTCTTTCAACGCCTTCGCGTTCCGGTGGGGCGCCACCGGTTGAAAGCGTCCTGAACCGGCCGGTGATCCGGCCGTTATGGCGCCCAGTATATTTGCAGCGGCGAGGCCGCACGGCGCAGCATGGTGCGGATCGGCATCTCGGCTTCGTCGCCGGGACCTTCCGCCTTGGCAAGCACCACCTTCTTGCCCTCGCCTTCGATGTGCAGGACCAGCAGCCTGGCATCGTGAAGGCTGGAGAAGGTAAAGGTCAGGCGCGGTTCGCCAGCACCTTCGGCTTCCATGGTGATCACGCCGCGCGGCGTCGTCGCGTCGATCGCCCTTGAAAGTTGCGTGCCGCCCGGGAAGAACGACGCGGTATGGCCATCCGTTCCCATGCCGAGCACGACGACGTCGAAGGGCGTGCCGATCTTTGCCGTCGCCTTGCTGGAGAGCCCGGCCGCATCTTCTGCCGAAGCGGCGGCGTGGTAAAGCGGTAGGAAATGCGCTTTCGCCGCAGGGCCTTGCAGCAAATTGGCCGTGACCAACGCGTGGTTGGAGCGATCGCTCTCCGGTGGAACGAAGCGTTCGTCCACCAGCGTGACCGTCACCTTGTCCCAGGCGATATCCTTCCTGGCGAGCGCCTGGAAGAATGCCTTGGGCGTCGAGCCGCCGGAAACGGCGATGCTTGCTGTGCCACGGGTGGCAATGCCGGTGGCAAGTGCGGCGCTGACGGCGTCCGCCAAGCCCTCTGCCAGGGCGGCGCCATTGTCGAATGTGTGAAGCGTCGTGCTCATTGCCTTACCTATATCGCATCGTGCCAGGTGCGGCCGTCACGCTCGATGAGTGCGATCGACTGGCTCGGACCCCAGGTGCCGGCGGTGTAGCCCTGCACCTGCTGTCCGGTCTCTTCCCAGGCTTTCAGGATCGGATCGACCCACTTCCATGCGGCCTCGACCTCGTCGCGGCGTACGAACAGCGTCTGGTTGTTGCGCACGACGTCGAACAGCAGCCGCTCGTAGGCGTCGGCATTGCGCACGTCGAAAGCCTCGGCGAAGCTCATGTCGAGCGAAACGTTGCGAAGGCGCATGCCGCCTGGACCGGGGTCCTTGATCATCAGCGACTGTTTGACGCCTTCGTTCGGCTGCAGGCGGATGACGAGCTGGTTGGCGGAAATGCGACCGGCACTGTTGTCGAAGATCGAGTGCGGGATCTGCTTGAAGGTAATAACGATTTCCGACATGCGGCCAGCAAGCCGCTTGCCGGTGCGGATGTAGAACGGCACGCCGGCCCAGCGCCAGTTGCTGACTTCGGCCTTGATCGCTACGAAGGTCTCTGTGTTCGAAACGCCACCTTCGAGCTCTTCCAGGTAGCCCTTGACCGGGCCGCCGGCAGAGGCGCCCGCGCGGTACTGGCCGCGCACCGTCACCTGCTCGACATTGGATGCATTGACCGGCTTCAGCGCGCGCAGAACTTTAAGCTTTTCATCGCGCACGGCTTCCGCGTCCATTGAGGTCGGGGCTTCCATTGCGACAAAGCAGACGAGCTGCAGGATGTGGTTCTGCACCATGTCGCGCAGCGCACCGGCCTTGTCGTAGTAGCCGGCCCGGTTTTCGAGGCCTACGGCTTCCGAAACGGTGATCTGCACGTGGTCGATATGGGCGGAGTTCCACAGCGGCTCGTAGAGCGCATTGGCGAAACGCAGCGCCATCAGGTTCTGCACCGTCTCCTTGCCGAGATAGTGGTCGATGCGGAAGATCTGCTCTTCGCGGAAGACCTTGCCGATCGTGTCGTTGAGCTCGGTCGCCGACGCCAGATCGCGGCCGATCGGCTTTTCGACGACGATGCGGGTGGTCTTGGTGATCAGCTTGTGATCGCGGATCTTCTCGGAAATATCGCCGAAGATCGCCGGTCCGACGGCGAGATAGAAGGCGCGGATACGGTCTTTGCCTTCTTCCAGGATCTTCTTCAGCGTATCCCAGCCCTGGTCGGACTTGGCATCGACGGAAACGTAAAAGAGGCGGGCGGTAAACTTCGCCACTTCCTCTTCATTGTATTCCGCCGGCCTCAGGTGTTCCTTCAGCGCATCGGCGGCGAACTTGCGATATTCTTCATGCGTCAACGCGGCGCGCGAGGCGCCGATGATGCGGGTCGGCTCGGTAATCTGGCCTTCCATCTGGCGGTGATAGAGCGCTGGCAGCAGCTTGCGCTCCGCGAGATCGCCGGTGCCGCCGAACACGACATAATCAAATGGTTCGACGGGAATGATCTGGCTGCTCATGGGATAATCTCGATCTTGTTCAGGTCAGGGACACATATAATCTAATCGATTTAAACGCGCTAGGGTGCGACGCAATAAAATGCTGTCGCACACGCTTTCTCATGCATGTCGCCCGAAAATATGCCGCGGTTTCGGGGCGACGACATGCACGGAAACAAAGATCTAATGCACATAGTGTGACACCATCCTGACACAACGTGCCTTAGAGCCTGTCGCGCAGCGCATACCAGCTGAGCGCCAGGAACAGAAGCGCCGATCGGAAGCGTGTTCCGCCCGGAAAAGCCGGTATTTTCAAGGCTTTCAACAGGTCGAGTTCCGTCGGTTTGCCCAGCACAAGGTCAGCGTAGAGCTTGCCACAATAGTTGGAAAGCATGACCCCGTGGCCGGAATAGCCGCCGATCGAGGTGACGCCCGGCATCACCTCGCGACAGAAGGGCGTCCGCGGCAAGGTGATGCCAACGGAACCGCCCCAGGCGTGGGTGATCTCGACATTGCCGAGTTCCGGATAGATCTCGCTGATCTGCCGGCGGATATGGGTGGAAATGTCGCGCGGATTGTCGGCGGTGTAGGCTTCGCGCCCGCCGAATAGCAGCCGCCCGTCTTTCGATTTGCGGAAGTAGCGCACGACAAAGCGCGAATCGTCGACCGATTCACCGCCGGGAAGCACGTTGGGGTGAGCGGAAAGAACTTCGGTCGCGCCGATGAAGGAGCGGATGGGCATCACATGGCTGGCGCTGACCGGCTCGAGATTGCCGATATAGGCATTGCACGCGACAAGCACCCGCTCAGTGGTGATCGTGCCGCGATCGGTAGTGATGACAACAGCCGTTCCCTTGCGCTCGATCTTCTGCGCCTTGGTCTGCTCGAACAGATTGGCGCCGGCAAGGGCCGCCTGCTTCGCCAGTCCGAGCAGCAGCTTCATCGGATGGATATGTCCGGTGCCGACATCGCGGATGCCGAAGTGATAGCGAGACGATCCGAGCCGGCTCGCCGTCTCCTCCCGTTCCATGAACGAGAGATGCGGATAGCCGAAGCGGGTCGCCATCGCCTCGACGTGGTCGCGATAATCCTTCTCCAGGCTCTTCTTGTGGCCGACGGAGAGCTGCCCCGGCATGAACTCGATATCGATGTCGTGTTGGCTGGCGAAGTCGAGCACGTGCCGCTTGGCGTTCTCTGCCATATCGAACAGCAGTTGTGCCCGTTCCTGGCCAAGCGTTTCCTCGGTCTCGTCGGCCCAGGCGCGCTGGCCGGTGCCGAACTGGCCACCGTTGCGCCCCGACGCGCCGTCGCCGAAGCGGCAGGCGTCGATGAGCGTGACATCGACGCCTTGCCGAGCAAGGTTGTAGGCCGCCTGAAGCCCGGTATAGCCGCCGCCGATAATGGCGACATCCGCCTTCCTCGATCCCGGCATCTGCGGATATTCGGGTCGATCGGGAACGGTTGCCTCATACCAGGAGAAACCGGGCGAGATCGGGCTTTGCCAGGGCATTGGACTGCCTTTCAGGTCAGACGTTCAGCAGCAGGAACTCGCGTTCCCACGGGCTGATAACCTGCATAAAGGTTTCGAACTCGCCACGTTTCACGCCGGCATAGATGGCGATGAATTCGGGGCTCAGCACCTCGGCAAGCGACGGCGCCGACTCGAGCAGGGCGACGGCCTCGAGCAGCCCGCGCGGCAGATCGATTTCGCCTTCGTTGGCCGTGTCTTCCGTCGGTGCCGTCGGATCGCGGCCTTCGATGATGCCGAGATAGCCGCAGGCAAGCGAGGCGGCGAGCGCCAGATAGGGGTTGGCATCCGAACTCGGCAGCCGGTTCTCGATCCGCCGGGCAACCGGTTCGGAAACCGGAATGCGGAACGCGGTCGTGCGGTTGTCGTAGCCCCAAGCCGTATTCACCGGCGCCGACATATCGGGCGTCAGCCGGCGGAAGGAGTTCACGTAGGGCGCCATCATCACCAACGTGCGCGGCACATAGTGTTGCATGCCGCCGATGAAGTTGAAGAACTCCTTGGAGGCAGAGCCGTCCGGATTGGAGAACAGATTGCGGCCGGTGTTGATCTCGATCACCGACTGGTGGATGTGCATGGCCGAACCCGGCTGACCCTGCATCGGCTTGGCCATGAAGGTCGCGTAGATGCCGTGCTTCAGCGCCGCCTCGCGGATGGTGCGCTTGAACAGGAACACCTGGTCGGCAAGCTCGATCGGATCGCCGTGACGAAGGTTGATTTCGAGCTGCGCTGGTCCCTCCTCGTGGATCAGCGTGTCAATCTCCAGACCCTGCTTCTCGGAGAAGTGATAGATGTCGTCAATCAGCTCGTCGAATTCGTTGATGCCGGCGATCGAATAGCCCTGGCCGCCAAGGATCGACCGGCCGGAGCGGCCCTTCGGCGGATGCAGCGGATAGTCGGGATCGTCATTGGTGGCGACGAGGTAGAACTCGATTTCGGGCGCAACGACCGGCTTCCAGCCCTTCTGGCGATAGAGGTCGACCACGCGCTTCAAGACGTTGCGCGGCGTGTAGCTGATCTGTTCGCCTTCGGAGCCGACGATGTCGCAGATCACCTGCGCCGTTGGGTCGGTTTCCCAGGGGACGACCGAAAGCGTCGAAAGATCAGGGACGAGCTTGATGTCGCTGTCGCGCGAATCGTAGCGGAATTGTCCGGTCTCGTCAGGATATTCGCCTGAGATCGTGTGGCGGTAGACGGCGGAAGGCAGTGCAAGCGAGGTGTTGGAGGTGAACTTGGAGGTGGGCATCATCTTGCCGCGGGGAACGCCGGCAAGGTCGGGCGTGATGCATTCGATGTCTTCGATCCCGCGGATCTTCAGCCAATCCGTTGCTTCCTTCCAGGTCTTGACGCCTCGGAGGGAATGCAGGGCGGCGGGTATTTTCGAGGTTTTGCTGATTTTCGTTGTTTGTTGGGCAGCACTTCTCTTGGAGGGCATAAATCACCGGTTTTGGCTTCGGATAGCGCATCATAACCAGAGATTGGCAATTGGCTAGAGCGTGACGATTGACTTTCCCCGCCGTGACCGGAATGGAATGCGCAAAGAGCTCAAAGGTGTTTCGTGGCTGAGAAGAAGGATGTGGTGATCATTGGCGCCGGTGCGGCCGGCATGATGTGCGCCATCGAGGCCGGCAAGCGCGGCCGGCGGGTGCTGGTCATCGACCATGCAAAGGCGCCGGGCGAGAAGATCCGCATCTCCGGCGGCGGCCGCTGCAACTTCACCAACATCCATGCCGGGCCGAAGAACTTCCTCTCGGCCAATCCGCATTTCTGCAAATCGGCGCTCGCGCGCTACGGCGCGCGAGACTTCCTGGCGCTGGTCGAAAAACACGGCATCGCCTGGCACGAGAAGACTTTGGGGCAATTGTTCTGCGATCATTCGGCCAAGGACATCATCAGGATGTTGCTCGCCGAGATGCGCGATGCGGCCGCCGAGCTTCGGCTTGAGACGACGGTCGCGAGTGTCGAGCGCCATGGTGCCGGCTTCCGGGTGATGACCGGCGACGGACCGGTCGATGCCCAGTCGCTGGTGGTGGCCAGCGGCGGCAAGTCGATCCCGAAAATGGGCGCAACGGGGCTTGCCTATAAAATCGCAGAGCAGTTCGGATTGGCCCTGGTCGAAACCCGTCCCGGGCTTGTGCCGCTGACGCTCGATCCGGTGCAGCTTGAGACGATCGGCGAACTAGCCGGCGTCGCCGCCGACGCCGAGGCGCGCTCCGGTAAGACGGCGTTTCGCGAGGCGGTGCTGATCACCCATCGCGGCCTCAGTGGCCCGGCGATCCTGCAGATATCGTCCTACTGGCGCGAGGGGCAGGACATCGTTCTGAGGTTGATGCCCGATATCGACATCGCCTCGATCCTAAAAGGTTTGCGCCGCACCAATGGCAAGCAGGCCGTCCAGACGGCGCTCGGCGATATTCTGCCACGCCGGCTTGCGCAATTCTTTGCCGATGGCGCCAAGCTGACGGGACGGCAGCTCGCCGACCTCTCGGACAAGACCATCGATGCGCTATCGGCATCGATCCAGGCTTGGGCGATCAAGCCCGCCGGTTCCGAAGGCTATCGCACTGCCGAGGTGACGCTCGGCGGCGTCGACACCAATGGTCTCGATTCAAAGACGATGCAGGCGAAGGCTGTTCCCGGTCTCTATTTCGTCGGCGAATGCGTCGACGTGACCGGCTGGCTCGGCGGCTACAATTTCCAATGGGCCTGGGCATCGGGCTTCGCAGCCGGCCAGGACGTCTGATCCCTGGTTTTGCGGCATTTGGCTTCAGCCATTGTTAACGGATATGCCGGAACCTCTTTGGTGTCGGCACAGCCGGCGGTTGGTCAGAAAGAACTGTTCCGCAAACGGAAATCACACTGTTTCCATTTTTAGGGCTTTTCTCTGCCACGGCATGGCTGCAATATGGTCTGGACTGGCAAGCCGGTTTATCCGGGCCGAACGTTGCCGGTCAGTGAGAAGGACAGGATGTCATGAACCAGCCACGCCGTCGTCCCCGCGCCATCGCGATCGCTCGCACCGACGAGAGCCGCGTCCAGAGAGTAGCGTTGACCCGCATTGCTCTGATCGCGTTCTTTGCCGTTGCTGCCCTCGCAACGCTGCCGGCTTATTGGCTCTGATGCTGCCAGCCGGCCGCTAACGGCCGGACCTCGAGCGCCTCATGAGCCCAACGCCTTCGGAAATTCGTTGGCGAGTGCTCCGCGCTTATACAATTTTTAATCGTTCAAAATGAATATTGCGACGAAGTGAGTTCCGTCAGGACTTCGCTACCGGGGAGGTGGCGCGGTCCCGCAATGATTGCTGACGGACTGGCGGTGTGCGCCGCATGATTTTTCCGAAAAACATCAGCCTGTTTGCGCATCGGGTGGCTCTCGATCGTTTCGTCCTTTTCGCGGTTACGCGGAAGGCGGGACATGTTTCGAGCCGCCGGGGGAGGCGAATGCGAGCTGCGAGCCAAGGTGTTTTCCATGTTCATCGATAGAATTCTTGCCCGTTTCAAGATCCAGACGAAGGTGCTGTTCTTCATTCTGCCCTTCGTCGTCAGCATCTGTGCCGTCGGCATTACCGGCCTTTATGCGTCCGGCCTGCTTCAGGGCCGGATGGAGATTTCGAACAGCGTCCTGCAGACGCTGAGCGGCTTCAAGGATGTCTATGCGGGGATGAACAACTTCCTGCACTCGACCACCGAGGAAACCCGCGACGCCGTGCAGGGCAAGATCACTGCGCAGAAGGAAATTCTCGCCGAGACCGCCGCACAGGTTGCCGGCCAGAGCGGCCAGGACGAGTTGACGGCCGCTATCGCCGCGACCGCCGACATCGAAGCCCGCATCGACGGGCTCTGGAAGCTGCATGTCGGCGAGCAGGAGATGCGCGCAACGATGACGGCGAACCTCGATGCTCTCTTGGTCGAACGCGCCAAGATCAACGACGAGTCGAACCGGCTGCAATATGCCGTGCGCAAGAACGAGAATGCCGCCAAGACCATGCTGCGCGAAGCCGAAAAGCTGATGCGCGCCAGCCGCTTCTTCAACGAGTTCGGCACCGAAGTCAGCAAGGCGACGACGGTCGAGGATAAGCTCAAGGCCGTCAAGGAACGCTTCCCGATGATCGGCCGCACCGAGCGCGACATCTTCCGGCTGTTGCCGAAAGACGAGAAGTCGCTGACCGAGACGATCACCTCCGCATCGAGCGAGATCGGTGCGCTTTTGAAGGCGCCCGCCGGTCCTGAAACGCTTGCCGGTATCTCGAAGTATGTCGACCGTTTCCGCACCGCGAGCTTCCGTCTCGAAGCGGCTTCTGTCGGCAAGATGCGCGATGCCACCCGGATTTTCGCCGAACTCGATCAGCTTATCGTCAGCACCGAATCCGTTCTGACGGCCACGCGCCGGCTTTCGAGCTCGATCACCGACATCCAGATCTCCGCCGCAACCTTCATGGGGTCGACGACGGAAAGCAACCGCCAGAAGCTGCTCGACAAGTTCCTTGCAGTTCAGCAGAACATGGCAACGCTGCGCGGTGTTGCAAGCGAAGGTGCCTCCTTCGACGCCATTGCCGACACGCTGATGCCGATCATCACCGTAATGAAAAAGGACGCCGCGTCTCTGGTTGAAATCACCGTGAAGCGGACCGCCGATTTCGACGCCGCCGGCCAGTCGATCAACCAGATCTGGAGCGACCTGACCGGTTTTGCCGAACAGCAGAAGGTTGCCGCCGGCACCGAGCGCCAGGAAGCAAACCAGATCTCCGTGGCCGCGACTGTTGCAGGCGTCGTCATCGCCCTGCTTGCCGGCATCGCCCTGACGCTGACGCTGAAGAAGCCGATCGGTCAGATCACCGCCGCCATGCGTCGCCTGGCAGACGGCCGCCTCGATACCTCCATTGACGGCGACGCCCGTCAGGACGAGATCGGCGACATGGCCCGCGCCTTGGGCGTCTTCAAGGAAAACGCGCTTTCCAAGGTGCGCATCGAGGCAGAAAGCGAAGAACAGCGCGCCCGCGCCGAGATGGAGCGAAGCCGGAACGACGCCGAGAAGCGCGAGCTCGATCGCCAGATCGATCTTGCCGTCAGCGAACTCGCCGCCGGCCTCGGCCGTCTGGCGCAGGGCGACCTGTCGCGCCAGATCGACATTCCGTTCCATGGCCGCCTCGAACAGCTGCGCACGGACTTCAACGGCTCGCTGATCCGCCTGCAGGATACGCTGGCCCAGATCCGCGCCAATGCACAGGCGATCCAGCAGAGCGGCTCGGACATGCATCATGCCGCTGACTCGCTGTCGAAGCGGACGGAGGCCCAGGCAGCCTCGCTCGAAGAGACGGCCGCTGCGGTCGACCAGATCACCGTGACGGTCCGCTCGTCGGCGGAGCGCGCGAACGAGGCTAACGTCGCCGTCACGCAGACGAAGAAGAGCGCCGACAGCTCGGCAACCGTCGTCACCAATGCGATCGCCGCCATGGGCCGCATCGAAGAGGCCTCACGCCAGATCGAGCAGATCATCGAGGTGATCGACGACATTGCGTTCCAGACCAACCTCTTGGCGCTGAATGCCGGCATCGAGGCGGCACGTGCCGGCGAAGCCGGCAAGGGCTTCGCGGTGGTGGCACAGGAGGTTCGCGAACTGGCGCAACGCTCAGCCGAAGCTGCCCGCGAGATCAAGGGCCTCATCAACAAGTCGACCAACGAGGTCAATTCCGGTTCGCACCTGGTCAAGGAGACCGGCGCGGTGCTGGCCTCGATCAGCGCCCAGATCGTTACTGTCAGCCAGCATGTCGAAATGATCGCGACCGCCAGCCGTGACCAGGCGGTGGCGCTCAACGAGGTCAACGGATCGGTCAACCAGATGGACCAGATGACCCAGCAGAACGCCTCGATGGTCGAAGAGGCAACGGCAACGAGCCTGGCGCTCTCCAACCAGGCCGACACGCTGATGATGCTGGTCGAGCAGTTCCGGCTCGAGCCGGAAGCCGCCGATATCCACGCTTACCGCGCCGCCTGATTGGCCAAGGCCACAGCGGCTTCGTCCTCAGCATCGCGCCGCGCGACCCACCGGTTGCGCGGCGCAAGTCGTTTGTAGGCTATTCTTGCCGGCTTGTATCTCTTGATGCGCCGCAAACGCAGCGATGCAGCGGCGAAACATCCGCCTCACCAACCCCGGCGGCTTGGGGTCGAAATGTTCGTCCCAGCGGCGGCTTTTCATCGTCATATCGGCCAGATAGGCCATTGCCAGTATTTCCATGGTGATGCTCCTCATTGGATGGCATCCCCTCTTCTATGCAGCAAAGGCTATTTTACATACACAAGATATCGGCCTATGTTTTTCACCGATGAAAGACATGGATTGGGACATTTATCGCTGCTTCATGAGTGTCGCGCGCACCGGCGGACTGACGGGCGCCGCGCAGGCGCTGGGCTCCAGCCCGGCGACCTTGGGCCGGCGCATGCTCGAGATCGAGGAACGCACCGGCCGCACGCTGTTCGTGCGCAGCCAGACCGGCTACCAGCTGACCGGCGACGGGCAGGTTCTGTTCGAGCAGCTCGAGGAGATGGAGGCGGCGGCCCGCCGCGTCGAGAGCTGGCGACGGGAGGGCGAGGGGGCGGTCGTTCGCATCACCGCCGGAACCTGGGTGTCCTGGCTGCTTGCCGAAAATTTCCCGGCGCTCTGCACCGAGCGCGATGGCTTCAGCCTTGCGATCACCATAGGCGAGACCCGCGCCAACCTTGCCTATCGCGAGAGCGATATCGGCATCCGCGCTTTCGAGCCGGAAGAGAGCTATCTGGCAGCCCGCCCGGTGGGAGAAGTTGCCTATGCCGTCTACCGGCAGAAGAATGCAACGCCGGCGGCAAACGGCCGATGGGTCGCCGTCGGCGACGAGGATGCAATCTCGTCCTATCTGCGTTGGCCGCATGAGAACGCGACGGGACGTATCGTAGCGACCGTAACGCGCCCTCGTTCGTTGCTCGATCTCGCCCGGGCGGGAGCCGGTTGTGCCGTGCTGCCCTGTTTCGTCGGCGACCTCGACCCTCTGCTGGAGCGGGCGGGCGAGGAGATCCCTGCGCTTATGCATCGGCAATGGATCGTGATGAACAACGAGGACCGCCATCGCACGGAAATCCGCACGGTCGTCGATCGCATGACAAAATTACTGAAAAGCCACGCCGACATCTTCGCCGGCAAACGACCCCGCCGCAGCTGAAGCGGTCAGCGCATCAAGAGGCTGACGAGTGCCGCCTGCGAGTTCACCTGGGTCTTGGAATAGATGCTCTTCAGCTGGGTGCGGATCGTTTCGTAGCTGACGCTGTTCGCCAGGGCGATTTCCCTTAACGACAGTCCTGCAGCGAGGCCGGAGGCGATTCTGATTTCGGCGGGAGTCAATCCGTAGATGTCCTCCAAGTGCCTGCTCCGCACTTCCGGAAGCAGCGACGTGGTCGGTTCAATGACGACAGCAACGGTTGGGCCGCTAAGGAGTTCGGTGAAGGCATCGGAATTCAACTTCAAGAGCGTGATGCGATATGCCGTCCCACCGGCGCCCTTGACAATGGAGACATGTGGGCGCGTATCCGTGCAGCCACGCAATGTCAGCGCTTCCAGCGCTGCGCTTGTCTGCGGACAGCTTAACGTCAAGCGCCCGCCTGTAGCGATACGAATTGGCGCGCCTGTCGCCGATATGCGTTGCGCGTGTTCATTCATGGAGCGGACACGGAGATTCTCGCCGACATACATCAGGCCAACGCCGATCGAATCGAGCAAAGATTGCCCTTGCTGGCGCTCGACCGTCATCACATCGCGCTTCCGGACAAACTCGAACGCGCGTTTGAGATGCGGTGCAAGGCTCGTATATTGATCGGCGGCGTGATGGTTGAACTCTGCGTCGGTTGATGTCGTACATGTCGATAGAATGAATGTGCGTGTCGCATCTCTTATGATCGTCACGCCGACGCTGGTCTCGCATCCGGTTTGTCGCTTTAGCCAGTCGTTGTAGAATTCGGATTTGACCAGATCTTCCCGCGAAACGATATGCTCGCCACATAGGCCCCGGCCGACGGGTACCAGAACGGTTCTCGGGATCCACGGGTTCACTGCGGCGAAATGGTTGTTGAATTGATCGAGGTCGTCGGCCGTAAATCCGGAGACATAGGGGACATGCGACGCGGGTGCCGCGAGGTCATGATAGTGGAGCGCGGACTTACCGTTTGGCACAGTGCCCGCCAACCGGCTCAGAAAATCCTCCCAGCTGCATTCGCCGAACGCAGCGCCATAGATCAGATCGATCAGTTCTTCCGTATTCGCCGTTCCTGTCCGGAACATGCGTGCCCCCGCTCGCACTAGACCGAGTTAGTATAGGCAGGAGCCTCGGCAATAAGCAACTTGAAATGGTATATCTGCTTGCAAGACCGGCGTGAAACGCGGCAGGCCGGCGTTGCTGCCGGCCGTTTTCGCGTCAGGGTTGTCGGTCTGTGGGGTGCTAAACGGGGCGGCGGACGGTCGCGGTTGCCGTCTGTGGTTTGGGTATGCTCGACCAAGCCGCCAGAAGCAGCAAGGCTGCGGCCGTCAGCACCGTCATCACGCGCGTCCCTGAGTGACGATAACAGGGATCAACAGGTCGCCCCAGTTGCCTTCGCCGCCATGATGGCGGGCCGAACGTACCAGCTCGACCGATACGCCGGCGTCGACGGCTTTCATGACGGCCTGGTTAAGGCGGTGCAGGTCGTTGGCGACCATGCGGATCGCCGCCTGCTGATCCGGGGTCATGGCCGAAGACTGTTCCTCGGCCCTTTCCTTGACGCGTGTCTGAACTGTCATTGGAGTTCTCCTTGGTGTCAGCGGTTTCTCGTCGATTGCATGGGGAGCGCGGCGGGCAGGGATTGCCACGCTCCCCGGTCCTTCACTCTGCGGCCGGGCGGAACTGGTCGTGCTCGGTCGATTCCTTCATGGCTGTCGTCGATGACTGGCCGCCGGTGATGGCCAGCGACACGGCGTCGAAATAGCCGGTGCCGACTTCGCGCTGGTGCTTGGTCGCGGTGTAGCCATTGACCTCGGCGGCGAACTCCGCCTCCTGAAGCTCCGAATAGGCCGCCATCTGCCGGGCCTTGTAGCCGCGCGCCAACTCGAACATGCCGAAGTTCAGCTGGTGGAAGCCGGCAAGCGTGATGAACTGGAACTTGTAGCCCATCGCACCGAGTTCCCGCTGGAACTTGGCGATCGTCGCGTCGTCGAGGTTTTTCTTCCAGTTGAACGACGGCGAGCAGTTGTAGGCGAGCAGCTTGCCCGGATGCGCCTTGTGCACGCCCTCGGCAAACTTGCGGGCCTGCTCCAGGTCCGGCTTGGAGGTTTCGCACCAGATCAGGTCGCAATGCGGCGCATAGGCGATGGCGCGCGCGATGCACGGCTCGATGCCGTTCTTCACCTGGTAGAAGCCTTCGACCGTGCGTCCGGCGTCATAATCGACGAAGGGGCGATCGCGTTCGTCGATATCCGACGTCAACAGCTTGGCCGCTTCCGCATCGGTGCGGGCGATGACGAGCGTCGGCGTACCCATGACGTCGGCTGCAAGCCGTGCCGCGTTGAGATTGCGGATATGCGCGGCCGTCGGGATCAGGACCTTGCCGCCGAGATGGCCGCACTTCTTTTCGGACGCCAGCTGGTCCTCGTAGTGAACGCCCGCAGCTCCGGCCTCGATGAAGGCCTTCATGATCTCGAAGGCATTGAGCGGGCCGCCGAAACCGGCTTCGGCGTCGGCAACGATCGGTGCGAACCAGGTGTCGACCGATAGCCCCTTGCCTTCCGAGGTCTCGATCTGGTCGGCGCGCTGGAGCGTGCGGTTGATGCGCTTTGCCAGCTCCGGAGCGGCATTTGCCGGATAGAGCGATTGGTCCGGATACATCGCTGATGCGGTGTTGGCGTCGGCCGCGACCTGCCAGCCGGAGAGGTAGATTGCTTTCAGGCCGGCGCGAACCATCTGCATGGCCTGATTGCCCGAGAGCGCGCCGAGCGCGTTGACGAAGTCCTCTTCGTGAATGAGCTTCCACAAGCGGTTGGCACCCATTTCGGCCAGGGAGTAACGGATCTCGACCGAACCACGCAGCCGCTTCACGGTTTCAGCGGTGTAGGGGCGTTCGATGCCATCAAAGCGGCCTTGCTGGGCACTGGGAACAAGCTTGTAAAAATCAGTCATCATTTCCTCCTGCTGGAACTCATCCACCATTCGACTTTTGTCGTATGGCTTTCCTCGTCTCTAGTTGATGTGACAGTTTTTACATTGCGCTGCGCAATAGGGCTATGGAAATCGAAGTTCATGGCCTTTCAAAAGGGTTATCTTGTCTTGCCTTTGACAGGCGTGCACGGTAAATTTGTAAATTATGTAAATGTGTGGTCGTCGTCAGAGTTGTAAAGGTAGTGACAAATGGCTGAGAACAAGATCTTTGCCGGTCCTCGTGTCCGGCGGATCCGCAACGGGCTCTCGCTGACGCAGACGGCGATGGCCGAAGCGCTTGGCATCTCGCCGTCCTACCTCAACCTGATCGAGCGCAATCAGCGTCCGCTGACCGTCCAGCTGCTTCTGAAACTCGCATCGGTCTACAAGGTCGACCTCGAGGAACTGCAGGGTGAAACTGGCGGTGGACTGGCGCAATTGCGCGAGGTCTTTGCCGATCCGCTGCTGGCGGCGGAACTGCCGGGGGATCAGGAATTGATCGAAGTTGCCGAAGCGGCGCCCAATGCCGCCGGCGGCGTCGTCAAGCTTTACCGCGCCTATCGCGAGCAGGCGGCGCGGCTAAAGGACCTTGCCGACCTCCTGGCGGGGCAGGGGCACATGGAGGCGCTGTCGGGCACCCGCCTACCGATGGACGAGGTGCGCGAGACGCTGGAGGCGAGACCCAATCATTTCGCCCGGATCGAAGAAATGGCGGAGGCCTTTCACGAGGCGCTTTCGCCGGGCGATGATCTGATCGGCGCACTGAAAGCCTGGCTGAAGAAGGAACACGGCCTGGTCGTGCGCAATCTGCCCGTTCATGCCATGCCCAATCTGCGTCGCCGCTTCGATCGCCATTCCATGCGGCTCTTCATCTCCGAGCGCCTATCGCCCTATGACCAGTTGCGCGAGATCGCCATGGAGGTTGCCTCGATTGCCTGTCACGAAGCGATCGTCCGGGAGTTGGAGACGCTGCGCCTGTCGACCGCCGAAGCGCGCCGCATCGGCCGCTTCGAACTCGCCCGCTATGCCGCCCACGCATTGATGATGCCCTATGCGGCATTTCATGCGGCAGCCGTCCGGGCGAGATACGATATCGACGTGCTCAGGGCGCGTTTCCAAGTGTCGTTCGAGCAGGTCGCCAACCGGCTGACCATGCTGCAGCGGCCCGGCGCGACCGGCGTTCCGTTTTTCCTGATGGAGATCGACAATGCCGGGCATCGGCTCCGTCGTTCCGGCGCATCGGGTTTCCCGCAAGCGAGGTTCGGCGGCGGCTGTCCGAAGCTCAATATCCATGCCGCCTTCTCGGTGCCGGGGCAAATCCTGGTGGACCGCGTAGAGACAACAGAGGGACTGGCGTTCCTTACCGTGTCGCGCACGCTCGATGGTCCGCAGGCGGGCTTTGAAGAGCGGGTTCGCCGCACCGCGTTGCTGATCAGTTGTGAGGCCTCTTTTGCCGATGAGGTGGTCTATGGCACGCTACGCTCGCCCGCGGTTGCGATCGGGGCGGCCTGTCGGCTCTGCGAGCGGCAGGGCTGTCTTGCGCGCGCCGAGCCTCCGGTGACGCGCCCGCTTGGGCTCGACGAGATGGCAACAGGCCTCAGCGTCTTCGATTTTCAGTAGGCGCTGGGACTTTCAGTAGCTGACGGGGTGATGGCTCGGCAGCAGCGGCGCACTGGCGGCGAAGCATTCGGCCGGTAGTCCGGTCGTATAGCCGCGGGTAATGTGCGCCTTGTCCGCATAGGCTTTGTCGCGCATCAGGATCGCGTGCAGTTCGGGCAGGTTATAGAACGGCACGCCGGGATAGAGGTGGTGCTCCAGATGATAGTTGATGTGGTGCGGAGCAAAGAACAGTCTTTCCCAGGCATGCGGATAGACCGTGCGTGAACTCGTCAGCTCGTCGCTATAGTCCATGTTGCCGAAATGCTCCGCAACGCTGCGCACGTAAAGGAACAGGCAGAAGAAGGTGAAGAACGGCACGAGCCAGTAGAGCGCGAATTCGCGCCAGATGCCGAGAAGGCTGAAAATGGCGGCGGCAGCGATATAGAAGCAAAGGCGCAGCATCTTGTAGCTCCGCGTCGACCGGTCGTTCTTCGACATGCGCTTGGCCATGTGCACCATGTCGCGGATCGAGTTGACGGCGACGAGATAGCCGAGCAGTTGCATCACGCCACGCGCGATCTTCTGCGGAAAGGTGAACTGCGCCATGCCGAGCTTTGCCGTCCAGTCCGGGTCGTCGTCGGTGTTGGCATGCTGGTGGTGTGCCAGGTGGTTCTGCCGGTAGCCATCGACGGTCGCCAGCATCGGCCAGGCGAGCAACAGGTCGCTCATCCAGTCGCTGAGCTTGCGGTTCTTGATGATGCGGTAGTGCGCCGCCTCATGAACGAGACAACCGAACGCATGCATGCGACCGGCAATCACGATCACGGTCATGAGGTAGACGAGGATATTGCCGGTATATTCGCTGACGGCGATGGCGGTGGCGATGATCGCCCAGTCGACCGCGATCGCCGCAAGGGATTTCTGTGGCTCGAGTATCGAAAGGCGCTTCAACTCTCTCGGATCGATCCTGCGGTTCCGTCCACTCATGACACTACCCAGACGCTGATACACAACCGAGGGGAAAAATCGCATGCGCCTTATGGTTAATCAATCGTAAACGAACGCGTGTTCTGGCTGGTTGCCGCCATGGTTAACGTCGGCCGCTTGGTACCTGCCGATGGCGGGATCGCGCCCTTCGCCATAAGTGCCCGATTTTCCTTGGCTTGCGAAAACTGGGGTGGCTGAAGAGGTCCGCCTCTTTCCGGCACAAAACCGCTTGAGGTTGTCGAGAAACATGCCTAACCTCGCCCCGGAGCGATCCAGAATGGGCCTGGATCCGTGTCACGGGGCGGCCTTGTCCGGACCGATAATAACGAGGGAACTGCATGTCCAAATTCATCGTTACAACCATGGCGACGGTCATACTGGCCGGTTCGACCATGCTCGCTTCGGCGCAGGAGCGGGTGGTCAACGTCTATAACTGGTCGGATTATATCGACAGCAGCATTCTGGAAGACTTCACCAAGGAAACGGGCATCAAGGTCGTCTACGACGTCTTCGATTCCAACGAGATCCTCGAAACCAAATTGCTCGCAGGCGGCTCGGGCTACGACGTCGTCGTCCCGACGGCGACCTTCCTGCAGCGCCAGATCGCGGCCGGCGTGTTCCAGAAGCTCGACAAGTCCAAGCTCCCGAACCTCACCAATATGTGGGACGTGATCATGGAGCGTACGGCCAAGTACGATCCGGGCAACGAATACGCCATCGACTACATGTGGGGCACCACCGGCATCGGCTACAACGTCGACAAGATGAAGGAAATTCTCGGCACCGACGAGAAGCCCAACTGGGACGTCATCTTCAAGCCGGAACTAGCCGCCAAGTTCAAGGATTGCGGCATCCATGTTCTCGATTCCCCGACGGATGTGATGCCGTCGGCGCTCGCCTATCTCGGCCTCAATCCTGATAGCCACGAAGCGGCCGATCTTGAAAAGGCTGCCGAACTGCTTGCCAGCGTTCGTCCGAATATCCGCAAGTTTCACTCGTCGGAATACATCAACGCGCTTGCCAATGGCGATATCTGCCTCGCGGTCGGCTTTTCCGGCGATGTCTTTCAGGCCCGTGACCGCGCCGCCGAAGCCAAGGCTGGCGTAACCGTCGATTATGCGATCCCGTCGCAGGGCGCGCAGATGTGGTTCGACATGCTCGCCATTCCGGCGGACGCTCCGCATGTCGCCGAAGCGCATGAATTCCTCAACTACATGATGAAGCCGGAGGTCGTCGCCAAGGCGTCGAACTATGTCTTCTACGCCAACGGCAACAAGGCCTCGCAGCAGTTCCTGGACAAGGCGGTTCTCGAAGACACCGCCATCTACCCCACCGATGATGTGATGCAGAAACTGTTCACGGTCACGCCGTTCGAGGCGAAGGAGCAGCGGGTATTGACCCGGCTCTGGACAAAGGTCGTCACCGGCCAGTAAGAGCAAAACGAATTGCCCGGACCTCAAAATCCGGGCAATTTTCTTAAAGGGGGCACCGGGGAAAACGAGAGTGCCCATCGGCTGTATCATTCGGGGATAGATGATGAAGTCACTCGGCAGTATCAGGCGCTCTTTCGCCCCCTGGGCGGATCCCGCTTCCAAGCCATTCATTTCCGTCAAGAACGTCACCAAGAAGTTCGGCGATTTCACCGCCGTCGACGATCTTTCGCTCAACATCTACACGCGCGAGTTCTTTGCACTCTTGGGTGCGTCGGGCTGCGGAAAGTCGACGCTCCTGCGCATGCTGGCCGGTTTCGAGCAGCCGACCTCGGGGGAGATCATTCTCGACGGCCAGAACCTTGCCGGCATTCCGCCCTACCGGCGGCCCGTCAACATGATGTTCCAGTCCTACGCGCTGTTTCCGCATATGACCGTTGAGACCAACATCGCCTTCGGCCTGAAGCAGGACGGCATGCCCAAGGCCGACATCGCCGAGCGCGTCGGCCAGATGCTCAAGCTGGTGAAGCTCGAGAAGTTTGCCAAGCGCAAGCCGCACCAGCTTTCCGGCGGCCAGCGCCAACGTGTCGCGCTGGCACGCTCACTCGCCAAGCGCCCGAAGGTGCTGCTGCTCGACGAGCCGCTCGGCGCACTCGACAAGAAGCTGCGCGAGGAAACCCAGTTCGAACTGATGGACCTGCAGCAGGAACTCGGCCTTACCTTCGTCGTGGTCACGCACGACCAGGAGGAAGCGATGACGATGGCGGACCGCATCGCCGTCATGAGCCACGGCAAGGTCGCGCAGGTGGCAACGCCAGCGGAAATCTACGAGGCGCCCAATTCGCGCTTCGTCGCCGACTTCATCGGCGATGTGAACATCTTCGACGGAACAGCCACAACCGCGGAAAACGGCTACCTCAGCATTGAAACCGGCAACGGCTTTCCCATTCGCATGGCATCGCCGGAGAGGCCTGCCGCCGGCGCCAAGGCCGCGGTCGCCATTCGCCCGGAAAAGATCCGTGTCACCCGCCAGCCGCCGGCGCACGCGCCGGTCAACGCGGTCGAGGGTGAGATCTGGGACGTCGGCTATCTCGGCGACATGACCGTCTTCCATATCAGATTGAAGGATGGCAGGGTCGTGAAGGCGTCGTCCTTGAACGCGGTGCGCGCCGTGGAAGATCCCTTCGGCTACGACCAGCAGGTCTGGATCTCGTTCGGCGAAGACGCCGGCGTCGTCTTGAAGGATTGAAGCCATGGC
Organism: Ensifer sp. Root1252; assembly: GCF_001425885.1. NCBI lineage: Bacteria > Pseudomonadati > Pseudomonadota > Alphaproteobacteria > Hyphomicrobiales > Rhizobiaceae > Ensifer > Ensifer sp. Root1252. The sequence goes on along the minus strand of NZ_LMDT01000001.1, from coordinate 223,020 downwards.
GCGCGTTGCATCAGCCGTCTTCAGCCGCCTGGTCATCATCATCCCCTATGCCTGGCTACTGTTCTTCTTCCTGATTCCCTTCTTCATCGTCTTCCGTATCTCGTTGTCGCAGACGGCGGTGGCGATGCCACCCTATACGCCGGTCTTCGATCTCCTCGGTGGCCTTTCCGGCATTATGGAAAAGGCACGGGAGTTCTCGCTCGACAACTATGTCTGGCTGACCGAGGACGTTCTCTACTTCAACGCCTATGTGTCGAGTGTCATCATCGCCGGAATCTCGACGGTGCTGACGTTGATGATCGCCTATCCCGTCGCCTACGGGATGGCGAAGGCGCCGAAATCGATCCGCCCGACGCTGTTGATGTTGGTGATCCTGCCGTTTTGGACCAGCTTCCTGATCCGCGTTTACGCCTGGATCGCCATCCTGAAGCCGGAAGGACTGCTCAACCAGTTCCTGATGAGCATCAATGTCATCGACCAGCCGCTGATCATCCTCAACACCAACTGGGCGATCTATATCGGTATCGTCTATTCCTACCTGCCGTTCATGGTCCTGCCGATCTATTCGTCGCTGGAGAAGATGGACCACACGCTGACGGAAGCGGCGCTGGATCTCGGCTGCACGCCATTCTCCGCCTTCTGGCGCGTCACGTTCCCGCTGTCACTGGCCGGCGTCGTTGCCGGTTGCCTGCTCGTCTTCATTCCGGCTGTCGGCGAGTTCGTCATCCCCGATCTGCTCGGCGGATCGGAAACGCTGATGATCGGCAAGACGCTGTGGAACGAGTTCAACGCCAACCGCGACTGGCCGGTCTCTTCGGCGGTTGCCACGATCCTGCTTTTGATCCTGGTGATACCGATCGTGTTCTTCCAGAACGCGCAGGCCAAAGCCGACGGCGAGGGGAAGTAGGTCATGGGCAACTGGTCACGCTTCAACATTGCCTCGATCGTGCTCGGCTTCGGCTTTCTCTATCTGCCGATCGTGCTTTTGGTGATCTTCTCGTTCAACGAATCGAAGCTGGTCACGGTATGGGCCGGGTTTTCGACCAAATGGTACGCGCAGCTCTGGCACAATCAGGCGCTTCTCGACGCCGCCTGGGTCACCATCCGCGTGGCATTGATCTCGGCCACCTGCGCAACCGTGCTCGGGACCTTGGCGGCCCTCGCGCTGGTGCGCTACACGCGCTTTCGCGGCCGCATGCTGTTTTCCGGCATGGTCTATGCGCCGCTGGTCATGCCTGAGGTGATCACCGGCCTGTCGCTGCTGTTGCTGTTCGTTGCCATCGGGCTCGACCGTGGCTTCTGGACGATCACCCTTGCGCACATCACCTTCACCATGTGCTTCGTTGCCGTTGTCGTGCAGTCGCGGCTCCTGAGCTTCGACCAGTCGATCGAGGAGGCGGCGCTGGATCTGGGCGCGACCCCGGTCAGGACCTTCTTTGCGATCACTCTGCCGGTGATCGCGCCGGCCGTCTTTTCCGGCTGGGTGCTGGCCTTCACGCTGTCGCTCGACGATCTCGTGATCTCGAGCTTCACCACAGGCCCCGGTGCCACCACGCTGCCGATGAAGATCTACAGCCAGGTTCGTCTCGGGGTGACGCCTGAAATCAACGCGATCTGCACGATCCTGATCGGCATTGTCGCGATCGGTGTCGTCGTTGCCTCTGTTGTGACCAAACAGCGTGAAGCGCAACGCGAGAAGGACGAGCGCGCCGCTTTCGCGCAGTAGAGTTCAGCTCCGTTTTCAAGAGGACGGCTGGTGCATTTAAAGCGCCGGCCGTTTCAGTTGGGCTCGCCGAGAACCGAGAGCGGCGAGATCACCGCATTCGGCCAGGAGCCGCCGACGAAGAACCGCAATCGCTGGGCGGCATTGGTAGCGTCGGTAAAGGTTCCGGCAAGAGCCAGGCTGCCGCTGCGATAGGGTATGACGCCGTTGACCGACAGGCTGCCCGTCGGCCCGATAAAGGTAGCGCGGTTCAACCGGGCCGATCCGTCGCTGAAGCGCGCCTCGATGTCGGCCCGCTGAAAATCGAACGTGCCGCTGCCTGCCTGCGACAGCGAGAAGAACTCACCCCTGCGGACCAGGTCCGAGAAGGCGTCGGAGTCGAATTCGGATAGTCTGCCGTTGGCAAGCGACAAGGTCAGGCGCCCGGATGCGTCGGCTGCGCGTGGCGTCCAGAACGGGTGATCGGTCGCCAGGTCCAGGTTGACGTTGCCGCGTCCCGTCGGCACCGGGCCGGTGAAGCCGAAGTCGGCGACGGCGGCCGCAAGATCCGCATCCTTGAGAGCCAGCTCTAGCTTGCCGCCACGGGTCAAGCCCGCTTCCGACAGCACGAGGCGGCCGCTGAGCCTGCCATTGGCATAGGTGCTGTCGCCGATATCAAGCGACGCCCGCCCGTGATCGACCATGACGCCGGCCGCCACGTCGGTCAGCCGCAACGGGCCGATCGCTGCCTCCTGCGTCGAAAGGCGCACGTCGACGCGCCAGGTGCGGGCGAAAGCCTCGGTCATATGTCTGGCGAGTTCTTCTGGATCGACCGGAAGCTGCGCAAAAAGTGGTTGCAGTCCGTTGAGGTCGATCCTGTCGAACGCGAGCGTGCCCTCGACGCGCGGTGTGTCGTTGGCAGGAGCGACAACGTCGAGCACCCCGGTTGCCGTCGCGCCGCCGATCGCCAGGCGCAAGTCATCCAGCTTCAGCGTCGCGTCTCCGGTCGTGACGTTGGCACTGAGATCGAAGCTGCTCTCGGGCAGCCCCTCATGCGAGGCCCCCTCAAACCACGCGGCAAGCGCCGGCAGCGAGGCGGTGGAAACCTGGAGCCGCCCCGAGGCGAATGGTTTCATCGACAGATTGCCGACGCCCTCGAAGGAGAAATTGAGGGGGGCCGAGGTCAGCGATGTCTTCAGCGTCGTGTTGCGGCCGGCCAGCAGCGTCAGCGGCTCGTCGCAGGCCAGCGCCCAGCTCACGGCCTGCCCGCCGATCATGCTCGACAGTTGCGCATTCAGGCGCCCGGCAAAGGAGGGCCACTTCACGGTGCCGGATATGCCGGGAAACTCCCGCGCATAATTGGTCGCCCGGTCGAATACCTGCAGGCGGCCATTCTCGATCGTGATGTCGCCGAAGGGGGTGTCGTCGTTGTCCGCTTTCGCCTCGCGCGGCGCAAGCCAGCGCGGCCGCTCCCAGTTGAGCGTGCCGTCGATGCCACGCTCCAGCGTTACCACAGGCTCGATGAGGCGGATGTCTTCGAGTGCCGGTTCGCCGCGAAGCGCAGAAACCAGGCTGAAGGCTGCGGTGATGCTGCCGATCCGGGCGAGTGTGCGGGGGGTACCGTCGGTCGTCTCGATCGTGGCGCCGTACAATGTCAGCGTCGGGTTCGGCCAGAAACGGATGTTCGGCTCGCCGGTTATCCTGCTCTTGCCACCCGACCAGGCGTCGAGCATGCGCTCCATCGTCGGCCGCACGTCCGTCGTCGAGATCACGAGCGGCAGGGCCGCGTTGTATCCGACGGCCAGCACGATGCCGATCGCCGCCGGCCAGAGGAAATGGCGACGACGAAGCCGCGACCAAAGGCGTGATTCACCCATCATATGCAGGATTTTTCTTGTCATTTCCGCCTGGTTGCCCATCGCTTGGGATCACGCTGCTTGGATAGGCTTTCAGCCCGCATAAATCAAATGCGCCCGACATGGAAATGTCGCCAATGCGACGCCGGAGCGGGTTCTCCTGCTGTTTATTTTGCGTTGCAGCATGGTATAGAGGGCATGGAGTAGGAGTGGAGGAAAGCATGCAGTCTGAGCAACCTTTGTGGGTTCCCGGTCCAGAGATCCGCGAGCACAGCCCGATGGCGCAATTTATCGCCTGGTGCAGCGAGCGCTTCGGCAAAGACTTTGCCGATTACGACGCGTTTCACGCGTGGTCGGTTGCCGAACGCGGCGATTTCTGGACGGCGGTCTGGGAGCATTGCGAAGTCATCGGCGATCGTGGCGCGACGGCTCTGGTCAATGGTAACAGCATGCTCGACGCTCGGTTCTTTCCCGAGGCGTCGCTGAATTTCGCCGAGAACCTGCTGCGGCGCGCCGGCGGCGACGATGCGCTCATTTTCCGCGGCGAGGATAAGGTCAGCTACCGGCTTTCCTGGGATGATCTGCGCACGCTGGTCTCGCGGCTGCAGCAGGCGCTGAAAGCGCGCAGCATCGGCAAGGGTGACCGCGTCGCCGCGATGATGCCCAATATGCCCGAAACGATCGCTCTCATGCTGGCGACCGCGTCGATCGGTGCGATCTGGTCGTCCTGTTCTCCCGATTTTGGCGAGCAGGGCGTTCTCGATCGCTTTGGCCAGATCACCCCGAAACTGTTCATCGCCTGCGACGGCTATTGGTACAACGGCAAACGACAGGACGTCGACGCCAAGGTTCGTGCGGTCTCCATGGCTCTCGACGTTCCAGCCCTCATCGTTCCCTATGCGGGCGAGGCGAGGGCGCTGGCGGCCTCAATTGCCGATGGCGTGACGCTCGAGGACTTCATCGCTCCGTTTAAAGCCGAGGCGCTCGCCTTCGAGCGTTTGCCGTTCAGCCACCCGCTCTATGTGCTCTTCTCCTCCGGCACCACGGGCGTCCCGAAGTGCATCGTTCATTCGGCCGGCGGCACGCTGCTGCAGCATTTGAAGGAACATCGCTTCCACTGCGGGCTCGGCGACGGGGAGAAGCTCTTCTATTTCACCACCTGCGGCTGGATGATGTGGAACTGGCTCGCCTCCGGCCTGGCGGTCGGCGCGACGCTGTGCCTGTTCGACGGCTCGCCGTTCTATCCTGATGGAAACGTCCTGTTCGATTATGCGGCGGACGAAACGTTTGCCGTCTTCGGTACGTCGGCAAAATACATCGACGCGGTCCGCAAGGGCGGATTTGAGCCGGCCAAGACCCACGACCTTTCAAGCCTGCGGCTCTTGACCTCGACTGGCTCGCCGCTGTCGCCCGAAGGCTTCTCCTTCGTCTATGAAGGCATCAAACAGGACGTCCAGCTTGCGTCGATCTCCGGCGGCACCGACATCGTTTCGTGCTTCGTGCTCGGCAATCCGCTGAAGCCGGTCTGGCGTGGCGAGATCCAGGGTCCTGGCCTCGGACTGGCGATCGATGTCTGGGACGACGAGGGGCGCTCCGTGCGCGGCGAAAAGGGTGAACTCGTCTGCACCAAGGCATTCCCGTCGATGCCGGTGATGTTCTGGAACGATCCCGAAGGCGTCAAATACCGCGCCGCCTATTTCGAACGTTTCGACAACGTCTGGTGCCATGGCGACTTTGCCGAATGGACGTCGCATGGCGGCATCGTCATCCATGGTCGCTCCGACGCGACACTCAATCCCGGCGGTGTGCGCATCGGCACGGCGGAGATCTACAATCAGGTCGAGCAGATGGAAGAGGTGGCCGAAGCGCTCTGCATCGGACAGGACTGGGAAGACGACGTGCGCGTCGTGCTGTTCGTGCGCATGGCATCCGGCGCCTCGCTCGATGAGCAATTGGAGAAGGCGATCAGGAACCGTATCCGCACCGGCGCATCGCCCCGCCATGTGCCGGCGAAGATCATCGCCGTTGCCGATATTCCGCGCACGAAGTCGGGCAAGATCGTCGAATTGGCGGTCCGCGACGTTGTGCATGGACGCCCGGTCAAGAACAAGGAGGCGCTCGCCAACCCGGAAGCGCTCGATCTTTTCGCCGGGCTCGATGCCCTCAAAAATTGAGGGGCCGTTAACTTGTTCGCGCTTTCGGAATTAACCAAGGCTTCAGACTTGCTGATAAATCCCTAAAATTGTCGGATCGGCTGGTAAGGTCTTGTTAACGATTGGGGGCGCATGGTCATGTCAACTTGAGGCCGGCCGATGAGTGGTCGGCGCCTGGCAGCGATGCCGCCGCAGACATGATGTCATTACTTCTCGAGCATTTGTTGGTTTAGCATTGAATTATCGAGGTGGCCTCCCAGCCACCTCTTTTTTTGCCTTCGGGACAGAGCGTTTTGGGCGGAGGTGCGGAAACGCTCTATCTCTTTGTTTTCCCGTATTTCCAGACGGAAAACCGCTTCGCACTTTTCCTGGAAATGCTGTTAAGCGCGTTGCGATTTCCAGGATTCCCTTGTTGCGCTTTAAGCTCTTTTCTTAACGCATGTCCTTATCGCAAAACCGCTGCGCACTTTTGCGCGACCTGCGTTAGGGCCGACGCTCCATCGATCTCGAAACCAGGATCACGGGGATCATGCCGGCAACGACGATGATCATCGCAGCCACCGATGCATCCTCGACCTTGGCACGCGATGCGTCCTCGTAAACAAGCGTCGCAAGCGTGTTGAAGTTGAACGGGCGCAGCATGATCGTCGCCGACAGTTCCTTCATGGTCTCGATGAAGACGAGAAGTGCTGCGGTCAACACGGCGGGGCGCATCATCGGCAGAAGCACGGTTCGCAGCGTCTGCCCTCCGGTGCGGCCAAGCGCACGTGCAGCCATGTCGAGGTGCGGCGACAGCTTCTGGAAACCCGCCTCCAGCGTGCCTTCGGCCATGGTGAGGAACCGGACGGTGCAGGCGTAGATGATGGCAAAGCCCGTTCCCGTCATCAGTAGCCCGGTGGATATGCCGAAGGTGCTGCGAAAGCCGGCGTCGACCAGATTGTCTAGCGCTGCCAGCGGGAAGAGCACGCCGATCGCCAGAACCGTGCCGGGCACGCCATAGCCGAAGGAGGCGAGGCGGCCGGCGGTATCGGTGAAACGCGAGCGTCCGGTACGCGCGGCATAGGCAAGCACGAAACCGAGCAGCACCGTGACCAGCGCGGTTGCACCGGAAACCAGGATGCTGTGGAAGAGTGCGTTCAGCAACCGCGGTTCGATGAATTGATCGAGGCGCTTCAGCGCGTAATTGCCGAGGATCAGGAACGGGACCGCGAAGCCGGAGAGCACCGGAAGCAGGCACGCAATCGTCGCGGCCCACTTCTTCCAGCCGGAAAGCGGAAGCCTGGTCGCATCATGGACTGCCGACGTCGTCTTCTGGCTGGAGAAGCGCTGCCTTCGCCGGGCAGCCCGCTCGATCATCATCAGCCCGATGACGAAGACGAGCATGATGCAGGCGATCTGCGCCGCGCCGGCAAGGCTGCCGCGGTTGAGCCAGGTGTCGAAGATCGAGAAGGTCAGTGTCTGCACGCCGAGGAATTCGACGGCACCGATGTCGTTCAGCGTCTCCATCGCCACCAGCGTCAGACCGATCATGACCGCCGGTCGCGCCATCGGGATCTGGATGCGGAAGAACACCTTGAGCGGCCCGGCGCCGAGCGTGCGGGCAACATCGGCCGCCGCGCGCCCTTGCATCAGAAACATCGAGCGACAGGCGAGATAGATATAGGGATAGAGCACGGAACTCAGCACCAGGACGGCGCCGCCGAGCGAGCGGATATCGGGAAACCAGTAGTCGCGGCTGGTCTTGAAGCCGAAGATAGCGCGGATCAGCCCCTGCACCGGCCCGGTGAAGGTGAACAGCTCACCGAAGGCGTAGGCGGCGAGATAGGCGGGAATGGCAAGCGGCAACACCAGCGCGGCGGACAGAAACCGGCGCAAGGGAAACTCGCAACTCGCCACCAGCCACGCGGTCACGATGCCGACGACGGCCGTCGTCATCCCGGTGAACGCGATCAGCAGCAACGTGCGGATGGTGGCGCGCGGGATGACGTTTTGCATGAGATGCGGCCAGTCGGAACCGCCGCCGGAAATCGCCAGCCATGCAATGGCGAGGATCGGCATCAGCACGATCAGCGATGCGCCCCCGGCCCATACGGCGAGCAGCGGATGCGAAAGACCGGTTTTCGCGCCGGTTGGGCGCCGCTTGAGGATTTGTGACGTGGACTGCAATCGATCTGATCCGGAGCGAAACGGCCACAGCGCCGCGCGTCTGACATGACGCTCTAAGGATGCTGTAACGCTTTAAACTCGCTGCATAATCTTCCCCTTGGATCGCCTCCGATTTCAAGAAGAGGATTATGCAGCAGGAATTGCCGTGAGGATGCCAACAAACTGGTTTCCCCAAGTCAACATTTCCTTACAGCATCTGTCGTCAGTTCGCCAAGACGCGTTGTGACGGGAAGGAGATTTCCACCAGCGTGCCCTCGTTCGGTGCCGAGGTGATGGCGAACTGCGCACGGTTGGCTTCGGCCATGGCTTTGGTCAGCGGCAGCCCGAGGCCGGTGCCGTCGCCACGCTTGCGGCCACCGGTCGTCACCTGCCGGAAGGGCTTCATCGCCTGGTCGAGTTCGCTGCGCGTCATGCCGACGCCGGTGTCGCGGATACGCAGGATCACGCTGCCGTTCGGCTCATAGGAGGTCGACACCACGATCTGTCCGCCCGATGGCGTGAAGCGGATGGCGTTCGCCAGGATGTTGAGTGCGATCTGCTTGATCGAGCGGCTGTCGGCAACCACGTTCGGCACAGCTGTCGAAAGCGACGTGCGGATGATGACGCGCTGGCTGTTTGCCTGCGGCTGCACCAGCGACACCGCTTCGGAAACCGCATCGTTGATTTCGACCGAGCCGAAGTCGAGATCCATCTCGCCCGCCTCGATCTTCGAGATATCGAGCAAGTCGTTGACGATATCGAGCACATGGCGGCCGGAGCGGCCGATGTCGCCGGCGTATTCGATATAGCGCGGATGGCCAACCGGGCCGAAATGCTCGCTCGCCATCATGTCGGAAAAGCCGATGATCGCATTGAGAGGCGTGCGGATTTCGTGGCTGACGCGCGCCAGGAACTCCGTCTTGTGGGCATTTGCCATCTCGGCCGCGCGCTTGGCGTTGCGCAACTCCTCTTCGGTCCGCTTCCACTGGGTGATGTCGCGGATGACGGCGCAATAGCCGTTGGAGGCGGACAGGCGGCCGATGGTCATGAACAGCGGCAGGAAGCCGCCTGCGGCCTCGCGGCCGATCACTTCGCGGCCGTCGTTGAGTACGCTGGCAACCCCATGGCCGGACAGGCCTTGCAGATAATCGATGACCGCCTTCTGGCTCTCATGGGCAAAGAGCGCTGCAAACGGCTTGCCGCGGATTTCGCTCTCATCGTAGTTGAAGAGCGCGCTCGCTGAGCGGTTGATCGAGCGGATATCGCCGTCGTGTCCGAGAATGACGACACCATCGGTCGCCGTCTCGAGGATCGAGCGCAGCTCGTCGATTTCGGTCTTGAGCTTGCCGACCTGTTCGTCGGCGACGGGAGCCGGAGCGGTTTCGACCGGGCTCGCTTCGCTCTCTTGGGGCTGCGCGACTTCCGTCGATGCCAGGGCCAGCATCAGCGCGCTCTTTCCGTCCCAGCGGATCGAGTGCAAGTGGGCCGTTACCGGAAGCAACTGCCCGGTCTTGCGGATCAGCGTCATCGTGCCGTCCGGCTCCGTGTCGCCGACCTCCTCGTCATTGGCAAAGAGCGCGTCGATGCCGCCTTCCTCTTTGAAATCATCGAGCGTGTCGTAGCCCGTCAGTCGCAGGAATTCCGGATTGGCGTGCAGCAGGTCGTCGCCGAGATGCACGAGCAGGCCGACAGGCAGGCTATCGAGGATCTCGCCGCTGAAACCGACGGTCGCGATCGTCGCCGGGTCCATGCTCGCCTCGGCCAGGTCGTCGGATCGAGGTTCGGCTGCGGCCACCTCGCTCGAAGCTTCTGGCGTCTCGAACTCAGACTCGCTGGTCGCGGTCGGCGCGGCCTCAAGAGCTGCTTCGTCCAGGGTTTCAGATACCGGTTGTTCCGCTTCGCCTTGGATGGCGTCGTCTGAAGCCTCGTCCGACCGGGTCTCGTGCGCCTCTGGGCGTCCCACAAAATTTTCGCCGAGCTGCCGCGCGATTTCGCGAAAAGCCGCCTGCTCGCCGCGGGTGAGCGCGCTTGAACCGGCCGGGCGGTGTAGCTCGAGTTCGATGATCTTGTCGGAAGCCCGGCGTCCGGGCGTCTCGACGATGCGAAGTGCTGGGCGCTCACCAAGGAAGGGATCGGCCGGCACCGCGGGCTGGTCGGTCGTTACTGCCTCGGTCGGCTGCGGCTCGTCGGAAAAAAGTGCAGGTTCGTCGGCTTCATTCGCGCCGGCGGTCGCGATCTCGTGGGTCGCCTCTTCAACGGCTGCCACGCCATTCGGCGAAGTTGGCGCCGTCAGATCGTTGGCCTCTATCGCATCCTCGTCACGATCGAGCGAAAGGCCGTTGGCGTTGTGATCTTCGACGGCATCTGCAACGCGCACGATGCCGAAGCCGCGGAAACCGTCGAACTCCCGCGAGCGCGAGTAGGTGGGCAGGGCGGCGAGGTCGACCGGGACCTTAAGGCTCGTGCCTTCGACCGGCCAGAAAATCGTCTTGCCGGACCAGGTGTCGCGGCGGTGCAGGAGCTCGTTGATCTTGTTGTCGGGGTCGAGACCATAGCGCGCCGCAAGCGAGGCGAAGCTGACACCGATCACGTCGGCGGCCTTCGGCCCGACCGCCGAGGCAAACTCCTCCGAGATTTCGCTGAACTGTCCTTCCGCGTCGATTTTCCAGACGAACCGCACCGCCCGCCCGCCGATCGCAAAGGCGAAGTCGGACTGAGCGCCGACAGGGGCGTCTTTGTGTTCGCGCGGTTCAACCGATGTAGCATCGGGGACAGGCGCTGCCTCGGCGACAATTGCCGTCTCGGCGGACGGCAACTGCTCCGCGCCTTCTGGTGCGGCGTCCGTCTGTTCCTGGGCCGCATCTGATGTTTCGGCGGTCGCTGTTTCCAGCGGCGTTTCGGTATCGGTGTCGACGGCGAGGTCGGGTTCCTCTGCTTCGACTGCGGCGACGACGTCGTCGGCTTCCGCAAGCGGCTGCTCGATTTCACGTTCGGCGACGATCCGCTGATCCGCCGAAGCCAGCTCGTCGGGAGCCGATTGCTCGACGACCGTTTCCACCGCGCCAGTAGCCATCGCCGCTTCCGTTTCGACGACAGCGGGTGCGACGTCGGTCACAACATCGGCCTCGACGACCTCCGCGACGGCTGTCGGCGGCAAGACAGCCTCGGCCGGTGCTTCATCCGGGTCGAGGTTGCCGAGGATGGTTTCCACCGCAAAGAGAAGATGAAGCGCCGGTTCGTCGGCGATCTTACCGATGGCGGCGGGCAGGTGTCCCTTTGCCGTGGCGACCGGGCGCTTGATCAGCCAGTCATGGTCGCGGGCAACGGCGGCGACGAGTTGGCGGCGCGTCTCGTCGGACATGCCGAGATTGGCAAAGCCAGGCGACTGGGCGACGATCGTACCGTCGGCATCCAGCACGGCCATGTGCGTGTCCGGGCCGTCGAGCCCGGCGATCATGCGCGCCGCGCGATCTTCCGTCGAAAGCGGCTTGCCGGAATGGGGTGCGGTGAACAGCACGCCCAATTCGTCCAGCCGGACGCGGATCAGTTCCACCGTCGTATTGAGCGGCACGCTTCGAAAGCCCGCGGCAATGCGCATCAAGAGCTGGCGACGATCGCCGACCGAAACGAGCTGCGTCGCGGCGGCCTTCAACTGCCGCGCCGACAGGTCGTTCGCATTGGGGCCCGTGTCGATGAAGTCGTAGATCGAGTCTGCGCCGAAGAAGGCGGCACCCTGATCGTTGGCCCACAGAACGCGGTTAAGGTCCCTCGAAAACAGGATCGCCGCATCGCCGCGCGCAAAATGTTCGCGCACCCGCTCATGCACGGCAATGTCGATGAAGGGGTACTGTCTTGCGGGCATGGACGGGCCTATTGACGGGTCGCTGGTACGTTAACACTCTATTAATACCCGCCACGCGGCTGAGGGTCCAGCAATCGGCGTCTTTCGCTCACCCCTTTCATCGCGAAGGGTTAACGCAGGCGAATTTGTGCACTGCACAATTTTATTGCAATGCACAATAGGATCGGTTATATAGTGTGCATCAATCAACGGCGCCTCAAAAGAGGGCCCTGACACCAAGGAGCGCATTCATGGCTACCAAGAAGATCGACGACGCATTTTCCTTCTCCTCTTTCGACCCGGCAAAGGTTGCCGACAGCTTCCGCGACTTCGCGGAAAAGGGCGCTGCCCAGTCGAAGGACGCTTATTCCAAGATGAAGACCGCTGCCGAGGAAGCAAGCAAGACCGTCGAAGCGACGCTTGAAAGCGCCCAGACCGGTAGCGTTGAACTCGGCCTCAAGGCCATCGACGCCCTGCGCACCAATGCCGAAAACTCGCTTTCGCACATGGAAGCGCTGCTCGGTGTGAAGTCGCTGTCCGAATTCGTCGAGCTGCAGACCTCTTTCTTCCGCAAGCAGGCTGAACTTGCCGTCGAACAGACCAAGTCGATGCAGGAAGCAACCAAGAAGGTTGCTGAGAATGTTACCAAGCCTGGCAAGGAAGCCGCTGAAAAGGCGATGTCTTCTTTCAAGAAGGTCTGATCCGCGCCGGCCCCTGGCCGCGCTGGGCATGAATGGGACCGGGTGGCTTGCCATCCGGTCTTTTTGCAGGATAATCTCAAGTTTAGGCTTGCAAAGCGGCGGAAGTCTCCGTATGTGAGCCGCCAAGCGACTGATGTCGCTCGTTTGTGCGGTTGTAGCTCAGTTGGTTAGAGCGCAGGTTTGTGGCACCTGAGGTCGGAGGTTCGAGACCCCCCAACCGTACCATTCTCTTTATATCTATCTGATATTAAGCGCTTTTCGCGCACCTGCTTCCGTCTCTATCGACGTTCTCCGGATATTTGGACGACAAATGCACCACAATCGACGGTGCGGGTTGGTGTTCCAACGCTTAAATCCGCTTAAGGCAGGAACGGAATTCCAAACGTCGCTGTGTCCATCTCCGCCATCGACCCGAACCGGTCGTTCCTGAGGCCCGGATCGCACCCTGAAGCTGACATTTTTTGGAACCGCCACACAAGTGGAGGTTGGCGCGCCCTGCCACGATGTTGGATATCGACCAATCGGCTTCAAGCCGAATGGACATGGGAGCAAGACGCCAGTAAAATTTCGCCAATGGGCGCCAGGAAGGCGCCCCAGGAAGGCGCCATTGTCCATGGCCAACGAACCCATCACACGGCGGCTCGCTGCCATTTTGGCGGCTGACGTAGTCGGCTACAGCCGGCTCATGGAGCGTGACGAGAAAAGCACCTACACGCAGCTCATGGCGCGATGGAAAGAGGTGTTGGAGCCACTCGTCGCCACACATCAGGGCCGCGTCTTCAAGAGGACCGGCGACGGCGTGCTCGTCGAGTTCTCCAGCGCCGTCAACGCCGTCGAATGCGCCGCGGCACTTCAGCGGGCCATGGCAGCCGCCAACAAGGACGTGCCGGCAGACCTGGCGATCGTGCTTCGCGTCGGCGTCAACCTGGGCGACATCATGGTCGCCGACAGCGATCTCTACGGCGATGGGGTCAATGTGGCGGCGCGTATCGAGGCGCTTGCCAGGCCTGGCAGCGTAGCCATTGCGGATGGTGTTCATGAATATGTGCATGGTCGCATCGACCTCGACTTCGTCGACAGCGGTCATCACGAGGTCAAGAACATCGAACGCCCGGTGCATATCTGGACGTGGTCGCCGGACGACCGCACAAACGATCCCGTCAAGATTGCCACCGAAGCCCCGCCGCAGCTTCCAAAGAAGCCATCGATAGCCGTTCTGCCGTTCGACAACATGTCCGGCGACCCGGAGCAGGGGTATTTCGCCGACGGCATCACCGAGGACATCATCACGGATCTCTCAAAGGTTTCCGGCCTCTTCGTGATCGCCCGCAACTCCTCTTTCGCCTACAAGGGCAAGGCGCCAGATATCCGCAAGGTGAGCCGGGAACTTGGCGTCCGCTATGTCCTGGAAGGCAGCGTACGCCGGGCCGCTGATCGAATCCGCATCAATGCCCAGATGATCGACGGCACGACCGGCGGTCATCTATGGGCCGAGCGCTACGATCGGGGAATTGAAGATATCTTTGCGGTTCAGGACGAAGTGACCCGCACCATCGTCACCGCGCTCAAGGTGAAGCTAACAACCGGCGAGGAAGAGCGACGCGGGAGCCTCGGCAAGGTCGATCCAGAAGCCTATGATCTGCTCGTCCGTTCCCGCCAGGCGATTCTGCAGTTCAACGCCGTATCGTCCGCGGAGGCGCGCAGCATGCTCGAGCGTGCCATCGCCATCGATCCGGGGCTTGCGGCTGCCTACGCTTCTCTCGCGATCATCGCCTTGACCGATTTCATCAATCGGTGGAACGGCGGGACGGCCGACGATCTTGAACGCGCTTTGGAGCTGGCACAAAGGGCCGTCGATATCGACGATAACGAGCCGCATGGCCATCACGCTCTCTCGCTCGCGCACTGTTGGATGCGGCACTTCGACGAAGCGGAGCATGCCGCTCAAAGGGCGATCGAACTCGATCCCAATTCCGCGAGCTGCCATACTGCACTTGGCACGATACGGGATTTCCAAGGTCGGTACGAAGACGCGCTGCCATTCTACACACGGGCCCATCGGCTCGATCCGCAATTCGACCTGTCGCTGCATTTCCTGGGTCGGACGTTGTTGAACCTCGGCCGTTTCGGCGAGGCCGAGATCGCCTTCAAGCGCCGCCTGGCGCTTGCGCCGCGATCGGACATGACGCGCTTTTATCTCGCCTGCCTCTATGGTCGCACCGGGCGCCACGAGGAGGCGCGCCGCTACTGGCGCGAAGTGTTCGAGGTTAACCCGAACTTTTCCATCAACCACCTCAAGCGGGCCTTGCCTTACCGGGATCCCACTGTGCTCGATCGACTGGCGGACGGACTCCGCGAGGCCGGAGTGTCTATCTAACCAGGGAAGGCGCGTGTCAGGAGGTCCATTCGACCTCGCCGCCGTGCCGTCCCGTGGCACGGATGACGATTCGCTGTTTACTGCTTGCTCGTGGGCCAATGTGAGGCCATTCTCAGGTCGATCCTGGCTGTACGCTACTGCATGTTTCCTTAAATCCTATTCGATTTAAGGAAAAAACATGCAGCAATTCAAAGTGCGACAGCGACCTTTGCGCGTCTAATAAGACGCGCGGCGCTGTATGGCGAGAGGTCAGGCCCTGCGGCGCTTGATTTCGACCTCGGCAACATGGCGGAGGCCGAGAGCTCTCTGCGTTGGAGCAGGACGTTTGCGCCCAGTACGGGCTCTTTGAAGTACGTCTTGTGCTGCCTCTTCTTCATTGGTCCTTCGGGCGAGGAGGTTGACCATGTCTGCACATTATCTGGATCATCCGTTACAACCGGGCGACCAGGCTCCGAACTTTGTGCTGGATGCGATCTCACGCGAGGGGAAGATCGCACTTGATGATTTTCGCGGCCGTCGCCCGTTGTTGGTCGGTTTGTTTCGAGGCCTGCTGTGTCCGTTCTGCCGACGCCATGTCGCGGCGATGGCACAGTTCAACACGGCTCTGCGCGAAAAAGGCGTCGAATCTCTGGCGGTGGTCAACACCCCGGTCGAGCGCGCGCGACTCTATTTCCGCTATCATCCGATACCCGGTCTTCTTGCTGCATCGGACCCGGAGCGAGCTTCACACCGCGCCTTCGGCTTACCCCTCCTCGAGTTTACGGAGAATGAGACCGACTGGCCACGCAAGGTTGGAATGGACGTGGTCATGACGATGCGGGTCGATCGGCCGGGTGAATTGCCTGAACCGATGGATCCGGCGACCGCGGGCGACCTTCTCAGCGAGAAGGATGGGTACGAAATCACAGAAGCCGATCAGCAGGTGAGGGTACCCGGCCATATGCAACTCATTGGCCAGTTCCTGCTCGATCGAGAAGGTGTGGTGCGTTGGAGCTTCACGGAAGTTGATGGCCAGGGCCAAAATATGTGCCGGGCGCTGAATCCCGAAGAATTGATGTCGGCAGTTTCACAAGTCGCACATTGACAGCGAAAAACGCGCCAGACCGCCGCGTTGGATTCTGTGGGTAGAGACATTCGCCGGCGCGCAATCGTCCGGGATCGCTCCACTGCATGTTTCCTAAAATCGTTTTCGATGTAAGGATAAAAACATGCAGCCATTCAAAGTGCTACAGCGACCTTTGCGCGTCTAACAAGACGCGCGGCGCTGTAGCTCTGGAGCGCGGTCAGGCAAACATCTGGTGCTCCGCGGTCACCAGCTCCTGCAGGAAGGCCGCCACGGTGCGCACGCGCACCAGGTCGCGGGCGCTTTCGTGGTAGGTGGTCCAGTAGGCACGCCGGATTGTGGTTTCAGGCAGGATGCGCTCGAGTTCCGGCGTGTGCCGGGCGATGTAGTTGTGCAGGATGCCGATGCCGGCGCTGGAGCGCACCGCCTCCGTCTGCCCGGTGGCGCTCGAGATTTCGAAGGCGGCATCCCAGCTGCGCATGATCTCGGCCGAAAAATTCAGCGACGGCGTGAAGATCAGGTCCTCGACATAGCCGATGCGGCGATGGTGCTTGAGGTCGTCGATCGTTTGCGGCGTGCCGTGCTGCGCAAGATAGGTCGAGGAGGCGTAGAGACCGAGCGTGTAGTCGGTAAGCTTCGATGAGACCAGGCGTCCCTGTTCCGGCCTTTCGATGGTGATGGCGATATCGGCTTCACGCTGCGACAGCGAGAAGGAGCGGGGCACCGGCACGAGCTGCAGCTTCAGTTCCGGATAGCGCGCCGTCAGCCGCCCGAGGCGCGGCGCGAGGAAGGAGACACCAAATCCATCCGGCGCGCCGATGCGTACCGTCCCGGCGATCGCCGTGTCGATGCGGCCGATCTGCGACTGTGCTGCCAGCATCTCCGTTTCCATGCGTTCGGCCGCCGCCAGGAAGATCTCGCCTTCGGCCGTCAGTTCGCAGCCGTTCGGCCTGCGCACCAGGAGACGGGTCTTCAGCGTTTCCTCAAGCGAGGTCACCCGCCGGCTGAGCGTGGCATGGTTGAGGCCGAGCCGCTTGGAGGCGGCAAGGATCTGCCCGGTGCGCGCGACCGCCAGAAACATTCTCACGTCGTCCCAATTCATGTTTCTGATCCCTATGGACTTCAATTTGCGCACAACGGTTGCTGAATATCGGAAATTGCTTTGTTCAAATCGTAGTGCGATCATGCCGCCACAATCAAGATCAGGAGGAGACATCCATGTACGAACTCGGTCATTTCATCGATGGCAAGCGCGTCGCCGGCACCAGCGGGCGCACGAGCAACATCTTCAACCCGGCAACGGGCGAAGTGCAGGGCACCGTGGCGCTGGCAAGCGACGCGGAACTCGGCGCTGCCGTCGCCAGCGCCAAGGCCGCGCAGCCGAAGTGGGCAGCCACCAACCCGCAGCGCCGCGCCCGCGTGTTCATGAAGTTCGTCGAACTTCTCAACACCCACATGAACGAGCTGGCCGAGATCCTCTCGCGCGAGCACGGCAAGACGATTGAAGACGCCAAGGGCGATCTCGTGCGCGGCCTGGAAGTCTGCGAATTCGTCATCGGCATTCCGCATCTGCAGAAGAGCGAGTTCACCGAAGGTGCCGGCCCCGGCATCGACATGTACTCGATCCGCCAGGCCGTCGGCATCGGCGCCGGCATCACGCCGTTCAACTTCCCCGCCATGATCCCGATGTGGATGTTCGCCCCGGCGATCGCCTGCGGCAACGCCTTCATCCTGAAGCCGTCCGAGCGTGATCCGTCCGTGCCGGTCCGCCTGGCCGAACTGATGATCGAGGCAGGTCTGCCGGCCGGCATCCTCAACGTCGTCAATGGCGACAAGGGCGCGGTCGACGCGATCCTCACCAACCCCGACATTTCGGCCGTATCCTTCGTCGGCTCGACCCCGATCGCCCGCTACGTCTACGGCACGGCTGCCATGAACGGCAAGCGCGCCCAGTGCTTCGGCGGCGCCAAGAACCACATGATCATCATGCCGGACGCCGATTTGGACCAGGCCGCCAACGCGCTGATGGGCGCCGGCTACGGCTCGGCCGGCGAGCGCTGCATGGCTATCTCGGTTGCCGTTCCCGTTGGCGAGGACACTGCCAACCGCCTGATCGCCAAGCTGACGCCGATGGTCGAAAGCCTGCGCATCGGCCCCTATACCGACGAGAAGGCCGACATGGGCCCGGTTGTCACCAAGGAAGCGGAGAAGCGCATCAGAAGCCTGATCGACAGCGGCCTCGAGCAGGGTGCGAAACTCGTGGTCGACGGCCGCGACTTCAAGCTCCAGGGCTATGAGGACGGCTACTTCGTCGGCGGTTGCCTGTTCGACCACGTCACCCCGGATATGGATATCTACAAGACCGAAATCTTCGGACCGGTCCTTTCGGTTGTTCGCGCCAAGAACTACGAGGAAGCCCTCGACCTGCCGATGAAGCACGAATACGGCAATGGCGTCGCGATCTATACCCGCGATGGCGATGCTGCCCGTGACTTCGCCTCGCGCATCAACATCGGCATGGTCGGCGTCAACGTTCCGATCCCGGTTCCGCTCGCCTACCACTCCTTCGGCGGCTGGAAGTCCTCGTCCTTCGGCGACCTCAACCAGCACGGCACGGACTCGATCAAGTTCTGGACCAAGACCAAGACGATCACTGAGCGTTGGCCGTCAGGCATCAAGGACGGTGCCGAGTTCGTCATGCCGACGATGAAGTAATGACGGGATAAAGATCCTCCCGCCTCCAGGGCCTCCTTCGGGAGGCCCTTTTTTGTTGCGTGCCCGAGGCCTCCTTCGAGAGGCCTTTTTTTGCATGCCGGGGCCCCTTCGAAAGACCCTTTTCTGTTGCATGTCATGTTGCACTGCAACTAATTTGATATGCCCGAGGCGGCGGAAAATTGATTCGCGCCTTGGTCGAATATTGCAGGCATTTCGACCGTTCATTTGCATGGAAGGCTCATCCGGGGGATAGCCACAGTTCGCTGGGTTCACAATTGACGTCAATCTGTCGCAACGCGGCGCCTGTGTGATGGCGGGCTGCCGCAAGCTGATTTCATTGAGAGAGGTTTTATCATGGTCGTGGCCGAAACGGCGTCGATGCAAGGGACGTTGACGCAGAGGGTACCGGACAATTTCCACCGTCTGTCGTTTACCGGTAGCGGAAAAGAGTATTTTGGCATCTGGATCGTCAACGTGCTGCTGACGATCATCACGCTCGGCATCTATTCCGCCTGGGCGAAGGTCCGCCGCAACCGCTATTTCTACGGTAACACGGTGCTTCTCGGGCGCGCCTTCGAATATCACGCAAAGGGTAAGCAGATCCTGATCGGTCGGGTGATCGTTTTCGCTTACCTGATCTTCTACAACGTCATGCTGAACGTCGTGCCGATCGCCGGCATCATTCTTGCCCTGTTGCTGGTGGCCTTCGTGCCATGGCTGGTCGTCAGGGGCCTGCGCTTCAGTGCCCGCGTGACCAGCTATCGCAATGTGCGGTTCGATTTCGTCGGCGGCGTCGGCGGTGCGTTTCTCGCCTTCATCGTCGGTCCGGTTATTTCGGTCCTCACACTTGGCATCCTGGTGCCGCTCGCCAGCCGCTGGTCCTATCGCTACATCGGCAGCAACCTGCGTTATGGGCAACGGGCATTCGCGACCGATCCTTCCGTCGGTGCGATCTACAAGTCGTGGTTCCTGTCGGCGGCCATCATCGTCGCTGGCCTGCTGATCATTGCCTTTATTGGTTTCCTCAATCTGGCCGTGATCATGTCGTTGTTCGACGGCTCCATTGAGGCAACGCTGGGAATGCACGTTTCGATGATTGCCTTGTTCGTCATCGCCTACATTGCATTCCTCTCGATCTTCGGGGTCGCGGCGCTGTTCTACCGTGCCGGCGTGCGCAACGTCGCCTGGTCGGCAACGACCTTCGACGGCAAGCATCAGTTGACGAGCGACCTGTCGCGGGGCCGTTACGCCTGGATCGCGATTACCAACATGATCGTCACCATCTTCACGCTGGGCCTTATGCGTCCCTGGGCAGCCGTGCGCATGGCGCGTTATGTCAATGAACACACGGGCGTCCATTTCGAAGGCAATGTCGGCGAGATGTTCGACCGGATCGCCCAGGAAGGTTCGGCCGTCGGTTCGGAGTTCATGGACTTCGAAGGGTTCGACTTTGGCTTCTAACGGCACGGAGATTGCTGTTGGCGAGTGGCATCCGGCCGGTTCCAGCCGGTCGGTGCCCTCGCGGCTGATCGAAGATGGCGGTGGCCTCAAGGCTTTGGATGAGGCCGGCGCCGAACTTGCAGGTGGAGCACTTGCTGCCGTCGATATTTCTGCGCGCGTCGGCGCCATTCCGCGTCGCATCGAGTTTCCCGATGGTTCTCTGTTCGAGACGACCGACAACGACGCCGTCGATCGTTTCCTGAAACGCAAGGGAAAAACCAATCTCGTCCACGAATGGGAGCGTTTTCACCCGCGCCTGATCGCGGTCGTCCTGGCGACCGTGCTCAGCGGCGTGGCCATCTATCGTTATGCCGTACCGGCGCTGGTCGAAATCGCCGTGCTGGTGACGCCGCCGATCGTGCCGAAGATCATGTCGGCAAGCACCATGGAGACGATGGATCGCACGCTGCTCGACACGTCGGCGCTTGCAATTGAGCGCCAGGACAAGATCCGTGAGGGGTTCAACGCGATCGCACGGCTGTCCGATCGCGGCGAGGGTGGCTACACCCTCAACTTCCGCATGGGCGGGACCATCGGCCCGAATGCTTTCGCGCTGCCCGACGGCACGCTGATCGTTACCGATGAGCTGATCGAGCTTGCCGGCGACGATACCGAAATGATCGTCGGCGTGCTGGCGCACGAGATCGGTCATGTCGAACTCGAGCATAGCCTGCGCCAGATCTACCGCGCCGCGGGCGTCGCTGGGCTGGTCATGATGATCGGTGGCGACATCGGCTCCGGTGCTGAGGACATTCTGGTGCAGGGTGCCGGTCTCCTTACGCTCTCCTTTTCGCGTAGCGCGGAAGCGGCAGCAGATCGGCATTCGGTGGAACTGATGCTGAAAGCCAGGCGGGATCCGACGGCAATCGCACGGTTCTTCGACCTGCTCGAAAAGGAGCTTGGCGACAGTTCCGACACCAGCATCCTTGCGACCCATCCCGGCACACCGGAACGGCGCAAGGCGATCCTCGATTATGCCGGCGAACTGAGGGCGCAGGCTCAGTAGCCCTCTGGTCCGTCGAGCGGCTTCCCCACACAAGGCGCGACGCTGTCATCAAAACGAAAACAGCGGGCACACGGCCCGCTGTTTCCAATTCACGCGATGGCTACAGCGCCGCGCGTCTTAATTTGACGCGCAAAGGTCGCTGTAGCACTTTGAATTGCTGCATGTTTTGATCCTTAAATCGAATGGGATTTAAGGAAACATGCAGTAGGATCAGTCCTGCGGGCCGTCGTTGTAGCCGACCTTGTCGACCAGTTCCGATGCCTTCTTGCGGTTGGCTGCAATGTCGGCCAACGGCAGTTCGTCGGGCTTGATCGTGCCGAACGACTTGACCACGTCGGAGGGCTCGGCACCCGGCAGCACCGGATATTCGTATACCTGCTCGGCGTAGATCTTCTGCGCTTCGCCTTCCGACAGGAATTCCATCAGCTTCAACGCATTGTCCTTGTTCGGGGCGTTCTTGGCGAGTGCCATGCCCGAAATGTTCACATGCGTGCCGCGGTCCTTGGCGTTCGGGAAGAGCACCTTGATAGCCGCCGCCCATTCCTTCTGTTCCGGCTCCTTCTCGTTGGTCAGCATCAGACCGACATAGTAGGTGTTGCCAAGCGCCAGATCGCATTCGCCGGCAAGGATCGCCTTTGCCTGGTCGCGGTCGCCGCCATCGGGCTTCTTCGCCAGATTGTTCTTCAGGCCAGTCAGCCACTTCTCGGTCTCGGCTTCGCCGTTGTGGGCGATCATCGAGGCGAACAGGCCGATATTGTAGGAGTGCTGGCCATCACGGGTGCAGATCTTGCCCTTCCACTTGGGATCGGCGAGTTCCTCATAGGTGATGTCGTTTTCGGCGACGCGGTCCTTGGAGGCGTAGACAACGCGTCCGCGGGTCGTCAGGCCGAACCAGTTGCCATCGGGGTCGCGGAAGTGCGCCGGGATGTCCTTGTTGATCGTCTCGTTGGCGACCGGCTGCGTCACGCCCGCATCCTTGGCTTCAGTGAGGCGGCTGATGTCGACGGTGAGGATCACGTCCGCAGGCGAGTTGGCGCCTTCGGCCTGGATGCGCTCGACGAGGCCCTTGTCGAGGAAGAGCACGTTCGTCGTGATGCCGGTTTCCTTGGTAAAGGCATCAAGCAATGGCTTGATCAGATCGGGCTGACGATAGGAATAGATGTTGACCTCGCCATCGGCCCAGGCAGCAGTGGACGCGAACAGGCTGGCGGTGAGGGACAATACGCCCATTGCAGCTCTTGAAACGGACATGGTTTCCTCCATTTTTTTGGTTTGAGCTAAGTTAACAAAATCGCTCATCTTTTTGATCGGCAGCCACCAAACAGTCAACTGGGAAACCGTTAACGATCAAGCAGATGTGACTTTTTTGGTATTTTGGAATTGTTCCAAACTACGATCCGTCCTATATGAAGGTTTGATAAACCTCTCGATTTCGGAGTGAATGATGCGACTGACGAAACAAACGAACTACGCGGTTCGCATGTTGATGTACTGCGCTGCAAACGGCGAGAAGCTCAGCCGCATTCCTGAAATCGCCAGGGCCTATGGCGTCTCAGAGCTGTTTCTGTTCAAGATTCTCCAGCCGCTGACCCGCGCTGGCCTGGTCGAGACTGTTCGTGGCCGCAACGGCGGCGTACGGCTGCCGAGGCCCGCTTCCGCAATCACCCTGTTCGACGTGGTCAAGGTCACGGAAGACAGCTTCGCGATGGCCGAGTGCTTCGAAGCCGGTGAAATCGATTGCCCGCTGGTTGACAGCTGCGGCCTCAATACCGCTCTGCGCAAGGCTTTGAACGCTTTCTTCGAGGTGCTTCAGGGCTACACCATCGACGATCTGGTCAAGGCGCGTCCCCAGATCAACTTCCTGCTCGGCCTAGAAGAGACCAAGCGTCCGCAGGCCCCGCAGACGACTGCGGCCTGATCCGACGTTTGCGGCGCCGCGTATCAGTCATGACCTCGGCGCCGTAGCTCTACCGCTCATGATTTAGCCGCTCAAAGCGGCCGCCGGCCGCCCCTTCAGTTCGGTGCCAGATATTCCCTCAGGATGAACTCTATTGCCGTCGGATCGATCTCGGACTTGTCGATCCGGAAATCCGCGCCGTACTCTTCCAGACTCTGGAAATAGGGCTCGACGAGCGACCCCGAGATCACGCCGATCGGGCCGATGAAGCCCTGGTACCGGAGTGCCGGCACGGTTTCGCGAAAGTCGCGCTGCGGCTGAAGGCGATTGTCCATCAACACCATCGACACCGGTTTGCCCGAACGAAGGAATTCGAGGGCGCTTTCGATCGTCTGGCAATAATGCAGTTCGATCTCGATGGTGCTGACCTTCTTGATCAGCCCGCGCAGAATGAGGTTCTCCGCAGGGTCGTCGTCAACGAGCAGGATATGGGCTTTTTGTGTCATGATCGTCCAAGTACCTGAGTGACCGGGAGCCATTCTGCTGCGCGCGCCTGTCATCGGCAAGCGGGTGGGGTGGCGAGTTTGCATCGTTTCTGCGGCGCCTGCTGTCAGCGGGGCCGCCTTGCGACGCCGCCAGGTTCAGATCGCCCCGTCGATCGGCTTCACTGAATGATCTGTTCGCGTATCGCCTTCGCCACCATTTGGGTCCGATTGACGACATCCAGCTTCTTCAGGATTGTCGCCGTATGCGAATTCACGGTGTGTTCGGACACCGATACGATCAGCGCGATCTCGCTTGCCGTCTTGCCATGGGAGATCCACTTGAGGATCTCCGTCTCGCGCGGCGTCAGGCCCATGCCGGCCTTGTTGGAAAGCGCGATGCGATAGAAATAGTCGAAGGCGCAGACGGCGTCATAGGTCAGCTCGAAATGCTCGGAGCGGCCGATGTCGTTGCCGTCGCCCAGAAACAGGACGGCGTATCGCGCGCCGGTCGCTGCCGCGTGCACCGGCACGCTCAAGAGCAGCTCGAAGCCGAGCTGGACCAGCAGGTTCTGGCCATTGGCGCAGCCGCGATCGCCTGACCTCCAGACGGAGGAAATGATCGATGTGTGCAGGGTTTTGTAGAAAAGCGAATCGCCGAAGCGGTGGCGCTTGTCGTATTCTTCCGCGAGGCCCGACGGAAGATCGTGCAGGACGAGCCGGGTGGACAACATGCAGGCGTCGTTCTCGTTGCCGAGCTGCAGAATGCCGAAATGGTTGAAGCCGAACCGCAATGCCATCGTGTGAAAGATGCGGAAGAAGTCGACGCGGTTGAGCGCTTTCTCCAGATCGTCGCGGAGATCGTAACGCCTGTGATTTTCCAGCAAACGTGCCACGCGTGCGCTACCCTTTTGTCGCGAGGCGGCAGTCTACTCGCAAGGCCGGCTCAATCAACGGCATGAAGCCGGTGACGAAATTGCGGATCGGCATCATCATGGTCGTCTCGCGGTCGCGTCGCCGCGATGTTGAAAGCGCCGAGTGGCGGATGCCGCCCCCTCCCAAGGACGTTTTGGCACGTCGATTGTCTCCCCCGAGATTTTGTCCAGGTTCTATTGCACGATCACATAGGGGATTTCTACCCAACTATCTTGGGATTGACCGTTTCTTGCGATTTTCGTCGAATCGCCGATCGCCCGGCCGGAGCGACACACGCAAGGCGGGTGCACGATGGATGCGGTCGGCACATGTGACCTGCTCCACACTCCCGCCTGTCACCGTCGCACTTCGGTCACGCCGTCACCGATAAGCCGGATCGGGATGTTGCACGCCGGCCGAGCAGCGGCCGAAAAAGCCCCTGGAAATGTCAGGGTATTCTAAAACAGTGGACAGATTTCCGGCTCCGCCATAGGAGGAATTTTTCGCATAGACAAATTTGTTTGGCGACTTATTGCAATGCGACGCCAAATGTCGTTCCATCCGGCCTTGACCGGGGGCAAACGTCATTCCGCGTCAGGAAAATACGAGAACAAGAACAAATCTGGGAAGCAAAGCTCATGAAAAAGCTCACTACACTCTTCGCAGCGACGGCGCTTGCCACGCTGATGGCCGGCTCCGCCTGGTCGAAAACGTTCGTTTACTGCTCGGAAGGTTCGCCTGAGGGTTTTGATCCGGGCCTCTACACCGCCGGCACGACGTTCGACGCAGCGGCGCACACGGTCTACAACCGCCTGCTCGAGTTCAAGAAGGGCACGACCGAAACCGAGCCGGGCCTCGCTGAGAGCTGGACCATTTCCGATGACGGCCTTGAATACACGTTCAAGCTGCGTCCGGGCGTGAAGTTCCAGACGACGGAGTTCTTCACTCCCACTCGCGAGCTGAACGCCGACGACGTCGTGTTCTCGTATGAGCGCCAGCTCAAGGCCGACAATCCCTGGAACAAATACGTGACCGGCGCTTCGTGGGAATACGCAGCCGGCATGGGCTTCCCGGAAGTCATCAAGTCGGTCGAGAAGGTCGATGACCTGACGGTCAAGTTCACCCTGACGCGCAAGGAAGCACCGTTCCTCGCCAACATCGCCATGCCGTTCGCTTCGATCCTGTCGAAGGAATATGCCGACAAGCTGCAGGCCGAAGGCAAGATGAACCAGATGAACCAGATGCCGCTCGGCACCGGTCCGTTCGCGTTCGTCGCCTACCAGCAGGATGCCGTCATCCGCTACAAGGCAAACCCCGACTACTGGGGTGGCAAGCAGAAGATCGACGACCTCGTCTTCGCGATCACCACCGACGCTTCGGTTCGCTTCCAGAAGCTGCAGGCCGGCGAATGCCACCTGATGCCGTACCCGAACTCGGCCGACGTACAGGCCATGAAGGCCGATCCGAACCTGAAGGTCATGGAACAGGCCGGTCTGAACGTTGCTTACCTCGCCTACAACACGACGCAGGCTCCGTTCGACAAGCCGGAAGTCCGCAAGGCGCTGAACAAGGCGATCAACAAGCAGGCGATCGTCGATGCCGTATTCCAGGGCGCTGCCCAGCCGGCAACGAACCCGATCCCGCCGACGATGTGGTCGTACAACGACACGCTCCAGGACGACACCTACGATCTCGACGCAGCCAAGAAGATGCTCGAAGACGCAGGCGTCAAGGATCTGTCGATGAAGCTGTGGGCGATGCCGGTTTCGCGCCCGTACATGCTCAACGCCCGCCGCGCTGCCGAATTGATGCAGGCTGACTTCGCCAAGATCGGTGTCAAGGTCGAGATCGTGTCCTACGAATGGGCCGAATACCTCGACAAGTCGAAGGCAAAGGACCGTGACGGTGCCGTCATCCTCGGCTGGACCGGCGACAACGGCGACCCGGACAACTTCCTCGACACCCTTCTCGGCTGCAACGCTGTCGGCGGCAACAACCGCGCTCAGTGGTGCAACCAGGAATTCGACACCCTGGTCAAGAAGGCCAAGGAAACGTCCGACCTGGCAGAGCGCACCAAGCTCTACGAAGAGGCGCAGGTCGTCTTCAAGCGCGAAGCGCCCTGGGCAACGCTCGACCACTCGCTGTCGGTCGTTCCGATGCGCAAGAATGTCGAAGGTTTCGTCCAGAGCCCACTCGGCGATTTTGCCTTCGACGGCGTGGATATTGTCGAGTAAGCTAATGAACTGATCCGAAAGGGGGCGTTTGCCACGGGCAAACGCCCCTCTTTGCATCTACTACAGTGGCGCGCGTCCTGTCAGACGCGCAAAGGTCGCTGTAGCAATTTGAGTTGCTGCATGTTTTTGCCCTCGAATCCGAAGGGTTCAAGGAAACATGCAGTGGTGCCAGCGCCGGGAGACAACGGCGCGGCAACGTGGCGCGGGGTAAAACATGTTTCGATTTCTCTTGGGGCGTTTGGCGGTCCTGATCCCGACTTTCATCGGGGTCTCCATCATTGCCTTCTCCTTCATTCGCATGCTTCCGGGCGATCCTGTCGCCCTGCTTTCGGGCGAGCGTGTCATGTCGCCGGAGCGGCATGCGGAAATTTCACACGCGCTCGGTTTCGACCGGCCGATCGTGATCCAATACTTCGATTATCTCTTGGGCGTCGTCCAGGGCGACTTCGGCACGTCGATCGTGACGAAGAAGCCGGTGATCGACCAGTTCTTCGAACTGTTCCCGGCGACGCTGGAGCTTTCGCTCTGCGCGATCATCTTCGCGATCGTGCTCGGCATTCCCGCCGGCGTCATCGCGGCGATCAAGCGCGGCTCCTTCGTCGACCAGACGATCATGGGCACCGCACTCGTCGGTTTCTCCATGCCGATCTTCTGGTGGGGCCTGCTGTTGATCATGCTGGTCTCCGGCATCCTGCAGTGGACGCCGGTTTCGGGCCGCATCTCGCTGATGTACTTCTTCCCGCCGGTTACAGGCTTCATGCTGATCGACTCGTTGTTGTCGGGGCAGGCGGGTGCGTTCAAGTCTGCGGTGAGCCATCTCATCCTGCCGACGATCGTGCTTGGCACCATCCCGCTGGCGGTGATTGCGCGCCAGACCCGATCGGCGATGCTTGAAGTGCTTTCGGAAGACTATGTGCGCACGGCGCGCGCCAAGGGCCTCTCGACCTTCCGTGTCGTCGGTGTCCACGCGCTTCGAAACGCGATGATCCCGGTCATCACGACGATCGGCCTGCAGGTGGGCGTCATGCTCGCCGGCGCGATCCTGACCGAGACGATCTTCTCCTGGCCGGGCATCGGCAAGTGGATGGTCGATTCCGTCTTCCGGCGCGACTACGCCGTCATTCAGGGTGGCCTCTTGGTCATTGCTGGCATCATCATGCTGGTGAACCTTGCCGTCGACCTGCTCTACGGTCTCATCAACCCCCGCATCCGGCACTAAGGAGGGCGATATGTCTCAAGCTGCTGCAACGAGCGCCGTTTCGACAGATCCGTCCCGCCGGGCGCGACTGGCCGAATTCTGGTACTATTTCTCCGAGAACCGCGGTGCCGTCATCGGCCTTGTGTTCTTCCTGTTCCTCGTCCTGCTCGCGATCTTCGCGCCGATCATCGCGCCGCATGACCCGACCGCCCAGTACCGCGATGCGGTGCTGATCCCGCCAGTGTGGCAGGAAGGCGGCCGTGCCGAATTCCTGCTCGGGACCGACGCCGTTGGTCGCGACATGCTCTCGCGCCTGATCTACGGCACCCAGTTCTCGCTGTTCGTCGGCGTCATCGTCACCACGCTCTCGCTGGTCGGCGGTATTTTCGTCGGCGTGATCGCGGGTTACTTCCGTGGATGGGTCGATACCGTCATCATGCGTGTGATGGACATCATCCTGGCCTTCCCGTCGCTGCTGCTGGCCCTCGTGCTGGTCGCCGTTCTCGGACCGGGCCTGACCAATGCGATGATCGCCATCGCACTGGTCTTCCAGCCGCACTTCGTGCGCCTGACGCGTGCTGCCGTCATGAGCGAGAAGAGCCGTGACTACGTCATTGCCGCGAAGGTGGCGGGTGCCGGCCACGGCCGCCTGATGTTCAAGACGATCCTGCCGAACTGCATGGCGCCGCTGATCGTCCAGGCGACGCTGTCGTTCTCGAGCGCGATCCTCGACGCCGCCGCTCTCGGCTTCCTCGGTATGGGTGCACAGCCTCCGACACCGGAGTGGGGCACGATGCTCGCCGAAGCGCGTGAGTTCATCCAGAGCAAGTGGTGGGTAGTGACGCTTCCGGGCGTTGCAATTTTGGTCACGGTGCTGGCGATCAACCTGATGGGTGACGGCCTGCGCGATGCTCTCGATCCCAAGCTGAAGAGGTCCTGATCATGGCGCTTCTCGAAATTGAAAACCTGGTCGTCGAATTCCAGACGGCCACCGGTCCCTTCCGCGCCGTCGACGGCGTGTCGATGAAGGTTCATGAAAAGGAAGTGCTGGCGATCGTCGGCGAGTCCGGCTCGGGCAAATCCGTGTCTATGTTGGCGGCCATGGGTCTCCTGCCCTGGACGGCCAACGTTACGGCCGACAAGCTGACGTTCAACGGACGCGACCTGCTCGGCATGTCGTCGTCCGAGCGCAAGAAGATCATCGGCAAGGATATCTCGATGATCTTCCAGGAGCCGGTCGCAAGCCTCAATCCGTGCTTCACGGTCGGCTTCCAGATCGAGGAAGTGCTGCGCATTCACCTCGGTCTCGACAAGGCTCAGCGGCGCAAGCGCGCCATCGAACTGTTCGAGGCGGTCGGCATTCCCGATCCGGCCGAACGGCTTGGGCACTATCCTCACCAGATGTCGGGCGGTCAGTGCCAGCGCGTGATGATCGCGATTGCCATTGCCTGCAACCCGAAGCTCTTGATCGCCGACGAGCCGACGACCGCGCTCGACGTGACGATCCAGAAGCAGATCCTCGACCTCCTGATGCGGCTTCAGGCCGAGCATGGCATGGGCCTGATCATGATCACGCACAATATGGGCGTGGTCGCCGAGACGGCCGACCGCGTCGTCGTGCAGTACAAGGGTCGCAAGATGGAAGAAGCCGACGTCCTGTCGCTGTTCGAATCGCCGAAGAGTAACTACACGCGCGCGCTTCTGGCAGCCCTGCCGGACAATGCGACCGGTGACCGGCTGCCGACCATCTCCGAACTTTTCGTCGATGAGCCGAGCCTTCAAGGAGCCGCCCGATGACCGTCGTTCTCGAAGCGCGCAATCTGGTGCGCGACTACCATATCCCCGGCGGCCTGATAAAAAAGGCCAAGACCGTGCATGCGCTCAAGGGCGTGAGCTTCTCGGTCGAACAGGGCAAGACGCTGGCGATCGTCGGCGAAAGCGGCTGCGGCAAGTCAACGCTTGGCCGCATCCTGACGCTGATCGATCCGGCGACATCAGGCGACCTGCTGATCGATGGCAACAAGATCGACATCACCAAGGGTGACCTGACGCCGGAGATGCGCCGCAAGGTGCAGATCGTCTTCCAGAACCCCTATGGCTCGCTCAACCCGCGCCAGAAGATCGGCGACATCCTCACCGAACCGCTGATCATCAACACCAAGACGCCCGCCGACGAACGTCGCGAGCGAGCGATGGCGATGCTGAAGAAGGTCGGTCTCGACGAGCGGCACTACAATCGTTACCCGCACATGTTCTCCGGCGGCCAGCGCCAGCGTATCGCCATTGCGCGCGCGCTGATGCTCAACCCGAAGCTTCTGGTGCTGGACGAGCCGGTCTCGGCGCTCGACCTGTCGGTTCAGGCGCAAGTGCTGAACCTGCTCGCGGACCTGCAGGACGAGTTCCAACTGACCTACGTCTTCATCAGCCACGACCTCTCGGTGGTGCGCTATATCGCCGACGACGTGATGGTGATGTATTTCGGTGAGGCCGTCGAATACGGCAGCCGCGACGAAGTCTTCGCTGATCCCAAGCACAGCTACACCAAGACGCTGTTTGCCGCGACGCCGCGCGCCGACGTTGCCAGCATCAAGGCACGGCTCGCCAAGAAACAGGCGGCCTGAGCCTTTCGGCGCCGTGTAACAAGAGCATTTCCAGGAAAAGTGCGGAGCGGTTTTCCGTCCGGAAGTGCGTAGGAGATGGAGCGTTTCCATGACTCTATCTAAAGTGGAAGCGCTCTAATAGGAGGCCGGGGAAAGAACGCCCCGGCTTCTTGGCCTTGCCGGGCCGATGGTGTAGAGCTTTCGCGCCGCCATTCACTTCTCGCCTTCCGGCGGCGGGCAGCCGCTTTTCGGTCGAACCATCAGCGTTCGACCCAACTTCAGGAACACGATCATGGAAATCAAGCGTTTCGAAACCGGCCCCCGGATGAGCCAGGCCGTGGTTTACAACAACACCGTCTACCTCGCCGGCCAGGTCGGCAATGCCGGTGACGATGTCGTGACCCAGACGAAGCAGGCGCTTGCCGAAGTCGACCGTCTTCTGGCGCTCGCCGGCACCGACAAGACCCGCATTCTCTCGGCCACCATCTGGCTCGCGGACATGGCCGACTTCCCGAAGATGAACTCGGTCTGGGACGCCTGGGCACCGCAGGGCAACACCCCGGCACGCGCCACCGGCGAAGCCAAGCTTGCAACGCCGGAATACCTCGTCGAAGTAATCGTCGTCGCGGCCGCTGCCTAAAGCATCTCTCGCAAAAATTGCGCGGCGCTGTTACGGTTCCGTCTAAACCGGAAACGCTTTAAGGCGCTTGGCGAAGCCGAGAAGGCTTTGCGTGATGTTATCTTTCCGCCGCCGTGCCCAACGCACGGCGGCGTTTTCTTTTGTCGCGACCGCCCCACCTGCGGCTCCCAGGCAGGAACCATTCGCCAGTCCGCACGTTTACCTGTGGTTCCATAAAAAAACGGGAGGGCTGTCGATGCTCTACTGGCTACCGCGGGTCTGCGTGGTTGCTTTTGCAGGTCTGTTGATCGGTTTTGGGTTCATCCCGCATACAGCCGTCGGCGTGGCGCACACATTGCTCATCATCGTCCTCGGCCTGGGGCTTCTGTCGCTGACCCTGCATGTGTTTCCGCCTGAACGGCACTGAGTGATCCGGTCCGCAATTCAAAGTGCTACAGCGACCTTTGCGCGTCTAATAAGACGCGCGGCGCTGTAGAGCGTTTCCAGTTTGGACGGAGCCGCAGACGCACTCTATCTCTTTCCTTTTACGTATTTCCTGACGGAAAACCGTTTCGCACTTTTCCTGGAAAATGCTCTAGGCGTGACGCATGACAAACAACGGCGAGGGACGGCATTGGACACATCCGGGCACACGGCTGCTTACTACAAGCTGAAGCGCATCGCCGAGGAGGAAAAGGCCTCGGTCGAGGCGGCACTTCCCGCCGAGCCGAAGCGGGACGGCATCGACCTGATGGTGGCCTGGAGCATCATCGGCCTCTTCGTGATCGCCGGCTCAGCCGCCGTCTACTCGATGGAAACGATCCTGATGCCGATCACGCTCGCCGTCGTCGTCGGCATCGTGCTCGGACGCGCGGCCGACAGCCTTGCAAAGTTCGGCCTGCCGCCGATCATGGGTGGGCTGCTGCTGGCACTGTTCTTCGTGCTTGGGCTCGCCTCGGTGGTCAGCGCCCTGCTCGGACCAATGACGGACTTGGCGCAAAAGGCACCGGCCCTGGCGGAGGGGGTCGTCGAACGTGTGTTACCCTTCATCGAGCGTTTCGAATGGCTGCGCCTGGCGGTGGCGCGAGGAACCGGCAACGGAGCCCTTGCCGACACCGTCATGAAGAACGCTGGTCCGGTTCTCGGCGTTGTCGCCGCCGGGCTGACGCCGGCCCTGGTCCAGACGCTGATTTTCCTTGCAGCACTCGGGCTCTTCCTGCTAGGTCGCCTGCATCTGCGCAGGACCATCATCCTTGCCTTCAACAGCCGGGAGCGACGTCTGAGCACGATCCGGATCATGAACGCGATCGAAACCGCACTGGCGCAGTATTTTTCGATCGCGAGCCTAATCTATCTGGCGCTCGGCGTCGTCACCATGCTCATCGCGCTGGTCGGCGGCCTGGCCATGCCACCGCTCTGGGGGTTGTTTGCCTTCGTCTCCAGCTTCATACCCTATCTCGGCGTGACCATGATGACGCTGGCCCTGCTCGTCGGCGGGCTGATGACGCACGAAGCCATCCTCCTGGCGCTGGCGCCGGCGGCCGTCTTTTTCGTCGTGCATCTGGTCATGGAAAATCTGGTGATCCCGTCGATCCTGGGCAACAGGCTCGAAGTCAACCCGTTCCTCGTCTTCGTCGCCATCATCTTCTGGACATGGATGTGGGGCGCGGTCGGCGCGATGCTGGCGCTGCCGTTGTCGCTGATCGCCATGACGATCTTCGAGGAGGTGCGCGAGCAGCAGCCGGAACGGCAGCTGCCGGCCTAAGGCGTGTGCGCTTATCCGCGTGTCGAGCGGGCGTGTTCGTCGAAGAACAGGGCCTGGCTGATCAGCGCCTTGACCATGTCCGGGTTGAACGGCTTGGTCACGAGGAAGGCGGGCTCCGGCCGCTTGCCTGTCAGCAGCCGCTCGGGGAAGGCGGTGATGAAGATCACCGGTACCGCCGCATCCTTCAGGATCTCGTTGACCGCGTCGATACCGGAGCTGCCGTCGGCCAGCTGTATGTCGGCGAGAACCATCTTCGGCGCCGTCTTGCGGTAAAGATCCAGCGCTTCCTTATGCGTGCGGGCAATGCCGGTCACGCGATGGCCGAGGCTCGTCACCATATCTTCGATATCGAGCGCAATCAGCGGCTCATCCTCGATGATCAGGACTTCGGTTGCCACCTGGCGCGAAATGTCTTCCGAGGCCACCGTCAGCAGCTTGGAAAACGCCGCCTGGCTCTGCCCCATGATCTCGGCGGCATCGGCAATCGAGAAACCTTCGACCGAAACGAGCAGAAAGGCCTGCCGTGCCGCGGGCGCGATCAGCGAAAGATTGGCGGCAGCCTGCTGTTCCCAGGCGAATGGAGAGACGTTCTCCGTCCGGTCGACGGAGACTTTCTCGAACAGCGAGCAGAACAGCTTGTAGAGGGAAATGCGGTCGTTGGAACCCTCCGGGAAAAGGCTGATGTCCTCGATCAATGCTTCCAGAATTGCAGCCACATAACCGTCTCCGGCCGCCTGCGAACCGGTCACGGCGCGGGAGTAACGGCGGAGAAAGGGAAGGTGTGGTGCAATACGGGTCGAAAGTGACATCAAGTACTTCCTTGGGTCTGATGTGATTCGCTTGTTTTCTGAGGACAATGAGCATCCTGCGAAAGACGTGAATGTTTTGAACACGTTTTTCGGCCTATGGGAAGCTGGCAACAGCGATGCGTGCTCGAGGTGTTTCGAGCGCTGTCTGGCTTAGGGGTTGTGGGATGGAGCATCCTGTGGACGAGCGTGGCGTAGGGGAAGAGGAAACGGCGAAGGCTGCGAGAGGCTCAGATCCGAACGGCTTGATCGGCTCGAAGCTGAAGGCGCTCTACCGCGCGATCGAGCAGGAGCCGGTGCCTGACCTTTTCATCGACCTTCTGCAAAAGCTGGATGACGCCGAGGCGCTTGCAGCGCCGCGCGTCAAACAGGACGCACAAACGACGCGGTAACACTTTAAACCTGCTGCAATTATGCAGTAGCCGTGCCGACGAAAAAGTTCTCCCCGAGTTGTAAGCGCAAGACATGAGAAACGGGCCGAAGCCCGCTTCCCTGGACCTCTTGACGTTTGCGCCTTAGCAGGCGGCCTCGTAGCGGCGGCCGTAGCGGTCGCGATAGATGCAACGTCCCGGCTCATTGGCATTGCCAACGAGCGCGCCGGCGACACCGCCGATGGCGGCACCGACCGCAGCACCTCTGACATTGCCCGTGGCTGCACCGCCGATGATTGCGCCGCCGGTCGCGCCGATCGCCGCGCCCTTCTCCGTTTGCGTGCATGCCGCCAAGGGGAGGATCAGGCTTGCTACGATAAGTATCTTCTTCATGACGCGTTCCTATCCGAGGTTTGCTTTGTTGAACATTGAAGGATGCATTCGGCCGAGACCGGTTGCGGGGGACTGATGACGAACAGAATGACGACAATGAGGCCGTTCGCCAAAGCGAACACGCCTTGCCGACGCCAGCCCTGACCCTGGCTTCGCGCCTATCTTAACCACCTTTGGAATGCTCGCAACGGTCGGATCCGCACCGCTCATCAATGTCTCCCTTGTGGTATCGCCACGGGTGCGGCGCTTGTTATTGCTGTGGAAACGACGATCACGCCGATTTGTTCCATTGGGCAAATTCTTCCCAGACCTGTCGTCGATCCGGGGATTTGAAGGGCCGCCAGCGGCAATTGCTCCGACGTGCGCCTGCGACCTGTTTCGCCAGCCGCAACCATCGCGCTGGGCATGAAATACCGCGTCGAGTGCTCGCTCCAGCGAAGGCATCGACGAAATTTGATTCGGCCCATGGAACTTCGCGCCGTTCATAACCGTTTGCTGTTCACGTTTTTGATGGAAGGAGCATGCGGATGGAACATATCGCTGCCATCATGGTCCTCGTCGGTTGCATGCAGGGCGACGCCGCCTGCCGTGAAGTCCCGACACCGGTCGTCGGTTTTGAGACTGTCGAGGAATTTCATGAATTGCTTTCGCCGTCGATCGAGGAGGTCGGCAAGGCGTTCAAGAGCGCCTATGGCAAATGTGCCGAAGTCGATCCCGCCCTGTTTGTCGAGGATGCGACGATAGAATGGTGGATCACGCCTTCGCGTCAGCTTGAAGTCAATGTGATCGCTGACGACGGCACCTACGCTGTTGCTGCCCGCACGGACGACAAGCCGAAGTTCCGCAACTAAAGCATCTCCAGGAAAAGTGCGAAGCGATTCTCCGTCGCCGCGCTGAAAGGATCAAAGCATGAACTGGGACATCATTCAGGGCAAATGGGCGGAGTTGAAGGGCAAGGCTCAGATCGAATGGGGCAAGCTGACCAATGACGATCTCGATGTCATCGACGGGCGGCGCAAGGAACTTGCCGGCCGTATCCAGGCCCGCTACGGCATCGCCCGCGATGAAGCCGAACGCCAGATCGACGACTGGGCTTCCCGCCACTGAGAGGCGAACCCGACCGAGCCGAAAGGCCAAAAGCAAACGCCGCCGTGGTGATCGACCGTCGCGGCGTTTGCTTTTGGTTTTTGAGCCCCCACAGCCCCGCGCGTCTTATTAGACGCGCAAGGGTCGCTGTAGCACTTTGAATTGCTGCATGTTTTTATCCTTAATCGAATAGGATTTAAGGAAACAGGCAGTAGCGGAAGAACGGCGCTGCGCAATTATCTCTTCGGTTTCGGCTCGGTCTTTTTCAGTTTTTCGAGAAGATTGTTTAAGTTCTGGCTCGGTTTGTCTGTGTTGTGCGCGTAGAGATCACGCATCGTTCTACCGATGTGAAGATTACTGTCCGGCGTTTCGGCGTTTCGGCGCGCTGTTTCAGCTGCGGACTTCCAAATATGTGACATTGGCATCTTCATGTCGAACCCGCTTCATTCCTTGAGGGAACAACGTAAGACTATCACGAAGGTTCCTGGCGAATTTCGCCTCGGCTGTGCCAAATCGAGACTGTTTTGGCGATCATGGTTAACAGATGGTTTCGAACCTCCGGGGCGGGATTGAAGATTTCATCGTTGCTTGCGTCGGTGCTGGAACAAAATAGGCGGTCATGACGTTTCATTTCCAGCGACGCATACAAGGAGATATCCTATGCTTTACTACGCTCTCGTCTTTCTGGTAGTAGCAATTATCGCAGGTGTACTTGGTTTTGGCGGTATTGCCGGTGCTTCCGCAGGTATTGCACAGATCCTGTTCTTCCTATTCCTCGCCTTCCTGGTGATCTCGCTGGTCGTGGGGCTCATGCGCAGAACCTGATCCAGGCGCTGGTAACGCATTAAACCTGCTGCATAATTATCTGCTTAAATCGATTCAGCTTTAAGGATTTATGCAGTAGGAAATCAACAAGGGACGAATGTCGAAAGACTTCGTCCCTTTCGCATGTCGCGATGCTCCGGTTACATCCCTTGCCCTCCCAGGTGTGCTTGGCTATTCATGCCGAAACGGATCTGACGCGCACCAAGGAATGCGGAACACATGAAATCGCTGGAGCTCCTCGTAGAGCGGATCATTCTGTCCAGTCGCTGGCTGCTGGTCATTTTCTATCTCGGGCTTGTTGCAGCGTTGGCGCTCTACGGCATTTCGTTCATGTACAAGTTCCTGAAGATCGCCGGCATGGTCTTCGTCTACGACGATGCCCAGATGATCCTGTCGATGCTCGGCCTGATCGATGCCGCCCTAGTGGCGAGCCTGATCGTCATGGTGATGATCTCAGGATACGAGAACTTCGTCAGCCGCTTCGACGAGGCTGATGCCGAGGTCTCCTTCCTCGGCAAGCTCGACGCCGGCAGCCTGAAGATCAAGGTCGCATCGTCGATCGTCGCGATCTCGTCCATCCATCTTCTGCAGATCTTCCTCAACACGCAGCAATATACCAGCCAGCAACTGATGTGGGCGACGATCATGCATCTCGCTTTCGTGGTTTCGGCGGTTCTGCTCGGTTATCTCGAGCAGATCATGAATGGGCTGAAGAAGAAGTAGCTTGGGCCGAGCGGCGTGCATCGCTGCTGATGGTCTTGATCGAGTAGCGGGGCACTGGACATGAAGACTGACGTAGTGGTTCTCGGCGCCGGCATCGTCGGCATATCGACCGCCATCCATCTGGCGCGGCGCGGCAAGTCGGTGGTGCTGCTTGATCGTCGCGGTGCGGGCGAAGAGACATCCTACGGCAATGCCGGCCTGATCCAGCGCGAGGGCGTGTTTCCCTACGGCTTCCCGCATGATTTCGGGGCATTGTTCCGCTACGCGCTGAACAACACCATCGACGCGCACTACCATATTCGCGCGCTGCCGGGGCTGGTGCCGTTCCTGGCGCGCTACTGGTGGCATTCCGGCTTCACCCAGCACCAGCGCATCGCCAACATGTATGCGCCGCTGATCGAAAATTCGATCGCCGAGCATGAGGATCTCATCAATGCATCCGGCGCGGGCGACCTGATCCGCAAGGACGGCTGGATGAAGGTCTTCCGCACCGAGAAGGAGCGCGACGCGGCCTACAAGGATGCCGAGAAGCTGTCGACCGGTTTCGGCGTCAATCATCAGAAACTCTCGACCAGCGAATTGAAGACCCTGGAGCCTTCGATCAGGGCCGATCTCGTCGGTGGCCTGCGTTGGAGCGACCCATGGTCGATCCGCGATCCGCACAGCCTCAACAAGGCCTATCTCACCTATTTCCAGTCGCTCGGCGGCCGGCTGGTTTCCGGGGACGCGGCGACGGTGGAACACATTCTCGAAGGTCCGGGCTGGCGGGTCGCGACCCCGGAAGGGCCGCTCGAGGCGCATGAAGTCGTCGTCGCACTTGGTCCTTGGGCCGATACGGTCACGCGCAAGCTCGGCTACCATTTCCCGGTTGCCGTCAAGCGCGGTTATCACATGCATTACGGCATGCAGGAGGGCGCCCAGCTCAACAATTGGGTACTGGATGCCGAGAAGGGCTATTTCCTGGCGCCGATGCTGCGCGGCATCCGCCTGACGACGGGGGCGGAATTTGCCTGGCGCGATGCGCCGAAGACGCCGGTTCAGCTCACCCGCGCCGAGCGTGTAGCGCGCGAGTTCTTCCCACTGGCCGAGCGCCGCGACGAAGAACCGTGGATGGGCGCTCGCCCGTGCACGCCTGACATGATGCCGATCATCGGCAAGGCGCCGCGTCACCAGGGCCTGTGGTTCGCCTTCGGTCATGCCCATCACGGCATGACGCTCGGCCCGGTCACCGGCCGGGCGCTCGCCGAAGCCATGACCGGCGAGAAGACGGTGATCGACATCGCCCCCTATCGCCCGGAGCGCTTCTTCTCCTGATCGTTTATCCGATCGCCAAAAGGGGCCGGGAGCATCGCTTCCGGCCTCTTCTGCATTTGGTCGCCGGTCAGGCGTTCGTGCCGCCGTCGATGGTGAATTCGGCGCCGGTCACGCCCCGGCCTTCGGGCCCGGCAAGCCAGGCGACGAGGCTCGCCACCTCGCTCGCATCGTTGAACCGGGGGATTGCCATCAAGCCGCGTTGCGGATCCGCATGCGCGCCGTCCTGCGGATTCATGTCAGTATTGGTCGAGCCGGGATGGACGATGTTGACGGTGATGCTCTTCGGTCCGAGGTCACGCGCGACCGCCTTGGTAAAGCCGACGAGCGCCGACTTGCTGAGCGCATAGAGGCTGATGCCCGGAAAGGGAACGCGCTGCGCCAGATTGCTGCCGATCGAAATGATGCGTCCGCCTTCCGGCATATGTTTTGCCGCAGCGCTCGTGGCCAGTACCACCGCCTTCACATTGACATCGACCGTGCGGTCGAAATCGTCCGCGGTCACGTCCGTAATGGCGGCTGCTTCATAAATGCCAGCATTGTTGACCAGAATGTCGATGTGGCCGTGCCGCTCGACGACCGTCTGGACGGCGGTCTCCACCGCCTTTGCATCTCGATTGTCGGCGCGTACGGCGAGCGCCTTGCCGCCCGCGCGCTCGATTTCGGCGACCAGTGCATCGGCCTTTGCCTGCGACTGCCCGTAGGTGATGGCGACAATGGCGCCCTCACTTGCCAGCCGCCTGGCGATCGCCGCACCAATGCCGCGTCCGCCGCCTGTCACCAACGCGACCTTGTTTTTCAGATTCGACACGCTCTTGCTCCGTATTTGTAGTGATCGATACATATATACGCGGCGACTTGCCTCCCGCTGTCAAGTCATTTATGTATTGATCGATACAAAAAAAGGAGTTCATGCGATGTCCAGCCGTGGCCGGCCGCGCAATTTTTCGCGTGAGGAAGCGCTGAGGAGCGCGATGGAAATCTTCTGGGACAAGGGTTTCGACAACACCTCGCTTGCCGATCTGACGCGGGTGATGGGGCTCAATCCGCCGAGCCTTTACGCTGCCTTCGGCAGCAAGGCGAAGCTTTTCCTCGAGGCCGTCGACCTCTATGGCCGGACCGATGGCGCCGGTATCTGGGAGTTTCTGGACAGCGCACCGACGGCAAAGGAGGCGGTGCACGACCTATTGCGCCGGTCGGCCGAGAATTTTACCCAATGGGCCGAGCCACGCGGCTGCATGGTGGTGCTCTCTGCCCCGCAGATGGAGGGGGTCGACCCGGCGGTGTGCAACGGTCTGAAGGCGCGCCGGCTGGAAAAGCAGGCGGCATTAGAGCAGCGTCTCGAGCGTGGCGTGGCGGAAGGTGATCTGCCCGCGGGAACGGCCTGCGACGACATCGCCGCCTATGTCACGTCGATCCAGCATGGAATGTCGATCCACGCCCGCGACGGAGCCTCGCGTCAGACCCTGATGGCAATCGCCGATTGTTGCGCGGCGGGGTGGGACGCGATGGTCAAGGCGTCATCGACGAGAGAATGACGAGATCTGCTGTCGATGACGGCCGATAAGCGTCGTCTCAATTGATCGCGGTCGCCCCAATGCGCGCGCTCTTCGGCACAACCACGTCCTGGTGCGATCAACACTCGACCTTTGCCGGAAGAACGCTCTTCCGGCAAAGGCAAGCCATTGCGACAATACCGTTACTGGGCCGGTGCCGGCTGTGTTGTCGTTCCGTTCGTTGCCGGCGGGGTCGTGCCCTGCTGCGGCGTCGTTTCCGGGGCGGTCATCGTTCCGCCGGAAGGTGCGGTGGTCGTATCGGCCGGCGGCGTGGCCGTCGTATCCGTTGCTGGCGGTGTCGCCGTCTGCCCTGATGTCGACTGGTCGGTGGTGGCCGGTGGCGTTGCCGTCTCGGTCGTATCCCGCGTCAGTTCTGCCGGGAGCCAGGCGATCAAAGCGAGCACGAGGCCGGCAAGCAGGATGATGACGAGCGGCCAGCTGCTGCGCCCGGAGCGGACCGGTGCCGGATCTGTCGGCATGGGTGTCGGCTGACCTGTCACCGGGTCGATGAGCGGCTTTTCCTTGAACTCTTCACGTTGATTCATCGCGTTCACATCCTTTCTGGGCGTCCTCCGGCCTACGGGTCTTGCCGGCCGGAACGGCCTCGGCAAAGGCAGAGGACCGGGTTGTGCGGTTGCAAACTAACGTTGCGAACCTCGCATGCTCGACTGGACGCGCTCTGCAACAGGAAACGCGCGAAAACTTGCAATGTTCCATCGGGTACAACCCACCCAAATCGCATGCGCTTTACAGCCCGCTGTTTTCGCTGCAAGAAAATCATCTCTTTGGGGGAGCGATCATGACGCTTGAGGCATACCGAAGCGGAACCTTTGTCGGGCGCGTCTGGCGATCTGATATTGACGGGCCGGCGCTCGTGACCGTCAGGGACGGCGCGATTGTCGACATCACCTCGAAAATGGCGCCCACCATGCGCGATCTGTTGGAGCTTCCCGACCCGGTTGCCCACATCCGTCAGCTCGATGGCGAACGTCTCGCGTCGGTGACCGACGTACTCACGGGGGAGGGCAAGATCTCGACCCTTCGCCTGCTTGCGCCCTGTGACCTCCAGGCCGTGAAGGCCTGTGGCGTCACCTTTGCGCGCTCGATGATCGAACGCGTCATCGAAGAGCGGGCGGCCGGCGATGCCGCCCGCGCCGAGGCGATCCGCACACGCGTCACTGCCGTCATCGGCGACAGCCTGCGAAACCTTAAGGCCGGCTCACCGGAGGCAGCCCGTGTCAAGGCCGCGCTGATCGAGGAGGGCGTCTGGTCGCAATATCTGGAAGTCGGCATCGGTCCGGATGCGGAAGTTTTTACCAAGGCACAGGTGTTGTCATCGGTCGGTTCGGGTGCCGATGTCGGCCTCCACCCGATTTCGCGCTGGAACAATCCGAACCGGAAATCGTGCTGGCCGTTGCCTCTGACGGCGCCGTCAAGGGCGCGGCGCTCGGCAATGACGTCAACCTGCGCGATGTCGAGGGCCGGTCCGCTCTGCTTCTCGGCAAGGCGAAGGACAATAATGCCTCCTGTGCGATCGGCCCGTTCATCCGCCTGTTCGACGAGACCTACACGATCGATCATGTGCGCAGGGCCGAACTCGAGCTGCTGGTCGAAGGCGCCGATGGCTACCGCCTGAAGGGAATGAGCAGCATGGCGGAGATCAGTCGTGACCCGCTCGACCTCGTCGCCCAGACGATCGGGCCACACCATCAATATCCCGATGGGTTGATGCTGTTCATGGGCACGTTGTTTGCCCCGGTCGAAGACCGCGACGAGAAGGGGCAGGGCTTCACCCACAGGATCGGCGATTTGGTGACGATTTCAAATGCTGAACTTGGTAGCCTGACCAACGTGGTGCGCCTGTCGACGGATTGCCCGCCCTGGACGTTCGGCATGGCCGCGCTGATGCGCAATCTCGCCAGCCGTGGTCTGATTTAGCCGCGGCTCATCAGCCGGAAATAAGCGCCCGGATTGCGCGCTAGGCAAGTGCCCGCCTTAAAGGAAAGAGGCCCGCCGATCCTCATCGGCGGGCCTCTCATGGAATTTAGTTAAGCTTGGCTGTTGTCTTCGACAGGCGCGTTCGGTCCGTTCTTCTTGATCGAATCGATGGCGTTCTGAGCGCTTGCCTTGCTCGAATAGCCTTCGGTCGAAAACATCACTTCGCTGTTGTACTTGAAGCGAACCCGATATTCGCCAGCCTTGTCTTTGTAGATCTCGAACTTATGAGCCATGTGCCCTCCCATATGTAATCGTGAATCACGCAGGGACTAGCGTGGCAGTTGCAAGCGGCGTTGACAAGATGTCGGCGGTCTCATTCAAATCTACACGTCCGCTTCACCTGACCTTGATCCTCGTATGGACGATGGAGCAATTTCCCACACAGCGGACCGGCCCCGCACTGGAAAGGCAGAAAACCCACCATGAGCATGGAGACTGACGCCCGCTTCTGGGACCGGAGCGCGCGCAAATACGCCATGGGCAAGATTGCCGATCAAGCCGGATATGAGCGCACGCTGGAGCGAACCCGCGCCCTTTTGAGACCAAGCGACCGGGTGCTGGAAGTGGGTTGCGGGACAGGAACAACGGCGCTCCGGCTTGCGAGCCATGTGCAAAGCTATCTTGGGACGGATATTTCCAAAGGAATGGTAGCGATTGCCGAAGAAAGGTGTGCCGCCGATCCCATCCCGGGGCTAGCCTTCCGGGTCGCAACCGTCGAGGCGCTGACGCCCGAAGAAACACAGTTCGACGTCATCATGGGGTTCAACTATCTGCATCTGGTTCGCGACTTGGCCGGCACGCTGGGCCACATTCACGCCCTGCTGGCGCCGCAGGGTCTGTTCATTTCCAAGACGCCCTGCGTCGGGGATATGAACCCGCTCATTCGGCTTGTCCTGCTGCCCGCGATGCGAGCGCTCGGGCAGGCGCCTTACGCCGGCATCTTCCGGGCGGCTGAATTGGGTCAGATCATCCATGCTGCCGGTTTCGACGTGCTTGCCACGGAAAACCACGCGACCAAGGGCAACGACAGCCGTCCCTATATCGTCGCGCGCAAGAGATGACATGTCGGGCCGCGGCTCCGGCGTTCGTGACGATCTCCACGCCGAACTTTGCGAGCCTGATCTTCGCGGTATGTCTGCCGGCAGACTGCGTCAGCCTTCGACATTCGGGCGCAGCCACGCCGAGGTCTGGGGAGAGCCGGCGCGGTGTTCGGTATGCGATTTGCCGGCACACAGCGACCCGACCGCTATTTGCGAGATAGGTCTCGTGATCAAAACGCTCGGCTGTTGTTGGACCAGACCGGTCCCAGGCGCTCTTCTTCCTTGATGCTGTTCGACCCATAGGAGAACCGGAGGCCACCGAAGATCGTGCTGCTGTCGCCCGACACCGACGAACCGAAACCGGATACCTCCTCGTCGGCGTATTTGTATCCGCCGAACAATGTGACCGGGAAGTATACCGAGCGATAGTTCGCCGTCAGCTTCAGGCTGCGGATGTCGTAGTCGATGCCGCTGTCGGTGATGCGGTCGAGAGCGCCGTCGACATCGAAGCGTACGTTGTCTGTAGCATAGAAGCGAGCGCCGAGCGCGGCCATGTAATGGTCGGCGTCGAAACCCTCCCATCCCGCCTGGCCATAACCGGCCGCACCGTGGATGGTCCATGTGTCCTGGAAATAGGCGCCCTCGATGCCGCCCATATAATCGTTGATGTGGCTGTCGAACCCTGCATCGAGACGCGCCGCCTGCACGAACACACCCGCCGCATAGAGGTTGTCTCGGTAATAACCGTGCAGGGTGCCGTTATAAGTATTCGTGTCGGCGTCCCCGATCGAGGCGCGGGCGTAGCCGAGATCCGTCTGGAGATTGAAGCCGCCGCCTGCATCGAAGTTGACGGCGCCACGCAGCGCCCATGCGTCGGCATCAATGTCGCCGGGAGAATCGACGACGCTTCCGTAGGCGCCTTCGATATATCCCGTTACGCCCAGCGATGCCTGTTCGACCGGCGCTTCATAGTAGTCGGCCGCCCCGACCAATGGCCCATCCATATCGGCGGCCGCTGCGAGCGATGCGCTCGACAAGAGAAAAACAAGAAAACCGTTCGTCCGAAACATCTGCCCACCCCCTGAAAACCCTAGCAAAGAGTAAGCAAACATCGTTAATGCAATCTCAACGCGAATTCCGTTTGCAAGGCATCTGGATGTGAGGGTGTCGAACGCGACCGTGTCTTTCGAAAGGGGCATTCTAGGCATCGGCGCAAGGCGTGCGAAAGTCACGCGTGCCGAGGTGTTTACGCTACTGAATTTGTTTGTGAAAGAGTTTGGCTGGGGAACCTGGATTCGAACCAGGACTAACGGAGTCAGAGTGTTTCACGGCTCGTTGAAACAAAAGAGCTTTCTGTCTACATGTTGCGTCTATGTCGCGTCGATCGCGAACAGTGCGCGTTCCGCAGCCGCCATTTCCGCTCCCTCGTCGAGCGCCGGAAAGAGGTGTCCATAGGTGTCAAACGTGACCTGAATGGAGCTGTGGCCCATGCGGGTCTGGACAGCTTTAGCGGCCAGTTCCAAACCACCATCTGCTTTCCGGTTGATGCACCAACTCGCGTACCAGTGCCGTAAGGCGTGAAAGCCGGAATACTTCGCCGCCAGGATCGGCTTCCCTTCTTTGTCGAATTCCTCTGTGGTGACGG
The DNA here is from genome assembly GCF_001425885.1 of Ensifer sp. Root1252. NCBI lineage: Bacteria > Pseudomonadati > Pseudomonadota > Alphaproteobacteria > Hyphomicrobiales > Rhizobiaceae > Ensifer > Ensifer sp. Root1252. The sequence goes on along the minus strand of NZ_LMDT01000001.1, from coordinate 178,497 downwards.
TGACGCCCGCGGCGACCTCGATCGGCCATAGACCACGCTTGAGCATATTCTGGTGGTTCTCGATGTTCCCGGCCGTGTTGGGGAATACAAGACCGGCCTCGCTCTTCGGGCAAGCCAGCTTCCATTCCTTCAGCGTGTTGACGGCGATCGGGGGCAGAGGGACTGTCCGCTGTCCGGCCTCGCTCTTTGGCATCCCGACATCGCCATAGCGGTCGGCCCGCTGCCTGACATGCAGGACGCATTTCTTCAGGTCGACGTCTTCCCATCGGAGCCCGCGGGCCTCGCTGGACCGGATGCCAGTGAAGATCATCGTCACGATCAGAGGGCGATATCGGCCCGTGGCAGCGTCGAGGATTGTCCGGATCTCGGCATTCGTCGGAATGTCCACACCGACCCTCAGCTTCGCCTTGGCGCGCTTCTCTGAGACTTTCGTGCCAGAGCGAGCCTTAGATAACTCATGCACGGCATTGCGCACCACAAGGCCGCGTCCCTGGGCATCTGCGAGAATGCTTCCAAGGCTGACCGTTATGCGCTTTACCATCGCAGCCGATCGACCTTTCTCCCGCAAGTCGTCCTGAAGTGAGCGTACCCACGGCGCCGTCACTTTCGTCAGCTTCACTGCCCCAGCTAGGGGCACGATGTGAAGGTTGAGGTGTTGCCGGCGTTGATCCATCGTCGTGCGCTCCAGTCCAGCCGCATCGCCCGATTTGAGCCAGAGCTTACCGGCCTCTTCGAGAGTGATGGTGGCACTATCAGCGACGTGAACGCCTTCTCTCACCTCGACAGACGCCGTGGCGGCGAACTGATCAGCCTGTTTCTTGAGTTTGAAGGTCTTGAGACGTCGCTTGCCGTTACCGTCCACGTAGTCGACGATCCAGGCCGATTTCTCTACACCTTTTTCGGTGGTCCATTCACGCCTGCGCACGCTCATGAGCTCTTGCCAGTCTCTGGTGGGGAAAACTCGACCATGCGTCTTGCATCCCCTTCGCGAATCCAAACCTTCGGTTTCTCCTCGCCCCGCGCAATTCGATCAAGGCTCATCTGAACTAAGCCGTTAATCAGTCCGTCGATGACTGGGCGAAAGGGAATATCCCATTGCTCGCACATCTTCGAGAGGTCGGCCAAGACCTCCGGCTCAAGCCTCACTATCGGCGACTGGCGATCCTCGGATACTGACTTCCACAGCTCATCGTTCGCAGCCGACAGTCGCCCGATGACCGACAGAAATTTGTTGCTGCGAGTCACATCCCCTGACTTTGAGTGAGCTTGTATGTCACGGAGTAGCGCAAGCGTGTGGTCGATCTCATCGACCAACTCTTCAACGCTTGGTTCCTCGGGGAAGTATTCACGAAGAACGTCCAAGATTTCAGAATTCATCGATCGGCCGCTCTCTTCTGCGGCCCGCTTAATCTGATCGCGCATCCCAGGCGGAAGCCGTAGTGGAAACTGATCTGAGCCTCTGCCAGGCTTACTCATAACTATCCCCCGATTGAATAAATCACGGTAATTTCTTCCCGCCAGACTTGCAATAAAATCACGGTGATTTACATTACGGTGATGTCACTAACAAGAGGCAACACGAAATGTCAGAAACCGCGAAAATCGAGCTTGTATGGGGCGCTGAATCCATCGCCGAGATTATCGGACGAACTCCCCGCGTAACCTTCCATCTTTTGACGACCGGGGCGCTTCCCGCAAAGAAGGTCGGAGGCCGATGGGTCGCGGAGCGGGGAAAGCTCCTGAGCTTCTTCATGGAGCCGGCGGCATGAGCCGAAATAGAAAAGCAGCATGGGTTGAGTTTGGCGACCGCACCCACGCTGCTCGATCAGTCAACATCTACACAGGAGTGCTCATTGACAATTTCAGTAGATAACACCCGGGCCATTGATGTCCAGAACGGCGCAGTTGCAAAGGCCCGTAAACGTCTGTTGCTTCGCGCGAAAATCGTGGAAAACGGCGAAGCTGGTCAACCGATCACGGTTGTGGGCAGAGATGCCTGGTGCTTGAAGGAACTCCTTGCGGCCGGCCAGCGGGGGATCACTTCCCTCCAAAACCCCGCGCCCCGCCTGGGACACTATATTTGGAAACTCCGCCGCTTTGGTTTCGCGATCGAGACGACTCATGAAAACCATGCTGGAGACTATCCAGGCCATCACGCTCGCTACCGACTTCACTCAGAAGTAGTCCTTTCCGAGTCCGAGGTGGCCTGATGGAAAACATCGTCGCTGAAAAGGTGAAGGCCGCTGCAAGGTGGCTCTCCGAACAAACCCCAGTGCCTCCGCACGTCATCAGCATCCTGAAGACGAAATTCGAAATAACCGCTGTGCAAGCCGCCCAAGCTTGCACCATGGCTAACCAATATCGCTCCAACGGAAGGCACTCGGGTGAACAAAACTCCGGCTAAAGGTCAGAAAACACAAGCCCTCTACGCTCTTCTCTGGATGCCGAAGCTGTCGACGGCTGCTAGATCTGTCGGTGGATGGCTCGTATGGCACGCAAACGCCTCTACTGGCAGGTGCGACCCCGGGCAAGCGAGACTGCAGAAAGAGACGGGCTTCTGCCGTAGGACTATCCAGACTGCGGTCAAAGAACTCATGGTTTCAGGCATTGTCTCTAGGAAAATGCGCGAAAATCAGAGCTGCACATACCAGATTCATTGGGAGAGACTGAGCGCTGTGGTCACCGACTATGAAGAGCGGGCCAAAAGCGGTGAAGAAGTCATAACGCCAGATGAACGTCGCAGGGGTGCAGAAAAATGCGCCCCCCTGGCGCAAGAAACTGCGCCTACACTGGCGCAGGAAACTGCACCCAAACTCTCTGAAGAGAACCCTCGGAAGGAACACGTGTTCCGGGTCGGCACCATTTCCGATGAATCGGAAGCTGGTGCGCACACTTATCGCTATCGCTCCGAAGAAGGAAAGCATGGTTCTGGCTTCGATGTGGATGCTTTGGCAAATGCGCTAATCCATCCAGACGACATGATCGCCATCAAAATGCTCGGCGTTCAAGAAGACCACGGCTTCTTGGCCATTCTCGACAGAGAGGTCAGAGCTGGGAGGCTTTTCGGTCGCCAGCTTGCGGACCGTCTATATGACCGTCTCGAAGCCCTTTGCGACAACGACGAGGCGACTCATGGTGATCCGGGAGTTGGCCGCGCGTACCGTCTCTTACAAACCGAGTTCTGCCGTGAGGAAGCTGCATGACGCTGATCATTCCTTTCCCTTCGAGGATGAGGACCGGGCACGCCCGCAAAGTCGCCACGCAATTGGCGAAGGCACGCTCCAACCGAGAAGCCGACCACATTCTGTCTCGGGCGATCCGTTCCTACGTTCTCCAAATGCAGTCAATCGGCATCGTCGATCAGGAGATAAAAAGGCAGCGAATTGAGTTTCTAACGACAATCCACCTCGAATGCCAGACGGTCGGCGCCGGGTGGCTTCCTAATATCTCTTCTCTTGATCTCGGCGAATCCGGAGGTGCCGCATGACGATAGCTGAACGCAAAGCGCGCGAAGCGCATGACCGCGAGAACCCGTGGCGGCCGATGAGTGAGGCCAAGGCGGACGGCCTCATTTGCAACCTGCTCTTCGATGACATGGCGGGTCATCACTCGCCTGAAGTCATGAAGTATTTCCTCGACACGGACGGCTACTGGTACCGCATCGACCCACCGGAGCGAATTTGGCGGAAGCCAATGAACTGGCGGCCTGCGTACGTTAGGATGACGCCGGAGCGTCGATTGATCGTCAAGAAAAGCTGCGGTGACTTGGATGGCTAAGTGGCAGAAGTTCAAAAAGGCGCGGTCATCCGGCAAGCGCTCCTATGAGATAGATCACAGCGCCTTCGCAGCCGGCCTCCATGTCTTCGCAGATGGTGCATGCGAGCCTAACCCCGGGCCTGGTGGCTGGGGGGTGGCTGCATTCAGAGACGGCGTGGAAATCGCGTCCGATCATGGCGGCGAAGCAGACACCACGAACAACCGAATGGAGCTGACGGGGCTCCTGAAGGGCATTGCGGCGGCGAAAGCGCTGGACGGTCCTGTCACCATCTGGTGCGACAGCATGTATTGCGTCAAAGGCACGAACGAGTGGCGCCACGGCTGGAAGAAGAACAGCTGGCAGCGCGGCGGGCCGAACGCAGATCCTAGAAATCGGATCTTGCTAAATGCCGAATTGTGGCAGGCGATTGACGAGGCGCTCCTCGGTGCTGCTCAAATCACCGTCCGCTGGTGTAAAGGCCACGCGGGCATCGCCGGGAACGAGCGCGCGGATGAATTGTCGAATATGGGGATGGCTCTCGCCTGCGAACGCGCCGCGCCAGAAAACGAGCCTGTTGACTATCTGACCGCTGAGTACCGCCAACGTTTGGCTTGAAACCCAGCCCCCAAGTACGCTTAGGAGAAAGGATCCAGCGCTTGAAGCAGACATCATCAGCAAGGAAGTCGCGCATCCCCGGCTTTGAGGGAACGAAGGTAAGCACCGTATCGGTCCGAGTGTCGTCGAACCGCGCGACGAAGCAGAGTGTTCGAGCCTTACCGGGAACGTTCGAATGGCGCTACGGCCGAGGGGGCCCCGGGATGTATCTCTACCATGCTGGATCGCACTATGCGCGGCTCTGGGAGAGGGCCGGAACCGCTTCGGCGTCGTCTCCCAATCTCAATGGAACCACTGGCGCCGGCTGGAAGGGCATTCCCGAAAAGCGTCTCGAAGCAATGGAGGAGTTGAAGGGTGCTGCGTCCGTCCTCGGAGCGCTCGTATCCGCGCGTTTGACTGCCTACTGCGCTCAAGGCCTGACAGCCAAGCAGATCGGCCTGAAGTTCGAGATTAGTGAACGGGATGTGGCACCCGTCTTGGAACAGGATCTGGTCGCATGCGCCAAATGCTTTGGGTACAAGTAATGTTTCGGAGACGAAACGAATTGACTTTCGACGCGAAACCCCGGTAGAGTCTTTGCAACGTCAGAACTGTGACCGGCCGCCGCCAATCCCCGGAAGGCGGATTTCCTATTTGCTTGGTTGGGTAGCTCTTGATCAAAAGTCCGGGTCGAGGCGGACGTAAAGCCAAGCCATGTTACAACCTTTGCGGCATGCTTCTGACGCTCCCTTTACAAGTATGCCGTAGTTTCTCCAAGGATCGACTTCATTTCCGAGTCGAGTCGATTCTTGAGGGAGACGAGCATGCATCAATACCAAGCGGACCGAATGATGAGCTGCACATCGTTCCTCGCTGTCACAATCTCGCTTCGGGCGTACGCCATCCGCCAAGGCGCCAACGTAAAAATGGAATTCGACGGCTATGCGGACGAGATTGACCCGTTGCTCGCCCATCTCGAAGAGATGGGTATGCGGTCGGCGGCTAAATCGCTGATAAGGTTGCGGACTGCGCTAGACGAAACAATCTCTGGCAAGCACGAGCATGACCTACTTAATAGATTTCAAGATTTCAAAGACCGTTTACAGGACGAACTCAGCAGCCACATGATCCTGGCACTCAGCGAGGGTGAACAGCTGCTGTTCAAAGGCGCGGAGGCAGCATTTGGCCCCGATGTAGTCGCGAAGTTTCCGTCGTTAAAGCATGATCTAGATGAAGCAGCGAAATGCTTGGCGCTAGCCCGACCGACGGCGAGCGCGTTTCATTCACTCCGATCCCTCGAAGCCGGCATTCGCGCGATTTCCCGATGCCTCAACATTCCTGACCCAACCAAGGGGGCGGATCGCAATTGGGGCCGAATGCTTCAGAAAGTGAAGCAAGAAATCGAAGCGAGATGGCCGGCCGCGGCAGATCGGTTTGCAGGGGACGGCAAGGTGTTCGAAGAACTGCACGCGGCCTTGGCTGTGATCCAGAACCCATATCGAAACGCAACTGCTCATCTCGACGCCGTGTACGACCAGCATGATGCGACACACCTTATGGAAATGACCAAGGGCCTCTTGCGACGAATCGCCAATCGCATGGACGAAGACGGTCACCCGATAGCGTGACAAACTCGGATGTTGACGGCATCTCGGTTCCCGACGATGACCCATGTAGTCGTGATCGGCTGGGCCACCCGACCGGGCAAGCGCGACCGCCCTACCGCATACACACGGTGAGCAGTCGCGGCATGAACTGCTCTATTGAGCAGGCGTCGTTGTCGACGGCTGTGTGGTGGATGGCTGAGTAGACGGCGCCGTCGTCGTAGGCTCGGTAGTCGACGGGGTCGTAGTCGATGGTGTCGTTGTTGTAGTCGACGGTGCGGTCGTAGTCGGCTCTGTCGTCGACGGTTGAGTGGTAGTGGACGGAGTTGTTGCCGGCTCAGTAGTGGTCGCCGGCGGGGTTGCCGTTTCTGTTGTCGCTTCGTTCTTTGGCATTAGAAGGACAACCAGGACAATGACCACTGCGGCAGCAACGATTGCGATTAGGGCGTTTCGGCTCATGCTTCACTCCTCTTGGATGCATCCGACTCGCGAATTCTACCACGGCATCCAGAACCGGAGATGAACAGGCTATCGGCGCTTAGCCACGGCTCTCGTGTGAGACGGGTGATCGTGCGCCAGGCTCTCCGTGCGAAAGGCAATCTTAGATGACCGATGAGCCCCGAAAGAACGGGAAGAAAACGGGGAAGGGAAACCCGCCCGTTGAGCACCAATTCAAACCCGGCAATCCCGGTCGTCCTAAAGGCGCACGCAACCGCCTTGGGGAGATGTTCATCGAGGACTTGCTCTCAGCCTGGGAGAGTAACGGCGCCGCTGCGATCCACACTGTTATCGAGAAGCGCCCGCAAGACTTCTTGAGGGTGGTCGCCTCGTTGATGCCGAAGGATCTGAATGTCAACGTCAACCAAATCGGCGAGATGACTGATGAGCAGCTTCTCGACCGGATCAGAAAGCTCGACGCCACCATCCAACCTTTCCTCGCTTCTCATGGAGAGGATGGAAATAGCGATGGAGATAGAGCGCCGACAGCGCACTAACCGGCTGCGGTTCTATCGCCCTTACAAAAAGCAAGTCGAATTTCATAAGGCCGGCGCTTCGTATCGCGAACGCCTGTTTATGGCAGGTAACCAGCTCGGCAAAACGCTATCCGGCGCGGCCGAAGCGGCGATGCATCTGACGGGGCAATATCCGGACTGGTGGCCGGGCCGGCGATGGGATGAACCCATTACCATGCTTGCCGGGTCGGAATCATACGAACTCACCCGCGACGGCGTGCAGCGCCTTCTGATCGGTCCACCTCTGAACGAAGAGGATTGGGGCACTGGCTATATTCCGAAAGCCGCAATTCTGGACACAACGCGCCGTGCTGGCGTGTCTGGCACGCTCGATAGCGTCACGGTCCGGCATGCATCGGGCGGCGCGTCAACGCTGCTGCTCAAAGGTTACGACCAGGGCCGCAGCAAGTGGCAGGCCAACACCGTTGATTTCGTCTGGTTCGACGAAGAGCCGCCCGAGGACGTCTATCTAGAGGGCATCACGCGCACCAACGCGACCGGCGGCTCAGTTGCCGTCACGTTTACGCCCCTGAAGGGCATGAGCACGGTCGTTGCGAGGTTCATCATGCCAGGTGACGATGAGGGCGCCAAATACCGCACCGTCATCACCATGACGATCGACGACGCGGAACACTACAGCCCGGAGGAACGGGCACGTATCATCGCCAGCTACCCGGCGCACGAACGCGAGGCCCGCACGAAGGGTGTTCCGTCGCTCGGATCGGGTCGCATCTTCCCGATTGCGGAAGAGAGCATCGTCGTCGATCCGTTCGAAATCCCGAAGCATTGGGTGCAGATCGGTGGCCTCGATTTCGGTTGGGATCACCCGTTCGGCGCGGCGTGCCTGGCTTGGGACCGGGACGCTGACGTCATCTATCTGACGAAGGAATATCGCGAGCGGGAAGCAACGCCACTCATTCACTCCGGGGCATTGAAGCCTTGGGGCGCCTGGCTGCCGTGGGCTTGGCCTCACGATGGCTTGCAGCATGACAAGGGGAGCGGCGAGCAGCTGGCGGCACAGTATCGAGGGCAGGGCCTCACGATGCTGCCGGAGCGCGCCACTTTCGATGATGGCACCAACGGCGTGGAGGCCGGTCTCTCGGACATGCTGCAGCGGATGCAGACGGGGCGCTTGAAGGTGTTCAGGACCTGCCCGCTCTGGCTGGAAGAGTTCCGGCTCTACCACCGCAAGGACGGCAAGGTCGTGAAAGAGCGTGACGACGTGATTTCAGCGTCTCGATACGCACTGATGATGAAGCGGTTTGCCAAGGTCAAGGCTGATGCAACCGCCTGGAAGTTCCAAGATCGGAAGGTTGTCTAATGCCGGCATTGTCGACGCAGCAGCTTGCTGCCCAGGTCTCACAGCTGGTCAAAGACTGCGAGAGTTTTCGCGATCAGCTGTCGAAAGACCGCATGACGGCCATGGAGTACTACGACGGCACCATGAAAGACGTGCCGACGGATGCGAACCGGTCGAAGGTGGTTTCGCGCGATGTCCGGTCGTCGATCAAAAAGGTGCTGCCCTCGCTCATCCGCACGATCCTCGGCAACGACAAGGTCGTCGAGTATGAGCCGGTCAACCAGGGCGACGAAGCCAGCGCAGAGCAGGCGACCGACTATATCAACTACATCGTCTTTCCGGAAAGCGCTGGATACGACGCGGTTCAGGATGCAGCACACGACGCGTTGAAGCTGCGCAATGGTGTCATTCGCTGGTGGTACGAGAAGAAGCGTAGCGTTGCGGTTTCGAGCCATACCGGGCTCGACGAGGCGTCGATGGTCCAGCTCGTGGCCGGGGACGATGTGGAGGTGCTGGAGCAAGCCCAGTCTGTCGACACGATCGACACGCCGGAAGGGCCGGCACAGGTGCCCGTCTTCGACCTGAAAATCAGGCGCACAATCGAGAAGGGATGCACTCGACTTGCGGCGGTTCCGTTGGAAGAGTTCCTGATCCACCCGGACGCGATGTCGATCGAGGACAGCCTCTGTACCGGTATCAACATGCGGATGCGCCGTTCCGACCTCGTTGCGATGGGCTACGATAGGGCCAAAATCGACGGTCTGGCTGAAGCGACCAGTGACGACGACAAGGAAGCGGAAGAGTTCACCCGTCGTCGTGACGTGGTCGACAGTAAGGACCAGATCGACAAGGCCTCTCAGGAGGTCGAATACTACGAGCTGTATGTCCGCATCGACGCCGACGACGACGGTATCGCCGAGTTGCGCCGCCTGGTGTTCGCGGGCGGTACTGCTGAGAAGAACCTTCTCGAAAATGAGGAGTGGGACGAAGCGCCATTCGCGGATCTCATCACCGAACGCCGGCCGCATCAGCGCGAGGGCAATTCGATCACCGACGACATGGCGGAAATCCAGCGCATCAAGACGGTGTTGCTGCGCCAGACGCTCGACAACCTCTATTGGCAGAACAACCAGCAGCCGATTGTCCAGGAAGGTGTGATCGAAAACCCGGAATCGGTCCTGAACCCGAAGTTCGGCCAGCCGATCCGGGTGAGCCAGGGGACCGACGTCCGCGGCGCCGTCGGCTACAACACGGTTCCCTTCGTCGCTGGCCAGTCTTTCAGCATGCTTGGGTATCTCAACCAGGAAGCAATCGACCGCACCGGAATTTCCGACGCATCGAGCGGCATGGCGCCGGATGCGCTGCAGAACATGACTGCCAAGGCCTCGGCGATGATCGAGGCCGCTGGCATCGGCCAGACCGAGCTTATGGTCCGCACGTTCGCGCAGGGCCTGAAGCGGGTGTTTCAGGGGCTGTTGCGCCTGGTCATCAAGCACCAGGACAAGCCGCGTGCGGTTCGACTGCGTGACCAGTGGGTCACCTTCGATCCTCGCCACTGGAATGCCGACATGGACGCCACCGTCAACACCGGCCTTGGCGCCGGTACGCGTGAGCGCGACATGATGATGGTGCAGATGATCCAGCAGTTGCAGGAGAAGCTGCTCGCAACGCTCGGACCGGTCAACAACCCGTATGTTTCGCCCGACAATCTCTATAACTCGATCGCGAAGACGGTCGAGGCGGCCGGCCTGAAGTCGCCTGACCTCTATTTCACCAAACCGGACCCCGCCCAGCTTGAAAAGCGCATGGCGGACGATGCTGCCAAGCCTGATCCTGAAATGCAGAAAGCCCAGATGCAGGCGCAAGCCGACGTGCAGAAGGCGCAGCTGCAAGCCGAGACCGATCGGCAGAAGCTCGCGGCCCAAACGCAGGTCGATATGGCCAGGATCAAGGCCGATAGCGAGTTGAAGAAATACCAGATCGATCAGGAAATCGCGCTGAAGCGGCAACAGAACGCCGCGCAGCTATTGACGAGCCAGACCGTCACCTCGACGCAAATCGGAGGCATGGCAGGATGAAGCCCGCAGAGAAGCAGGCCGCGGCGCGTGCGATGCTCGATAATCCGCTCTTCCATTTGATCATGGATGATCTGGAGGCATCGGCGATCAACGGTTGCATCAACGCATCGGTCACCGACGACGAGACCCGCGGCGCCTATGCGGCCGAAGCGCGGGCCATCAGGAAATTCCGCAGCAAGCTCAAGTTTCTCGCCGAGGAACAAGCCACTGCTGACGGCAAAGGCGCCCCGGCATAGGGCCCGGGCCAAACCTCAAAAGGCAGGACATCATGAACGAGAGCGTCAACCCGGCCTTCGCCGGGAACGAAACCGTTGCACCCTCGACCGACATCGACAACCCGGACAATCTGAACTTCTGGGAGCCAGGCGACGACAAGAAGCCGGCCAACTCGGAACAAGGCACGGAAGGGATCAAAGGCGAGACGGCTGAGACCATCGTGGATGGTCAAGAGGCCGGCGAGACCGCAGACAATGCCGAAGGCGACGAGCTAGCCAATGCCGAGAATGGCGAGGCAGCCAACGAAGCTGACAACCAGATCATCACCCTGAAGGGTGGCGACCAGGTGCCGTTGTCCGAGCTGAAGCTCGGGTACCTGCGGGAGCGCGACTATCGCTATAAAACTCAGGATGTCGCCAATAAGGGCCGCACTCTTGAGGGAATGACAACCCGCGTGACCAACACGGTCAAGGGTATCGCTTCCTATCTGGCAGAGCGCTTGCCGCCTGAGCCGCCGCGTCAGTTGGCGTTTCAGAACCCCGTCGAATACACGCGCCAGAAGGCGATGTACGACGAGGGTTTGGCAAACATCAACCAGATCATCGAACTTGCGAACGACTCCACCTCGGTTGCCGGCGAGCTTACTTCGTCGATGAGCGAGGAGACGCTTCAAGCCGAAAGCGAGCGACTGGCGCAGGCATTCCCGCAGACGATGCAGGAGGAGGGACGCACAGCGTTCTTCAATCAGGCATTCGATGCGGCGCGTGAGCTTGGTTTCTCCGACGCGGAACTGAAGGGCATCGTCGATCATCGTCTTTTCGGGCTGGCCTATTACGCCCGGATCGGGATGAAGGCAGAAGAGGCGAAGGGCAAGGCGCTGCAAAAGGTGACCGCAGCCCCTCCCGCCACTCCGAAGGCACGGCCGAACGGTGGGGCCAGCCAGCAAGTTCGTTCGAGCAAGGATGCGATGCAGCGGTTGTCGAAAACCGGGTCGATGCGCGACGCAATGGCGATCGACTTCGACTAAACCTCTCATCGAAGGAAAACGACCATGGCCGCTTTGGCTAACACGTTCACCACCAACCAAGCCGTCGGCAACCGCGAAGAGCTGTCCGACGTCGTTTCCCGCATCACGCCGGAAGATACCCCGATCTATTCACTGATCGAAAAGGGCTCGACGAAATCGGTTCACCCCGAATGGGAAACCGACGAGCTCGCCGCGCCGGCCGCGAACATCAAGACTGAAGGTGACGAATACACCTTCGGTGCCATCTCTCCGCCTGACCGTCTGGGCAACTACACCCAGATCCTGCGCAAGGACTGGATCATCTCGGCCACCCAGGAAGTCGTTTCCGAGGCGGGCAATGTCCAGAAGCGCAAGTACCAGAAGCTGAAGAAGGGCGTCGAGCTCCGCAAGGATGTCGAATTCGCCATCGTTGACACCAATGCTTCCGTCGGCGGTGCGACACGCGAACTCGGTTCGCTGTCGACCTGGATCGAGACCAACGTCTCGCGCGGTGCAACCGGTGCCAACGGCGGCTTTGACACTCCGACCGGTCTGACTGTGGCGCCGACGAACGGCACGCAGCGCGCGTTCACCAAGACAATCCTGGACAGCGTCATGCAGCAGGGTTTCCAGAACGGGGCGAACTTCCGTCACGTCTCTGCATCGCCCTACGTGAAAAGCGTGTTCGTCACGTTCATGTCGGACAGCAACGTGGCACCGTTCCGCTATGCCGTCTCCAAGGGCGGCGAGCGCAACACCATCGTTGCCTCGGCCGACTACTACGAAGGCCCGTTCGGCAGGGTGATGATCCACCCGAACCGCGTCCAGGCCGGCAGCGCTGGCCTTGCTCGCAACGCCTTCTTCATCGATCCGGAAATGCTGTCCTTCCTCTGGCTCCGCAAGATCCAGGAAGACAAGGACGTCGCAAAGACGGGCGATGCTGACAAGGGCGTCCTGATCGGTGAGGGCACGCTGAAGGTTCACAACGAGAAGGGCCTCGGCGTTGCCGCCGATCTCTTCGGCCTGACCGCCGCGAGCTAATCGCGTCAGTCTCATCATTGGCAGTGAAAGGGCGGGCTTCGGCTCGCCTTTTCCGTTTCAGGAGCAATGGAAATGACCGATCAGACAAAGCCGGCCGAGGCCGCAAAAGAGAAGAAAATCCCCGTCAAGCTGCTGCGCGACGTCTGGACCGACGAGGGCGAACGCCTGGTGGCCGGTGCCGAGACCGAGCTTCCGCTCACCTTCGCGAAAAAGCTCATCGATGAGCACAAGGCGAAGCGCAACGATCCGCTCCCGGGCGAATCCAAATGATCATTCGTGACGGGAGCTGGACGCTCTACGAACACGACATGATGACGGGCCGCTCGGTCTGGCATTATTTCGACGGGGAGAAAGACGTGTTCCGCGTCGACTACCCCGTCGACAATCTCATCAGCGAGAACCAGGACGTCCGCAACAGCGCCGAGAAGGCATGGCGCGGCGACTGGCACCGGGTCGCCTCGATCCCGCTGAACATCGCCCACGATAGCGGCCTCGTGCAGGCCCACAGTGAGGGTGACGACCGCTTTGTGAAGCGCTTCCTCAACAACTCCGACAATCGCGCCTGGCGGACCAAGGAAGGACATCTATGAGCGTCGAGTATGATCGCATCAGATCGCAGGTGAAGGCCATCGAGGCAACTCGGCCCAGTGCCGAGGACGCCCCTGAGGTTCACCGGGAAGCGAACGAGCGAATTACCCGCCTCATTGACCATTCCCGCATGTTCACTGCTGCCGATCGCGCGCGGAAGGTTCCCCTATGACCATCTCGGACTATGCGTCGTTGCTTGTCGATGCTGGCGAGTATTCCGGCCGCAATGACATTGCGCATCTCTTCCCGCGCTTTCTTGGCCTGGCAGAGCTGAAGCTCAACCGGGGCCTTCGCATCGCTGAAATGGAAGTCGTCGGCACGGTGTCGATCGTCAACGGCGAAGGGCCGGTGCCGCCCGATTTTCTAGAGGCGCGTGAGGTGAAGACGGCGGCCGGCCATCCGATCCGCGCCGTTGCCCTGCAGCAGCTGACGGACAGTTTTGGCGCCCGCAGCGGCATTCCGTCCGGATATGCGGTCGTCGGCGGCAACATTCGCGTGCGGCCCGTCTGCGATCAGGATTTGACCGTCACCTATTACGGCAAGATCCCGGCGCTGACGTCAGCAAACCCAACGAACTGGCTGCTCGACAAGGCGGCGGACGTCTACCTGTATTCGCTGGTTGAGGAAATCGCGATCTGGGAGCGTGACGTTGGCAAGGTAGGCGCTGCCCAACAGCTCAAGATGCTGGCTCTGTCCGGTCTGAAAATCGGCGACGAGCGGTCGCGCTGGGGCAATGCGCAGGTTGTTGTTGGAGGGCCGACGCCATGACCTTGCTCTCTGCCATCAATCAGGTCTGCGATGTCGTTTCCCTTGATCAGTTCGACAGCATCTATGGTTCGAACGATCCGAACGCGCGCACGATGGTTGCGCTCGCCCAGGAGGCAGGCGACGAAATTGCGCGCCGGGCCGACTGGCAGCAGTTGCTGAAGGAACGAGTCGCCCTGAGCTCGCCTGAGCCGTTGCCGGAGGACTACGAGCGTTTGACGCCTGGTGGCGCCGTGCGCAGTGCGGCCGGTGCATTCTACCGGCCCATCACCAACAGCTCACAATGGGCCGTAATCGTCGGCGTGGTATCCGCGCAGCCGTATTTCTTCATCAAGGGCAACCAGATCCTGTTTTCGCCGGCTGCTACCGGTGTGGGCTCGGTCATCGAATACGTGTCGAAGTTCTGGGTGCTGCATGATCCAGATGGCCCAGGCGACACGCTTGAAGCCGACGACGACACCACGCTCTTCCCGGAGCGGTTGCTCGTGAAGGGCATCCTGTGGCGATGGAAGCGGCAGAAAGGCCTGCCATTCGACGACAATCTTGCCGAGTTCGAGGCCGACCTCCTGCAGGAAATCAACGCCGATCGGGGTGCATCATGAAGATGGCGGTGAGGCCGGCCCGAGTGGGTCAAAGCAATCGCGGCTCGGTGAGTGTCGGCCAGATGCAGTCATCGCAGCCGGTGACGTTCCCTGCGCCGCGCGACGGCCTTGTTACGGCGACGGATATGGCGTCGCAAAAGCCGGGATCGGCAATCGTGCTGCGCAATTTCTTCCCGACGCTGGTCGGATGCAAGATCCGTGGAGGCTCGCAGAAACGGGCCTTGGCTGCCGACGGCGGCGATATCAAGAGCGCCTTCAAATACAAGTACGGCGTCAATGAGAAGCTGTTCGTCGCGACAGACACGGCAATCTACAATGTGAGCTCGCCGGCAGCGCCACCAACCACGACCGCGGCGGACGTTTCAGGGCTCGCGGGCGGTGACTGGTGCACTTTCCAGCATACCAACGCAGGCGTCTCGAACCTGATTTGCCTCAATGGCGCGAACGATCGGCGGATCTACAACGGTACGAGCTGGACGACGTCACCGGCCATCACCTTCGTCGACGGCACGACCATGCCGCAGCTCAATTATGGCTGGCTCTTCAAGAACCGGCAGTTCTTCCTGAAGAACGCAACGCTTGATGCCTACTATTTGCCCGTCAATGCGATGGGTGGCGCGGCTGTCGTCTTTCCGCTCGGCGGGGTGATGAAACGCGGCGGTTCGTTGCTGACTGGCTTTTCCTGGTCGCTTGAGAGCGGCGACGGCCTGTCGGACATGTGCGTGTTTGTCTCGACGGAGGGTGAGGTTGCCGTTTATGCCGGCTCGGATCCGAGTGACGCCAACAACTTCGCGCTGAAGGGCGTCTATCAACTCGGCAAGCCCCTCGGAAAGAATGCATGGATCAGGGCAGGAGCCGATATCCTCATTGCCACGAGCGATGGTCTCACCCCAATCTCCCAGGTGTTTCAGCGTGATCGGCAGGCCCTCAGCCTCGTTTCTGTCTCGCGGCCGATCGAGGACGATTGGAAGCGGGCGGCCAACGCGACGGGCGGAGGCTGGACGCTGAAGCAGTGGCCGGAGCAAAACCTCGTCTTCGTGGCCTTCCCGGAAAACACCGTCGTCACCGACACCACGTTCGTCTTGAACGTCCTGACCGGTCGATGGTCGACCATCACCAACTGGCAAGCGTTCTGCTACGAAACCTTGCAAGGCGGGCTCTTCTTCGGCTCGTTCGATGGATATGTCTGGCAGGGCGATACCAGCGGTACCGACGACGGCCTGACATTCAGCGCCACCTATCTCTCGCAGTTTGCCCCAGCAGGTCAGTTCGGGCAGCGCGCGACCGGGACCATGGCGCACATGTATTTTCGTGGGAAATCACGGCCGAAAGTGCGGTTGTTCGCAAGGGCTGACTTCGACAAGACCACTCCGAACTTTAACAGCGTGACCGAGGGCAATACGACCTCGTCCGAATGGGATGTTGGCCTCTGGGATGTCGCGGTGTGGGACGGCGTGTCGGAGTTGATGCGCTACGACTTCCGCCAGAACGTCAGGGCGACCGGCGACATGCTTGCCGTCGGGTGCGTCATCACCTCGGGCGGTGCCGTCCGGCTTGATATCGAAGTTGACCTTGCCACGCTGCAGGTCTCGGTTGGCGAGGCCAGCGCATGAACCACGTTTGGGGCGGTCCTCGGGCACCGCAAGTCAATGAGGGGCTTGCTCGATTTGTCGCAGCGCGGCTCGGTGCCGAACGTGGCTTTGGCCCATGCGCAACGCTCGGTGCGATCGACGGTGAAACCCTCATTGCCGCAGTAGTCTTCCATAACTGGCAGCCGGAGGAAGGCGTAATCGAAATGTCCGCCGCTTCGGACAGCAAGCGCTGGCTCACCCGCCCGATGATCAATGCCATGTTCAACTTCTGCTTCGAGGAATGCGGCTGTCAGCTTGTCGTTCTTCGCGTGTCCGAGCGCAATTTCGGAATGCTCGATATCGCCCGACACTTTGGGTTCTCCGAGACTCGCATAGATCGCCTGCGCGGCCGCGATGAGGCGGAAATCATCTTCACCTTCACCGATGACGCATGGAACGCTCATCGCGCAAACAAGAGGAGGGCCTAATGGGCAAGAAGGGTCCGAAGGCGCCAGATCCGAAGGAAACTGCGTCCGCACAGACGTCGACGAACATCGGCACGGCGATCGCCAACGGCTATCTCGGCAACGTCAACCAGGTCACGCCCGACGGCAACCTGACCTATTCGCAGAGCGGCACCAACAAGTGGACGGACCCGATGAGCGGCGCCGTCTACGATCTGCCGACGTGGACGGCCACACAGACGCTGTCGCCTGGGCAGCAGGCCATCAAGACGCAGAACGACGCGGCAGAACTCAATCTGTCGAAGCTCGCGAATTCACAGTCGGGACGCTTGCAGGATCTGCTTGGCAAGCCGTTCAATCTGAGCGGCGCGCCGGCTGCGGGCGACCCCTCCAAGGTCGGGCTGCCGCAGTATGCGCAGTATGGATCGGGTCCGAACCTGCAAACCAGCCTCGGCAATGCCGGCAACGTTCAGGGCACGATTGCGAACGCAGGTAACATCCAGAAGGGTGTCGCCGACGCCGGCACGATCCAGACGTCGTTGGGGAATGCAGGCGACATCACCAAGACGTACGACTACAGCGCCGACACCTCCCGCTATGAAAATGCGCTGATGGAGCGGATGAACCCGCAGCTGGCGCAGAGCCGATCCGCGCTTGAAACGCAGCTGGCGAACCAAGGTCTGCAACCCGGTTCCGAGGCCTATAACCGTGCGGTAGATTCTGCGACGCGGCAGGAGAATGACGCTCGCTTTGGCGCGATCCTCAATGCCGGTCAGGAACAATCTCGTCTCGCCGGCCTCGCGCGTGATCAAGCCGGCTTCCAGAACAGCGCGCAGCAGCAGGCCTATAACCAGATGCTGTCGAGTGGCCAGTTCGCAAACACCGCACAGCAGCAGCAGTATGGGCAGAACGCGAACAACATGCAGCTCGGCAATGCTGCCCAGCAGCAGCAGTTTGGCCAGAACCAGGCACAGCAGCAGGCGAACAACACCGCCCAGCAACAGAAGTTCGAGCAGGGCTTGGCCTCGGCAACGTTCGGGAACTCCGCCAATCAGCAGATGTACCAGAACAGCCAGTCCCAGACCGCGGCGAACAACGCGCTCAAAGACCAGACGTTCAATGCCCAGCAGGCGCAGCTTGCTGCTCAGAACCAGGCGCGTGCGCAGTATCTCAACGAGCAATACGCGCTGCGCAACCAGCCGATCAACGAAATCGTCAGCCTCATGTCGGGTGCTCAAGTGAACAACCCGAATTTCGTTCCGACGCAAGGTCAGAGCATCCCGAACATCGACTATGCCGGCATGGTCCAGCAGGACTATGCGAACAAGGTCGGCGCCTACAATCAGAAACAGGCGGGCATCGGCTCGATCCTTGGCGGTCTCGCCGGCTTCGCAGCTCTATCGGATGAGCGCGCCAAGAAGGACAAGAAGCTCATCGGCGGGCTCTATGAGTACCGCTACAAGGGCGAGGGCAAGAACGCTCCGAAGCGCGTCGGCGTGATGGCGCAGGAAGTCGAGAAGGTGCGTCCGGAAGCCGTGTCCAAGGGCGCCGACGGTTTCCGCCGCGTCGATTACGGCATGCTGTTCTCCACCCCGGCTAGAAAGAAGAGCGCATGAACCCGTTTGCTCTCTACGCCGGCCTGCAGAAGCCCGACACCACTCAGAACCGCCAGAAGCTCGCCGAGCAACTGCAAGCGAAGATCATGGGACAACCGATGCCCCAGAACATGGCCGAGGGCGCCGGCGCGCTCATGAGCGGCGTTGCTGCTGGAATGGCGAAGCGAAATGCGGCGTTTCCGGTGGCGCCAGGAGGCGCGCAGCCGTCGGCGCTGACCGGCCTCGCCAACTTCTTCACGATGGGCCGTAATGGAGGGCTCTACTAATGGTCGGATTTCTGTTTGGCGGTGATACCGGCGAGACCGCGCAGTCGCTCGCTCGCAGGCGGCAGGTGATCGAAGCCCTTTCGCAGCAGATCATGGGCGCGCAGCCGAAGACGGCCGCAGAAGGGATCGGCGCGTTGCTGAAGGGCGCAGCTGTTGGTTTTGGCAAGTATCGCGCCGACAAGGCAGAGAAAGCCGGGACCGATACGGCTTCAACCCTTTACAACTCGATCCTTGGCAATGTGGCGTCGTCTTCGGCAGCATCAAACCCGGTCGCGATGGGCGGCAACATGCCGAAGGTCGACAGCAAGGGTAACATCTCGACGACGACGAGCGGCGACGTCTATTCCGGCTTTATGGACACCGTGAAGGGCGGCATCACGAACCCGTTTGGCCTGGCCGCCGTCGCGTCCACCGGCAATGCGGAAAGCCGGTTCTCCTCGGGCAATGCAAACCGCTCTTGGAGCGACCCGAGCGAACGAGGTGCTCCCGGTACAGCTGGCGGCATCATGTCTTGGCGCGGCCCTCGTCTGGAAGCTCTCTATTCGTTCGCCGGCCAGAAGGGTGAGAAACCTGGTGCGATTAGCCCGCAAACTCAGGCTGAATTCTTCCTTCAGGAAGATCCGAACCTCGTCGCGGCGCTGAACAACGCGACGTCCGTCGAGGAAGCGCAGCAGCTTATGAACCGCGCATGGCAGTTCGCCGGATGGAACCGCCCTGGCGGCGAGGCGGCGGCGCGCATGAGCTCGGCGAATGCCTACCTGCCTAAGTTCCAAGGTCAGCCGCAGTCGCGGGAAGTTGCCAGCCTCGACCCGTCGATCGGCATGCCGGATACGGCGGCAGACGCAGTCACGGCAATGGCGAGCGGTACCATGCCGGCGACGAGCCCCTTTGTCTCACCGTTCGTGGATCCTGCTGCGCAGTCTGGCGCCGCTCAGGCCGGCGCATCGCTGTCAGACGAGGTCGCGGCCTATGAGCAGACGCCGGAATATGCCGCTCGGTTCCCGGGAAGGAGTGCTCAGGCGCCCGGCATGGAGCAACCGCGTGACGTTTCAGCGCTTCCTGTTCCACCTCAGTCGCAGCCGTTGCCGGAAGGTATCCCCGCGCAGTTCCAAGGTTCGCAGCAGCTTGCCAGCGCCCAAGGTGGCATGATGCCGGCTCTGACGAGTGGGGCACCCGCGAGCCCGCAGCAGATCGCCCAGGCAGAGGCAGTTGGTCAGCAGCAGCCAGCGCAATTTGCGCAGTCGGCAGGCGGCGTCGATCCCCGTCTGTACGAACTGCTGGCGAACGACTTCGCCACGCCTGAGATGAAAGCCGTTGCGCGATCGATGATCGAACAGCAGATGCTGGCCAACGATCCGATGCGCCAGCTTGAAATGAGGAAACTGCAGCAGGACCTCAATGCTCCTCGCAAGCGTGAGACCTCGGTCGTCAACGGCCGGCTGGTCGATAACCAGACAGGGCAGGTCATTGCCGAGTATCCTGATGCACAGAAGCCGACGGCGGATCGGCAAAACTACGAATATTATCGCGAGTTCGAGACACAGAACGGGCGCACACCGTTGGGCCCGCTCGAATGGGAGCAGGCGCAGCGCAAGGCCGGTGCCGGAACGACGAACGTCAGCGTCGGCGAGAGCGACAAGTTCTATGAGAACCTGGACAAGAAGAATGCTGAATCGTTCGCCGCTCTATCCGATGCTGGCATGCAGGCTCGGGCACGTATGGGCCAGATCAACCGCCTAGAAGGCATCTTCGCCAACGTGCCGCAGGGCATTGAGGGCGGCTTCAAGAAGATTGCGGGCGATTGGGGCATTCCGATCGGAGAAGGCACGAGCGACATTCAGGCCGCATCGGCATTGCTCGAAAAAATGGTCCCTGAGCAACGCGCTCCGGGTTCCGGCCCAATGTCCGATGCCGATATCAGGATGTTCCGGGCATCACTGCCCCGCATCATTAACCAGCCAGGCGGCAACGAGCTTATCTTCCAGACCATGCGCGGGATTTCGGAATACGAGCAGCAGATGGGCGTCATTGCCGATGCCGTCGCCGATCGGGAAATCACGCCTGCCGAAGGCCGCAAGCGTATCCGGGAGATGCAAAACCCGCTGGAAAACTACAAAATCCCCAACGGGCCCACCCCGAATGAGGGGACCAGGAAGACCCAGACCGGCGTCAATTGGAGCTACGAATAATGGGAACTCTCACGGTCAACGGCGTCAAGGTTCAGGTCGACGACAGCTTTAAAACGCTGTCGCCAGAACAGCAGGAAGCCACCGTCAACGAAATCGCGGCGCAATTGGCTGCAGGCGGGAAGGGAAACGCTCCCGCGCGATCCGGCGGGGTTGACGGTGCGGTTCGGTCTGTCGCGAGGGGAACGCTCGGGATTGGCTCCTATCTCGACGAACTCAATGCGGCCACCAATGCGACATTGGCTCCTGTAGTCGACCCGCTTTTGCCGGACGGCTTCGAAAAGCTGCCTGGCCAGACATGGGGCGAGCGGTACGACCAGGCCCTCAACATCCAGCGCCGGAAAGATGACGAATACGACACGGATCATCCGTACCTGTCGACCGGCTTGCAGATTGCGGGCGGCGTCGGCTCAGGTGGTGCTTTGCTGAAAGCGGCTCCCGCGATCGGTAACTATGCCCTCGGCAATACCGGTGCTTCGACAGGCGCGCGGGCGGTGTCTGCCTTGGCTGCTGGCGGCGGCACTGGGGCTATCCAAGGGTTCGGTGCGGGTGAAGGCAGTGCGGGCAATCGCGCGAAGCAGGCAGGTCGGGAAATGGCCATCGGCGCCGGGACAGGCGTTGCAATGCTGCCAGTCGCTGCCGGCGCTAGCAAGCTCGCATCGTCGCTCGCCCGCAAGATTCTTGGCGAAAGCAATGATGCCCTTTCCACTGTTACCGACCAAGCGCGGCGCTACGTCGTCGACGAGCTTTCCGATCCGTCGAAAGTCACTCGGTATCGAGATTCCCTTGAGCAGCTTGGCCCTGATGCCATGCTCGCGGACGTCGCGCCGGAATGGCTCGGGGTCGCTCGCGGTGCAGCAGCTCGGCCCGGAACACGCGGCCTTATCGTGGATCCGCTCAACGAGCGTAGCGGCCTCGCCAACACTCGGCTGCGTGCGGATGTCGCCGACAATCTCGGTCCGGATCCGGTGCCGTCGCGCGTTGATCGATCGCTAGCGGCGGACCAGGACCAGGTGAGGCGTCGCTATGGGCCGGTGATGGCGGAGAGGTCGAATTACGATTTCATCCCGATTGCCGATGCTCTCGATGACGAGATCCAGCGGATGCGCGGGCCGGCCCAGCGCCAGTTGCGGAACGTTCGGCAGATGCTCAACGTCAACGAGCAAGACCTCGTCACGACTGATCCCGCTATCGCGTTCGAAACCCGCCAGGCGATTGATGGCATTCTCGAAACGGAGCAGAACCCGAAGGTCATTTCGGCCCTGACAGAGGCGCGCCAGATGATCGACGACGGCCTGCGGGCTTCGGTGCCGCGGATCAAGGAAGTCGATGGGCAGTTCGCGGAAATCGCGCGCCAGCGTGAGGCATTGGGCGAGGGGCGTTCAATCATGAACAATGGCGCCACTGCCATGCGCCCGTCAGAACTTGATGATGTCCTTCGTCAGGGCGCTTTGCCCCAGGGCGAGATGATCGGACCGTCTGGTGTACCTCTGCGCATGCAGCAAAGCTCGCTCGGGGAGGTTTACCGGGCGATCGGCACGGAAGCCAACGACTTGAACGCGCTGCGCAAGACGGTCAGAGGAGAGGGCGACTGGAACCGCGAAAAGCTGGGTATGCTGTTCGGCGAGGAGAGGGCCGACAACGTGCTTAACTCGATCGACCGCGAGAATGTCTTTGCCGACACGGCGAACCGCGTCACTCGTGGTTCAGACACGGCCATGGGCTCGCGGTTCAATCAGTTTCTCGACGAGGTATCAAAGGGGCAGGAAATCCCCTCTGATGCGACGCTGACGGGAACAGCAGCCAAGCTGTTCAAGTCGATCATGAAGCGGGTGGTGCAGGGGAATGCCGATACCAACGCAGGCAAGCTGGCAGAAGATATCGGCCGCCTGAGCGTTGCCACCGGTACGGCGCGAGATCAGATCGTTGAGGCCATCCTTCGCCGGGGACAGCAGAATGTGATTGGTCAGCAGAGGCAATCAACAGTTCGGGCTCTGACGCGGGCTGGCGGCCTCGCCGGTTATTCGGCCCTGCCAGGTATCCGAAACTGACGGATCGCATCCCACCGGCCAAGGAAAAAGCCGACGCAAAGGCCCAATATAACCCCGTCGATAACCCAGATCAGCTCTTCGGGAACGAGATCAACGGCCCAGCGGATACCGAGATTGACCGGAATCGCGACTGCTAGAACAATCACGGCCGTAAGCACGCCGATGATTTTCAGCGCTTTGTGAGACGGCTCATGGGGATTGTGATCGATCTGCATGGACATAAAATACACGAGACGCGGATGAATTGAAGAGCATGCATGCGACTAGAACGAGCAACGTTGGGCTTCTTCGAGCGTGTCCGCCCCCTGCACGCAGGACTGGGCATCCTGGAGAGCGCGAAATAGTTTGCTGTTTCGTTGGACGTTCTCCTCGTTTTCAACCGACTTAGCACTCAGCTCCTGCGTCAGGGAATTATTTTCACGGACAAGCGTGTTGTACTTTTGGACCACGTCATCGTGCTGCTCCACAACTTCGTCTAGCGCCGATTTGCATACGAAACCTTTGAAGTCGCAGGTGTAGTTGCTGAAGCAAACCGCGTTGTCGTCCACGCATTTTCCGAATGTGCTGCAGATCTTATCGCTGTAGTCGAGACACGCAGCGTTCTTGCCGATCGGGCAGGAGAATGACTGCGCTGATGCAGAAACCGAGCAACTGACTAATGCAAGGAGCGCACCAGCCACCCGAATGGTCATAACGAAAGTCGTCAATCTATTAGGCCCCCAGAGAGAATGCGTGTTTGCAGAGCTGGGGTTAGTCCTCATCGAGCTCGTTCACTCCATAGCCGTTTCCGATAAGCCAATCGCGCAGTATTCGGCGGATCGCCTCTTCGCGCTCGATGGCATGCTCAGCCATAAAGAGTTGAACACCGCGTTCGATGTCGTCGTCCAGATTGATCATTGTCGTCCCTCAACTGCCCCGTGAACATCAAATCGAAATTGCCCAGAAGTTTCAAGGCTCCCCAACGGGGGCCTTTTTCTATGGAGAATGCCCATGCCCAGAACTGGCGGCGTCTATAGCCCTCCGGCCGGCACCAAAGGTGTGCCGAACACGACCATTCAGAGCGTGCCGTACAACACGCTGATCGACGACCTGACGGCGGATGCGAACGCAGCTCGTCCGATCACGGCCGGCGGTACCGGTGCGACATCAGCGAGTGCTGCCAGGACCGCGCTCGGCGTTGCGATCGGGACGAACGTTCAAGCGTATGACGCCGGCCTTCAGTCGATCTCGGGATTGGTAACCGTCGCCGACCAGATGATCTACACGACGGCGCTGGACGTCTACGCGACGACGGCGCTGACGGCCTTTGCCCGCACGCTGCTTGATGATGCCAATGGGTCGACGGCGCTGACCACCCTCGGCGTCTCGACGTTCATGAAAACCGTGCTGGATGATGCGGACGCGGCCACGGCACGCGCGACGTTGGGAGCGAACAACGCGTCGAACCTGACGACAGGGACCGTTGCCGACGCCCTCATGGGCGCGGCGACCTACAATTTCGGCATCGTCAACATGTCGGGACGCCTAACGCTCACGCTGGGTGGTGAGGCGATCCGTATTGATTCAGGCGACGCCACCAGCGACCCGTTTGTGTCGTTCTACAAACAGGCCACGCGTCAGGGGTACATTCAGCACAACGATGGTGCGACAACCGCATTCGGCTTCAGAATCCAGAACGACATCGCCACAGGCGGCGCAACCGCAATGCTTCTGGCAAATACCGGCGGCGTCGACGGGTGCCGTTACATCGTTGGCGCCAACAACTACGCTGTCTGGCATACCGGCAACCTAACGCTGACGGATCTCGGAGGAGTTCCAACCGGCCGCACGATCACCGCCGGCAATGGTTTGACCGGCGGCGGCGATCTGTCGGCGAACCGTTCCTTCACCCTCGGCACGCCGACCAGCGTCACAAACACCTCGACGAACAGCGTCACCACGACCAGCCACACCCACGAATTGGTGCTGACGGCTGCCGATCTCAACGGCATCTATGGCTATACGCCCGTCAACCCAACTCGCCAGGTTATCGCCGGTAACGGTTTGACGGGAGGTGGGAGCCTGGCGGCGGACCGCACACTCGCTGTAGGGCAAGGCACTGGTATCACCGTTGCTGCTACTACGGTTTCCGTCGATACCACCGTCTGGCGTGACGGCAACCAACCTACAGCCGCCCAGATAGGCAGCCTCTACGCCGGTAACTCGCAAGGCGCGATCGGTACCTACGCCTTTGCCCTCAAGAAAACCGCTGGCACCATCAACCCCGGTTCCACCGTTGCCGGCACGGATCTCTACTGGTCGAACTCCGCCAACAGCGCCGTGCTCGGAATTGATGCCGGGACATGGCGGGCCATGGGTGTCATCACCAACGCTTCCGCCTCTGTCGCAATGAGGATCTCCTGATGAGCAATCTGACAATCGAAGCCGTGAGTGATCTTCGTTGGGCCGACGCAGTCCAAGAGACACTGACTGCGAACATCAAGTTTGCAGAGTTCGACGAGCCGCACCCGTTCGGGATGAGCGCAAGCGCGGCAGTGCAATATGAGCACGAGGCCGAGTTTTGGCAGAACGCCCTTGCTGGCGACTACGGCGCAATTGCCGCGTATATCCCGCCGACTGTCGAGGAGCTGCGAGCGGCCATGCCATCCCTGACGGCTCGCCAGCTTCGGCTTGGCCTGGTGACCAACGGCATTCCCCTTTCGTCGGTCACATCGACGATCGGCGGCATGCCGGCCGGTCCTGACAAGGACAAAGCACAGATCGAATGGGAGTATGCGAGCACGTTCAATCGCATGCATCCGCTAATCGCGACCGTCGGTGCCGCGCTCGGCCTGACTGAGGAGGAAATCGACAACATGTGGTTGGCTGCGGCCGGCCTCTAATCGCAGAACGTGACGCAAAAAGGTCGGCCAACCAACGCTTGAATTCTCCAACTTTTCAGTCATAAGACCGGCTGTCTGTGAATTCGAACGCTCAGACGGGGCCTCTTCTCCTACTCGTAGGGGAAGGGGCCTTTTGCTTCCCGATTGTCCTTGGTTCCAGTCTGCCGGTCCCTGGGCTACTTCGGCGGCTTGAACCGATCGAGACGGTTGTCGGCGATGTATTTCTCGCAGATTTTCAGGTCTCGCGTAAGTTCGCTGATGCGTCGTGCGTCATCCTTTGTCCTCGCGCTTTCCAACTCAGCCTTCAGCTGATCACGCTGAGCAAGGTATCTTTTCGCGAACTCGGCGGCTCGTTTCGCTGCATCGGTCATTCTCTCGATCCTATCAACCTGAGCGTCGGTTCGACGCCGTGATGGCGAATTACCACACCCGAAACCAAAGGTGCACCATGAACACGACCGTGCAGGCTCTGCAGCGGCGCTTGATCGCGCTCGGGTTTCAGCTCCCAAAATCCGGTGCCGACGGTGACTTCGGCATTGAAAGTATCATCGCAACCGGAAATGCACTCGATGAACTGCAGTCGCTTCGCGCCTTTTCGTCGATGTACTCGCCGCCAGCCACTCCAGTCACGCCACAAGCGTTCGTGAAATCTCAGACGGTGCCGGCCGACTGGATGCCACCGGCCAAGATGGTTCGCATCATCTGCCACTGGACAGCTGGTGCTCACAAGGCGAGCGAGTTCGACCGCGGCCATTACCACATCCTCATCGAGGATGATGGCAAGCTCATCCGAGGCGGTCCGTCGATCGACTTGAACCAGTCGCCGACGAAGAAGGGTTATGCGGCTCACACGCTGAACTGCAACAGCGGCTCGATCGGCGTTTCACTCTGCTGCATGGGCGGTTCGAACGAGGCTCCGTTCGATCCCGGCAAATATCCAATGACGCGCAAGCAGTGGGACGCCCTGACTAGTGTCGTGGCGGATCTCTGCCGGCGCTACAACATCAAGATCACCGACAAGACGGTGCTCTCTCATGCGGAGGTCCAGAACAATCTGGGCATCCAGCAGCGGGGCAAGTGGGATTTCACCCGTCTCGCGTTCGACCCGTCGATCAAGGGCGCGAAGGCCTGCGGCGACAAACTGCGCGCGGAAGCATCCGCGAAACTCTGACCTTTCCAACATCGAAGGAAAATCACCATGCGCTTTCTGCTTCTTGCAGTGGCGGCCTTTGCGCTGTCCGCTTGCACCACGACCACCGGCTCGATCGACACGGCCATTCAGAAGAACCTGCCGCAGATCTGCTCGGCAGCCGCAACGGCGCATTCGGCGTTCGTTGTCGTAGCCAGCACCGGGAACATCAAACCTCGAACCATCGCGAAGGAAGCGGCTGCCTGGGCCGCGCTGGAAACCGTCTGCAAGGATCCGGGCAACGTCACCGCGGCAACCGCGCTTGTGAAGGCTGCCGAAGCCTATGCCGCCATCACGCTCGCCGTCCGCGAAGCAAAAGCCGCCAGCTAAGGAGACACGACCATGAACATTTCGAAAGCAATTGCAGCTGCCGCCGGTGGCGCGCTGACTGGTACCGCCGGCATTCCCTTTATGCCGGATGACACGCCCTGGTACGGCTATCTGGCGCTCTACGCGCTGACGATCGGTCTGCCGGCGGTGCTGACCTACTTCGCACCGAAGAACCAGCAGTAACGGCTACGTGGCCGCCTCGCGGCGGGGCGGCCACCTCCCGACAAATTGCATGGCATGCATTCACGAGGGACAGGAATGGGGCAGCAACAAGGTGATGAAATGACAACCGTCAGAGCACCAGCCTGGAAATGGGAGTGGAACCTAAACACCGTCGTGATCCTGGTCGGCTTTGCCGGAGGTCTCGTCGCGTGGGGCGCCACATGGGAGCGCCTGAGTTCCAACCAGGGCGCGCACGCCCGAACTCTTGATCAGATCGACAAGCGCGTCACCACCCTCGAGGCGTCAATGCGCTTGCTCGACAACCACGAGCTCCGCATCACGGGTGTTGAGAAGCAGGCGGCCGAGGCAGCTACCTCGATGCGCGCCGTGGAGAACACGCTGAATAGCCTATCGGTCGACACCCGAGTTATGCGCGAGATCCTGCAGCGGATCGAGGCGGGGCAACGCGAAGGCAGTTCCCTGCGCCGCTGATCCTGTGTCTTCCCCCTAGGTCGAACTGCGGCGGTTGGGGATTACAGCCCGAAATGCAAGCATCCAAGGGGCGAATGCTTGCAAATACAATCGTCGATAGCGAGCATGGAAGCATTCCCGAATCGGAGTGAATCGACATGCCGCATGACGATAATGAAGCGAAGGGTAAGGCAATTGGGGCTAAGGCCCGCGCAAAAAAGCTCTCGGCGGATAAGCGCGCAGCGATAGCGAAGAAGGCTGCAGAGGCACGGTGGAGCCGCCCGCAGACTCCGAGAGAGGAAGTGCCAACGCTGGCTAGTATCACATATGAGAGGGATGGCAAGCCAACGACGGAGCTTCATTACGAGGCCGCAGAAAATGAGATCTGGGCCACGCAAGCTCAGATAGCGGACGTGTTTGGCGTCACGGTACCAACGATCAACGAACACCTGAAAAATCTCGTTAAGTCAGAGGAGCTGGACGAGGATTCAGTTGTTAGGAAATTCCGAATAACTGCCGCAGATGGGAAGAGTTATCTTACGGCGCTCTACAGCCTCGATGCCATCATTGCGGTCGGCTATAGAGTTAGCTCGAAAGAGGCTACCCGATTTAGAAGCTGGTCCAGCAAGATTGTTAGGACGTATCTAGAGCAAGGATACGTTCTCAATGAGAAGGCTCTTCGGGAATCCCCGGACAAGCTCAACAAGCTTGCCGCAGAAGTCCGAGCTATTCGGGCGTCGGAAAAGCAAGTCTACGCCAAAGTCCGCGAGTGCTTCAGAATTTCAGCCTCGGATTATCATCCGGAAGCCGGAGAAGTTCGGCGGTTCTATATTCTGCTTCAGGAAAAATTCCATCACGCAGTCACTGGCATGACAAGCTCGAAAATCGTTCTCGATCGCGCCGATCACACCCAGGAGAATGTCGGTCTTCAGACGATGACGGGAAAGAACCCGACGATTGCCGATGTCGAGACGGGGAAAAACTACCTGAGGCAGGAGGAGCTTTACCGACTTCACCTGCTGTCAGAACAGTTCCTGCTCTACGCGGAGTCGACCGCGCTGGCGAAGCGAAAGATGACGATGTCCTCCCTCCATCAGCAGCTCGACCGTCTGTTGACCCTTAACGATTACCCTGTCTTTGATGGCTACAAGGATTACATCAAGGACGAGGCGATTAAGCACGCCAGGCAAGAGCTTATCTACTATCGGAAGCGGAAGAAGCTTGAGGCCATGGGGATCAAATACGACCCAGAGGCTTTGGCCTATGGGGAGTACGATGACATTCTCATGGGGGAGGTCGAGGCTTAGGTCGTCAGATTCCAACACGGGTCGTGGAGTGCGTGCTCGCAATCTCTTTCGCCATGCCGCTTGCGCGGGAGCGCCGAACGGGGCCCGAGGAGAACGGACTCGGGTAGCGCGTCCGGCCTCCTATCCTATGGTTACCATGCAAGGTAACGGTCGACTGGCCGCTTCCATTCCGCGTAAATATGCAACAGAGAATTTTTTCCTATTCGCGTCATATAAAAAACGTCATCGTCACCCTATATGTGGTGTAGCGTGTCTTCCTCGAAGCAGCTACTGTGCTGCTTTGTAGGGGTGTTCAACGGAACAGCGTGGCGCTGTCTCGCATTTCATATGTTAGAAAACAGCAGACGCCTTCCTGAGGAGCACCCTTCGGAGGTTGTTAACTATTTTATGTTGCACTTAGAATCAGGACTTGGGAGACGACCATGGCTGTCCGCAAATCTGTAATTTCCCCCGCTCCGGCGAGGCCGGAGCTAGATGACTTGCTCGCCCGCGCGAAAAGGGTTGGCATTTCAGATGAGCAGTTGATGGAGCAGCGCGCGAGCTTTGCCTACGGTAATGCGCCTGAAGGTTCGAAAATCACGAAAGAATCTGCGCGTCAGGCTTCTAAGAGCGTTAGACTCCTTCACGCACACTAACAACATCAACAAGGGAGCCTGTCTTCGGACAGGCTTTTTTTATGCTCGTAACCGAAGAACAGAATCCAGAGCTCTACGAGGCAATCCTCGAAAAGAACCTCCTCCGCCAATACGACCTGCTGACCAATTTCATTGAAATTGGGATTGCGCAGGGGCCGCAGGCCATCGACAAATATATGCTTTGGTCGCTCAACCATGCCGCGGTAGCAGCGATTTCCCAGTTCGGTGGACGCTTCCGAGAAGAGCCAATCTACGTTGGAAACCATGTTCCTCCGCACTTCAAAGACGTGCCGGATCTCATGGATCGGTTCATTTCATTTATTCACGAGAATTGGCACAACCTGACGGCCACACAACTAGCTGGTTACGGACTTTGGCGGCTCAATTGGATCCATCCTTTCATTGAGGGAAATGGAAGAACGGCGAGAGCGGTTTGTTACTACCTGCTATGTGTTCGCTCCGGGATGTTGTTACCCGGCCGGAAAATCGTTCCCGAAAGAATCCGCGAACAGCGCGGCCCGTACTACAACGCGCTTAAGGAGACTGATCGCGTCTGGCACGAGGGTAACCTCGACCTATCTGCCATGGAAGGGTATCTTGCGAACCTTATGGCCGCACAGTTGAGAGATGAGGATTAAGGCGCGTCATTGGCGTGTTCTTGGCTCTTCCGATCGACCGAAATTGGGAGCTAGCGCTCCAGCGCCGCATTCGCGGGCTAGTGCCGCTTCCCCTTGGAGCCAGCTCTATGTATCGGCCGATCGACCAGAGTAGGCGACAATCTCTAGTTTTAGTGGATCTCGATCGCCGTATTTGTCACTCATCCTCTCGAGTTCGTCTTTCGCCCGGTCCTGCTCTTCAATGTCGCCGAACACGTACTTGTCGTGACCTACGGCGCAGATGTCGCACCTGGCCTCGATCACCTCATCTACGAACTCAGGAATCTCGCTCGCTTTCATCAGGCGATTGTTGTTTTCGGTCATGTCAGATCCTCCCTTGCGATCGGGAAGGTAGGGCTAGATCCGCTTGGGCCGCTAGTAGCAGAAATGCTAGCTAGATTTCGGGGCAGCGCGGCTCGTAATCACCTGCTCTCAGAGCACATTTGCGCCCCCTCTTTTTCTTCGCACGCTTCCATGGCTTCATGCGTGTCGGGGAATCGATCGAGGGACCAATTATGCGCAAGACTATTGCCACGCTCGTGCTGCTCGGCTCTGCGGCACAAGCTCAAGCGTTCTGTAGTGAGGGTTTTGGATATGACTTCGAAAGCAAGCTGAACAGTCGGCTGGAGTATCTCGTGTGCCTGCACAATGAGCAGAACGACGCGATTAATCAGCACGCGAACATCATCAACTCCCTCAACATAAAAATCGACGACCTTGCGCGGAAGCTGCGGGAGACAGAGAGCGCACTCCAGGACCGCGAGATGGAAATTCTCAACCTGACCAGTGAGATCAGTAGCATCAAGAGTGATGTCGACGATGTCGAGAGCAGAAACCAGTCGCTCGATAGCCGCGTCTCGGCCCTCGAATAAATGCGTCGCTGCCGGCCCGGGGAAGAGGGGCCTTGGTGGTTGATACGTTGGGGCGTTCGTATAACTCGCGTGCGGCAACGATGGTCCATCGCGGTGGTCGACAATCACCGTCGCTGTTTCCCTACCCGGATCACGTTTCCGCTGTTGTTGCTGCACACTTTGCAGCGCATGCGTCGACCAAGTGCGACGATCGACTGCGTCGTGCCGAACCGACGCGCCAGGCCGTGCCGATCGAGGTGGCGTTCTCGACCGCAGCGTTTGCAGTGGCAGAAAAGCTCATACCACTCCGGCAGATTGGCGAAGGTGATTTCTTCCGGTCGTCCGGCTGGCTCCGCATTGCCAGCCGGTACAATCGGGAGGGCGGGGCCTCCGAAGGCATCGGGTCCCTGTATTTCAATTGGCAGCGATCATTGAAGTTGTTCTTCGTTTTCGAGCAGCCGTTGGCTTGAGCCAGTTTGTCCAAGAGGGAAGGCATGGGCATGTCGCCGATGCGCTCCAGCAGCGCTTTGGCGTCATATTGCTTCTTCACGCCGCAGGAGCATTCGACGCGAACCTTGGCGACAAGCTCGGAAAGCCACCAGGCGCCGTTCTTAGGCATTGCCCTTCTTCCATTCCGGACGATGCTCGTGGCCGAACCAGTTCGGGGTGGCCCTGCCGACAGCAAAGCCGAAACCGCCCCACTTCTTGCAGCCAGGTTGTTCGCATAGGTGGACATACGGGCCGCTGCTTGCGGCTTTCGCTGCGCCGGTTTCGTCGCTCATGCTCAACGCCTTCTGAGTATATTTGTTCTACGAATGTTCTCATTGGCGCAGAGAGTCAACGACCAAGATTTGGGGAGGGTTAGTGCGGCTTCCGCGGGTGCAGCACAACACCGGTCCCACGCTCGAACATCTCGACGTTGGCATTCATCCCGAGAAGGTGGTTTCCCACATCCTGAACCATCAGATCAATCGCGATATCCACACGCGACCAGCCCTCCGACTGCGCTCGATCGGCCAGCGTCTGGTAGTCGGCCTTCAACGCAGCATGGCTAAGGATGTCGCGACCTGGATGCTTCGGCGCGGGAATTTTCGACATGGCGAGCCCTCCTACCGAAGATGGTAGGGCGCGTTCTGCATTCTGCAAGGTCTCGCTAATTTACCGCGACTGCTTCGATCGAGACGCGCCTATCCGTCCATCCGCGCCGATAGGCCTCGTCGAGAACGTCGCGCCACATATCGTCGTCGGACCCTTCGGCCCAGTTTGCTTGGGCAAGCAGGAAAACGGCCACCAGACAGACTTCGCGGAGTTCGTTGTCGGCAAGGTCGGTGATTGAAGGTGCTGTATCCATGAGTGTCTCCTCTTGGGCAGAGGCTACGCCGCAACAGACGCCGTTGGCTATTGTAGGATTCACAGTAGTCGCTGTGCGGGTCGGTTGATGGGGTGAAAGCAAGATCGAGTTACAGAGTTCCGAAAAATCTGTCCTGCGTCGTCAGTTTTTGATCACCACCTCTGTCCCGGTGTCCAGCAGGATGCGCAAGGTCCGGATCATGTCGGCCGCATCGAGCAGCGCTGCCTGGATCTGCTCATCGGTCCGCTTGTCGATCGCTGCCGCTGTTGACTGAAGGTCGATTACGGCATCAGCTTCCGTATTGCTGCTGGGTATGCCGGCTTGCTCGCGCATGTCCCGTATGGTCACGACGGCCCGCTCTAGCAGACGCCGTTTTTCAAATGTCGTTAGGTGTTGGGACTGGTTCGCCGCCCAGATCAGTTCGGCGACGAAGGCGGTGGTTAGCGACATCCGGTCATGCCCAGCCCACATGGTTTTGCTTTTGGAGCTTCACGAAAAGGTCGAACCAAAACCTGGACTCGGGGCTATCGCCGTTCAGTTTGGCTTCAAGCCCACAGTAGGCGACGGAAGTCGTAGCGTCCTTCCCGTGCTCGTCGATCGCGAAGTCAATGGCTTCCTCGTCCGACATAGCTTCCCATTCAAGCATCGTAGCGTTCTCCTCGGCCGCAAACGTATCGGGCTATTGGCCGGCGTCAACTATCAGAATCGGGATTGGCCATTCCACAAACCCCGAAAAGCTTGGCCACGCCTAGGTGAGACCCCGCACTGTGAAAACCTTGGAAAAGCGAAGTTGTGATTAGCGCATGCCGGCGGTCTCGACTGAAATCCCCTGCGGACGTGCGGGATGTCTCTGGCCTATTTCGCCAACTGCTTAGGCAGATGGCATCGCACGAAGCGAACCTGAGTGCTCAAATGGTAGTGGTGAGAACGTACATCCTGCATTCGGACGGTAGGCTAGAGCCATTTTCTAGCATGCCGCTTCACCACTATGGCACCTGCCCAAACGTCGGAGACACGGTTTGCTATTCCTGGTTTCGTGAGAGGCCCACTGTTTTCTCTGTCCAGCGCCGGTACTACATCGACAACCACGACCATCGGCCGGGATGGGCCGTCGTTCTCCGTGAGATTGAGCATTCGGCTCAAACAGATGCCGTGGTCAAAGCTTGGTATGACGACGATGATTGGGACGACAAATGCGACGCCGAAGACGCCTTGGAAGCTCAGAAAGAAAGGGATCGAGTGCATGATCGGCTCATGCTTCTACTCGGTAAGCCGCCGGAGGAGTTCAATCTCGATCACAGAGAGGAGACTGCAATCAAGAAGCTTTCCCGGCGTGGTGTCGGCGTGCCTCTCATATGTCGGGCTATCGACGATTTCGGCGAGGGGACCCGCAAAAGATTACATCAGCGGGGCTTCATCACTGTGCATTCGGGTAGCACTGGAAAATTTAAGGATGACGAAATCGCGCTGACGACTAAGGGAGCCAAGGCGTGGAAGGATTTGAAGGCATATCGAAAGAAGGTCGACGCAGCCAGGAATGGTGCGGGCGGTAAATAACAGGGGACCCTGGTACGCCGCCGATGAGAACAAGCCGGAGGCGACGAGAACGGCCCCGCGTCCGATGGTTTCCAACGTTACTCTCCCTGAACTGACACTTCCACAAGATTATCCAAGCGCAGGTCTGCGTGGGAGCCCGGGGAGCAACACTTGTGCTCGCGCCGGAATTGAGGGCTGGGACTGTTCGAAACCAGGTAAGACTTCGAGCCAGCGTTTCTGTCGGACGCGGCCCACCGACGTTCCGTTCTCAAAGAACACCGGGCGCATCTTGTTTTTGAGGAAACGAAACCAATTCGAAGGGCGTGGAAAAACGGTCTCGGTATGGATAACGGCTGTGGGGAAGTCGAGCTGATCCTCATCCTTGGCAATAGGTCTAAATGTCCCTGGCCTCCCGTCAACTGGGACCAAGAGGTTCGTCCTCGTTCCTCCCGTTCTATACGACACCTCGGTTTTGATATCCGCCATAAGTTTGTCTCGATCCGCCCAATTCTGAAAGTAGACATTCTTCGCATCTGATCGCATGAGAAGGGCATTCAAGAGAGCGATTTCCTTGCGGTCGTTCAGAGTTACCGAATCTTTCTGTTTACTCATGTCATAAACGTTCGAGTCGTAGGACAGAACGCCAAACCGAGGCGTCAACGGCATGTAAATGCAGAGCCCTGAGTTCCCTAAGCCAAAAGTGTCCAGGTTTTGTTTTTGATGAAGCCATTTGTTGAAAATAATGGCGGGCTCGTCTGATGTTATAAAGTCAGTGTCTGTCTTGTTTACTATGATGACTGTTTTCAGATCTTCTATAGCGCCAACAGTTTCCGTGAACATCTGTATGGCCAGAGCTACGAGAGCTTTGTCGGAGGTATCTACTTTCCAGTTTGAGTCACCGATTGCTGCATCCATCTGTGCATGCAGCTCTTTGCTTCGCCGCCTAGCCGCGTCAGTTCGCTGATACTGGAGAAAGGTCCAATCTCGCAGGAACCTCAGCGAAATCCCGGAGCGCGCCCCGGCTTCGACGTCGCGGATTACCTCAGCGTATGTTCCCTCCAGATCACTGAGGGCTCGCTCAAGATGCAGATCTTTGCCGTAAAAATAATGCTTAGCACATTGGTCGGAGATTGATGCGCGCGAGATGGCCCTGCCGCTGGAGATGTGAATTAGATTTATCATCCTTTTTTCACCGTCGTTTGCATCGGAGAACGCCCGAAGATGGACTTTCGGAACGAAATGCTGGTTCTTTAACTCCGCCAAAAAGCACTCCATTCCATTGTGTAGGCGCCGCTTAGAAGGATCTGCCTGACAGGCCTGTTCGAAGCAAATGCGACTCCGGGTTGATCGCCGATCAAGTCGCCTGCCGGGAGAACGTGCAACTGTTTCTTCGGGCTGGCGCCTGTGAATAACAGGGAAAAGTCCAACTTGTGATTCGCCAGGCAACCCACAAGGCACTGAGATAAACTCGTCTCAACAGCCACTCTAAGGGGAAGCGATGTCTGAGCTTGCTGAACTTCTGAAGCAGAAAGCGGAGATCGAGGCGAGAATCGAGAAGGTGAAGGCGGCCGAAGTCGATAAGATGAAGCTTCAGTTCGCAGAACTAGCGACGCAGCTTCGAGAGTTGAACGCGTTGCCGGATGCTGTGGCGGCGCTTTTCACCGACAAAGCTGGCACCTTCAACGTCTACAGGACAATGAAGGTGAAGAAGGCCTAGCGCGCCTATGACACTGGCTTTTCACGCAAGGAACGCCGCCTCGGCAGCGCGAGTTCGGGCAAGGATTCTGCGAACCGGATTTACGCTGTTCGGGCAACGTGTCTGGAGCGCAGAAGAAGACTTGGTGTGCCAGCTATTTTATCCAGATTACTTTGCCCTCCGGCAGATCCTTTACAATCGCACCTCTAGAGCGATCCAGAAACGGTGCCAGAGCCTCGGACTGGCAAAACGACGCCGGCAATGGGGTCCCCTAGATAAGCAAAAACTTCGAAAGCTCTATCCGTCGGCGACGCGAGAAGAGATTTGCGCGACATTTCCTGACGTGGCTTGGGAAAATATCCAAGCCGTGGCTCGGTACTATGGCTGGAAACGCAACAAGAAGCCGTACAAGATCACCGGTGTCGTGTCGTTAGATCAGGTTCGCGTCCGGTGTTATGAGATCAAATGGACCATGCGCGACCTCGACGAGGAAAGCCGTACGAAACGCTATTTCCAGACGCGTGGTCACCGCAGCAAGTATCCAAACTTCAAAGAGATTAATCGCGCAGCGTCAGTGCTCGGTGGTCAATTGGAGATCCAGTGGCGCCAGGAGTGACGTAACGTGGTTCTCTCAATCTCTGCTCAAGAGCGGAGATCCGACCAGCCGCTTCTGCAGGCCCGCATGGTGTTCGTCGACATCGCAGCGCGGCCATAGTCGAGCGCGTCGGCGCTGAGGTCGGAAGCAGGCTCTGTGCCAGCTGCGGGCGCACCAGTGACAATCTCGACATGGTCCGATCTCCTCAGATTTTATTGACCCAGAACATCCATCTCGGAGTGAAGCACGCAGCGACCGTGAAGTTGTCGACGTAGCATTGCGGCTGCATGCCGTAGCCCCTGGACGCCATGCACGCGCGACGGTATTCCGTTGCGGTGTTCGCCGGCTCGATCTTCTTCTCGATGATGAGCATTGAGCACTCCCCGTTTGCCTTCGCGGTGTTCGAAGAGGCCCAGCCGAAGATGGCAGGAAGCAAGACTAGGCCCATCACGAGTAGGCCGGCAATCGCAAAAACGCTCTTTAAGATCAGTTTGAAGGCTCGCATTCGCTCCCGCGACTGGTAGCGACAAGAGTTATTCCCAATAGTCAGCAGGGCTTTGCTCAACGCTTCTGATCGAGCCGCAAATAGGGAAGACAAACACGAGGGAAGTCTTCCCGCCACCTCTTAATTCGCTTCTCCGTCGGCTGCGCAGCATCGTAGATTTCACCGCGTTTCTCCTTGTCGGCCGCATCATCCATCTGCCGCAAAAATGGTGCGAGTTCGTTCATGGCAGTGCGAAGTTCCTGTATCGACGCTGTCACTTTGGGCCCAAAAAGAAACTGTGCCTTTCTTTCGATTTTCCTAAGTGCTCGTGTGGCCTGCTTTACTCTGCTCAGAGGAATCACTTCCGCTTGCCAATCATCGTGAACCTCCATGACCTGATCGTAGATGGCCAGCCGTTTTTCGAATAGGTCGAGCACCAACTTCTGATGTGCGGTTCTCCACTGCATGAAAGCCACAACGCCGACC
The DNA here is from genome assembly GCF_001425885.1 of Ensifer sp. Root1252. Lineage (NCBI taxonomy): Bacteria > Pseudomonadati > Pseudomonadota > Alphaproteobacteria > Hyphomicrobiales > Rhizobiaceae > Ensifer > Ensifer sp. Root1252. The sequence goes on along the minus strand of NZ_LMDT01000001.1, from coordinate 141,148 downwards.
GCAGCGCCGACCATGGGCGTTAAAAACGCTTGCGTTATCAAAACCCAATCAGGCAGCGTCGTCATCGTCCCATCCTCACGCCCGGGCCGCCCTCGATCGCCTGGCCGGTTTCGAGAAATAGTATGCCTGCGTCTTCGAGCACCTTCATCACGCTGGCGACGTTCCCGGCCGAGCTGCGCTCCGGACCGATCTTGTCATCTTCCATACGACGAATAGTCGTTAGCGACAGCCCCGTCTTTTCGACGAGCTGTCCTTGTGACCAGCTGAGAAGGGCACGAGCGGCCCGTATTTGGTTTGCTTGCAACATCGTTTCCTCTTGCTATATCCAAGGCATAAACATTTTTTGCTTATGTGTACACATTTTACGTTGACCGTGGTTAACGATTATGGTCTACGTATAAACATAAAATGATTACATGAGAAGGAAATTCGATTATGCCGACGATGAAACCGGCTGCCGGCGAAGCTATGGCCAGCAGAAAGCAAGTAGATACATTGTTTGCCTATCGCGATCTGGAAAATGAAATCTGCTCGATCGATCACATGTCGGAAATCCTGTCCGACATGCTCGAACGCAGCTTGAAGCCGGCGAGGGAGGTTGACGGCATGCCGGCCATTCTCATCACCGAGTCGGAACTCAGCACTCTGAGCTTTGCGTGGAATGACGTTGCCATGCGCGCGACCAAGCTCCGCTATGCTTTTTACGCGGTCGAGCAGGAGAGCATCCAATGAACCGGAGAGGCTTTCTGAAGGGGGCTGTAGTTGCTGCCTCTACCCCGGCCGTGGCTGTGGCTGCTGCGGCCACTCCATTCCTCCAGGTCAACGCTGTAGCCCCGCAGCCGACGCCAAAAGAGCAACTTGAGGTGGCTGTTGCTGCCATGGAGGCCGCGATGGTCGCCGTGCATGGCCAGGGCGTTCGAATCATCCGCAACGAAAACCACATCATCAGCTTTCTCGAACCGGAAAAGCCACGGATTGTGCAGTTTCAGGGTGATGGAGATTATGAGATCAACCTCTCGGACAGGCACCGCCCCATTCATAACGTAGTGCGTTTCAGCCACTTTGACTGTGGTCAGGGAGGGCGCTGTTTTCGGCTAAAGCCTACCCACTCATCCAAGAAGAAGGACGTTTACTACATGTTCGAACGTGATCTTGAACTCGTTCTTATCCGGAAGGTCCGATAAGGGCGCGAGCGCTGGCAGCACCGCAACAAGTTTCATGTCGCGCCACATGTCGCGTGGAGTTGCCGAGTCTTCTTGGAAACCGTTGAGAATCAAGGGAATCTCGTTGCAACACGTGCGACATGATCTCCGCAGGAAATAGGCGGCGCGCTCTCATCTAAGTCTTTGATTATGTTCCGAAAAATGGTTGGCTGGGGAACCTGGATTCGAACCAGGACTAACGGAGTCAGAGTCCGTGGGTCTACCGTTAACCTATTCCCCAAAGCCGCCGTCGGGGCGAAGCCCGTCGGGTTGGTTGGCGGGCTTATAAACAAATCAGCGGCCGATGCAAATACCTTTTGCAAAAAAATCGCACAGGCGGCGGCGATGGTGTGCTTGGCGGCGATGTCAACAGGCCGGCGAACCGGCAACCCCGGTCTGTCCGTTGGTGTCGGGCAGGGGAAAGCCGCGCAGCCACTTTGTTGTGCACAAGCCGTTTCTCAAAAAAAGTTTGGCGAATGGGGACTGCACTGGTACAGTCGCCCCAACGAAAAATCGAGAAAGCGCCTTGAGCGGCCGAAAGGCTTTGCGCGGCGCGATGGTTGAGACAAGTGAAAGACCCCGATCACGGCGAAAAGCCGTCCGAATCCGGGGCGTCGGCAGCAGGCCGTAGCGATGGACCCAAGATGGGTCCGCGCAACGGCAAGGGCAAGCGGAAACGGCGCAAGTCGTCTGCTTTGCCGTCTGCAATTGCCAGCCAACCCGGCGGTGCCGGCATGGCAGGGCGTCCCGCAGGACCAGACGATGCGGAACCGGCGCGCAAGCGCAAACGGCGTCGTCGTTCGAAATCCGCAAAACAGCAGGCTCAGGCCGCGCCCGCTTCCGCGGGCGGTCGCGACGTGCAGCTTGTCGACCCGGCAATGGGCGACAGGAAGGGGCACAAGCGCAACAAGAAGGCGCGGCATCGCCGTGGCATTCAGGGACGGCCGCTCACCTCGGGCGAGCGTCAGCAGCAAGCACAATCGCGCCCCAGCGAGGGCGCAACCACGTCTAGGCCCGGAGCGCCTCAGTCCGGCGGGCAGGCTGCCCCGCGGGGCGACCAGCCGCGCGCGCCGTTCGTTGCCGCCAGCGAGCCGCCGGCGCCGCTTTATGCGGCGCTGGATCTCGGTACCAACAATTGCCGTCTGCTGATTGCGCAGCCGACCCGCCCCGGCCAGTTCCGGGTGGTGGATGCCTTCTCGCGCATCGTCAGGCTGGGTGAAGGGCTGGGTGCCAGCGGCCGGTTGTCCGAGGACGCGATGGACCGCGCCGTCGAGGCGCTGAAAGTCTGCGCTACCAAACTGGGTGCGCGGATGATTCGCCGCCGCCGGCTGATCGCCACCGAAGCTGCGCGCGCCGCCGAAAACGGCGAAAGCTTCCTCGAGCGCGTGGCCAAGGAAACCGGGCTCGAGCTTGAGATCATCAACCGCGAGACCGAGGCGCGGCTTGCCGTGTCGGGCTGCTCGTCGCTGGTCGATCGCGAGACAAGGTCGGTCGTTCTCTTCGATATCGGCGGAGGCTCCTCGGAGATCGCCGTCATCCGCATCGGCGATAGCAGGTCTAATCGGCTCGCCAATCACATCACCCACTGGACCTCGCTGCCGGTCGGCGTCGTGACCCTTTCCGAACGCCATGGCGGCCAACATGTCACCCCGGCAAACTTCGAAGCCATGGTCCAGGAAGTCGAGGGCATGCTGTCGCGTTTCGACAGCCCGCCGGTCGAAGCGCTGGCAACGGGCATTGCCGGCAGCGGCTTCCACCTGATCGGCACGTCGGGCACGGTGACCACGCTTGCCGGCGTTCATCTGGATCTTCCGCGCTACGACCGCCGCCGCGTCGATGGTCTCTGGCTTTCCGATGACGAGGTGTCCGCCATGCAAGCGCGGCTGCTTTCGTGGGATTTTGATGCGCGGGCGGCAAACCCTTGCATCGGCCCCGATCGCGCCGATCTGGTGCTGGCAGGCTGCGCAATCCTCGAAGCGATCCGTCGCCGCTGGCCATCGACGCGCATGCGTGTTGCCGATCGCGGGCTGCGCGAAGGCTTGCTGACCGACATGATGGCGGATGATGGCGCCTGGCGGCGCTCGCGACCGCGCCGGCATCAGCGCAGCTCAACCACATAATTCCTTCAATCGGACAACGATTTAGGCAATTGTGCGATAACTTCTGCAGATACGGCAGGCCCGGTGCGTCCGAAGGGATGTGCGGCAGTCGCCGCCACGAAGGAAACAAGACATGACGAAACCTCCTGTTGGCGGCAACCGCAGCGGTCGAAAGCTTGGTCAGAAGGTCAAGAAGGGCAAGCTCAAGGCTTCGTCCCGCCGCTGGATCGAGCGCCATATCAACGATCCCTATGTCCAGCGCGCCCAGCTCGAAGGCTACCGGGCGCGCGCGGCCTTCAAGCTCTTGGAGATCGACGAGAAGCACAAGATCCTCAATGGCACCCGTCGCATCATCGACCTGGGTGCCGCTCCCGGCAGCTGGTCGCAGATCGCCGCCAAGGTGACCAATTCGACGGATGACGATCCGCGTGTGGCAGCGATCGACTTCCTGGAGATGGATCCGCTGCCGGGCGTTCGCATCCTGCAGATGGACTTCCTCGACCCGCAGGCGCCTGAGAAGCTGATGGAAGCGATCGGCGGCACGCCGGATCTGGTCATCTCCGACATGGCGGCGCCGACGACGGGACACCGCCAGACGGACCATTTCCGTACCATGCATCTCTGCGAAGTCGCAGCCCATTTCGCCGTCGACGTTCTCGCAGAAGGTGGGCATTTCCTGGCAAAAACCTTCCAGGGCGGCACCGAGCGCGATCTGCTCAACATGCTCAAACAGAATTTCCGCCAGGTCATCCACATCAAGCCGGCGTCTTCGCGTGCCGAATCGGTGGAAATGTTCCTGCTCGCCAAGGGCTTCAAGGGACGCCGCGTCACCGACACGGACGAACCGATGGAAGACGAGGCTGCGGACTAAATCATGCTGCTTTATGTGACGGTCGGCACCAACGATCTCGACGGCGCGGGCGTGTTTTACGACCCGGTTCTGGCGACGCTCGGATACCGCCGTCAGCGCCAGGACGAGACCGAAATCGGCTACAGCGCCGATGGCGATATCAGGTGCCGCTTCTGGGTGGTGACACCGTTCAATGGCAAGCCTGCGACCTTTGGCAATGGAGCGACCATCGCGCTTGAAGCCGAAACGCGCGCGGCGGTCGATGCCTTCCATGCGGCAGCACTTGCCAACGGCGGCACGGACGAGGGCGCCCCCGGCCTCAGGCCGTTCCACGCGCATTTCTACGCGGCCTTCGTGCGCGACCGGGATGGCAACAAGCTGTCTGCCGTCTGCGAACGGCCGGAATAATCTTTCACTTTCCTGCCGTCGTTTCGATTTCCCGCACGGGCAGCCTGTGGCCGGAAACGGATGCGCCGGCATTCTTCGCCATTGTCAGGAACGGGATTGCCGCCAGAAGGTTGGCGATGGCGATGATCATGAAGGCAGTATGGAAGTTGTCGAGTTGCAGCGGCCCGCCGCTGAGCGAGGTCTCGATTTCGAGGATCGCGCCGGCAACGGCCACGCCGAGCGCCAGGCTGATCTGCTGCAGAACCGCGCTCATCGATGTCGCCTTGCTGGCATCCGCATCGTCGATATCGGCAAACGACAGTGCGTTGACGCTGGTGAAGAAGAACGAGCGGGCAAAACCGGCGATCAAGAGAATGGTGACCATCACCAGATAGGGCGTTGCCGGCGTGAAGAAGCCGTTGGCGAAGGTGGTGACCGCTGCAATGATGGCGGCGATGATCAGCGTCGTGCGGAAGCCGGCGAAGGCGAGCACGCGGCGCGCATAGAATTTGGTGGTGATCGCGCCGACCGCGCCGATGAAGGTGATCATCCCGGACTGGAACGGGTTGAGGCCGAAACCGACCTGCAGCATCAGCGGCATCAGGAAGGGCACCGCGCCGACGGAAATGCGGAATACCGTGCCGCCGATCTGGGCGGCGCGAAACGCGCTGTCCTGAAACAGTTTGAGGTCGAGGATCGGGTGCGGATGGCTTCGGGCATGGACGATGTAAAGCAGGGTGGCGATCACACCCGTGATGACCGAGCCGATACCGATGATCGGCGGCAGCGCCGGCAGGCTGATGACCGACAGGCCGAAGACGACGCCGGATGCGGCGATGCCGCCGAGCAGGAAGCCGACAATGTCGACCGGCGGCGGATTGCGGGGTTCCTTGTGGGGCAGGTAGATGCCGGAGAGGATATAGCCGGCGATGCCGACAGGCACGTTGATCAGGAAGATCCAGTGCCAGGAGAAATAGGTGGTGATGAAGCCGCCGAGCGGCGGCCCGGCAAGCGGCCCCACCAGCGCCGGGATCGTGAGCAGCGCCATGGCCGAGACGAGCTCGCTGCGCGGTGCGCTGCGCACCAAGACGAGGCGGGCGACGGGCGTCATCATCGCACCGCCCATGCCCTGCAGGAACCGTGACAGCACGAAGGCGAGCAGGCTGTCGGAGATGGCGCAAAGGATTGAACCAGCGATGAAGACGAGGATCGCCGCGCGAAAGATCTTCTTGGCGCCGAAACGGTCGGCCATCCAGCCGCTCAAGGGGATGAAGATCGCCAGCGACACCATATAGGCGGTCAGCGCCAGCTTGAGCGTGATCGGCCCGACGCCGATGTCGCGGGCGATAGCCGGCAGCGATGTCGAAATGACGGTGGAATCCATCTGCTCCATGAAGAGCGCGACGGCTAGGATCATCGGGACGATACGGTTCATGCGAATTTGCCTTGGGCGTGGTCAGCGTCAGCTCGGCTCCAAGCTAGCGCTTGCGATGGCTTTGTCGGGACCAAACCGACGATTGTGGATCAAAAGCCTGTGATCCCGCCTGTCCGTTGCTGTCAAGACGCTAGTTCTGGCCGGGTGATGGAACCGAAGCTGCGATTTCGGGAGAAAATGATGACGAGCGACATGTCGATGAACCGCCGCACCTTGATGACGGCGGGGACAACGGGTGTATTGGCGGCACCCTCAATCATGGTGGGATCTGCCGCAGCGCAGGAAAAAGCGGACAACCGGAACATGCAATCAGCACAAACGCCCATCCGGGCTCTCAAACTCGGCGCGCTCAAGGTTGTTGTCATCAGCGACGGCACGCGCGTCTCTGCCAGGCCGCATGAGACCTACGGCACGAACCAGTCGGAACAGGCCGTATCCGAATTGCTGGCCAAGAATTTTCTTCCAACCGACGCGCTGCTCAACAGCTATTCGCCTGTTCTCGTCGATACCGGGAGCGAGGTGATCCTGTTCGACACCGGCCTGGGCGAAGCCGGACGGGAAGCGGGTTCCGGCCGCCTCATCGACGGCATCCGCGCGGCTGGCTACGCGCCCGAGCGCGTCTCCGTGGTGGTGCTGACGCATATGCACGGCGACCATATCGGCGGCCTGATGGAGGGCGGCAAGCCGGCCTTTGCCAATGCCCGTTATATCATCGGCGAGGCCGAATATGCCTTCTGGAAGGACCCGGCCCGGGTCGGCACGCCGGCCGAGGGTGGCCATAAGGGTGTGCTGGAAAAGGTCGTGCCGCTCGCCGAGAAGGCGACGTTCATCGGCGACGGCGCCGACGTGGCGCCGGGCATTTCGGCGATGGCTGCCTTCGGCCATTCCCCCGGACACATGGTGTTCCGTCTCGAATCGGACGGCAAGGCGATGATGCTGACGGCCGATACCGCCAATCATTATGTCCTGTCGCTGCAGCGGCCGGACTGGGAGGTGCGCTTCGACATGGACAAGGCAGCGGCTGCCGTCTCGCGCCGCAAGGTCTTCGACATGATTGCGAACGAAAGACTGCCCTTCATCGGCTACCACATGCCATTCCCGGCCGTCGGTTTCGTGGAAGTGCACGACCAGGGCTATCGCTTCGTGCCGGCGAGCTACCAGCTCGATATCTGAGCTTTGCGGACGGGCAAAAATGTTGCCATGCAACAACAATGGGTCGAGCCCGGGACATTTCCCGGGCTTTGCTATTTTCATCCTGACATATCCGTGTTACGAGCCCTCGCCAACTTCCAAGAAAAGCTTTGAAGTCACCCGGTGGGCAAATCGCAGCCCGTTTCCCGGGGATTTTCGTTTATTGAAGGGAATTGGCCATGGCGCGTATCATCGAAACGGCAACCGGTCTGGAGGCTCTGACCTTCGACGACGTTCTGCTCCAGCCCGGGCATTCCGAAGTCATGCCGGGACAGACGAACATCTCTACCCGCATCGCGCAGGATATCGACCTCAACCTCCCGATCCTTTCCTCGGCCATGGATACCGTGACCGAAGGACGCCTGGCGATCGCCATGGCACAGGCCGGCGGCATCGGCGTCATCCACCGCAACCTGACGCCGGTCGAGCAGGCCGAAGAGGTCCGCCAGGTCAAGAAGTTCGAAAGCGGCATGGTCGTCAATCCGGTGACGATCGGTCCCGATGGCACCCTGGCGGACGCCCTCGGCCTGATGAAGATCCATGGCATTTCCGGTATCCCGGTCGTTGAAAACGGCGGCAACGGTGGCCAGAAGCAGGGCCGTCTCGTCGGTATCCTCACCAATCGCGACGTGCGTTTCGCCTCCGATCCGAACCAGAAGATCTACGAGTTGATGACGCGTGAAAACCTCATCACCGTCAAGGAAAGCGTCGACCAGCAGGAGGCCAAGCGCCTGCTGCACATGCACCGCATCGAAAAGCTTCTGGTCGTCGACGGCGACGGCCGTTGCGTCGGCCTCATCACCGTCAAGGACATCGAGAAGTCGCAGTTGAACCCCAACGCCTCCAAGGATGCGCAGGGCCGTCTTCGCGCCGCCGCCGCCATCTCCGTCGGCGATGATGGCTTCGAGCGCGCCGAACGTCTGATCGACGCCGGCGTCGACCTTATTGTTGTCGATACCGCGCACGGCCATTCGCAGCGCGTTCTCGATGCGGTCACCCGCGTCAAGACGCTGTCGAACTCGGTTCGCATCATGGCCGGCAACGTCGCCACCGCTGATGGCACCAAGGCGTTGATCGACGCCGGTGCCGATGCGGTCAAGGTGGGTATCGGTCCGGGCTCGATCTGCACCACGCGTATCGTGGCCGGCGTCGGCGTTCCGCAGCTGGCCGCGATCATGGCTGCTGTCGAAGCCGCTCAGGCCGCGGACATTCCCGTCATCGCCGACGGCGGTATCAAGTTCTCGGGCGACCTGGCCAAGGCGATCGCCGCCGGCGCTTCCGCCGTCATGGTCGGTTCGCTGCTTGCCGGTACCGACGAAAGCCCAGGTGAAGTGTTCCTCTACCAGGGCCGCTCGTTCAAGGCCTATCGTGGCATGGGTTCCGTTGGCGCGATGGCGCGGGGCTCGGCCGACCGCTATTTCCAGGCCGAAGTGCGCGACACGCTGAAGCTCGTACCGGAAGGCATCGAAGGCCAGGTTCCCTACAAGGGCCCTGTGTCCGGCGTTCTGCATCAGCTCGCCGGCGGCCTCAAGGCGTCGATGGGTTATGTCGGCGGCGCGACGATCAAGGACTATCAGGAGCGCGCCACCTTCGTGCGCATCTCCGGCGCCGGCCTTCGGGAAAGCCATGCGCATGATGTCACCATCACCCGCGAAAGCCCGAACTATCCGGGCTCGCACTAAGAGTCCTCCCGGGGGCGCCGGCCGGCGCCCCCGTTTTTCCTGATGGGGGGTGCCATCCGGCGCCCCCGTTTTCCTGTTTGGTTGTGTCGAGTGGAGTAAGAGCGGTGACGGGCTTCGAGATCTTCCGGCCGATGGTGGCGCATGTGCTGCTCGTTTTCGTCCTCTATGCCCTGCTGTCGATCCGCCGCGTCGGTCTCGTGCGGGCCGGCAAGGTTTCGGTTTCGCAGTTTCGCGAGAACCGCGACGAGCCGGGCGAGAGCCTGGTCGTCCGCAACAGCATCGCCAACCAGTTCGAACTGCCGGTGCTTTTCCACGTCTGCTGCGTGCTTCTCTACATCACCGAGGCTGACAATATCGTCTCGCTGGCGCTCGCCTGGGTGTTCATTGCTTCGCGCTATCTGCATGCCTTCGTCCATGTCACCAGCAACCGCATCCGCTACCGCCGACCGCTGTTCATGGTCGGCGTGGCTGCACTCGGTGGGATGTGGATCTGGCTTTCCGTCTGGATGGCGATGAACTGATGGCTGCGTGTTTCCTTAAATCGCAGCCGGTTTCAGGACAAAACAGGCAGCAATTCAAAACGCTACAGCGACCTCTGCGCGTCTGGTAAGACGCGCGGCGCTTTGGGTCGGGTGCCGCTCCGGCACGACTGACGCAAATCTGCGACACTTTCCGACATGAACTTCGCGCCTTGATGCGTATCAAGTACCCGTCACGACTTTGCGGATAGTCTGGCTGTCGTTAGCGTAGCTTTGTCGCTGGCGCCTCGCGTGCCCGGCAAAGGCCTTTGCGCCGACGTCGAACAAGACAGCATCGGAGATCGATATGACCGCAACGATGAAAGCCGCCGTGGTGCGCGAATTCCGCAAGCCGCTCGTGATCGAGGAAATGCCTATACCAGTGCCCGGTCCCGGCCAGGTGCTGATCAAGTTTCAGGCGACCGGCGTCTGCCATACCGACCTGCATGCGGTGAACGGTGACTGGCCGGTAAAACCCAATCCACCATTCATCCCCGGCCACGAGGGCGTCGGTTATGTCGCCAAGCTCGGCTCCGGCGTCAAGCGGCTGAAGGAAGGCGACCGCGTCGGCGTGCCGTGGCTGCACACCGCCTGCGGTGGTTGCACGCCATGCCGGACCGGATGGGAGACGCTCTGCGGCAGCCAGCAGAACACCGGCTATTCGGTCAACGGCACGTTCGCGGAGTATGGCCTGGCCGATCCGGACTTTGTCGGCCGGCTGCCTGATAAGCTCGAGTTCGGCCCGGCGGCGCCCGTCCTTTGCGCCGGCGTCACGGTTTACAAGGGTCTCAAGGAAACGGAAGTGCGCCCCGGCGAATGGGCGCTGATCTCCGGCATCGGCGGTCTCGGTCACATGGCGGTTCAATACGCCAAGGCCATGGGCATGCATGTCGCAGCCGTCGATATCTTCCCCGACAAGCTGGCGCTGGCGGGAAAGCTGGGCGCCGATCTCGTCGTCGATGCGCGCGACAAGGATGCGGTCGAGCAGGTGCAGAAGGCGACCGGCGGCGTGCACGGCGCGCTGGTGACGGCCGTGGCACCCAAGGCGATGGAGCAGGCCTTCAACATGCTGCGCTCCAAGGGAACGATGGCGTTGGTCGGTCTGCCGCCTGGCCAGATGTGCGTGCCGATCTTCGATACGGTCCTGAAGCGCATCACCATCCGCGGCTCTATCGTCGGCACCCGCCAGGACCTCGAGGAGTCACTGGAGTTTGCGGGCGAGGGCAAGGTCGCCTCCCACTTCACCTGGGACAAGATCGAGAACATCAACGCCATCTTCCAGCGCATGGAAGAGGGCAAGATCGATGGCCGCATTGTGCTTGATCTCGCCGGCTGATCCGCCTGCTGCGAAGTGTGCCTTTCCGCCAAGCGGTAACGCAAGTTTGTATGTTCGATGCCGCCCGCTGACCTATTCTGTCACGGGCGGTAATCTTTCGCGCTGCCGCCACTGCATAATTCCTTAAATCGGAACCGATTTGTGGGAGAAATCATGCAGCGAGTTTAAAGCCTTACAGCGCCCTTGGCGCACCATATCTAACGCGCGGCGCTGTTGAGGAGAAGAAACCGAAGGAGGCCGTCATGAACAAACCCGTCATCACGCAGGCAATGATCGACGCTTACGACGAGTACACCCATCTCAGTCTTGATCGCCGCCGTTTCATGGAAACGCTGACCGCACTTGCCGGCTCTGCCGCGGCCGCAGCATCAATTGCCCCCTTGCTTGCTGCTAGCAGCGCCAAGGCCGAAATGATCGCAGATACCGACAATCGCATCATCGGCGAGGACATTTCCTATCCCGGCGCCGACGGCGACATGAAGGGCTATCTGGTCCGCCCGGCAAACATGACCGGAAAGCTGCCGGCCGTCATCGTCATCCACGAGAACCGCGGGCTCAATCCACATATTCGCGATGTCGCCCGCCGCATGGCGCTCGAGGGCTTCATCGCGCTCGCCCCGGATTTTCTGTCGCCATCGGGCGGCACGCCGGCGGATGAGGACAAGGCACGCGAGATGATCGGCGCGCTCGATGCCGCCGAAACCAATGCGGATGCTGTGGCAACCGTCGCATTCCTCGAAGAGCACGCGCAGTCGACCGGCAAGGTCGGCGCCATCGGCTTTTGCTGGGGCGGTGGACTGGTCAATCGGCTTGCGGTCAATGCGCCCGATCTCAAGGCGGGTGTCGCCTATTATGGCGCGCAGCCCAAGGCCGAGAACGTGCCGAAGATCAAGGCGGCGCTGTTGCTGCATTATGCCGGCCTCGACGAACGCATTAATGCGGGTATCGAAGCCTATCGCAAGGCGCTGACCGACAATGGCAAGGACGCGACGATCTATGTCTATGACGGCGTCAACCACGCCTTCAACAACGACACGTCGGCCGCCCGCTACGACAAGGCCGCAGCCGATCTTGCCTGGAGCCGCACTGTCGAATTTCTGAAGGCGAAGCTCGGCTAGAGCAATTCCAGGAAGAGTGTGAAACGGTTTCCCGTCCGGAATTGCGTTATTTCAACGAGTTAGATCATTTCACTGTTTCGATGAAACAGTGAAATGATCTAGCCGCTCACGCCTATGAAGGCGGCGCGATCAGCAGCGCTACCTTGTAAGCGGGGAGAAGAGGCGGGCACTGGGTCCGCCTCTTCCCTCCCGTCTCGTTTCGCATAAAAAAGGCCGCGCCTCCCACGGGAAGCGCGGCCTTTTTGCTAAGTGTCGAAAAATGCTTACCAGCCCGGCAGCATGTGGCTTTGCCGCAGCCGCGGATAGCGCGGAAAACCCTTGATATCGCCGTCGATGTCGTCGTTGACGGTGATCGGCGTGATGTTGTCCAGGCAGGCGGTGATGTGGTTGGTGATCGCATTCGATAGCGATGGCGACAGACCCGGCCGCTTCATGATGCCGATCTGCACTGGAGCCAGCGCCGGGAAGCCGTCCGCAAGCGTCAGCACCTTCATGCCCGGACGCAGCGCCGATTCCGGCAGGACCGAAACCGCCATGCCGGCAAGCACGGCGGCCGCGACCACGGTCGAGGACCAACTGGTAAACAGGATCTGGTATTCCTTGCCGGTCGCATCGAGCGCGGCGCAGGCCGCCTGCCGCCACTGGCAGTCGCGTCGGCCGACCGCAAGCGGGATTGGCGCATTTTCCGGCAGCGGATGGTTGATCGAACTTACCCAACAGAGCGGCTCTGTGCGCACCACGTCCGAGGCTCGGGCACGTGGATTGTGCGTAACCAGTGCGATGTCGAGATCGCCCTTGGCCATCTTCTCCGCAAGATCCACCGAAGGTTCGCAGATGATGTAGAGCTCGACGTTCGGATGCGTCTTGGCAAACCGCACGATGATCTCCGGCATGTAGCGGTCGGCATAGTCATCAGGCGTGCCGATGCGCAGCGTGCCCTCGAGGCGATTGTCGTCGAAGGAGGCCATCGCCTCGTTGTTGAGACGGATCATCCGGCGGGCGAAGTTGAGCAGCCGGTCACCCTCGACGGTCAGGCGGTTGCCGCGCCCGTCCTTCATGAACAACGGCTTGCCGATGCGCTCTTCCAGGCGCCGCATCTGCATGGATACGGCCGACTGTGTCTTGAAAACCCGGTCGGCGGCCTTGGTGAAGCTGCCCGTGTCGGCGATCGCGACAAAGGTTTGCAGCTGATCAATGTCAAGCGGTGCGGACATGGCCGTGATACACCCATAAGATTGTTTGATGAATATCATTAAAAACATTCGTTGGACTGATCAATAAGGATTTGCGATCTATCAGGGGCAAATTTCATTGATCCCGGCCGGCACAGGTGCCGGCTAATCCCAACTTCCCTGGCCCACCCCTGCGTTTGACCTCGCGCAGGGGACGGGTCCCTTCGTGCCTGAAAAAAGGAGTACCGTCATGCGCACGACCGACCACGTCCTCGACCTCGTTGCCGGAAAGCAGGCCTATGCCTCCCGCGCCGCTGGCGTTATCGGCGTGATGACGGCTGCATGGCGCCTGTTTCGAAGCCGATGCCAGATTGCGCGTCTGAATGAGCTGGATGACCGCCAACTGCTCGATATGGGGCTACGGCGCGAAGATGTGCACGAGGCGATCACCTCGCCCTTCTTCGACAATCCCGCCAGCTATCTGACGCGTGCGTCGCGAAACCGCGTGAGCCTCTTCTACAAGGGGATCCGTCACGATTGATTTCCCTATGGCGCATCCCGCCGCTTGAGATGCGCCAGTCGAGCATGATCCGCGCAAGCTGCCGCCAACGCGGGTCATGCTACGAATTTCGAAGTTTCGGTGCTGCTGCCTCTATCGCGCGCCCAAACGTTCCCCGCAGGGTAGAGCCAATAGACCCTGCCGCTTGGCCCGGTACATGAACCAAGACATGTACCGGGCCTTTTTCTTTTCCAGCAGGTGCCGGATTGGTGAGGGTAGCGTCGTCGAGCGTTTCCGGTTTAGACGGAGTCGCAGAAACGCTCTATCTCTTTGTTTTTACGCATTTCCAGGCGGAAAACCACTTCGCACTTTTTCTGGAAATGCTCTAATCCAGCTCAGGCCTTGTCGCCGGTGCCGGTCTTGTAGCTGTCGAACAGCGCCTCGATGTTCTTCTGATATTCCTTCTGCATTTCCAGCCCGCTGTCGAACATGCTGTTCATCATCTGCGAAAACTGGGCGACGGCAGGATTGTCAGCAGCCGGCTTGGCTGTCGTGCCGGCGCCGGTCTGCATCATGTCCTGGAACGCCTTCATGAAGGGATTATCGGCGAAGAGGTCGGGCGCCTTGGCCTTCTCTTCTTTCTTGCCGGCACCGAAGAAGTCCTGCATCGCCTGCGTAAACGGATTGTCGAAGGGGTTGGCCTGCGGCTCCGGCTTCCTGGCAAGGCCGGCCGCCTGCATCCACTGCTGCATCATCGTTGCCATCGGATTGTTGGCAAAGGCGACGTTCGCGCCTGCAAACTGGCCCGTCGCCTGCTTGAACAGCCCGCCCATCAACGTATCGGCCATGGCCGGCAGCATCTGCTTGTAGATCTCCTGGCTGATGCCGGTGACCTGGGCTGCCTGGGCCGCGATCGCGCGCGACATTTCCTTGGAGCCGAAGAGCTGGCCGAGGATGCCGTTGCCGTCGGCCATGCCTTGCGGCGTGAATGCCTGGCTCACGTCCTCGAAGTATTTGGCATAGCTGCCGCTGGACATCGCCGTCAGCAGCGCGCCGAAATCGTAGGGGTTTGTGGTGTTGCGCTTGAAGGCGGCGGAAAAGGCCGGGAGCAGCGCTGCGGTAGCTTTCGCCATCTGCTCCTGCGCAAGCCCGAATTGTCGAGCCATCAGCTCCGTGGCCTGTCCGTTCTGCGCCTGCGTGAACATGTCAAAAAGCGGTGCCATCCCCGGTTCCCTTCGGCTGCTGCCTGATTCCTTAGATCGGAACGATTTAAGGGGAAAATGATGCAGCAAGTGTAAAGCGTGGCAGCGTCCTTTGCGCGTCATGTCTGATGCGCGGCGCTGCAAGCGACGCATATCGTTGCACTATACCGGGAAATTGGAGGCTGGAAACCGCTTTTTACTGCATAATTCCTTAAATCCGGCTCGATTTAAGGACGAAATTATGCAGCAAGTTTAAGCGGTTACAGCGTCCTTGGGCGCGTCATGCCTGACGCGCGGCGCTGTAATGGCAGGCTTACCGGCTCAGTACTGGTACTCGGCAAAGACCGGATCGACGGAGCCATTCCAGCGGCCGTTGTAGAGCGACAGCAGATCCTCGGCGAGCGTTGCCTTCTTGGCAAGCACTTCGTCGAGCGGTGCGAGGAACTGGCTTTCGTCGATGCCGTCGCCGTTCAGCCGGTTGCGTCGCTTCAGGCCGCCGCGCGAGATCGAAACGACTTCGCGGGCGATGTCGTAGAGGCTGCCGGCGCGGAATTTTGTGTTGAGCGCCTGGGCGGGCACTGTGTCACGCAGTGAGCCGACCTCCTCGAAGGTCCAGTCGCGCGTGAGTGCTTCGGCGGCAGAGAGCGCCTCGCCGTCGTAAAGCAGGCCGACCCAGAAGGCAGGCAGAGCGCAGATCCGACGCCAGGGGCCGCCGTCGGCGCCCCGCATCTCCAGGAAGCGCTTGAGGCGCACGTCGGGGAAGAGGGTCGAGAGATGATTGGTCCAGTCGCCCATGTTCGGCTGCCAGTCGGCGATCTCGCCCTTGAGCGCTCCGCCCATGAACTGACGGAAGGTGACATGGGTACAGTCGTGATAGTGGTCGTCGCGAACGACAAAATACATAGGCACGTCGAGCGCCCATTCGACATAGTCCGCAAAGCCGAAGTCCGGCTTGAAAGCGGAAGGCAGAAGGCCGGAGCGCTGGTTGTCTGTGTCGCGCCAGATATCGCCGCGCCAGGACAGGAGCCCGTTCGGCTTGCCATCGGTGAAGGGGGAGCTTGCAAACAGAGCGGTCGCCAGCGGCTGCAGCTTCAAGGACACCTGCATCTTGCGGCGCATGTCCTCTTCCGAGGAGAAGTCGAGGTTCACTTGGATCGTGCAGGTGCGATACATCATGTCGAGACCCTTGGTGCCGACCTTGGGCATGTAGCGGCTCATGATGCCATAGCGCGATTTCGGCATGCGCGGCGTTTCGTCAAACGTCCATTTCGGGCTGCCACCGATGCCGAGGAAGCGAATGCCGAGTGGCTCGGCCACTTCGCGCAGGACGGCGAGGTGCTGGTTCGATTCCTTGCAAGTCTGGTGGAGGTTTTCGAGTGGCGCACCGGAGAGCTCGAACTGACCGCCCGGCTCCAGCGAGATCGCCCCGTTGCCGGAATGCTCGGCAAGACCGATGATATTGCCCTCGTCAACGATCGGATCCCAGCCGCTCTTTGCAGCCATACCGTTGAGCAGCGCCTGGATGCTGGCGTCGCCGTAATAGGGCACGGGGCTGTTGTCCGCCTTAAAGAAGGCAAACTTTTCGTGCTCCGTTCCGATCCGGAACCGCTCCTCCGGTTTCGAGCCCTCCGCCAGATAAGCGGTCAGGTCAGCGACAGAGGTTACCGGCGTCTGGTCGGTGGTATCTCGGGCCATGAGCGTCTTCTTTTGCTTGAGCGGTTCCGCCGGTCAGCGGAAGTGGATGGGGCTGCTTGAACCGTATTCAGGTGCGGTGCAAGTCAATTTCTTTCAAGATCTGTTCAAAAAAAGTATGCGCCGCGCTTGCGTGCGAACGACCGGTTAGTGCCAATCACCGACCGTTGCCTGTATGACCGCCATGGCCGCAACCGCTGCGGTATCGGCCCTGAGAATGCGGGGGCCAAGAGGAATGGCGGTGACGAAATCGAGGCTGCGCAGCAGGCTTCGCTCGCTGTCGGAAAAACCGCCTTCGGGCCCGATCAGCAGTGCCAGCTTCTTTTCCTTAATGCCGTTCAGGATCGGTAGCGGATTCTGGCTGTTGCTGCCTTCGTCGCAGAAGATGATGCGCCGATCCGCGGGCCAACTTTGCAGCAGGTCCTCAAGCCGGCGGGGCTCTTCGACACTGGGTATGCCGAGCACGCCACATTGTTCCGCGGCCTCGACGACATTGGCGCGCACCCGGTCGAGGTTGCCGATCTTGCCCTGAACATGTTGCGTCATCACCGGCTGGAGCACCCCGGCGCCCATCTCGACGGCCTTCTGCACGAGGTAGTCGAGGCGGCCGACCTTTAGCGGTGCAAAGAGATAGACGAGATCGCAAGGTGCCGGCTGCGGACGTGTCTGCTCGACGGCAGTCAGGATCAGGCGCTTCTTGGTCGGGAGCGAAAGCTCGGCTCGCCATTCGCCGTCGCGGCCGTTGAACACGAGGACGGACCCGCCTTCCTCGTAGCGGAGCACGTTGATCAAATAGTTGAACTGTTCCTTGGTCGTCTCCTGGGTTGCACCGGCATGGAGTGCATGTTCCACGAACAGTCGCTGCATGCGAAAATTGGCGCGCATGTCGATTACCTCTAGATGAACAGGCTGGAAAGGATGAAGTAGACGACGGCCGAAAGCAGGGCCGAGGCCGGAACGGTGATGACCCAGGCGGCAACGATCGTCAGAAAATGCGAGCGGCGCACCAGTCGGCGGCGGCGGACCTCGGCAAAGTTGGTCTCGGTCGATCCCATGAAGTCTGCCTGCCCGGTCTTCTGGCGCACATATTCCAGGCGACGCTGCGAGTGCCGAGTATACCATTCGCGGAAGAAGCCGACGCCGAAGACGGCGCCGACCGCCGTGTGGGTCGAGCTGATCGGCAGGCCGAGGGCGGAGGCGAGCAGCACGGTTACCGCGGTTGCCAGCGCAACGCAGAAGGCGCGCATCGGATTGAGGCGGGTGATTTCCTGGCCGACGACGCGGATCAGCCGTGGGCCATAGAGCAGCAGGCCGAGCGATATGCCGATGGCGCCGATCGCAAGTTCCCAAAGCGGTGTTGGCGATCTCTCCGTGGTGATGACACCGTCGAGCGCGGACACGATCGCCGACAGCGGACCGATGGCGTTGGAAACGTCATTGGCGCCGTGTGCGAAGGAAAGCAGCGCAGCCGCCAGGATCAGCGGCGCACGAAACAGCTTGCGTAGCGACTGATTGCGGTTGTCGAGACCCTCCGACTGACGGCGAATCCACGGTTTGCTCAGGAAATAGACGACGATGCCGACGATCAGGCCGAGGCCGAGGCCCGTCACCAGCGAGATCGAGGCAACCTGCACCAGGGCGATCACCGCGAGATAGGCGGTAAAACAACCTGCCGTCACCCCGAGAAGCACGGGCATCCAGCGCCTGGCCGATGCGATCTTGTCCTCGCGGTAGATGATGAATTCCTTGAGAAGCGCAAGGAAGGCAGCGGCGATGACGCCGCCGAGAACAGGTGAAATCGACCAACTGGCGGTGATGCCGGCAAGTTCCCACCATTGCACGCTGGAGACGCCTGCAGCCGCAATGCCCGCTCCGACGATGCCGCCAATGATCGAATGGGTCGTTGAAACCGGCGCGCCGGAATAGGTGGCGATATTGATCCAGACGGCCGACGAGGCGAGCGCCGCCATCATCACCCAGACGATCGTCTGGGCCCCGAGAATGTCTTCTCCGTAAATGATGCCCGCCTCGACCGTCAGTGTCACCTGACGGCCGGCGAGCATCGCGCCAGCGATTTCGAAGACGGCGGCGATTGTCAGCGCCGTTACCATCGACATCGCCTTGGCGCCAACGGCCGCGCCGACGTTGTTGGTGACGTCGTTGGCGCCGATGTTCATCGCCATGTAGCCGGCGATCGCGGCTGCGGCGATGATGATCGGCGCGGTCGCCGAGTTCGTCACGAAGCTTGCGGCAAATGCCATGCTGAGCAGCAGGAACAGGAGAGCGAGGCCCGGGGCTGCCAGACCACGCATCACCTGCTGCGATGCCTCCTCGGCAAGGCTGAACTTGTCCAGATCCTTGTCGAGCGTCTGCTTTTCAAGGCGCGTGCGCGACTTTGGCAATGGCGGTCTCCCTTTTCACCATGGCCACTACTGCCACCGCGAAATGCTTTCAAGCGGAATTGATGATGTCTGCAAAGCTGTGCAAAAGATGGCCGAAGATATCGCCCGCGGTGGCTAGCCGGTGACGGCCTTGGGGACCGGCGAGGGCGGTGCCGCCACGCGGCGGCCGAAGGCGAGGATAAGCTCCTTCAGTGTCGGCTCTGCGACACGGCTGGCTGCCTCCTCGCAGCTGACCCATTCCAGCTTGCGCACACCTTCCTCGGGGAAGTGCTTGCAGAGATCGTCTACCTCGAGGGCATGCACCTGGACCTTGACCGAGATCTTCAGGCCGTGATCCATGCGCTTCTTGTAGAGATAGAAGCCGGCCGGGGCCTTCTGCACTCGGCCCTTGACGCCTGCCTCTTCATAGGCCTCGCGCTCGGCCACCTCGTGGGCACGCTTGCCTTGCATAGGCCATCCCTTGGGAATGACCCAGCGGCCGGTATCACGGCTGGTGATCAGCAGAATCTCGAGCGCCTTGGACTTCTTGCGAACACGGAAACAGAGCGCTGCATATTGCATGCGCGCCGGTCGACGCAGCATCAGCTGCACATCGGATGCGAGCCGGTTCAGGAAGTTCAAGGTCGTTTGCTCTCCTCTTAGCGAATCAGTGTTCGTTGGACGTTCCAGCCATTATGCCAGCGTCGCGTTGCGTGTAAACGTCGCACCGTGTCGGCTGCCGGATATGCGGTCAGCTTCGCTGCAAACTGTGGTCCCGATGCGACAGAATATGGTGCTTTCGCGCCTGTTTTGCCAGCGGGGCGGCAACCGGGCGTTGGTCCCGGCTTCAGCTCGCCTGATCGCGCTGCTGGAGGCGCAGCCGCGCGATGCGCGCCCACTCGCCGGTGCGCTCGGCCTCGCGGGTGGAGGCGGCAACAAAATCGATATGGCTTTGGGCAGCGGCCTTGGCCGCTTTCGGGTCTCCGGCCATGATCGCGTCGTAGATTGCCTCGTGTTGCGCGAGCAGCCGGTCACGCGCCCCTGGCGCGTCGAAGACCGAATTGCGGTGAAAAAAGATCCCCTGCGTCAGCAGCCGGTAACAGGCGCGCAGCGTGTGCATGAGGATGATGTTGTGGGCGCTTTCGCCGATCGCCTGATGCAACTCGACGTCGGAGGCTAGTTCGTCGTTGAAGTCACCACTGCGGTGGGCGGTTCGCATTCGCTCGATAATGCGCGTGAGGATATCGCGGTCGAAATCCGTTGCGCGCGTTGCCGCCAGTTCCGCGGTCAAGCCTTCGAGTTCGCGGCGATATTCGAGATAATCCTGCGTCGCCTTGTGGTGGCGGCCGATCAGCTCGATCAGCGGCTTGGAGAAGACTTCGCCGACGACATCGGCAACGAAGGTACCGCCGCCGTGGCGGCTCTCGACGAGGCCGCGCGCCTCCAGTTCCTTCAACGCTTCGCGCAGGATCGGCCGCGACACGTCGAAACGCTTCGACAGTTCCCGTTCGCCCGGCAGCCTGTCGCCGTCGCGCAGGATGCCTTCGAGGATGAGAAGCTCGATCTGTTGGACAACCTCGTCCGCCGTGCGGCTGTGGCTGATGCGGGCATAGAGGTCGATCTGGTCTTCGGTCACGCTTGGGTCTCCCATGCGCCGCAATCTAGGCATCGGCAGCCAACTGGTCAATTTCCTTGTCCACTTTGGCCGCCCTGACAAAAGTCAAACTGCGGCAATGCGTCCTTTTGCTTTTGCTCATTCGGTTGATAAGAGAGTCATGATGAACGCGTGAGGGGGATAAAGCGCTTCATGGCAAAGGGAAGTTTTGCATTTCCGGTCGCGCCGATGCGAGCGCAGGCGCTGGGCGAGGTCCATTCGCGGCCTTACGCCCTGGTGGCGACGCCGCGCGTGATCTTTCAGCTCGCCTTCATGACCGAGGGCGGCTCGATCGTCGACCACGCCGTTCTGTCGGAATTGTCGCGTTCGCGTGGCATTGCGCCGCCTGGACGCGATGCCAACCATCATGCCATGGCCTGGGGGCAGGGCACGCTGCGCTGGGAACGGCATACGGAATTTTCGACCTATTTTTGGGACGGCCCGGCGCCGGAGCATTTCGGTGGCGAGGTGGCGATCCACCCATTCGGCGACGGCTTTTCGCCGCCCGGCTCGCTCATTTCGGGCATCCGCCTCGAGATCCGCGCGGACTCACCGGAGACCCGCGAGGCGATCAAGGCTTTCGACCCGACCAGCCTCTGTTACAGCGAGACGAAGAACGGCCAGGCGATCCTCGTCACTGACTTTCGCCAGAACGGTGACGGTCTGACGCAGATCCTGGTGATCGACCGCGGCATGACCGAGGCCGGCACCGGCGCGTTGATCCAGCGTCTGCTCGATATCGAAACCTATCGGACGCTGGCGATGGTCGGCCTGCCGTTGGCGCAATCACTGTCGCCGGAGATCCGCCGCACCGAAGACGGCCTGACGGCGATCACTCAGCGCATGAAGGAGAACGTCCGCGAAGAGGCGGACGACATGCTGGCGGAGATCACCCGGCTTGCGGCCGATCTGGAGGCGGGTGCTGCACTCAGCCTCTATCGCTTCGGCGCCAGCCGCGCCTATTACGGCATCGTCCAGGAGCGCATCCGCACCCTGGCCGAGACGGCGGTCCCCGGCTACGAGACGATCGGCACCTTTCTCGAGCGTCGGCTGGCGCCGGCAATGCGCACCTGCCAGTCGGTGGAGGAGCGGCAGGCGAACCTGTCGCGCAAGCTCGCCCGCGCCACCGCGCTCCTGCGCAGTTGGGTCGATGTCGAACTGGAGCGGCAGAACAGCGCCCTTTTGAACTCGATGGATCGGCGCGCGAAGTTGCAGCTGCGGCTGCAGCAGACTGTCGAGGGTCTGTCGGTTGCCGCGATCTCCTATTACGTCGTCGGTCTGTTCGGCTATCTCGCCAAGGCGGTCAGCCATGAGCTGCCGATCGATCCCGGTCTGTTGACCGGACTTGCCGTGCCCTTCGCGGTCGCCGGCGTCTGGCTCATCGTTCGCCGCATCCGCCACCATCACGGCGACGGCGAGCACAAATAGCGCCTATCGTTCCCAATAGGGGACAGGCCCGTAGAGGCCGGCGAGATAATCGATGAACAGGCGCACCTTGGCCGGCAGGAACTGGCGGCTCGGGTAGACGGCCGATAGCGTCAGGTTCTTCGAGCCCTCCCATTGCGGCAGCACCTGCACCAGCTGGCCGCTGCGCAGCTCCGGGCCGATATCCCAGGTGGAGCGGAGCGCGATGCCGGCGCCGGCGATCACCGCCGCCCGGACGATTTCAGAGGAATTGGTCACCAGCGGCCCTTCGGGGTGCCAGACGAGCGATCCCTCCGGCCCTTCGAGCTTCCAGTTGTCGTTGTTGTGGGCGGGCAGGCAGAAATGCCGGGCGAGGTCGCCAATCTCGTTCGGGGCGCCGTTGCTGGCAATGTAGTCCGGCGAGGCGCAGAGCAGCCTGCGGACCGGCGCGAGCTTGCGCGCTACCAGGCTCGAATCGGTCAGCTCACCGATGCGCACGGCCATGTCGAAGCCCTCGGCGACGATATCGGTAAAGTCGTCGGTGAGCACGATGTGCAGCTTGAGATCCAGATGGTCCTTCATGAAGCCGGTCAGATGCGGCGCGATATGCATGCGGCCAAAGGAGGTCGGCGCCGAAATGCGAAGCACGCCCTGCGGCTGCGACGAGCGTCCTGAGGCATAGGCTTCCGCCTCTTCGATGCCCGTGAGGATGCCGAGCACGCGGTCGTAGAAGCCCTGGCCCGCCTCGGTTAGCGAGATCTGCCGGGTGGTGCGCTGCAACAGGCGCGTGCCCAGCCGGTCTTCCAGCCGCTTGATCCGTTTGGAGATGACCGCGGGGGAAAATCCGAGCGCCCGCCCTGCTGCCGACATACTGCCGGAGGAAACGACGCGTGCAAAAATCTCAAGATCGCCTAAATTCGTCATCAATCGTTGCCATTGTTTCCGAAATGGAAAAGCTCGATAGCATTTGCGAGGGGGCTATCCTAGTGGTAAAGAAAATGAACCAATTGACATATGGGCGGAGGATTTGATGGCGGAAACGATCGGCTTTCTGCAGCCAAGGCCGGCCGTCATCGCCCGGCGCCGCGAGATCGCTGCTGACCTGGCAGACCTGCTGCCATCAGGCTGCCTCATCAGCGACGAGCGCGGCTTAAAGCCGTTCGAGACCGATGCCTTCATCGCCTATCGCCGCATGCCGCTTGCCGTCGCCCTGCCCGAGACGACCGAACAGGTGGCAGCGGTGCTTAAATATTGCAGCCGCTACGGCATTCCCGTCGTGCCGCGTGGCGCCGGCACCTCTTTGTCCGGCGGCGCCATCCCCCAGGAAGACGCTGTGGTAATCGGCCTCTCGAAGATGTCGCGCATCCTCGATATCGACTTCTTCAACCGCACCGCGACGGTCCAGGCCGGTGTGACCAATCTCAATATTTCCGAAGCCGTTTCCGCCGATGGCTTCTTCTACGCGCCGGATCCGAGTTCGCAGCTTGCCTGCACCATCGGCGGCAATATCGGCATGAATTCCGGCGGCGCCCATTGCCTGAAATACGGCGTCACCACCAACAATCTGCTGGGCGTGAAGATGGTGCTGTTCGACGGCACGATCATTGATCTCGGCGGCAAGGCGTTCGATGCGGCCGGCTACGATCTGCTCGGCCTTGTCTGCGGCTCGGAGGGGCAGCTCGGCATCGTTACCGAGGCAACCGTGCGGCTGATCGCCAAGCCCGAGGGCGCCCGCCCGGTGCTGTTCGGCTTTGCCTCCTCTGAAGCCGCCGGCGCCTGCGTCGCCGACGTCATCGGTTCCGGCATCATCCCCGTCGCCATGGAATTCATGGACAAGCCGGCAATCGAGATCTGCGAAGCCTTTGCCCATGCCGGCTATCCGCTGGATGTGGAGGCGCTACTGATCGTCGAGGTGGAGGGCTCGGAGGCCGAGATGGACGCGATGCTCGCAAGCATCATCGACGTTGCCCGGCGCCACGGCGTTACCACAATCAAGGAAAGCCAATCGGCGCTCGAGGCGGCGCTGATCTGGAAGGGCCGCAAATCGGCGTTCGGCGCAACCGGACGCATCGCCGACTATATCTGCATGGACGGCACCGTGCCGCTCAGCCAGCTTTCCCACGTTCTGCGCCGCACCGGCGAGATCGTCGCTTCCTACGGTCTGCGCGTCGCCAATGTCTTTCACGCCGGCGACGGCAACATGCATCCGCTGATCCTCTACAACATCAACGACCCCGATGATGCGGCACGCGCCGAAAGCGCCGGCAACGACATCCTGAAGCTTTGCGTCGATGCCGGCGGATGCCTGACCGGCGAACATGGCGTCGGTATCGAGAAACGCGATCTCATGCTGCATCAGTTCACCCAGACCGATCTGGACCAGCAGATGGCGGCGCGCGCCGCCTTCGATCCACAATGGATCCTGAACCCGTCCAAGGTCTTTCCGCTCGAAGGACGCCCCGCCGCATGATCGTGCATTTCGAGCCTGCGAGCGAAGAGGGGATCGCAACCGTGGTTCGGGCGATGGCCGCGGAAAGGGCGTCGCTTACCGTCATCGGCGGCGGCACGCGCTCCGGCCTCGGCAACCCCGTGCGCGCCGACCGGGTGCTGTCCACCCGCCGTCTCTCAGGTATTGTCAGCTACAACCCGGCGGAAATGACCGTCAGCGCGCTCGCCGGGACGCCGCTTGCCGAGGTCGAGGCGGCCCTTGCCGAAAACCGGCAGATGCTGTCATTCGAACCGATGGACCACCGCCCGATCTTTGCAACGACCGGCGAACCGACGATCGGCGGGGTTTTCGCGGCCAATGTCTCGGGGCCGAGGCGCCTCATCGCCGGTGCCGCTCGCGACAGCCTGCTCGGCGTCCGTTTCGTCAATGGCAGGGGCGACGCGATCAAGGCTGGCGGCCGGGTGATGAAGAACGTCACCGGCCTCGATCTGGTAAAACTTTTGGCGGGCTCGCACGGAACGCTTGGAATTCTGACCGAGGTGACATTCCGCGTGCTGCCGAAGCCGCCAGCCTGCGAAACCGTCGTGGTCTCGGGCTTGAACGATGCCGAGGCGGCGGCCGTGATGGCAGAAGCCATGGCGCAAACGGTCGAGGTATCAGGTGCGGCGCATCTGGCCGAGAGCGTCCGCGGCCGGTTCATCGCCGGCGGCCTGCCCGATGGCGCAGCAACCGTTCTTCGGCTGGAAGGCTTGCAGGCCTCGGTCTCGATCCGCGCGGAAAAACTGTCGAAGGCGCTCGAAAAGTTCGGTCCGGTATCGCGGCTCGATGCGGAGCAGACGGCGGCGCTCTGGTTGGAGATCCGCGATGTGAAGCCCTATGCAGATGGCACGGATCGCCCGCTCTGGCGTGTCTCGGTTGCGCCTTCGGCCGGCCACCAACTGGTTGCCGCGTTGCGCCTGCAAACGGGTGTCGATGCCTTTTATGACTGGCAGGGCGGACTTGTGTGGCTGCGCATGGAGGCCGATCCGGAGGCGGCGCTGGTGCGCCGCTATATCAAGGCGCTTGGCGGCGGCCATGCGAGCCTCGTTCGCGCAGCTGACGGCTTTCGCGCGACCATTCCATCGTTCGAGCCGCAACCCGCGCCGGTGGCGCTGTTGAGCGAGCGCGTCCGGGAAAAGTTCGATCCACAGCGGATCTTCAATCCGGGCCGGATGCAGGCCGTCTCCTGAGGCACGGGGAAATGACGAGAGAGGGAGGTATCGATGAGTGACAATGGTCCGCAGGCTCCGCCTCCCAGAGAGACCGATCGCTGGCTGGAGCCCGGGAAGGTCAACGTCCAGGTCATTTATGTGCTCTATCTCGTCGCTTTCGCCGTGGGGATCACGTCTGTCATCGGCGTCGTGCTTGCTTATCTCAACCGCGGCAAGGGTGCGCCCTGGGTCCAGACACACTATACTTGGGCGATCCGCACCTTCTGGATTGCGCTGTTGTTCGGTCTCATCTCGGCGCTGCTGATGGTGTTGCTGATCGGGTTTTTAGGGTTTATCGCCACCGCGGTCTGGATCGTCGTGCGCTGTGTCGTCGGCCTGCAACGCGCCGCTCGCGAGGAGCCGATCAGCAATCCGGAAAGCTGGATGATCTAAACCGTGTGGCGCAAAAGTGTGTAGCGGTTTTGCGACAGCGACATGGGAAAACAAGAGCTTGAAATGCGGTAAGCGATCAGAGATCGCAACGCGCGTGAGGGGCAGAGCCCCGATACTGGAGTAGCCGCTTGCAAACGAACTTTACGCCCGCGCAGCTTGCCGATCCGCATGTGGCCGAATCCGAGGCCATCCTGCGCAAATGCGTGCATTGCGGTTTTTGCACCGCCACCTGTCCCACCTATGTGACGCTTGGCGACGAGCTCGATAGCCCGCGTGGCCGCATCTATCTCATCAAGGATATGCTGGAGAACAGTCGGCCGGCCGACACCGAAACCGTGACGCATATCGACCGCTGTCTGTCCTGTCTCGCCTGCACCACCACGTGTCCGTCAGGCGTCGACTACATGCATCTCGTTGATCATGCCCGTGTTCATATAGAGAAGACCTACAAGCGGCCATTGAAGGATAGGCTGGCCCGCGCCGTGCTGGCGCAAGTCCTGCCCTATCCCTCGCGTTTTCGCCTTGCCTTGAAGGCGGCCGCTTTCGGAAGGCCCTTTGCCAGGGTTCTGAAAAAGGTGGCGGCGCTCAAGACCTTCGGAGTGATGCTCGATCTGGCGCCGAAGGCGGTGCCGGAGCCCTCGGCGACCGCGATCACGGGCACCCATGCCGCCAGCGGCAAGCGCGTCGGCCGCGTTGCGCTGCTGAACGGTTGCGCGCAACCGGTACTGAAGCCGGAGATCAACGAGGCAACCATCCGCCTCCTTACCCGTCTCGGCATAGAGGTGGTCGTCTCGGCAGGCGAGGGCTGTTGCGGCGCGCTGGTGCATCACATGGGGCGGGAGGGCCAGGCGCTCGACGCGGCCCGGCGCAATGTCGATGCCTGGCTGAGCGTGGCAGACGAAGGTAGTCTCGATGCGATCATCATCACCGCATCCGGCTGCGGCACGACGATCAAGGATTATGGCCACATGCTGCGCCTCGACCCCGCCTATGCGGAAAAGGCAGCAAGGGTCTCGGCCATGGCGAAGGACATCACCGAATACCTGTCGACTCTGGATCTTCCAGTGCAGGATCCGCGCGGCATGACCGTGACCTATCATTCCGCCTGCTCCATGCAGCACGGCCAGAAGATCACCATGGCGCCGAAGCAACTGTTAAAACAGGCGGGGTTCGTCGTGCGCGATCCCGCAGAAGGCCATCTCTGTTGCGGCTCGGCCGGCACCTACAACATCCTGCAGCCGGAGATCTCGCAGAAGCTCAAGGACCGCAAGGTCAAGAACCTCGCGGCGACGAAGCCCGACGTGATCGCCACCGGCAATATCGGCTGCATCACCCAGATCGCGACCGGCACGGCGATCCCGATCGTCCACACGGTCGAACTGCTCGACTGGGCCTATGGCGGCGCGAAACCGGCTGGATTGTGAAACGAAAAATGCCGGCGCGATGGCGCCGGCATTGGTTTTTCTGGGCTATTTCTGGCGAGCGTATCAGCCGCCAAAGATCTGGCGGAAGATATCGACGCCGCGATCGTTGAAGTAGGTATCGCCGGTCTTGCTGCCGGGTCCGATGACGATCACCTTGGTGCCGACGTCGGCCCGGTCGTAGAGGTGCTCGATGTCGTTATTCATCATGCGGATGCAGCCCGAAGACATATTCTGGCCGATCGTCCACGGCTGGTTGGTGCCGTGGATGCGGAAGATCGTGTCGCGGCCGCCCTTATAGAGATACATGGCACGCGCGCCGAGCGGGTTGTCGATGCCGCCTTCCTGCGTGATCGGCAGGATGCGGCCCTTGGCGGCTTCGCGGCGGCGCATTTCTTCCGGCGGCGTCCAGGTCGGCCATTCAGCCTTGCGGCCCACCTTCACCACGCCTGACCAGCCGAAGCCTTCACGACCGACGCCGATACCGTATCGGGTCGCGCGGTTCGGACCGTCGATGTAGTAGAGAAACTTGTTGTTGGTATCGACAATGATCGTGCCGGGGGCTTCGTCGGTGCTGAAGCGAACCTTGGTGCGCCAGAATTGCTTCGGCGGCTTTTTCTGCGTCGCGACAAGGACGATATCACTGCTCTTGGGAGTGGTTCCGGATGTCGGCGCGGGCGTGAAAGCCTGGGCATTGGCGGCGGCAAGAATAGCGCTGGTCGCGATGGCGATCGCGACCAATTTGCTGGCATGACGTTTCATATACGATTCCCTCTAAGCCCTCGTTACATCAAGGCTATGCAAATTGGCCCGAAGTTCAAGCCCGGGATACATCCGATAGACCGAACATGGTCACGGATTTTGTATCTTTAAGCCCGTCTGTTGCCTGAAGATCACGACCAGGCAACAGCAAAACGTATGGGGAGAGGGAAATATTCTATGTCCGGCGCCAATTATATGACGATAACCTTGGTGCCGACATTCACCCGTTCATAGAGATCGACGACGTCCTCGTTGCGCATGCGGATGCAGCCTGAGGAGACCGCGTAACCGATCGTCCAGGGCGCATTGGTGCCGTGGATGCGGTAAAGCGTCGAGCCGAGATACATGGCGCGTGCGCCAAGCGGATTTTCCGGGCCGCCGTCCATGCGGGCCGGCAGGTAGTGCCCCTTGGCGGCTTCGCGCGAGATCATTTCCGTCGGCGGCGTCCAGCTCGGCCATTCCGCCTTGCGGGTGACCTTATGAGCGCCGGCCCATTCGAACCCCGGCTTGCCGACGCCGACACCGTAGCGCCGTGCCTGACCATTACCGGCGACAAGGTAGAGGAAACGATTGTTGGTATCGATGACGATCGTGCCTGCCTTTTCCTTGCCGTCGTA
Source organism: Ensifer sp. Root1252 (assembly GCF_001425885.1). Taxonomy (NCBI): domain Bacteria; kingdom Pseudomonadati; phylum Pseudomonadota; class Alphaproteobacteria; order Hyphomicrobiales; family Rhizobiaceae; genus Ensifer; species Ensifer sp. Root1252. Next base: position 112,434 of record NZ_LMDT01000001.1, on the reverse strand, counting down.
GGCAACTGTCTGCGGCAGATACTGCGGGTCGAACTTAGACTTGACGGGACGCTGGGCGCGGGTGGCGTTGACCGGTTGTACCAGCGGGGCGCCGACGCGGCGTTTTGCCTGCGGCTTCACGGTCAGGCCCTGATAATACTGTTTTCGGGTGGTGGTCGGTATCTGCTGGCGGTAGATGACCCGGCGCGCCTGTTGCGGCTGGCCGCCGAGCTGCATCACCCACGGGGCGGTCAGGTCTGGGCTGACGATCACCGGCGGCCGGTTCTGGTACCGGTCCTGGGCCTGCGCCTGGCCGGCGACGAGGGTGAGGATGGATGCGGCTACAACAAGGGATTTTTTCAACATCGGACGGACTCGCTACCTTTCGCCGAAACGTATCAAAATGGGGCGCGGCCAGCCGGAGAACGGGTCTCCAGGACGGACGGCATGCGCCTTGGCAATGGGGCGATCGTGTCATCGCGGCGCCACGGAATGGTAAACGGCAGCCCGCGAAAGGGAGGAAGCGCCGATAAAGCTTTGGGTAGGGTTATCCGTCGCTTTAGGAATCTGGTTTGTGAATGGTAAATGCGGAAGAGCACGATGAAACGGGGCTGGTAATGACGACCAAGGGCATAATGATTGGCGAAGACGGCCTTGGGCGTTGCGCCTGGCAGAGCAATCTCGATGACTACAGACGGTATCACGACGAGGAATGGGGGCGGCCGGTTACCGATGACCGGCGCCTCTTCGAGAAGATCTGTCTGGAGGGGTTTCAATCCGGCCTCTCCTGGCTGACGATCCTGCGCAAGCGCGAGGCCTTTCGCGCCGCCTTCGCCGGCTTCGACGTCGATGCGGTTGCCGCCTTCGGCGATGCTGACATCGAGCGCTGCCTTGGCAATACCGGCATCGTGCGCCATCGCGGCAAAATCGTCTCGACCATCAACAACGCCAAGCGCGCCCAGGAGCTTAAAGCCGAGTTTGGTTCGCTTGCTGCCTATTTCTGGTCGCACGAACCCGGCCCGGACGAGCGGCCGGCATTTGTCAGCTATGAAGCGATCGCCGCCAATCCGACGACTCCGACCTCGACGCTGATCTCCAAGGATCTGAAAAAGCGCGGCTGGACCTTCGTCGGCCCGACGACGATCTATGCCTTCATGCAGGCCATGGGGCTTGTCAACGACCACATCGAAGGCTGCCATTGCCGCGCGACGGTCGAGGACATGCGGCGGGCGCTGACGCGCCCGCAACCCTGAATTTGCATCTTTCCAGGAACGGCTTCAGCCACCGTTCTTGGCAAGCCAATCCTTCATCATCTGGATCTCGCCCTCCTGGGCCTTGATGATGTCTTCCGCCAGTTTGCGCAGTTGTTCGTCCTTGCCGTATTCGAGTTCGACCCTGGCCATGCCGATCGCGCCCTGATGATGGGCGATCATGCCCCGCACGAAGTCGACATCGGCGTTGCCGGTAAAGGCGATGTCCATGCCCTTGTGCATGCGGGCGTTGACCTCGGCGAAAGCCTTGCTGGAGGCGGAGGTGTCGCCGGCCGGCGCCGCCGCCTCAGCCGATCCGTGATGCATGCTGCTGCCGTGGTCCTGGGCCATAGCGGGAGCATAAAGTGACGCGATCAGGACTGAGGCTGCTATGATCGTTTTCAAAGACATGATGGTTTCCTTCTTCATCTCATTATCATCTCGCGCGACTGAGGCAGCGCCGTGCAATCGCCGAAATGTCGGCCGGTTGTTGCGGCCGGTCATATGGAATTTCGTTTCGTCAGCGCAGCCGATACACCCGAAGGTGAGCCACGATGACGGTCACACAAGCAGGAACGACTTGGGTGGTGGCGAGCGCGGCCCGATCGTGATCGCGTGCAATGCGGGATATGTCGCTGCCGCCAGACGCGACGATGTCGTGGTCGCCGGATCGAACATCAAGGCAATTGGCTCGATCGCGATGCAGGCCGAACAGGACGAAGGATGCGCCTGTTTTTTCGAGTGGTCCTTGCATGCCCGGATATCTTCGCAGGAGATCGCATGGCCAGCGTGAACGGCTTGCTTTTGCGACGAGTCATGGGCGGCGGTTTGTGCGGCACCGGCCGCCAGGTCCTGGGCCTGCAGCATCGCCGAAGGCGCGCCTGAGAACAGGGCTGCAACGAACAGGAGTATGACGGCGGCAAAACGCATGCCCTTTACTTAGGATGGCCCGTGGCAAAGAGAAGACGTGATCGGCACGCTGCCGGTCCGATCGTTGCCTTCGCGCACGCCTGGAGCCGCTTTGCGCCGTGCTAACCCTTGCCGCCCATGCCTCTATCCGATAGGGAAAGCTCGAAACCCGCTGACAGTCCGGAATGCTCCCCATGACCGAGAAACAAAAGAAACCGCAGAAGCTCAAGGCACGCCTTCCGCGTGGCTTTGTCGACCGTTCGGCCGCCGATATTCGCGCCACCGACGACATGATCGTCAAGATCCGCGAAGTCTATGAGCGTTATGGTTTCGATCCGGTCGAAACGCCGCTGTTCGAATACACCGATGCGCTTGGAAAATTCCTGCCCGACAGCGACCGCCCGAACGAGGGCGTGTTTTCGCTGACGGATGACGACGACCAGTGGATGTCGCTGCGCTACGACCTGACGGCGCCGCTTGCCCGTCACGTCGCCGAGAACTTCAACGAGATCCAGCTTCCCTTCCGCACCTATCGCGCCGGCTACGTTTTCCGCAACGAAAAGCCGGGCCCGGGTCGCTTCCGCCAGTTCATGCAGTTCGATGCCGATACGGTCGGTGCCGCCGGCGTCCAGGCGGATGCCGAAATGTGCATGATGATGGCCGACACGATGGAAGCGCTCGGCATCAAGCGCGGCGACTACGTGATCCAGGTCAACAACCGCAAGGTTCTTGATGGCGTCATGGAGGCGATTGGCCTCGGCGGCGACGACAAGGCGAATGCCCGCCTGACGGTGCTGCGCGCCATCGACAAGCTCGACAAGTTCGGTCCCGAAGGCGTGCGCCTGCTGCTCGGCGAAGGCCGCAAGGACGAGAGCGGCGACTTCACCAAGGGCGCCGGTCTGAACGGCGAGCAGATCGACAAGGTCCTGTTCTTCGTTGGCATCCAGGACTACGCCGAAAGTGCCGCCGAACTCGCAGCGCTCGTTGCCGGCACAGCCAAGGGCGGCGAGGGCGTCGAGGAACTCAACACCATCCGCAGCCTGGTCGTGAGCGCGGGCTACGAGGCCGATCGCATCAAGATCGACCCTTCGGTCGTTCGCGGTCTCGAATATTACACCGGCCCGGTTTTCGAGGCCGAGTTGCAGTTTGCCGTCACCAATGAGAAGGGCGAAAAGGTCGTCTTCGGTTCGGTCGGCGGCGGCGGACGTTACGATGGTCTCGTCTCGCGCTTCATGGGCCAGCCGGTGCCGGCCACCGGTTTCTCGATCGGTGTTTCGCGCCTGATGACCGCGCTCAAGAACCTTGGCAAGCTCGGCACGTCGGACGTCGTGGCACCGGTCGTCGTCTGCGTTATGGACCGTGACATCGACAGCATGGGCCACTACCAGCGCTTCGTGCAGCAGCTCCGCCATGCCGGCATTCGCGCCGAGATGTACCAGGGCAACAAGAAGAACTTCGGCGACCAGCTGAAATACGCCGACCGTCGCGGTGCGCCGCTCGCGATCATTCAGGGCGGCGACGAGCGCGCCGCCGGTCTGGTGCAGATCAAGGATCTGATCGAGGGCAAGCGCTTGTCGGGCGAAATCGAGGACAATGCGGCATGGCGCGAGGCGCGGGTGGCGCAGGTCTCCGTGCCCGCAGGCGACCTTGTCGAAAAGGTGCGTGAAATGCTCGCGGCACAGGCCGAGGACCGGGCAAGGGCAGGCTGACGGCGATGCCTCTGATCAACCTTCCCGCCTTCTCCGCAGATCTGCTTGCCGAGTTCGAAAGTCTCGGCACGCTTCGGGTCGACACACCGGTGATCCAACCGGCGGAGCCGTTTCTCGCCATGGCTGGCGAGGATCTTCGCCGCCGCATCTTCATGACCGAGAGTGAGACCGGAGAGAGCCTCTGTCTGCGGCCGGAATTCACCATCCCCGTCTGCCTTCGCCACATCGAAACGGCAACCGGCACGCCCAAGCGTTATGCCTATCTCGGCGAAGTGTTTCGTCAGCGCCGCGAAGGCGGCAACGAATTCTATCAGGCCGGCATCGAAGATCTCGGTGATACCGATATCGCCGCCTCCGACGCGCGTGCGGTCGGCAATGCCATGCGGGTGGTTGCCAATCGTCTTCCTGGCCGGCGCCTGGCGGTCACGCTCGGCGACCAGTCGGTCTTCGAAGCGGTCGTCGGTGCCTGTGGCCTGCCGGGCGGCTGGCAGAAGCGGCTGATCCATGCCTTCGGCGACCAGAAGCACCTGCAGAAGCTGCTTGCCGAGCTTGCCGATCCAAAGGCTGCCGGCGTCTTTGGCCCCGAGGTCGAGCGGCTGGCGATCGCCGGCATGCTCGATGACGAGGTGCGGCTTGTCGCCCATATCGGCGAAACCATGGAGGCGACGGGCTACTCCACCAATGCCAGCCGCTCGCCGCAGGACATCGCCCGCCGCCTGAAGGAAAAGATGGAACTGGCGAATACCCGGCTCGATCCGGAAACGCTGGATCTCGTGCGTGAATTCCTGGCGCTCGACATGCCGCTTGCCGAAGCGCCTGCCGCACTCTTCCGCTTTGCCGAGAAGACCGGATTGACGCTCGATGGAGCGCTGGCGCGTTTTGACGCGCGCGTGGCGGCGCTTGCCGGCATCGGCGCCGATGTCGATGTCATTCGCTATCGTGCCGCCTTCGGCCGCCCGCTCGACTATTATACCGGCCTCGTCTTCGAAGTCGAAGTCGAGGGGACACCGGCGGTGCTTGCCGGTGGCGGGCGCTTCGACCGGCTCCTAACCCTGCTTGGCGCGCGCGAACATATTCCCGCCGTCGGCTTCTCGCTCTGGCTCGACCGGATCGAAGCGGCGATCGCCGCCAGCGGAGGTGCCGCATGACCATCACCATCGCATTGCCGTCCAAGGGGCGGATGAAGGACGACGCCTCGGCGATCTTCGAGCGCGCCGGCATGAAGATCGTCGCCGTCGGCAATGACCGCTCCTATCGCGGCCGTGTCGAAGGCTGGGACGATGTCGAGATCGCCTTCCTGTCGGCCTCGGAGATTTCGCGCGAGCTCGGCAACGGCTCGATCGATTTCGGCGTCACCGGAGAAGACCTTGTGCGCGAGGGGCTTGCCAATGCCGACGCTCGCGTCGAGTTCTGCGCCCGCCTCGGCTTCGGCCATGCCGATGTCGTCGTCGCCGTTCCGGAGATCTGGTACGACGTCGACACCATGGCCGACCTCGGCGACGTCGCCGCCGACTTCCGCGCCCGCCACGGGCGGCGGCTGGCGATTGCCACCAAATACTGGCGGCTGACGCAGAACCACTTTTCCGGCAGCCACGGCATCCAGCTCTACCACATCGTCGAAAGCCTCGGAGCGACCGAGGGTGCGCCGGCCTCCGGCTCTGCCGACATCATCGTCGACATCACCTCGACCGGTTCGACCCTGCATGCCAACCACCTGAAGACCCTTGCCGACGGCGTCATACTGCGGTCGGAGGCCTGCCTGGTGCGTGCACGCAAGCCGGCGCATGACGGCGACCCGATCGTCGGTCGCATTCTCTCGGCGGTGCGCGACGCGCTTTGAAACTTAAGAACCGCCGCTCAGGCGCTCTGCCGGGCGCAGCGCAGGTTGGTATCTGCGCGGCGCAAGCGGCGGGTGCCGTTCGCGCCATTCGTTTCGAGGAGCATTCCATGGCCGACCTTTCCGCCTTTCCGATCACCAAGCGCTGGCCTGCGAAGAACCCGGACATCGTCCCAGCTCTATTCCTTGCCGACGCCGAACGGCGTGAAGATCTCCATTGTGCTCGAAGAACTGGGATTGCCCTACGAGGCGCACCGGATCTCGTTCGACACCAACGACCAGAAATCGGCGGAATTCCTGTCGCTCAACCCCAATGGCCGCATTCCGGCGATCATCGATCCGCACGGCCCTGGCGGCAAGGCGATCGGGTTGTTCGAGTCTGGGGCGATCCTTCTCTATCTCGCGGAAAAGACAGGGAAACTTCTGCCTTCGGATGCGGCCGCGCGTTATGAAGCGATCTGCTGGGTGATGTTCCAGATGGGCGGCGTCGGCCCGATGCTCGGCCAGTTCGGTCACTTCTTCAAATTCGCTGCCGACAAGGTCGCCAACAACATCTATCCGGTGGAGCGCTACCGCGACGAATCGAAACGGCTGCTGGGCGTGCTGGAGGGGCGGCTCCAGGGGCGGTAATGGCTGATGGGCGATGAGTATACGATCGCCGACATCGCCACCTATCCCTGGGTCGAAGGTGCGCGCAAATTCTATGGCGGCGCCGATGTGCTCGACTACAAGAGCTTCCCGAATGTGATGGCCTGGGTCGACCGAGGACTGGCGCGTCCGGCAGCGCAAAAGGGCATGGAGATCCCGGCCAAGGGCTGACGATCGGCCGGCGTGGCCGTCGTTCGAGTTGACGAGGCTCGGGCGGAAAGGCTACGCCTTGTTGTACAAACGAATAAATGACGGGTGAGAGCGTGTCCGGAAAGCTTGTTGTTATCGGTGGCGGTCAGGCCGCCTTTGCGTTGGTCGCCAAACTGCGGGCGTTGAAGGACGAAAGACCGATCACCATCGTCGCGTCCGAGGCAAGCCTGCCCTATCAGCGTCCGCCACTTTCCAAGAAATACCTGCTTCGCGAGATGAGCCTTGATCGACTGCTTTATCGGGCGGAAGCCTGGTACGGCGAGCATGATGTCGACATCAGGCTGTCGACCACGGTGACGGATCTCGACCGAGATGCCAGCCGCGTGATGCTGAGCGACGGCACGTCGCTCGACTATGAGACGCTCGCGTTTGCAACCGGCGCCACCCCCCGTCGGTTGCCAGCCTCGGTCGGCGGCGATCTCGACGGCGTTTTCACCGTCCGCGACTTCAGGGATGCCGATCTGCTGGCTGAAGAGATGAAGCCGGGCAGGCGGGCGCTCGTCGTCGGCGGCGGCTATATCGGCCTTGAGGCCGCGGCCGTTGCACGAACGCTCGGGCTTGAGGTGACGGTCATCGAGATGGCCGACCGCATCCTGCAACGCGTCGCCTCCGCGGCGACGTCAGGCATCGTTCGAGAAATCCATCGATCGCGCGGTGTCGATATTCGCGAGGGAACAGGGCTCAACCGGCTGGTTGGCGAGAATGGCCGCGTTACCGGCGTCGAGCTTTCCGACGGGTCGGTGCTTCCGGTCGACCTCGTCATCGTCGGTATCGGCGTGACCGCCAACGACCACCTGGCGCACGACGCCGGTCTTGAAACCGCCGGCGGCATCGTCGTCGACAGCCACGGCCGCACCTCCGACCCGGCGATTTTCGCGATGGGCGATTGCGCCGTTCAGCCCTGGGGCAACATGCGCATCCGCCTCGAATCGGTTCAGAACGCCGTGGATCAGGCCGAGGCTGTTGCCGCCGTCATTGCCGGCGGTGTCGAGCCTTATGCGCCCAAGCCCTGGTTCTGGTCGGACCAGTACGATGTGAAGTTGCAGATCGCCGGCTTTGGCCTCGGCCACGACGAAACCATCGTTCGCCCCGGCCAGCGCGAGGGCAGCGTTTCGGTCTGGTATTTCCGCGAGGGCAAGCTTCTGGCCGTCGACGCGATCAACGACGCCAAGGCCTATGTCACCGGCAAGAAGCTGCTGGAGACGGGTATTCATCCGGACAGGGCCGTCATTGCCGATCCGCAATCGGATCTGAAGGCGCTTCTGGCCCAGGCTTAGAGCCTGTCGCGCAAAAGTGCGTAGCGGATTTGCGACATCGACAGGCGAAAACAGGGGCTTGAAGCGCACCAAGCGAATTCTACAGCGCCGCGCGTCTTATTAGACGCGCAAAGGTCGCTGTAGCACTTTGAATTGCTGCATGTTTTTATCCTTATATCGAAGACGATTTAAGGAAACATGCAGTAGAGACCCCGATGCGCTTTAGCGGTGTGACCGTCACAGCGTCATTGGGCCGCTTCGAAATCTTTAACTACAAGGCGTTGGCATTTCAGCCTTCGTTAAGGACGAAAGCAACGTCCTGTTTCGAAACGGACGTTGCGACCTGACTTTTCACAATTCCTTAAACGGCACGACGCCAACAGAAGCGATGAACCGGAAGTGGGCGTTCCATTTCCGGACCAGAAATTTCATTTAGGCGTTTGGCGATGTTCAAGGTTCTTACATGCCTCGTGGTCGAGCATGACCCAAAGCTGGTCGTGCTCGCCGCCCTCATCTGCTTCCTGTCGAGCTACGGTGCCGTGACCTTGCTTCAGCGAGGACGCGCATCCGCAGGCAAGGCGCGGGCGATATGGGCCGTGGCTGCCGGCATCGCCAGTGGCTTCGGCATCTGGGCGACCCACTTCATCGCCATGCTTGCCTACGACCCAGGCGTCGTGCTCGGCTATCAGATCGATCTGACGGCCCTGTCGCTTGCCGTCGCGGTCGTTCTGACGACGATGGCACTGCTGATTGCGACCTATGCGCAGGGACCTGTCGCCTGGATCGCCGGCGGCATCGTCCTCGGTTTCGGCGTCGCCTGCATGCACTTCCTCGGCATGGCGGCGCTCGATGTTCCAGGTACCATCCGCTGGGACTGGACGCTCGTCGTCGCCTCCGTCTTTGCCGGCTCCCTGTTCGATATCGGCGCCTTGCGGGCCATCACACACATCGATCGGCCGTTGAAAGCCAAAATTCTGGCGACGCTGTTCATGACGCTCGGTATCGTCGCCTTGCACTTCACGGCGATGGGTGCGGTGACGATCGAAGCCGATTTGCTGCTGCCGTCGCCCGAGGGGATGATACAGCCGCATTTTCTTGCTTTCGTCATCGCCGGAACCGCTTTCTTCCTGCTAACCATGGTCTTGCTTGCCGCAGGCTTTGCGCACCATGCCGAGCTTTCCGCCGCCGCCTCCGAGCGCGAATTCGCCCGCTTCGTGAAAAGCGTCAAGGACTACGCCATCTACATGCTCGACGCAAAAGGCCGCGTCGCGAGCTGGAATGCCGGAGCCGAAGCCAACAAGGGCTATACTGCCGACGAAATCGTCGGCAAGAGTTTCGGATGCTTCTATTCTCCCGAGGATCAGCGGGCAGGCGTACCGCAACAGGCGCTCGACGAAGCCTATGCCAACGGCAAGTTCGAGTGTGTAGGCTGGCGCTATCGCAGGGATGGCACGCGCTTCTGGGCGCATGTCGTGATCGACCCGTTCCTGCATGAGGATGGCACGCATGCGGGCTTCATCAAGATCGTCAAGGACATCACCAAGGAAAAGGTCGACGCCGACCGCATCGCCGAAGTGAGCAAGAATCTCGACATTGCGCTTGAGAACATGTCGCAGGGCATCTGCCTCTTCGACAGCGGCGACCGCCTGCTGCTATCCAACCGGCGCTGCCGCGAGATCTTCGGCTTCTCGGAGACGCTGGCCGGAAAGGGCCTGACGTTCCGCCAGATCCTCGACGAGGTTTTTGCCCGAACCTATTCCGATCCGGTCATCGCCCGGGCGAAATCGGAAGAACTCTATCAGAGGCACCGCGTCGACATGGTCGGCAAGGGCGGTGGCGACATCGTCGAAAAGCTGCCGAACGGTCGCTCGATCCTGACCAAGCACCGCACCCTCGCGGATGGCGGCTGGGTCAGCACCTACGAGGACATCACCGAGCGCCTGGACAGCGAGGAGCAGATTTCGTTCCTCGCTCGCCATGACAGCCTGACGGGCCTCCCGAACCGGCTGCAGTTCAGCAGCTATCTAGAGGAGGAACTCGATGCGGCCGCCTGGTTCTCGCGCAAGGTCGCGGTGATCGGTCTCGACCTCAATAAGTTCAAGGAAGTCAACGACCTGCATGGCCATGCTGCCGGCGATTTCGTGTTGGTGACGATTGCCCAGCGGATGAAGTCGCTGTTGCAGGAGGGCGAGTTCGTGGCCCGCTTCGGCGGCGACGAGTTCGCGGCCGTCAAGCGCTTCGAGGAATTGTCCGAACTCAACGACTTCCTCCGCCGCATCGAGAAAAGCCTGCATGAAGAAATGCGCTTCGGCGACTTCGAGTTGAAGTCCGGTGGCAGCATGGGTGTCGCGATCTATCCGCAGGACGCCGAGACGGCCGACACGCTGATCAACAATGCCGACCTTGCGATGTACCGCGCCAAGGCCGCGCTGAACCAGAGCGTCTGCTTCTACGAAGTGTCGATGGATGAGGCTGCACGCCAGCGCCGCAGCCTTGCCAACGATCTGTGGGATGCGATCGAGAAGAATCAGTTGGCGTTGCACTACCAGGTCCAGAAGTCGGTGATGTCAGGTGACGTCATCGGTTATGAGGTGCTTCTGCGCTGGCACCATCCCGAGCGCGGTATGGTGCCTCCGAACGAGTTCATTCCGCTGGCGGAAGAATGCGGCGCGATCCTGCCGATCGGCGAATGGGTTCTGCGCGAGGCCTGCCGCGAAGCCGCGGGCTGGCAGAGCACCCACAAGATCGCCGTCAATCTTTCGCCGGTGCAGCTTGCCAATGGTGACATCGTCAGCCTGGTCGAGGACGTGATTTCCGAGACCGGGCTCGACCCGAAGCGGCTGGAACTCGAAATCACGGAATCGACGATCATCGACGACAAGGAGCGCGCGCTCCTGACCCTTCGCCAGATCAAGGAGCTTGGGGTCACCATCGCGATCGACGACTTCGGCACCGGCTATTCGTCGCTCGAGACGCTGCGGTCCTTCCCGTTCGACAAGATCAAGCTCGACAAGAGCTTCATGTGGGAGGTGGAAGCAAGTCCGCAGGCAAAGGCGATCGTGCGCGCCATCCTCGCACTCGGGCAGAGCCTCTCGGTTCCTGTTCTCGCCGAAGGCGTCGAGACGCAGACGCAGCTCGATATCCTGCAGGCGGAAGGCTGTGACGAAGCGCAGGGTTACCTGCTCGGCAGACCAGCACCGATCTCAAGTCTCGCCATGGGCAAGGTGAAAGTGGCGGCCGCCTGACGGTCGCCGCCGCCTGCACGACACGGCGGCCCGGCAAACATCATTGAGGCTATTTCCAGGAAAAGTGCGATGCGATTTTCCACCAGGAAACGCGTAAAGACAACGAGCTGGAACGCTTTTGGGACTTTGTTTAAGCGCGGAAGCGCTCTGTAGGCGGGAATGCACCTACTGGCGCAGAAGCATCTTTCCCGCACCTTCGACAAGGAAGCGCGGGAAGAAGAAGATGCCGTGGATCGTACCGGAATAGCGTTCTTCGAGGCCCGAGGATTCGCCGATGCAGAACACCGGCTGCTTGTGGCCGGATTCGAGGCTGATCGTCGTCGAGAAGCAGAAGGACGAACACGTGGTTGCCGCCTGCTCAAAAAGCTCGAGCACGTGGTTGCGGTCGGCGAGGTCGTAGCAGCGCACGAAATTGAGCAGCCCGCATTCGCTCTCGTTGAGACCGTGGATCGCGGACGCCTTCTCGCCAAGCCGGAACAGGCCCGTCGACAGGTCGCCCGACCAACCTTCGGAAACGCAGAACTGTTCCAGGAATTCCTGATGCGGGAGACCGGAATGCATCTGTCCCGGAACACCGAGGGGAACTGAATTTGTTCTCGTGATCTTAAACACGGTCTACCCCAGCACGACCCCTGGCGAATGTCGTCTTCCCACCAGGCAGGCCCATCCCCAATATACAACCCTCGCCAGCCATCGACCCATAGCAGGAAGAACACGCACGATAGTCGTTTGCGTCTTTCTGTACGGAAAGGTCACGAAACTGTGACGTAGCTCGCCAAGCGAAATGATTTCGCAGGAAAGGCCGGCTTAATTTGCGATGAAATACTTATATGCTTTGCGTGATGTTCTCAAAGAGAGCTTGGACACACAGTTAATATGAAAAGTTTGAGCGATTTTTCGCTCGCTTTAGGCCCACCATCCAGTCTCTCGTGAATCTCTGTCCACTTGGGGCGGTGTTATAGTTCGTTTTTTCTCGACTTCAACGCTTTTTTAGTGCCGCCGCAGCTACCGGGTAATTTTTCCTGCGGACAGCTTTGACGTGCACGTTAGATGCAACCGCAGGATTATCGCAAAAACGAGAAAGGGCGACCCGAGGGTCGCCCTTTCCGATCCGAATGGATCATCGTGGATCTGCTTGAACAGGTCCGCGATAAGGCTGGCGCCCTATCACATCATGTCCATGCTGCCCGTTCAGCGCGCTTGACGCGCTGAACCGCTCTTAGTGCATGGGCAAAGCTTTATGGACAATGCTGCGATTGGGCTGGCGCCCTATCACATCATGTCCATGCCGCCCATGCCGCCCATGCCGCCCGGCATCGCCGGCGAGTCCTTCTTCGGCAGTTCGGCGATCATGGCTTCCGTCGTAACGAGAAGGCCAGCAACCGAAGCCGCGTCCTGAAGGGCGGTGCGAACAACCTTGACCGGGTCGATGATGCCCATGGCAATCATGTCGCCATATTCGCCGGTCTGGGCGTTGTAGCCGAAGTTGTCCTGGTCCTTGTCGAGGATCTTGCCGACAACGATCGAAGCTTCGTCACCAGCGTTCTCAGCGATCTGGCGGGCCGGAGCCTGCAGAGCGCGACGAACGATGTTGATGCCGGCTTCCTGGTCGTCGTTCACACCCTTGACGGTGATCTTGACGGAAGAACGCAGCAGGGCAACGCCGCCGCCCGGTACGATGCCTTCCTGAACAGCAGCGCGCGTCGCGTTGAGAGCGTCGTCGATGCGGTCCTTCTTTTCCTTCACTTCAACTTCCGTCGAGCCGCCAACGCGGATTACGGCAACGCCGCCAGCGAGCTTGGCAAGACGTTCCTGCAGCTTTTCGCGGTCGTAGTCAGAAGTGGTTTCTTCGATCTGAGCCTTGATCTGCGAAACGCGGCCTTCGATGTCGCTCTTCTGGCCAGCACCGTCGACGATCGTGGTGTTTTCCTTGGAGATCGAAACCTTCTTCGCACGGCCGAGCATGTCGAGCGTGACGTTTTCGAGCTTGATGCCGAGGTCTTCGGAGATCACGGTACCACCGGTCAGGATGGCGATGTCTTCGAGCATGGCCTTGCGGCGATCGCCGAAGCCCGGAGCCTTGACGGCAGCGATCTTCAGGCCGCCACGCAGCTTGTTGACGACGAGCGTAGCAAGAGCTTCGCCTTCGACGTCTTCAGCGATGATGAGGAGCGGCTTGCCGGTCTGAACGACAGCTTCGAGAACCGGGAGCATGGCCTGGAGGTTCGAGAGCTTCTTCTCGTGGAGGAGAACGAAGACGTCGTCGAGGTCAGCGACCATCTTTTCCGGGTTGGTGACGAAGTAGGGGCTGAGGTAGCCACGGTCGAACTGCATGCCTTCGACGACTTCGAGTTCGGTTTCGGCGGTCTTGGCTTCTTCAACCGTGATGACGCCTTCGTTGCCGACCTTCTGCATCGCTTCTGCGATGTCGAGGCCGATCTGACGCTCGCCGTTTGCCGAGATCGTGCCGACCTGTGCGACTTCTTCCGAAGTGTTGATCTTCTTGGCCTTGGCCTGGAGATCCTTGACGACTTCGGTGACAGCGAGGTCGATGCCGCGCTTCAGGTCCATCGGGTTCATGCCGGCAGCAACAGCCTTGGCGCCTTCGCGAACGATCGCCTGGGCCAGAACGGTTGCAGTCGTGGTGCCGTCGCCGGCGATGTCGTTGGTCTTCGAAGCAACTTCGCGGACCATCTGGGCGCCCATGTTTTCGAACTTGTCTTCAAGTTCGATTTCCTTGGCAACTGATACGCCGTCCTTGGTGATGCGCGGAGCGCCGAAGGACTTGTCGATGATGACGTTACGGCCCTTCGGGCCGAGCGTGACCTTTACGGCGTCAGCGAGGATATCGACGCCACGCAGCATCTTTTCGCGCGCGGTGCGGCCGAATTTGATTTCTTTTGCAGCCATTTGAGAAAACTCCCGGGCTCATTGCCCATTGGTTGTCATGAAAAGGTGTGGACGACGGCAGATCAGCCGATGATGCCCATGATGTCGGCTTCCTTCATGATGAGAAGGTCTTCGCCGTTGATCTTGACTTCGGTGCCCGACCACTTGCCGAACAGAACGCGGTCGCCAGCCTTGACGTCGAGAGCAACAACCTTGCCGCTTTCGTCACGGGCGCCCGAGCCAACAGCGACGATTTCGCCTTCCTGCGGCTTTTCCTTAGCGGTGTCCGGAATGATGATGCCGCCCTTGGTCTTTTCCTCAGACTCGACGCGGCGGACGACAACGCGGTCGTGCAGCGGGCGGAAATTGGTGCTTGCCATTAGTCTAATCCCTCGATCAAATGACACTACGGATCGCTCAACGACCCGATGGATGGGTGTTAGCACTCTCTTTTGTCGAGTGCTAGCGAGGCCGAGATAAGGCTGGGTCCGGGACGAGTCAAGGATTGGCCGTTCAAAAAATTTCAGGCGACATGATTATCGGCGGCTGATGACAGGCAACGAACGGCGGCCGGGCCGGAACGTTTGCCTGCCTATTGCATGAAGCGGTCGGAATTTGGGCAGATCCGATATCGAGGATTTGCCTGGTCTCGCTGCCCGATCCGGTTGTTATCATGAGCCTCGGGGTCGGCAGGCCCTGACGCTGATGTCCCGTGGACCGTCTCCTCGGCATGAGGGAGGGGCGGGCGCCGAATCCTTGGGAATGGCGGCGATTTTCTAGGCGCGAGGCTTGTATTCTCGGCCCTTCCTTGCCATGCAAGCCGGAAACCGAGTTTGCAGGAAGCCCGCATGGCCGCAAGGATCAACAGTTTTCGGGAAATCGCAGGGCGCTATGACGTCGTGCTCTGTGACGTCTGGGGTGTTCTCCACAACGGCGTTCAGGCGTTTGCGTCGGCCTGCGAGGCCCTGGCGGAAGCGCGTGCAGCAGGGCTTACGGTTGTCCTCATCACCAATTCTCCCCGGCCAAGCCCCAGCGTCAAGGTACAGATCCGCGGGCTGGGCGTTCCCGATGAAGCCTATGATCGCATCGTCACGTCGGGCGATGTGACCCGCACCTTGATCGCCGCAGCCGACAAGAAGATTTTCTTCATCGGCGCCGAACGCGATCTGCCGTTGCTCGAAGGGCTCGGCACCGAGATCGTCTCGTCGGAAGATGCAGAGACCGTCGTCTGCGCCGGCTTCTACGACGATGAAACCGAAACGCCGGAGCACTATCGCGCGACGCTGACCGGACTTGCCAAGCGCAAGATCCCGTTCATCTGCGCCAATCCGGACCTGGTGGTCGAGCGCGGCCACCGGCTGATCCCCTGTGCCGGCGCCATCGCCAAGCTTTACGAGGAGCTCGGCGGCGAAGCCCGGATCGCCGGAAAGCCCTATATCTCCATCTACCGTGCCGCGCTGACGGAAGCCAAGGCCGTTCGCGGTCCACTCGATCTGTCGCGTGTCATCGCCGTCGGCGACGGTATGCCGACCGATGTCAAGGGCGCCCAGGATGCCGGCTTCGATCTGCTTTACATCAGTGCCGGTATTCACGCGCAAGAATACATGAACGAAAGCCGCACCGACGAGGCGAAGCTTACTGCCTTCCTGAGGAAGGAAGGTGCTTCGCCGAAGTGGTGGATGCCCAGGCTCGCCTGACGGGAAGATCGAGATGACGGTTTTTCATCGCAACGAAACCCGCGACCCGCTGCCCGAGCGTCTGCGTGGCGGCGTTGTCGCCATCGGCAATTTCGACGGTGTTCACCGCGGCCACCAATCCGTGCTGGAGCGAGCGCTGGAAGAAGCCGCGGCACGCGGCGTTCCCGCACTGGTGTTGACCTTCGAGCCGCATCCGCGCACGGTCTTTCGGCCAGACACGCCGGTCTTCCGGCTGACGCCCGCACCGCTGAAAGCCCGTATCCTCGAAGGCATGGGGTTTGGCGCCGTCATCGAATACCCGTTCGATCGCACCTTCTCCGAACTTTCCGCGTCCGATTTCATCCATCGGGTGCTCCTGGAGTGGCTGCATGCCTCGCATGTGGTCACCGGGTTCGATTTCCATTTCGGCAAGGGGCGCGAAGGCGGTCCCGCCTTTCTGATGGCGGCGGGCGGCGAAAACGGCTTCGGCGTCACCCTGGTCGACGCCTTCCGCGATGAGAATGCCTCGGTGATCTCCTCGAGCTTCATTCGCTCGCTGCTCGGCCAGGGCGACGTTTCTCACGCGGCCGGCTTGCTCGGCTATCGCTACACGGTCGAGGCCGAAGTAATCGACGGCAAAAAACTCGGGCGGACCCTCGGCTATCCCACGGCCAACATGCGTCTACCGCCCGAGGTCGAACTTAGAACCGGCATCTATGCCGTGCGCTTCCGCCGGGCTGACGGCTCGCTCTATGATGGCGTTGCCAGCTTTGGCCGGCGTCCGACCGTCGACAGCGACGGCGAGGCGTTGCTTGAAACCTTCGTCTTCGATTTTTCCGGCGATCTCTACGGCGAGGTCTGTTCGGTTTCGTTCTTCGGCCACCTGCGCGACGAGCTGAAGTTCGACGGGCTCGACCCGCTGGTGGCGCAGATCCGAAAGGACGAAGACGAGGCGAGGGCGTTGCTCTCCGGCGTCACGCCCTTGAGCGATATCGATCGCCGGATCAACTTCGCCTAAAGAAATCCGTCGCGCCGAAGCGGCGGACCTTTTCAAAAGGCCGAAAACGCCTTAAACAACCGGCCACCATGACCCGGCACCGTCGACTGACCATCGATCAGCGAATTATTGGCCCGGCTTTCCGCGCGCACTAGGCCGCCGGAAGGTCCGGGATTTCGGCGTTTCCAACGCCTCAGTCATCTCTGGAGCGCCGCGCGTCTCTTGGACACGCTAAGGTAGCTCGAACACTTTGAAGCTGCGCATGATCCTTTTCCGAAAATCGATCCCGATTTCAGGGTTATGCGCCGGATACCGAACCCTTTCGCATGCGCGATGATCCGCGCGGAAAAGACGATTGCAAAGACCATGACAGATACCGCTGAGAAGATCGACTATTCCTCCACCCTCTATCTGCCGCAGACGGAGTTTCCGATGCGTGCCGGCCTGCCGCAGAAGGAGCCCGAAACGGTTTCCCGCTGGCAGAAGATGGGTCTCTACAAGAAGCTGCGTGCCTCGGCCGCCGGTCGCGAGAAATTCGTGCTGCATGACGGCCCTCCCTACGCCAACGGCAACATCCATATCGGCCATGCGCTGAACAAGATCCTCAAGGACGTCATCAACCGCTCGTTCCAGATGCGCGGCTTCGACGCCAACTACGTGCCGGGCTGGGATTGCCACGGCCTGCCGATCGAATGGAAGATCGAGGAGAAGTATCGCGAGAAGGGCCAGAACAAGGACGAGGTCCCGGTTAACGAGTTCCGCAAGGAATGCCGCGACTTCGCTGCGGGCTGGATCCAGATCCAGGCGGAAGAGTTCAAGCGCCTCGGCATTGAGGGCGACTTCGACAACCCCTATACGACGATGAACTTCCACGCCGAAGCCCGCATCGCCGGCGAACTGATGAAAATCGCCAAGATGGGGCAGCTCTATCGCGGCTCCAAGCCGGTGATGTGGTCGGTCGTCGAGCGCACGGCGCTGGCCGAAGCCGAAGTCGAATATGCCGACGTCGAAAGCGACATGATCTGGGTGAAGTTCCCGGTCACCGAAGGCTCGGCAGATCTTGCAGGCACCTTCGTCGTGATCTGGACGACCACACCCTGGACGATCCCCGGCAACCGCGCCATCGCCTTCTCCTCGCGTTACGCCTATGGTCTCTACGAGGTTGCGACTGCAGAGAACGATTTCGGTCCGCAGCCCGGCGAAAAGCTGATCTTCGCCAAACGTCTGGCAGACGAGTCCGCCGCCAAGGCGAAGCTCACCTTCAATTTCGTCCGCGACATCGAGGGCGCTGAACTGGCCGCCGTCACCTGCGCCCATCCGCTGCATGGGCTGGGTGGCGGTTACGCGTTCAAGGTGCCGTTGCTCGATGGCGACCATGTCACCGACGACGCCGGCACCGGCTTCGTGCACACGGCGCCGAGCCACGGCCGCGAGGACTTTGACGCCTGGATGGACAATGCCCGCGCGCTTGAAGCCCGCGGCATCTCCTCGGCAATTCCGTTCACCGTCGACGACGCCGGTTATTTCACCGCCGACGCCCATGGCTTCGGCCCGGACGCCGAAGGTGGCGCCGGCCGCGTGCTCGACGACAAGGGCAAGAAGGGCGATGCCAATGATCGCGTCATCAAGGCGCTGATCGCCCGTCACGCGCTGTTTGCCCGCGGCCGTCTGAAGCATTCCTATCCGCATTCCTGGCGTTCCAAGAAGCCGGTGATCTTCCGCAACACGCCGCAGTGGTTCGTCTACATGGACAAGGGCTTCGGCGACGGCACGACGCTGCGCTCGCGCGCCCTGTCGGCCATCGACGATACCCGCTTCGTCCCCGGCGCCGGCCAGAACCGCCTGCGTGCGATGATCGAGGGACGTCCGGACTGGGTGCTCTCGCGCCAGCGTGCCTGGGGCGTTCCGATCGCGATCTTTGCCGACGAGCAGGGCGAGATCCTTGTCGATGAGGCCGTCAACGCCCGCATTCTCGAAGCCTTCGAGCAGGAAGGCGCCGATGCCTGGTTCGCCGAAGGTGCCAAGGATCGCTTCCTCGGTAATGACCACGACCACGAGAAGTGGCACCAGGTCATGGACATTCTCGACGTCTGGTTCGATTCAGGCTCGACGCATACCTTCACGCTCGAAGATCGTCCGGATCTGAAGTGGCCGGCTGACGTCTATCTCGAAGGCTCCGACCAGCACCGCGGCTGGTTCCATTCGTCGCTGCTCGAATCCTGCGCAACGCGCGGCCGTGCGCCCTACAACGCCGTTGTCACTCATGGTTTCACCATGGATGAGAAGGGCGAGAAGATGTCGAAGTCGAAGGGCAACACCGTCACGCCGCAGGAAGTGATGAAGGATGCCGGCGCCGACATCCTGCGCCTCTGGGTGATGACGACGGACTATTGGGAAGATCAGCGCCTCGGCAAGACGATCATCCAGACCAACATCGACGCCTATCGCAAGCTGCGCAATACCATCCGCTGGATGCTGGGCACGCTGGCGCACGACAAGGGCGAGGAAGTCGCCCACGCCGAGCTGCCCGAGCTGGAAAAACTGATGCTGCATCGCCTGGCCGAACTCGACCAGGTCGTTCGTGAAGGTTATGACGCGTTCGACTTCAAGAGGATCGCCCGCGCTCTGATCGATTTCTCGAACGTCGAACTCTCCGCGTTCTATTTCGACGTGCGCAAGGATGCGCTCTATTGCGACGCACCGTCGAGCCTTCGTCGCCGGTCGGCGCTTGCGGTGATCCGCAAGCTGTTCGATTGCCTGGTGCTGTGGCTCGCGCCGATGCTGCCCTTCACCTGCGAAGAAGCATGGCTGTCGCGCAAGCCTGACGCTGTCTCGGTCCATCTCGAGCAGTTCCCGGCGATCCCGGCGGAATGGAAGAACGACGCCCTCGAGGCGAAGTGGGAAAAGATCCGCGCGGTGCGCACGGTCGTGACCGGGGCGCTTGAAATCGAGCGTCGCGAGAAGCGTATCGGCTCGTCGCTGGAGGCGGCTCCCGTCGTCTACATCGCCGATCCGGAGCTGTTGAAGGCGCTCGAAGGCGAAGACTTCGCCGAGATCTGCATCACGTCGGCGATCACCGTCGAGGCGGGCGAGGGCCCTGCCGACGCCTTCCGTCTGCCTGAGGTCGCCAAGGTTGGCGTCGTTCCGGAGGCCGCCGTTGGCCGCAAGTGCGCCCGCTCCTGGCGGATCACGACCGATGTCGGTTCGGATGCACTCTACCCTGAGGTGTCTGCCCGCGATGCCGCCGCCCTGCGGGAACTTGGCTTCAAGGCTTAAGGGATCATTTACCGGATGAATTGCGCTTACCGCATTCATCCGGTAAAACCTGCCCGAAATTTGGCGGATTTATCCGCCATGGCGCTGAGTGGCCGCGCACGTGACGGTGGCCGGCTAGAAGGAATTTCATGGAAATGACGCGAGAGTTGCGACTGTTTGCTAGCGTTGCCGCCATTATGACGAGCGGCCTGGTACTTTCCGGCTGCATCGGCGGTCCGACCTACGGCACCGACAAATCGGCTGGCGAGCAGTTGATCGACGATCTCGGAAGCGCTGTGAGCTTTACCCCGACGAAGCGTGATCCGGTCAAGTACCAGCCGCGCCCCGGCCTGGTGCTGCCGCCTACCGGCCAGCAGACCGCCCTCGTGGAGCCGCAGAAGTCGCTCGCCAGTCGCGAAGCCAATCCGGAGTGGGTCGAATCTCCGGAAGAGGCGCGCAACCGTCTGCGCGAAGAAGCCGACGCCAACAAGGACAACCCAAACTACGTCTCGCCACTCGCAAAGGCCAGCGCCAATGGCCGCCGCCTTTCGGCCAAGGAGCAGCAGCAAGCCTATCGCGACGCGCGCAAGATCGAGATGGGTGCCTACGCCGACAAGCGCCGCTTCCTGAGCGATCCGCCGCTCGAATACCGCCGCCTTCCGGAAGCTTCGGAAGCCGACCTTGGTGAGCCGGAAAAGCTCAAGGAGCGCCGCCGCAAGAAGGAAGCGCAGATCAAGAATTCCGGCAGCAAGTGGTACTGGCCCTTTTAAACCATGACGATCAGCATTCGCGACGCGCGACCGGAAGACGCGGAAACCATCCTGCGCTTCATCACAGAACTGGCCACCTACGAGAAGGCGCCCGACGAAGTCGAGGCGACGGTCGAGCAGTTGCAGGCCTCGCTCTTTGGCCCGGATGCGCTCACCCGTGCGGTGATCTGCGAGAAGGACGGAAAGCCGGCTGGCTTTGCCATGTGGTTCTACAACTACTCCACCTGGCAGGCGCGCAAGGGGCTTTATCTCGAAGACCTCTACGTAACGCCGGATTGCCGCGGCTCCGGCGCGGGCAAGATGCTGTTGAAGCATCTCGCCAAGATCGCCGTCGAGGAAGGCTGTGGTCGTTTCGAATGGAGCGTGCTCGATTGGAACGAGCCGGCAATCCGCGTTTACGAAGCCGTCGGCGCCGAACCGATGTCGGAGTGGACGCGCTACCGGCTTGCGGGTGCGGCGCTAGAGTCTTTCGCAGCCGGCTGAGAGTTCGCTCACTTAGCGTTTCCCGGCAAAAAAATCCCTGAGAATGTCAGCGGCTTCGCGCTCGGCAAGCCCGGAATAGACATCGGGCACGTGGTGGCATGTCGGCGAGCCGTAAAAGCGCACGCCGCTATCGACCGCGCCACCCTTGGGGTCTTCGGCGCCGTAGTAGAGGCGACGGATGCGGGCAAAGGAAATCGCTGCCGCGCACATGGTGCAGGGCTCCAGGGTGACATAGAGGTCGGCGCCCGTCAGCCGTTCGTCGTTGAGCACCATGGACGCTTCGCGGATCGCAACGACCTCGGCATGGGCGGTGATATCGTTGAGTTCGCGGGTTCGGTTTCCGGCGCGCGCGATGATCTCGCCGTTGAAAACGACGACGGCGCCGATCGGCACCTCGCCACGTTGGCCCGCCTTTTTGGCCTCTTCGAGGGCCGCATCCATGAAGCGTGTCGTATCAGCCATCGCTCAAACAATAATTTCTCTTAACCCACGGGCTCCGACCTGATAGGACAGCCGCAAAAGGCAGGCAACACAAATGACATCCAAAGACAAGCCCACGCGGCCTGGCGGCAAGCCCGCTGGCCGGGACAAGAAACCTCAATTCGCTGGCAAGAAGGCGGCAGCGCCTGAAGCCGGTGCCTCGCGGCCGCCCAAGGCAGGCCCGAAGCCCGCCGCCGCAAGCAGCGACGAGCCGCAGCGCATCTCCAAAATCCTGGCGCGCGCCGGCGTTGCCTCGCGCCGCGATATCGAACGCATGATCATGGAAGGTCGGGTGAAGCTCAACGGCGTCATTCTCGACACGCCTGTTGTCAACGCGACACTGGCCGACAGCATCGAAGTCGACGGAAATCCGATCCGCGGCATCGAGCGCACCCGTCTGTGGCTCTACCACAAGCCGGCCGGACTGGTGACCACCAATGCCGACCCGGAGGGCCGCCCGACGGTCTTTGACAACCTGCCGGACGAGCTGCCGCGCGTTCTATCGATCGGCCGCCTCGACATCAACACCGAAGGCCTGCTGCTTTTGACCAACGACGGCGGGCTTGCCCGCGTGCTCGAACTTCCGTCGACCGGCTGGCTGCGCCGCTACCGCGTGCGCGCCCATGGCGAAATCGACCAGGACGAACTGGACAAGCTGAAGGACGGCATTGCCGTCGACGGCGTGCTTTACGGCGGCATCGAAGCGACGCTCGACCGTGTGCAGGGTTCGAACGTCTGGATCACGATGGGTCTGCGCGAAGGCAAGAACCGTGAGATCAAGAACGTGCTCGGCGCGCTCGGGCTCGACGTCAACCGCCTTATCCGTATCTCCTACGGCCCGTTCCAGCTCGGCGAATTGCCGGAAGGCCATGTGCAGGAAATCCGTGGCCGGACGCTGCGCGACCAGCTCGGCCCGCGCCTGATCGAAGACGCCAAGGCGAACTTCGACGCGCCGCTCTACAACGATCAGTCGGCAACCCTTCCTGGCGAAGCGCCGGAAGGCGAAGCCTCCGACACCCGCAAGCCCGAGCGTGCCAACCGCTGGGAAAAGCCGGAAGACAAGCGCGAGCGCGCGCTTTCCCGTCTTGATACCCGTCGTGACGACCGCCGCGACGGTGGCCGTGGCAAGGATGGGCCGCGTGGTAAGGAAGGTCCCCGCGGCAAGGGTGGCCCCCGCGAAGAGCGCGGCGACGCCAAGTTCGAGGATCGGCCGAAGCGCACGCCGGCGCAACGCGCCCGCACGGCCAATGTGTGGATGGCGCCCGGTGCGCGTCCGCTGGCCGAGAAGAAGCCGAAGTCCGCTGAAGGCGATGCCTCGGCAACGCCGGCCCGTCGCGAGCGCCCGGATGGCGCTCCGAAGACCAAACGCTACGGCCGCACGAAGGATGGATTTGCGACGAAGTCATCCGGCAAGTTCGATCCCGACCGCAAGGGCGGTGCGCCCAGGGACTTCGACCGTCCGGCTTCCGCCGCACCGGTCAAGCGCCGGGATGAAGAGGGCGAATGGATCAGCGCCAGCGAACCCGCACGCCGCGGCAAGGATGAAGGCCGTGATGGCGGCTTCGGCCGGCGCAAGTCGGGCGATGCCGGAGACCGCAGGTCGCGCGATCACGGTGATCGTCCCCCGCGTCGCGAAGGCGGCGATCGGCCGGCCCGTTCAGAAGGAGGACCGCGCAGCTTCTCCGACAAGCCGCGGTTCCCGCGCGCTGAAGGCGACCGGCCTGCACGTCGCGAAGATGGCGACCGCCCACGTGGCGATCGGCCTGCCCGCGCCGAAGGTGGTCCGCGCAGCTATTCCGACAAGCCGAGAACCCCGCGCGCCGAGGGCGATCGTCCGCCACGCCGCGAAGGCGGTGACCGCCCGTTCGGCGATAAGCCTCGCGGTAAGTCCTTCGGTGGCAAGCCATCCGGCGGCAAATCCTTTGGTGAACGCTCGGGTGGTCCGCGTGGCGGCAAGCCCGGTGGCGGAAAACCGGCTGGCGGCGGCGGCAGGCCCGGTGGTGGCGGCCGTCCCGGTGGCGGTGGGCGCCCGGCCGGCGGCAAGCCGCGCGGCAGAGGAAACTAAGCGGTCGTGCGCATTGTCGGCGGAGAGTTCCGTGGCCGCAGTCTGGCTACGCCCAAGTCGAATGATATCCGTCCGACCACCGACCGGACGCGCGAAAGCCTGTTCAACATCCTGAGCCATTCGTATCCGGAGGCTCTCGATGGCACCCGGGTGCTGGATCTTTTTGCCGGCACCGGAGCCGTGGGCCTCGAGGCCCTGTCGCGGGGGTGCCGTCAGGCACTCTTCGTCGAACAGGGCGTCGAGGGCAGGGGTCTCCTGCAGAACAATATCGAGGCGTTCGGCCTGCAAGGTCGCGCCAAGGTCTTCCGCAGGGATGCGACCAGCCTCGGTTCCGTCGGCACGATGGAGCCGTTCCACCTGGTCTTTGCAGATCCACCCTACGCGATGGGATTGGGAGAGAAGGCGTTGGCGTCGGCGGCTCTCGGCAATTGGCTGGTTCCGAATGCCCTTGTCGTGCTGGAGGAGCGTGCCGACGTTCAGCCTGCGCCAACAGCCGTTTTCGAGCGGCTGGACGTCAGGGTGTTCGGCGATACACGCATGCATTTCTACCGCTTCCGTGGCGTCTGACGTCACACTTTTGATTCGCTTGCAAAGTTAGACTGCCGGCTGAACTGAGGTGCAGGTCGATGAAGCAGGACGTTTCCACCGCGGATATTTCGCCGGTCAGCGCGAGCGAACCGTCGGTCGCGCTGGCGCTTGGCGGCGGCGGTGCCCGCGGGCTCGCCCATATCCATGTCATCGAGGCTTTCGACGAGTTGGGCATTCGCCCTGTTGTCATCGCCGGCTCGTCGATCGGCGCCATCATGGGCGCCGGTATGGCGGCGGGCCTCAGCGGCAAGGAAATCCGGGAACACACGCTTGCGACGGTTGGCCACCGCCGCGAGGTCGTCAATCGCCTGTGGCAGTTGCGACCGGCTAGCTGGTCGGAAGCGATGACCAACGGCTTTCGTTTCGGTCAGTTCAACATCGAGCGCGTCTTGAAGGCGTTCCTGCCCGAAGCCATCCCCGCGACGTTTTCAGAACTGGATATTCCGCTCAAAGTTGTCGTTACCGACTACTATGGCCAGACCGAGCACATCTGCGCGACAGGCGACCTGCAGAAGGCGCTGGCGGCGTCCGCAGCCCTGCCTGCGGTCTTCATGCCGGTCAAGATCGACGGCCGGGTGATGATCGATGGCGGCATCTACAATCCCATCCCCTTCGATCATCTTCGCGGCCTTGCTGAGATCGTCGTCGGCGTCGATGTCGTCGGCGGCCCGGACGGTGATGGCGAGACGATCCCCAGCCGCATCGACAGCCTGTTCGGCGCCAGCCAGCTGATGATGCAGTCGATCATCGCCATGAAACTGAAGGAAGGTGCGCCGGATATCCTGCTGCGGCCGGATGTCGGCCGCTATCGGGTGATGGATTTTCTGCGCGCAAAGGAAGTCCTGGCGGCGACCGCCGGCATCAAGGATCAGTTCAAGCGGACGCTTGAGGAGCGAATGAAGGTGGCCGGCGTCTCCGGATAAGGCTGTCGGCCGGTCGCCGTTTCTGTTAGAGCGACAGAGCCGCAGAAACGCTCTATCTCCCTATTTTAACACATTGCCTGACGGAAAACCGCTTCGCCTTTTCCTGGAAATGTTCTAGGCGCTTTCCCGCTCGTCAGCCGGCAATCCCGGCAGGATGCTCTCGCCCGTTTCCGAGGAATGATCGACGTCGCGCTTGGGCTTGACCAGCGGCTCGGGACGCACGGGCTGCGAATGCAGCATGTCGCGCCCGGCGGTGATGCCCTCTGCCTCCTGCAGCACCAGGCGGGCCTCGTCGCGCTTGCGGATATCGTCCATGATGGCGAGCGCCTCTTCGTTGCCGACGCCCAGCGCCTCCAGCGTCTTTCGACCGAAGAGCAGGCCGGACTCGAAGGTTTCGCGCAGCTCGTAGTCGACGCCCTTCGCCCTCAGTTCGAGCGTATGCAGCCGGTCGTAGGATCGCGCGAAGATACGGGCGTCCGGATATTCGGCCTGAACCAGATCGACGATCCGGTCGGTCGTTTCCTTCTTTTGCGTGCAGATGGCGATGAGCTTCGCCCGCTCGATGCCGGCGGCACGCAGCACGTCGAGCCGGTTGCCGTCGCCGAAGTAGATCCGGAAGCCGAAGGTCGCCGCCTGGCGAACACGCGCGGCCGAGTGGTCGATGATCGTCACGTCGCGACCGCCGGCAAGCAGGATCTGCGCGGCGATCTGGCCGAAACGCGAAAAGCCGATCATCAGCACGTCGGCATCAGCACCTTCGAAGTCCTCCTCCATTTCGTCGGCCATCTCGTCCTGTTCGCGCATGAGGCGCGGGGCGAGCATGGAGGCGATCGGGGTCAGCGCCATCGAAAGCGTAACGATGGCGACGAGCAGCGATGCGCTGCCCGGCGAGAAGACGCCAGCGACCGCTCCAGCAGTAAACAGGACGAAGCCGAATTCGCCGCCTTGCGGCAAGAGCAAGCTGACGCGCACCGCATCGTTGTGATGCGAGGCGGCCAGGCGGCAGAGCCAGTAGAGGATGAAGCTCTTCACCAGCATCAGCAGAGGTACGGCAACAATGATCACCAGGTAATTGTCGATGATCACGTCAAGTTGCAGCGACAGGCCCACGGCCATGAAGAACAGGGCTTGCAGGATGCCGCGAAAGGGCTCGATATCGGCCTCAAGTTCATGGCGATAGGAGGATTCTGCCAGGAGCACGCCGGCAAGGAAGGCGCCCATGGCCATGGAAAGGCCGGCCATCTGCATCAGCGTTGCCGCTCCCATGACCACCAGCAGGGCGGCGGCAATCATCACGTCGCGCGCGCCGGTTCGGGCGATGATCTGGAACAGTGGGTTGAGTAGATAGCGGCCTGCGGCCACAAGGACCGCAACCGCTGTGATGGCGATGGCAAAGTCTTCGAGTGGCGGCGTCGTATCCTCCGGCGCTTGCGCCGCCAGAAGCGGGATCAGCGCAAGCAGCGGGACAATCGCCAGATCCTGCAGCAGAAGGATCGAGAAGGCGCGTTGGCCGAAGCGCGTATTGCGGTCGTTGCCCTCATCGAGAATCTGCATGGCAAAGGCCGTGGACGACAGCGCTAAGCCGAAGCCGGCGACGATGCTTCCGGCATGATCGAGCAGTCCGGTCAGGGCGATCCCGTAGGACAGGACCACACCGGTGATGAGGACTTGCGCCGTGCCGAGACCGAAGATGTCGCGCCGCAGCTGCCAAAGCCGCGACGGCTTCAGTTCCAGCCCGATGATGAAGAGCAGGAAGACGACGCCGAGTTCGGAACCGTGCAGGATCTCTTCGCCATCGGTGATGCTCTGGGCAACCGGGCCGATCAGGATCCCGGCCGCGAGATAGCCGAGGATCGTGCCAAGCCCGAGACGCTTGAACAGTGGCGCCGCGATGACTGCGCCCCCGAGCAATATCAACGCCTGGGAGTAGATGATCGGGGTCGTCGTCATGCTGATTGCTTTCGATATGGCCTCGTCCTGCCCAGGCAGGCAGAGGTTTCGGCGGGAGTGTCATTGCAGTGTATGGGGCAGTGTATGGGCGGGAATCATGCCAATGCCCTTGATGCATGCTTCAGTGCACAATAAATGGGGCAGGAATGAAAGGCCACATCATGTCAGAAACGATCGATTCCGCCTCCCTCGAAAAACGCGCCGCCGAACTGGTGGATCTTGCCCGCAAGGCAGGTGCCGACGCCGCTGACGCCGTCGTCGTTCGCGGGCGCTCCCGTTCCGTCTCGGTTCGCCTCGGCAAGGTCGAAGCAACCGAAGCATCCGAAAGCGACGACTTCTCGCTGCGCGTCTTTGTCGGCAACCGCGTCGCCAGCGTTTCGGCCAATCCCGGGTTCGACCTGAAGGTGCTCGCCGAGCGGGCCGTGGCGATGGCCAAGGCATCGCCCGAAGATCCCTTCGCTTCGCTTGCCGATCCGGACCGGCTGGCGAAATGCTACCCGGATCTCGAGCTTTTCGACGATCGCGAAGTTTCGACGGACGCCCTGACCGAGGCGGCACTCGCCGCGGAAGAGGCTGCCCTTGCGGTGTCTGGTGTCACCAACTCCAGCGGCGCAGGTGCCTCCGCCGGCATGGGCGGGCTCGTGCTCGTGACCTCGCATGGTTTCTCCGGCTCCTACATGGCGACCCGCTTCGGCCGTTCGGTGAGCGCGATTGCCGGCGAAGGCACGAAGATGGAGCGCGACTACGACTACGACAGCCGCATCTACTTCGACGAATTGCGTGCTGCCGAAGAAATCGGCCGGCTTGCGGGCGAGCGTGCCGTCGCGCGGATCAACCCCCGCCAGGTGCCGACTGCCAGGAATGTCACTGTTGTTTTCGATCCGCGCATGGCGCGCGGCTTCGTCGGGCATATCGCCGGCGCCATCAACGGCGCATCCGTCGCGCGCAAGACCAGTTTCCTGCGCGATATGATGGGCAAGCAGGTCATGAAGGCCGGCCTGTCGGTGACGGACGACCCCTTGATCGTCCGTGGCTCCTCTTCGCGTCCGTTCGACGGCGAAGGCGTCAGCGGCTCCAAGCTGACGATGGTCGAGGATGGCGTGCTGAACCATTGGTTTCTGTCGACCTCCGCGGCGCGCGAACTCGGTCTTGAGACCAACGGCCGCGGCGTGCGCGGCGGCCCGACGGTCAATCCGGCTTCCACCAACCTGGCGCTCGAACCGGGTTCGGTTTCACGCGAAGACCTGATCCGCAGTGTCGGAACCGGCTTCTACGTGACCGAGCTGATCGGCCAGGGCGTCAATATGGTGACCGGCGAATATAGCCGCGGCGCCTCAGGCTTCTGGATCGAGAACGGTGAGCTGACTTTTGCCGTGTCCGAGGTCACGATCGCGTCCAACCTCAAGCAGATGTTCATGGCGATCACGCCGGCCGACGACATCGACAGGAAGTTCGGCGTTGCCGCACCGACACTCGCCATCGAAGGCATGACGCTCGCCGGCCTCTGAGCTGCTGACGTCGATGCCATGACAAAAACGTTCGGCCGTATGCCGACGCATAAGGATTTGAATGTCAGACAAAGCACCATCGATCGCGACGTGGAAGGAGGATCTGGATCTGATCCTTTCCGCCGCGATCGCCGCCGGCGAAACGGCTTTGACTTACTTTCGGAACGAGCCCGATGTGCGCTGGAAAAACGAGGGGCGTTCGCCGGTCAGCGAGGCCGATATCGCCGCCAACGACATCCTTAGGGACCGCCTGCTGGGCGCCCGGCCGCACTACGGCTGGCTGTCGGAAGAGACGGACGACGATGAGAGCCGTCTCACCCGCGAAACGGTCTTCGTCATCGACCCGATCGACGGTACCCGCGCCTTCATCGCCGGCAAGGATCTCTGGTGCGTCAGCGTCGCTGTCGTCCACCGTGGCCTGCCGGTTGCCGGTGTGCTCTATGCGCCGGCGCTCGACGAGCTGTTTCAGGCAACCGTGGATGGTCCGGCGCTGAAGAACGGTGCGGGCATTCGCGTGCGCGACGTCCACGATGGCGAAGCGCTGCATGTGGCGGTCGCCGAAGACGTCGTCTCGGCCCTAGCACCGTCCTATCGCAACGGCATCGTGCGGGTACCGCATGTGCCTTCGCTCGCCTACAGGCTGGCAATGGTTGCGGACGGGCGGATCGACGGCACGGTGGTCAAGAAGAACTCACATGACTGGGATCTCGCCGCCGCCGACCTCATCCTCGAAAGGGCGGGCGGGGCGCTCAATACGCTTGAATCTCGGGCCCTGTCCTACAATCGCCCCAATGTCGTTCATGGGCTTCTTTGCGCGGCGTCGAAGGCGACGTTGCCGGGATTGCTTGCTGCCTCAAGGACCCTTGAGGGCCATTGACCTTTCTGGCCGAATGCCGCAAACCAACGCCCATACCCTAAAAAAAATGGAACTCCAATGGCTCACGACTCCGAGAAGAAACAACGTCTGCATTTGGTCTTTGGTGGTGAACTGACCACACTCACCGATGTTCATTTCCGTGACCTGGACAAGCTCGATATCGTCGGCATTTATCCTGACTACGAAAGCGCCCACATTGCCTGGAAGTCGAAGGCCCATATGACCGTCGACAACGCCCATATGCGTTATTTCATCGTTCACATGCATCGCCTGCTCGATCCGGAAAACGATTGATGCCGATGCCTTGGGCATGCGTGGCGCGTTCCCGCGCGCGCGCTGCGTCTGACCTTCGCCCGAGCTTTCCATTGGGCTGGGGATTGAGGCCATGAGCAGCTTTCGCGCCCGGCTGGCGCTCTCCAGCTATCGCTGGATTGGTTCGGCGATCTATCCGTTCGTGTGGTCCTATCTTGCCCTGCGCGCTGCGAAGGGCAAGGAGGACCCGGCGCGCCGCCGCGAGCGTTACGGCCATGCCAGCGTGCCGCGTCCGCAAGGTCCGCTCGTCTGGTTCCACGCTGCAAGCGTCGGAGAGACCAATGCGGTCATCCCGCTGATCAAGGAAATCCATCGCCGCGGTATCAATGTCGTGCTGACGACCGGCACGAAGACGTCGGCGCGGGTCGCGGCTGGGCGTCTGGGCGAGGCGGTCATTCACCAATACGTGCCGCTCGATTTCAAGCCGGCGGTCAATCGTTTCCTCGAATACTGGCAGCCGGATCTGGCCATCATCGCCGAATCCGAGATCTGGCCGATGACCATCCTGGAACTTGGGCGACGCCATATCCCGCAGGTTCTGGTCAACGGCCGCCTGTCCGACCGCACATTCGCCCGCTGGAAGAAACGGCCGGCGCTCGCCGATGCACTGTTTGAGAACCTCGCGCTCGTCATCGCCCAATCGGATGTCGATGCCGAGCGGTTTCGCACGCTCGGTGCTCTGCCGGTAATGGTATCGGGTAACCTGAAGGTCGATACCGACGCGCCGCCGCACGACCCGCAGGCGTTGAAGGAATATCGCCAGCAGATCGGCACGCGCAAAACCTGGGCGGCGATCTCGACCTTCGACGGCGAGGAAAATGCTGCCGGCGTCGTGCATCGTGCCCTCAAGGAGCGCACCGGTCTGTTGACCATCGTCGTGCCGCGGCACCCCGAGCGCAGCGATGCGATCGAGGCGGCGCTAACGGCCAAGGGGCTGAAAGTTGCGCGTCGCACCCGTCGCGATCCGCTGACATCAGACGTCGATATTTTCCTTGGCGACACGATCGGCGAGATGGGGCTCTATCTGCGCCTGACCGAGGTGGCCTTTGTCGGACGCTCGCTGTTTGCCGAAGGCGGGCAGAATCCGCTGGAGCCGGCAATGCTCGGCTGCGCCGTTCTTTCGGGTGGCAACGTCCAGAATTTCCGCGAGACCTACCAGATGCTCGCCAAGAACGGCAGCGCCAAGATCGTCCGCGATACCGAGATGCTGGCAAAGGGCGTCAACTACCTGCTCGCCAACGACGACATGCGTCGTTCGATGATCGATGCCGGCCTCGAAACCGTGCAAGAGATGCGCGGAGCGCTGTCGGCGACGATGAAGGGGCTCGAGCCCTATATCAATCCGCTCGTCGTCAAGGCGCGGCTCGAACCGCGCAACGACATCTGACCACACCGGGAGACGCAAGATCACCATGAGCGCACCGACAGCCATCGCCGGTATCCTGTTCGACAAGGACGGAACGCTGCTCGACTACGCCAAGAGCTGGGTGCCGGTGAACTACGAACTGGCGAAGATCGCAGCCAAGGGCGACGAGGGCCTGGCCCGCACCCTGCTCAAGGCCGGCGGCATGGATCCGGACACCGGCCATGTGTTGCCCGACAGCCTGCTTGCCGCCGGCAACACCGTCGAGATCTCGACCGGGTTCGTCACCGCCGGTGCGCCGTTTACCGTGGAAGCGTTGACGACGCTGCTTGACGGGTTGTTTGCCCGTTCTGCCGAGTACGCGGTACCGGTCACCGACCTCGGGTCGTTCTTCGCCGGTCTGCATGCCAAGGGCTATCGCCTGGGTGTCGCATCCAGCGACAACGAGCGCTCGATCCGCGAAACCGCCAGACGCTTTGGTTTCGACGGCTATCTGCATTACGTCGCCGGCTACGACAGCGGCTACGGTGTCAAGCCCGAGCCCGGCATGGTGCTCGGCTTCTGTGCCGCGACGGGGCTTGATCCGCAGCAGGTCGTGGTCGTCGGCGACAACAATCACGACATGCACATGGGCCGCAACGCCGGCGTCGGCATGACCGTCGCAGTGCTGACGGGCACCGGCTCGCGCCAATCGCTCGCCGATGCCTCTGACCATTGCCTGGCTGATATCACCGAGCTTGAAGCCGTTCTCTAGGTTTTGCCGAGCTGTATTTCCTTCGTTGCCGCTCTCACGAGTTTCAAGCATGGTCCTATGATCGCCAGAGGACCGATAAAGCCAACGCCGAGAGATAGAGCCCGAAGCCGAATGCCGCATGTGCGAGCAGGCTGCGCAGGCGGGCAATGTTGGGGCTCGGCGTTTTCGAGGCCGCGATGCCCGCGCCCATACCCGGCTGCATCAGGAAGAACGGTGCGACCACGGTCGCGAGGCCGACAATGAGTGCCGGGACAAGCGTCGGCCGCTCCGCCCAGTCAGTCCCCCAGATCAGCAACAGAAGTCCGGCGAAGACTACGCCGATCGCATAATGTGCAGTCCAGCCGATCAGCCGCTCGCTACGGACGGGTGCCGCTGCTGCGATACGCTGGTGCAGGAAGCGGCCCTGCGGAAAATGTCCGATCCAGCGGCCCACCATGCCGTAGTCCAGGGAAGGTATGCCGAGCAAACGTTTCACCGCCACCGCCCAGAGATCCATGACCGCAGTCGCACCGATCCCGATCAGGATGGCCTGCAACACCAGATCCTTTTCCATATTCGTATCCTCTCACATCATCTTCATGGCCGCTGCATCGACAGATCGCGCACATGCGGGCGTTCGATCTGTCATCTGACAAGTCAAAGCATCATTCAATTGAGTAATTGAATGAGTCATGGAGAAATGCTAGGCTTCTGTCAATGACCGACCTTCAACTCCATATCTTCGAGGAATTTGCCGAGCTTGCCCGCACGCTTGCGAGCCCCCAGCGCCTGCTCCTGCTCGAGCATATCGCCCAGGGCGAGCGCTCGGTGGAGCGTCTTGCTGAGCTCGCCGGCCTGAGCATCGCCAACGCGTCGCAGCATCTGCAGCAGTTGCGCCGCGCCGGTTTTGTCGAGACCCGGCGGGATGGCAAGCGCGTGCTTTATCGGCTGGGTGCCGGCCCGGTGATCGGCCTGCTCTCGGCCCTGCGTCAATATGCCGAGCACAATCGCGCTCAGATCCGCGAACTCGTCGCCGATCGCCTCGACCGACCGGACCGCCTCGAGGCGATTTCGCGCGAAGAGTTGCTGCTGCGGATGCGGGGAGGGGACGTCACGCTGCTGGATGTGCGGCCGCAGGACGAATTTTTGTCGGGTCATCTTCCCGGTGCGATCAATATTCCGATTGCGGAACTCGAACGACGCCTTGCCGAACTGCCTGAAGGAGGCGAGATCGTCGCCTATTGCCGCGGGCCTTACTGCGCCTTGTCGTTTGACGCGGTGAGGGTTCTGCAAGGCAACGGCTTTACCGTCCGCCGGCTTGAGAGCGGGTTCCCGGATTGGAAAGCAGCCGGCCTTGCTGTGGAAAGCCGGGACCTCAGCTAGACGACAAGTCTGACGCAACAGGCATTGTCTTGTGCCGCTTGCCTTTTTCCGCGTTCTGACGTTTTTTGTCGGCAGTTACGCCGTCGCCGGTTTTGGCCAGCGGCAGCCAAGATGTGCATCGTCCTTCCCGGAAGGACCAGACGGGGCCACGGAAACAAAGATGGTATCGGAAGCGCCGCCGTTCTGGTGGACAAAGGCGGATTGGCGTGCGCGGGCTTTGTGGCCGTTTTCCTGGATCTATGGACGTATCGCCGGCCTGCGCATGGACCGCGCTCGCCGAGCGTCCGTTCCGGTCCCGATCATCTGCATCGGCAATTTCACGGTCGGCGGCGCCGGCAAGACGCCGACGGCGATCGCGCTTGCGCGCGCCGTCAGGGCCAAAGGCCTGAAGCCGGGTTTCCTCAGCCGCGGCTATGGCGGTTCGCTTGATGTGACGACGATCGTCGAGCCTGAACACCACAGGGCACGCGATGTTGGCGACGAGCCGTTGTTGCTGGCGCGCGAGGCGCTGACGGTTGTGTGCCGTCGCCGCGTCGATGGTGCCCGCCGGCTGGTGGCCGAAGGCGTCGATATCATCATCATGGACGATGGTTTCCAGAGCGCGCGGCTGGCCTTCGATTTTGCGCTGCTCGTCATCGATTCCCGCCGCGGCATCGGCAACGGTTACCTCGTGCCGTCAGGCCCGGTGCGCGCGCCGATTTCCAATCAGTTGCGCCATGCGACCGCGCTGTTGAAGATCGGCAACGGCGCCGAGGCGGATGCCTTGATCCGTCGCGCCGCCCGGGCCGGCAAGCAGGTCTACCAGGCGGAGGTCGTGCGGCTCGACGACGGCTCGCTGAACGGCGTGAGAGTGTTGGCCTGGGCCGGTATCGCCGACCCGGAAAAATTCTATCGCACCGTACGGGAAACCGGCGCCGTCATCGAGGAAACCCGCAGCTTCCCCGACCATCATCATTTCTCAGAGGACGAGATATCGGACCTTCTCGACCGGGCCGCAGCACTCGGCTGCACGCTCGTGACCACGGCCAAGGACATGGTTCGCCTGGAGCCCGGCCACGGCCGGGCAGCGGAACTGGCTCGGGCAAGCCGGGTGATCGAAATCGACGTGCACTTCGACGATCCGTCGGCACCGGCAAAGATCGTGACAACCGCGCTGTCGGCCGCGCGCACCCGCAAGCTGCGGGAAGCGGAACAGAAGTAAGGCTGGATTTGGCCGTTAGAGCGTTTTTGTCGCCAGCGGAGCCATGGGAAGGCCCTCCTGACGGAAAACGTTAGCGGCGCTGGTTCGGCAGGGCGCCTGCGCGCTTTTCCGCTTCGAGCGAGGCTTCCGCGTCGACATAGGGCTGCTGACGGGCAACGCTCCAGTAGCGCAGTTCGTCCACGGGAATGGTCTTGCCCGTCATCGCGCAGATGACATGCGAGCCAGCAAGGACGATCTGAAAGTCGCCGTCGAGATAACGGACCTTCGCTTCGCGCGAGGCGCTTCCTTCAAACCGGTTCATCATTTTCTGGGCCTGTTCCGTCTTCGTGGTCTGCTGTCTGATCTAGCCCGACGCCCGGTAAAATGCCAGTGCATTTCGCCGCGCCGGACCGCTCCCGGCATCAGCTCCTGCCGAACAGTCGCTCGATGTCGGAGAGCTTCAGCTCGATATAGGTCGGCCGGCCGTGATTGCATTGGCCAGAGCCCGGCGTTGCTTCCATCTGGCGCAACAGTGCGTTCATTTCCTCAGTCCGCATGCGGCGGCCGGAGCGGACGGATCCATGGCAGGCCATGGTCGCGGCGAGATATTCAAGCCGGCTGGCGAGCCCGTTGGCCGTGTCCCATTCGGCAATCTCGTCGGCGAGCTGGCGCACGAGGCCGGCGGCATCCATCTCGCCCAGCATGGCCGGCGTTTCCCGCACTGCGATGGCGCCAGGTCCGAAGCGCTCGATGCCGAGGCCGAGGCGACCCAGTTCTTCCGCATGCGTCATCAGCCGGTCGCAATCGTCTTCGGAAAGATCGACGATTTCCGGGATCAGCAGCGCCTGGGCGGCGACAGGCTTCGAATGCAGCGCCGTTCGCATGGTTTCGAAGACGAGACGTTCGTGGGCGGCGTGCTGGTCGACGATGACAAGGCCGTCCTGCGTCTGCGCGACGATATAGTTTTCGTGAAGCTGGGCGCGCACGGCGCCGAGTGGAAACGATTGCGGCGCCAGCGCGTCCGCAACGGTCCGGTCAGGCTCTGCCAAAGGCGACGCCGTGCGGGCCGAGGGTGCGGAGAAGGCAGAAAAGCTTGCCTGCGGCGTCTCGGACAGGCCGCGCACGATGGTCTCGAAATGCGTCGGCCGGTAGGGCGAGGTTTCCGCGCTCCAGGGCTGACGCGGCCGGAACTGCTCGGCGCGGAACGCCTGCATCATTCCGCTCGCTCCGGTCGTCGATGCCCGGTCACCCTCGCGGGCCAGGGCCTCGCGGATGGCACCGATGATCAACCCGCGGATGAGGCCCGGATCGCGGAAGCGAACATCCGATTTCGCCGGATGCACGTTGACGTCGACGAGTGCCGGGTCGAGCGCGATCGACAGCACCGCCACGGGATAGCGGCCATGCGGGATCGTTTCGGAATAGGCTGCCCGAATGGCGGAAAGCAGTTGCTTGTCCTGAACCGGACGGCCGTTGACGAAAACATATTGCTGCAGCGAGTTGCCGCGGTTGTAGGTCGGCACCCCGGCAAAGCCGGTCAGCTGAATGTCCTCGCGCTCGGCATCGATCTCGATGGCGTTGTCGCGGAAATCCTTGCCGAGCACCTGCGCCATGCGGGCGAGCCGGTCGTCGCCCGTCGCCGGAAACTCCAGCGTCGTCCGGTCAGATCCCGACAGCACGAAACGCACCTTCGGAAAGGCGATCGCCATGCGACGCACCACATCCGAGATCGCCGAGGCCTCGGCCTTTTCCGACTTCATGAATTTGAGCCGGGCGGGGGTCGCAAAGAACAGGTCGCGGACTTCGACGACCGTGCCGGTATTGGCGGGCGACGGGCGGACGGGGTCCGTCCTGCCGCCGGCAATGGAAATGACGGCACCCTCGCTAGCGCCTGCCGTTCGAGTGGTGATCGAAAGCCGGGAGACCGATCCGATCGACGGCAGAGCCTCGCCGCGAAAGCCGAGTGTGCGGATATCGAACAGGTTGTCGTCGAGCTTCGACGTGCAGTGCCGCCTGACCGCCAGCTCCAGATCGGCCGGCTGCATGCCCGCGCCGTTGTCGGTGACGCGCAGCAACGTCTTGCCGCCACCGGCGGTGGCGATTTCGATCCGGGTCGCACCGGCATCGAGCGCGTTTTCGATCAGTTCCTTGGCGGCACTGGCCGGGCGTTCGATGACTTCGCCGGCGGCGATCTGATTGATGAGGGTCTCGGAGAGCTGCTTGATGGCCATGCTCTATTTTCCCGGATTCGGCGACGGAACGGAAGTGGAAATACAGCTCTGTCCCCGCCTCGTGCCTTCTATTATTGGGCTTTGGTTGTGCAACCCATTGGTGCACCAAAAAATGAGACGGAGATTTAATTGCCCCTTAATATTCTGCTGCGATTTTCCACAACAACCTGAATGATCACGGGTTTTGTCTTTGGAGCACCGCGGCGTTGCTGGACGTCGTGTCACCCCCGCTCGAAGAGACGCCTTCCAAGGCCATCCCAGCATGTCCCGAAATGAAACCGCCGCAGGGGGCGAGTGAGGACAGCGCAATGAACGATGGGGCGCCGAACGGCGCGGACATCAACAGGATCATTCTTGAGTCGAGCTGCGATGCGCTCGGCTCAGCGATGGTTGTCTGCGGCCGGGACGACACCATCCTCTTTGCCAGCCGCACCATGCTGCAGTACTTCCCCGTTCCCTCCGAGATGCTGTTGCCGGGAACGCGATTGCGCGATTTCCTCGGCGCCGTCTACGACACCGGAGTTCGCCCCGGCACAGTTCCCGAAAACAGCCGTCGTCGGACGAACCGCGAAGACTGGATTGCCGAGCATATGGCGCTGCACTGGCGCGAGCGCTACGAGAATGTCGAGCGCGCCGGCCGCACGCGCTGGGTTTCCATGCGCAAGCGTCGTCTTTCCAACGGTATCGGCATCCTTTCGATCACCGATGTCTCCGACCAGAGGAAGCGTGACGAGCAGTTGCAGACGGACCTCGAGCGGGTCGAACTGACCGAAGAGATCCTGGATGTCCAGCCCAATCCGATCTGCGTCAAGGATCGCAACCTCAACTACATCGCGGTCAACAAGGCGTTCTGCCTAATTCACGATCTCTCGCAGGACGCGATCCTCGGTCGTTCGGCCTGGGATCTGGTCGACAGCGAACTTGCCGAACGTTTCGAGCACTCCGATCGGCGCGTGCTTGAAACCGGCAAGCCGCATTCGGAAGCGGAACATATTGTCCGCGCTGATGGCAGCGACCTCTGGGTTCTCACCCGCAAGTATCGCGTTGGCATGCCAGGCCGCCATTTCGTCGTGACCTGCATGAGCGACGTGACGGATATCGCCGGCTGGTACAATGGCTCCGAGGATGGTTCCGCTCCCTCCGGCGGTCTCCAGATCAACGACTACAGCATTTTTGCGCCGGCCCAGAATTTCTACGATCCGTTCCGCGCGCTGAACGTACAGCAACTGGTCGAGGCGGGCTCGATGATCGAGACCCTTCCGGCGCGCGGTTTGCGCGTTCTGCTTGCCTCTGCCGATCGGCTGACGGAAGATCGGCTGGTTGCGCGTCTGCGCGGCTCGGGCCTTGAAGCCTGTGCGGTGCGCAACCTCGATGAGTTGACCGCCTTCGGCATGGCCGCCGAAAGCGCCGGCGTGAAGCTCGACATTCTGCTGCTGGATGGTGCTTTTCCGGATGGGCAGCATATTCCGGTGGCCTGGCGCAATTGCCCGGTCGTTACCGTCGAATCCGATCAGGATGCTGCCGCTGTTCTGACCGAGGTTTTCCGTGTTTGTGCCGAGCGCCCGCAGGCCTCGCCGCTCCTACAATCGGACTGGTCGATCTCGTTTGAGGACGAGGGCACAGCGTCCGTGCCGGTTTCACAGGTCGACGTCCTCGTTGCCGAAGACAACCAGATCAACCAGTTCGTCTTCACGCAGATCCTGGAAGGGCTCGGCGTCTCCCATCGCATTGCTGCCAACGGTCGCGAGGCCGTCGAACTCTGGCATGAGCTTCAGCCGGCACTGGTCCTCATGGATGTGTCCATGCCTGTCATGAACGGCTTCGATGCGACCGTTGCCATTCGAACAGCGGAAAAGGCGAGAAACGACAGAACGCCAATCATCGCCGTGACCGCTCAGGCCCTCGATATCGATCTGGAGCAGTGCAAGAGGTCGGGCATGGATGATCACATCATGAAGCCGGTTAGCCCCGACATGATCGAGGCCGTGCTGCGAAAATTCATGCCGGTAATGGCCATGCGAACGGCAGGTTGAACGGAATTCGTGTCAACTCGCTAGAATTGGGGATGTCGATGGCAGATCTTGGAGCGAGGCGATATCGGATTGTTAACCCCCGATTGCGATCTTCTGCACCGTATTGCCAAAAAGTGTAGAGCCCCTCCGGAATGCATCGCAGCCCCACAGCCGTCAACGTCGGAACTTCGCCGGAAGCGCACCGCCGCTTCGCGGACCGGCTTGCCTTGTCGGCCGACCGGCACGGACGGGCGGGTTCTTTTGAGATCCAGGGGCTTGGCCGATGATGTCGGGCGAAACTCCCTATCATCGCATCGGCAGGGAGGCTCCGGCTATCGGCGGCTCGGTCGATCTGTTGACCGGGCTCGGCAACGCGCGCCAACTCCGCAAGACCGTTTGCGATCTGGCTGAAGAGCGCGCCAGCGATCCCGCTCCCTTTACCATCGGTCTTGCCAATATCGATGGGTTCAAACCGATCAACGATCTGTTCGGCCCGCGAGCCGGCGACGAGAT
The DNA here is from genome assembly GCF_001425885.1 of Ensifer sp. Root1252. Taxonomy (NCBI): domain Bacteria; kingdom Pseudomonadati; phylum Pseudomonadota; class Alphaproteobacteria; order Hyphomicrobiales; family Rhizobiaceae; genus Ensifer; species Ensifer sp. Root1252. The sequence continues at coordinate 73,203 of NZ_LMDT01000001.1, read as the reverse complement.
CCTCTGCCAGGTTGCCCATCGGCTGCAAGCCTGTGCACCTGAAGGCGCGACAATCATTCGCTCCGAGAACGACGAATTCGCTTTCGTCCTGCCGCTCGTCTTCGAGCGCAAGGGTGCGGAGAAAGTCGGGCAGATGTTGAAAGAGGTGCTGTCGGCGCCCTTCGATCTCGGCGATCGCAACGTCCGCCTTTCCGCTTCGTTCGGCTTTGCCGTCTATCCTTTTGCCGGCGAGGTCTTTGAAGACCTGCTGAAGAGCGCCGATACGGCGCTTTATCGTTCCAAGCGCCGCGGCCGCGGCCAGATCACCGTCTATTCCCAGGAAATCGCCCAAGAGATGAAGCGCGCGACGCAGCTCGAACAGGCGCTGCGCAACGCGATCATCGCCAACGAGGTCGACGTGCACTTCCAGCCGATCGTCGATCTGCGCAACGACGCGGTCGTCGGTTTCGAAGCCCTGGCCAGATGGTGCGACGCCGACCTCGGCTATGTCTCTCCAGCCGTGTTCGTACCTTTGGCAGAAGAGCGCGGCTTCATCGAATCGCTGGCCGAGACGCTGTTGCGCAAGGCCGCCCATGCGGCACTCGCCTGGCCGAAGGAGCTGTTCCTGTCGTTCAACCTGTCGTCGGCACAGTTGATGGACCCGGCGACCAGCACGCGTCTCCTGACGATCATCAACCAGATCGGTCTCGACCCGCGACGGTTGGAACTGGAGATCACCGAGACGGCCGTCATGGCTGACGCGGAGACTGCCCAGAAGATCGTGACTGAGCTTCGGGCAGCCGGCGTGCGCGTCTCGCTCGACGATTTCGGCACGGGTCAGTCGAGCCTTGGGCGCCTTCGCGACTTCTCCTTCGACAAGGTCAAGATCGACCGTGCCTTCGTGTCGCGGATTTCCGCCGACCGGGCCTCCGAGCATATCATCAAGGCGATCGTGTCGATGTGCGAAGGCCTGGAACTTGAGGTCGTCGCCGAAGGCATCGAGGATTTTTCCGAAGCGTTGAAGCTGAAGGCGCTCGGCTGCGGCATGGGCCAGGGCTACTTCTACGGCAAGCCGGCCGACGCTGTCGCGACGATGCGCTACCTCTCGGACCGCTATCGCGGCGTTGCAGCTCAGCTTTAGACCCTGCCGCAATAGTGGGTTTCAGTCCTTGGCGCTCTCGGCCCGGTTTCGCGTACCTTCCGCCAGCAGCCAATCCCTGACCCGTCGCGCCTGACTGTTCAGCTCGCGTGAGCGCGGCCAGACGACGTAAAACGCCAGTCCGGTCTTCAGCACGTGACCGCAGACCGGCACCAGTGCACCGGAGCGAACCTGCGGATCGGTCAGGTGCTCCCAGCCAAGCGCCACCCCTTCGCCTGATAGCACCGCCTGGATCACCAGGACATAGTCGTTGATGGCGAGACGACGCGCCTGAGGCGGGTAGGGAAGGCCGGCGCTGGCGAACCATTCGGTCCAGTCGCAGGCGCGCCGGACCGGTTCTTCCAGATGAATGAGGTTGTGGCGCAGCAAATCGGCAGGTTTGCTTGGCAGTCCATGCTGCTCGATATAGGCGGGCGTCGCCACCGCATTGACGACTTCCTCGGCCAGAAGTGCTGCATGGTAGCGCGGCCAATGGCTCGGATCGCCGCCGCGGATGCCGAGCGGGATCGGCTCCTCGTCGAGGTCGAGATCGCGCACGCTCGTCTGGATCCTCAGATCGATCTCCGGCAGATCCTCGCGCATGCGGTTGAGGCGCGGCAGCATCCACATCGAGGCAAAAGCGGTCGATGCCGCAAGCGTCACATTAGTCTCGCGCCCCTTGGAGCGAATGTCTTCCGCCGACTTCTGGATCCGTGACAGACCGACGGATACGTCGGCGTGGAATTTCTCACCAGCCTCCGTCAATTCGACGGCGCGATGCACGCGGTGGAAGAGCGGTACACCCAGCTGCTCTTCCAGCCCGCGAATGGCGTAGGAGACGGCCGCCTGCGTCATGCCGAGCTCGTTGGCGGCTCGGGTGAAATTCTGATGACGGCCGGCAGCCTCGAACACGATGAGGCTGGTTGCAGACGGGAGCAGGCGGCGTAGATTTTCCATAACTTAGGCTTATCGCATGGCTCAATTTTTTCCAGCGTTACAACGTGATTTTTCGTCAATACCATCACCTCAAATGATGGGAGGACGGCGATGGAAATGGTGGCTGTGGAAGCGGGCGAAGCACCGAGACGGACACGAGGATCAAGGCCGCAACGCGGCGGTGTCAGCGCCAAGAGCCTTGGCGTCCCCTACATCGTCCGCAATATTCCGACCTACGATATCCTGAGCGAAGAAAACCTGCTCCGAATCGAGAAGGTCGCCGACCGTATTCTTGCCGAAGTCGGCATCGAGTTTCGCGATGACCCGGCATCCCTTGATCATTGGAAACGCGCTGGCGCCAAGCTGGACGGCGTGCGGGTGACGTTCGAGCCCGGCATGCTGAAGGAGATCGTGCGCTCGGCGCCGCGCCAGTTTACCCAGCATGCCCGCAACCCCGTCCGCAGCGTCGAAATCGGCGGCAACAATGTCGTGTTCTCGCCAGCCTACGGCTCTCCTTTCGTCACCGATCTCGACAACGGCCGGCGTTACGGCACGATCGAAGACTTCCGCAATCTGATAAAGCTGGCGCAGTCGAGCCCCTGGCTGCACCATTCCGGCGGCACCATCTGTGAGCCGGTCGATGTTCCGGTGAACAAGCGCCATCTCGACATGGTCTATTGCCACATCAAATATTCCGACCGAGCCTTCATGGGCTCGATCACCGCCGAGGATCGCGCCGAAGACTCGATCGAGATGGCGCGCATTGTCTTCGGGCACGATTTCGTCGACGCCAACTGCGTCATTCTTGGCAACGTCAACGTCAATTCACCGCTCGTCTGGGACGGAACGATGACGAAGTCATTGCGCGCCTATGCGCGGGCAAACCAGGCGGCTGTCATCGTGCCCTTCATTCTCGGCGGCGCCATGGGTCCGGTCACCAATGCCGGAGCGATCGCGCAATCCTATGCCGAGACGCTGGCCGGCTGCGCCTTGACCCAGCTGGAGCGCAAGGGCGCGCCTGTTATCTTCGGCAACTTCCTGTCGTCCATGTCGCTGCGTTCGGGGTCGCCGACCTTCGGCACGCCGGAGCCGGCGATCGGCAGCATGGTGATCGGCCAACTGGCACGGCGCCTCGGCCTGCCGCTGCGCTGCGCCGGCAATTTTTCCAATTCCAAGCTGCCAGACGCGCAAGCGATGCAGGAGGGCGTCATGTCGATGCTGTCGGCGGTGCATTGCGGCGCCAATTTCATCCTGCACTCGGCCGGCTTCGTCGATGGGCTGCTCGCGATGTCCTACGAAAAGTTCGTCATGGACACGGATTTCTGCGGCGCGCTGCATTCCTACCTCGCCGGCGTTGTCGTCGATGACAACACGCTGGCCATGGACGCCTTTCTGCAGGTTGGGCCAGGCAGCCATTTCCTCGGATGCGATCACACCATGCGCAATTACCAGACCGCCTTCTGGGATTCGGCCCTGTCCGACAACGAGCCTTTTGAAAAATGGACAGAGGAGGGCGGAACCGACATGGCGGCGCGCGCCAACAGGAGTTGGAAGAAGACGCTGGCCGAATACGAAGCGCCGCCGCTGGACGTGGTGATCGACGACGCTTTGACGGACTATGTTTCTCGCCGCAAGAACGGCATGGCGGACGCCTGGTACTGAGCCGACGCCGAGCCTTCTTTGAGAATGCGCATAACAAGAATGATGCCGTGCCACCGGTCCAGCTCAGCGGACAGGCGGTGCTCAAGGGAACAGAAATGACGCTGCCGAAAGACCCACTGCTCCAGCCTTACCGCCTCAAGCATCTGACGCTCAAGAACCGGATCATGTCGACGTCCCATGAGCCGGCCTATTCCGAAGACGGCATGCCGAAGGATCGCTACCGCCTCTATCATCTTGAGAAGGCCAAGGGCGGCATGGCGCTGACCATGACGGCGGGTTCCGCCATCGTTTCGGAGGATTCTCCGCCTGCCTTCGGCAATCTCCACGCCTATTCCGACGAGATCGTGCCCTGGCTGAAGAAGATCGCCGACGACTGTCATGAGCACGACACCGCGGTGATGATCCAGCTCACCCATCTCGGCCGCCGCACCGGCTGGAACAAGGGCGACTGGCTGCCGGTTCTCTCAGCCTCGCCGGTGCGCGAGGCCGCGCATCGGTCGTTTCCAAAGGAGATCGAAGACTGGGATATCGAGCGCATCGTCGGCGACTATGCGACAGCCGCCGCCCGCATGCAGGCCGCCGGCCTTGATGGTATAGAGCTTGAGGCCTACGGCCATCTGATGGACGGCTTCTGGTCGCCTGCCACCAACCAGCGCGACGACGACTTCGGCGGCTCGCTCGACAACCGCCTGCGCTTTACCCACATGGTGCTCGACGCCATCCGCAAGTCCGTCGGGCCGGATTTCATCGTCGGCATGCGCATGGTGGCAGACGAGGATTGGGAGAAGGGGCTTTCGAAGGAAGAAGGCATCGAGATCGCCCGCCGCCTGGCAAACTCCGGCAAGGTCGATTTCCTCAACATCATCCGCGGACACATCGACCATGATGCGCCGTTGACCAAGGTCATCCCGATCCAGGGCATGGCCGCCTCGCCGCATCTCGATTTTGCCGGCGAAATCAGGGCGGCGACCAAATTTCCGGTTTTCCATGCGGCCCGCATCGCCGATGTCGCCACCGCACGCCACGCGATAGCCGAGGGCAAACTCGACATGGTCGGCATGACCCGTGCCCATATCGCCGACCCGCATATCGTCCGGAAAATCGAAGAGGGCCGGGAAGCCCAGATACGCCCCTGCGTCGGCGCGACCTACTGTCTCGATCGTATCTACGAGGGTGGCGGCGCACTCTGCATTCACAATGCGGCGACTGGGCGCGAGGCGATCGTGCCACACGTCATCTCCAGAAGCGAAGGGCCGAAGCGAAAGGCCGTCGTCGTCGGTGCCGGTCCGGCCGGCCTTGAGGCGGCGCGTGTGCTTGCCGAGCGCGGCCATGTGGTCGAGATCATCGAGGCTACCGGCGAGGCGGGCGGGCAGATTCTGCTTGCCCAGCGCAATCCGCGGCGCAAGGAACTGATCGGCATCGTCGACTGGCGGCTGTCGGAGCTGGAGAGGCTTGGCGTGCCGATCCACTACAACGTCTTTGCCGGCGTCGACGATGTTCTGGAGCGGTCGCCCGATCTTGTCGTCGTTGCTACCGGCGGCATCGCCCAAAACCCGGCTCTGGAGGCGGGGGACGAACTGGTTGTCTCAAGCTGGGATATCATCGCCGGTGCGGTGAAGCCGGAGGGACCCGTGCTGCTCTATGACGACAACGGCGCCCATAGCGGCATGACTGCGGCCGAATTGATTGCGCGCGCTGGCGTCGAGCTCGAGATCATCTCGCCCGAGCGCATGTTCGCGCCCGAAGTCGGCGGCATGAACCATGTGCCTTACGCCAGGGCGTTTGCAGATCACAATGTGCGTGTGACGATCAACACCCGCCTCCGGTCGGTTCGGCGGGAAGGCAATGGGCTGGTGGCGACGCTCGGTTCCGATTTTTCTGACACGGCATCGAGCGAACGCCGGGTGGCGCAGGTGGTGGTCGAGCACGGCACCGTGCCGATGGACGATCTCTACCGCGAATTGAAGCCGATTTCTCGCAATCTGGGCGCCGTCGACTACAAGGCGCTGCTTCGCGGCGAAAACCCGATCCCACTGCGCAACCCGGGCGCCGGCTTCGACATGTTCCGCATCGGCGATGCCGTCGCCAGCCGCAACATCCATGCCGGCATCTATGATGCGCTGCGCTACGGCGTGCTTTTCTGAACAAAACGAGCGGCGGTGAAAGCACCGCCGCTCCATCTTCTGGTCGTCTAACGATCCAGCTTACTGCTGGGTACCCTCAGCCGGTGCCGGCTGCATCGGGGTAGCCGGTGCCGTTCCGGTGGTCGAGGAGGTCGTCGACGTGTCAACCGGCTGGTTGGCGAGCTGTTCGGCGACCTGCTGCGCCTTGGTCTTGAACTCGGGAGCCGCCTTCAAGGTTTCGGCGGTTTCCGTCGTCGTCAGCTTCAAGGCATCCGTATTGGCCTGTTCGGAGATCTGAATGCGATCGAACGGGACCGCAACGTTCTTCTCACCGAGGCCCAGGAAGCCGCCGACACCGATCACAGCAGCTACAACGCCGCCATCCTTCTTGATGATCAGGTCGTTAATCTCACCGACATTTTCGTCGCCGGCATTATAGACGGTCTGGCCGACATAGGTGCTGGTCGCGATCTGGTCACTGGCCTGTTCGGTCAGGTACGTTCCGTCAGACTGGGCCGTGACAGCAGGTGCTTCGGTGGTTGCCGGCGGTGTCGTCTGCGCCTGGTCTGCAGGTGCTTCGGCACCCGGAGCCGGCTGAATTTCCATCGTCTGCGGCTCGGCCGGCTTAGGCTGGGTGGCGTCCTGAGCGAAGGTCATCGGCGCGAACGCAACACTCGCGATAAGCGCACCGGCCGCAACGGAAGATACAAGTTTCTTGGTCATCTCAAACTGCCTTTCCTTGACGTTGTCGATCAAGGCGCGGTCCTGATCGTCGCCAGGTTTCCACCGCACCGGTGATACCAAAGCAACGCCTGGCGGCAGAAACGGTTCCAGAAAAATTCGACTGATCGCGCCGGAATTCTGGCAGTCATGCGCCAAACTTCTATGGTCGCAGATCAATATCGCCGGTGGTCGTCGCTCACCTTTCGGCAGATATCGGAGCGTCATCACTCCGGCTATGTATTTTAGTGGTTTATTGAGTTCTGCTTTACATTCATACAATATTGAGTGTTCTTGCCTATACTTGCTGAAGACGGGATGGAGCATTCTTCGTGGATATTCCATCCTGTTGATCTGGACGGTTCCCCATGTTTCTGCCACGGCGATTTCTCTCCGTTTCCCTGCTTTCCGTTTTGGTGATGGTCTGCCTTGTCGGGATCGAGCGCAGCCTGTTCGGCGTGCGCTATTTTTCGGAGCGGATGCCTGAGATCGAACCCTACAATCTTTGGCATGCATGGGTGTCGCTCAGTCTGTCGCTTGCGGCTATTCAGGGGTTCACGCGCGATGCGTCCTGGCTCGGCGCACCCGCGCTTCGGATGGCCTCACGCCGCGAACTGTGGATCTGCATCGCAATGCCGGTCTTTGCAGCCGCGGCGGCCCTTCATTTCAGCGTCGATGCCGCGATCTTCAGCGCCCTGGCCCGCGAGGACAACATCTTCGAGTGGCTTTCCGCCCTGTTGATCTTTGCCTCAAGCGTGTTCTTCGCGCTGGCGGCCATGGGTCAATTGCGCGCGGCGCGGGGTGAGGCCGATCGCGTCGCATGGCTGGCGGCCGGTGCCGCGGCATCCTTCAGCCTTGTTCTGTTCATCGTCGGCATGGAAGAGATATCCTGGATGCAACGCGTGTTCGGCATTTCCACGCCCGACGCGTTGCTGGGCCTCAACAAGCAGCAGGAACTGAACCTGCACAACATCTCAACCGGTTTCACCGAGCTGCTCTATTATACCGGCAGCTTCGTGCTTTTGACGTTAGCGCCCTTTGTCTGGCTCTACCTTCGCAAGGGTTTCGCGCTCGGGCGGTTCGAAGCATTCACGCCGAGCGTTTTGGTGTTGGCGGCAAGCGCACCGATGGCGGCGTTCAACAGCGACAACTGGAGCATGCTGCCGACCCAGATGATGGTGATGATGACGATAATCATCCTGCTGGTGATCGCCGATCTCGCACTGCGGGGCGGCTTATGGCGGGAATTCACAGTGCTCACCGCCGGCGCGATCCTGATCGTCGCGATCCAGGAACTGTTCGTGCTGCAGGCGCAGGAACTCGTGCGCATCTGGGATCCGACCGAATACAAGGAACTCTTCATTGCGGTTGGTCTCGCCATCTATGGCTATGAGACCTGGTCGCGGCTGCGCTCGTTGGCGCCGGCCACCGAGTTGCTGGTCGGTCGCCGATCGACGGCCGGATAAACGAAAACCCCGCCGAAGGGGCGGGGTTCCACTGCCGTGTCGCTTGGCGCAACAGCTATCCTCAATGGCTTTCGCGCAGAACCTCGCTGCCGCTTCCGCCAACGAGGAAATCCAGGTCGGCGCCCTTGTCCGCCTGCAGCACCGTATCCTGATAGAGCTTGTAGTAGCCGCGTGTCCATTTCTGCTCCGGCGGCTGCCAGGCGGCCATGCGGGCTGCAAACTCTTCCTCGCTGATCATCAGGTTGAGTTCGCCCTTCATCGCGTCGAGCCGGATGCGGTCACCGGTTCTGACGATCGCCAACGGCCCGCCGGCGTTCGATTCCGGGCTGACATGCAGCACGACGGTTCCAAACGCCGTACCCGACATGCGGGCGTCCGAAACGCGCACCATGTCGCGCACGCCCTTTTCGACCAGCCGGCGCGGGATCGGCATGTTGCCGACTTCCGCCATGCCGGGATACCCCTTGGGACCGCAGCCCTTGAGCACCAGGATGGTGTCTTCGGTCACCGGCAGATCCGGATCGTCGATCTTGGCCTTCAGGTCCTCGATCGTCTCGAAGACATAGGCCGGGCCCTCATGCGCCAGCAGATGTTCGCTGGCGGCAGACGGCTTGATGACCGCGCCGTTCGGCGCAAGGTTGCCTTTGAGCACGCGAATGCCGGCTGCCGCACGCAGCGGATTGTCGAGTGGGCGGATGACGTCGTCGTTGAAGACCTCGGCGTCTTCCCAATATCGGCTGATCGGCATGCCGAAGACCGTTGGCGCATCCGCATGCAGCAGATGCTGGATGCGGTTCATGACGGCTGGCAGGCCGCCGGCATAGGCGAGATCCTCGATCAGATACTTGCCTGAAGGCATGCAGTTGACGATGCACGGCACCTGACCGCCGACGCGGTCGAAGTCCTCGAGACAGAGATCGACGCCGGCACGGCCGGCGATCGCCAGCATATGCACGACCGCATTGGTCGATCCGCCGACGGCGGCGTTGGCAATGATCCCGTTTTCGAAATTCTTCTTGGTCAGGATCTTCGACAGGCGCAGATCCTCATGCACCATCTCGACGATGCGCTTGCCCGTCATGTGCGACAGCGCCATTCGGCGCGCATCGACGGCGGGGAGTGCGGCATTCATCGGCAGCGACAGGCCCATCGCCTCGACGATCGACGCCATGGTGGTGGCCGTGCCCATGGTCATGCAGACGCCGGGCGAACGCGACATGCCGCTCTCGGCCGCCATGAACTCCTGAACGCTCATCTCGCCGGCGCGCACCGCTTCTGAAAATTTCCAGACGTCGGTGCCGGAGCCGATGTCCTTGCCCTTCCATTTGCCGTTCAGCATCGGCCCGGAGGAAACGACGATCGTCGGCAGGTCCACCGAAGCCGCGCCCATCAGCTGGCCGGGTGTCGTCTTGTCGCAGCCGCCAAGCAGCACGACGCCGTCGATGCCATAGGCGCGGATTGCCTCCTCGACGTCCATGGCGAGCAGGTTGCGAAACAACATCGCCGTCGGCCGCATCTGCGTTTCGCCAAGCGAGGACACCGGAAACTCGACCGGAAAGCCGCCGGCCTCCCAGACGCCGCGCTTGACGCCCTCAGCCAGAATGCGCAGGTGGCTGTTGCATGGGGTCAGTTCCGACCAGGTGTTGCAGATGCCGATGATCGGGCGCCCGTCGAAGACATGGTCCGGAAATCCCTGGTTCTTCATCCAGGAGCGATGGATGAAACCATCCTTGTGGGTGCCGCCATACCAGTGCCGACTGCGCAGTTCTTTCTTCTTGTCGCTCATTCAAGCTTCCTCCTCACCATGCGATTGATCGCGTGGATGAATTGTATGACTTTTTATTGGCGCTTCGCTACTGCATGTTTCTTTAAAATCCCATTCGATTTAAGGAAAAAACATGCAGCACTTCAAAGTGCTACAGCGACCTTTGCGCGTCTAATAAGACGCGCGGTGCTGTAGGGTTTCCGATCAGAGGCGGAAGGACGGCTCGAACCGGCCGTTGACGCTGACGCCGAGTTCGAAGGTCTTGCCGGCATGCGGATCAGCTGCGCGCGCCGCTTCGTCCAGATCCTGCCAGGCCGACGTCACCAGCATGCGGTCGGCCTTCGCCCCGATGAAGGCCGTGCAGCTCGGCTGCGTCGTCGGCATCGCATAGCGCGTGAGACGCACGCCGTCGGGCCTATAGACGTCGACCGTGCCGCTGCCCCAGCGGGCATTCCAGATCAAGCCGTCGGCGTCGCAGACCGAGCCATCGATGCCGCCGGCCTCGCCGCTGCTGTCGACGAGCAGGCTGGGCTCGCCCGTTGGCAATCCCGTCTCGGCATCGATGTCGACGCGCATCAGGTGGTTGACATCGGTGTCGACGAAATAGGCAACGGTTCCGTCAGGCGAAAAGCAGATGCTGTTGGGAATGGTGATCCGGTCATAGAGCCTAGTCACCTGCGTGCCGGCGACGTGATAGATCGCGCCCGCTCCCTTTTCGGCGCTGCGCCCCATGGTGCCGATCCACAGCGAACCGGACGCATGAACGCGGCCGTCGTTCGAGCGGTTGCCGGGCTTGTCCTCCAGCGTCGTCACGAGGCTGAACGCGCCCGTCTGCGTATCTCTCAGGAACAGCCCCTGGTCGGAAACGATCAGTTGCCGGAGCGGATCGATGACGGCAAGGACGCTGCCGAGGAACGGAAGCGCATGCACGGCCTTGCGGCCGGTTTCGAGGTGCAGTTCGTGCAGTTCCTGGCCCTTGATGTTGAACCACCAGGCGGTGCCGCTGCCGGGGTCGTAGGTTGGGCCTTCCCCGAGGATCGAGGTCGCTCCGCAAAGGATGCTGCCGGCAAAAGGAATACTATCGCTCATCATCGTGCTCCGTAGACGGCGTCGTAGGCCTTGACTGTCGCGACGGCGCGCTTGCCGACGTCGGAGGCACTCATTCCGGGCTTGTAGAGGCTCGATCCGAGCCCGAAGCTTCTGATGCCGATCTTGGCATAGTCGGCGAAATTCTCCTCCGACACGCCGCCGACGGCTGCCACTTCGACATCGGTCGGCAGCACGGTGCGGATCGCGGCGATCCCGGAAGGGCCGAGCACGCTTGCCGGGAAGAATTTGAGGCCGGTTGCGCCTGCCGCAGCGGCCGCGAGCGCCTCCGTCGGGGTGAAGACGCCGGGCATGGTCACCATGCCCTTTTGCGCCGCCAGCCGGATCACTGCCGGCTCGACATTGGGGCTGACCATCAGCCGTCCGCCGACATCGGCAAGCTGTTCGACCTGCGCGGTCGTCAGCACCGTGCCGGCGCCGATCAGGCAGCCCTGCGGCGCCATCTTTACCGCGGTTTCGATCGACCGGAACGGGTCCGGCGAATTGAGCGGGATCTCGATCGCGGTGAAGCCCGCCTCGATCAGCGTGCCGACGACGCCTTCGGTTTCCTCGGGCTTGAGGCCGCGCAGGATGGCGACCAGCGGGTATTTCATCGGCGGAAAGGGGATACGGTTCATATCAGCAGTCTTTCGGTCAGAGGGGCCAGATTGCCTGTGCGGCAGTCGAAAGGCCGGCGCGCACGGCCTCGTCGGCGTCGACGATCCGGGGGCTAAGATTGAGGCTTGCAAGTGCTTCGCGATAGAGCGCACCGAGAGAGCCGGAGGCGACGAGGCAGACGCTATCGACGGTTCCGGCCGCTGCCAGGGCGCCGGCGATCTCAAGCCCGATCAGCGTACCCGACAGCGTCGCCTTGGCGTCCGTCGCCGTCGTGCCGTGCAGCAATTGCCCGGCCCGCACGCCGAACGGCAGGTTGGTGGCGAGCGCCGGGTCGGCGTAGGCCGCCGCGACGGCGGCGAGGAACGCGGGATGGTCGCGGGAAAAAACCTGCGCATCCGCGACCGAATGGCTGAGAATGGAATGCCTGGCGATCACGTCGAACAATTCGCCGGTCATGAAGGTCGAGAAACCGGTGACCTTGCCGCCGTCGAGCCGCACCCATTTGCTGTGGGTTCCGGGCATGCAGACGAGGTGCCGGCCGTCGCCAAGCCTGGCTGCAGCGCCGAGCAGCTGGGTCTCTTCGCCACGCATGACGTCGGGATGCTGCTGATCGCGCTGGGCAAGACCCGGCAGAATGCGGATGTCGCGGCCGACATCGGGCACCGCGACGGCGCTTGCCGCAATTCTCGAGAGGACGGCGGGCGTATCGAGGTAGCCGGCCTCCAGCCAGCCCTGCTTGGCGCCCGCCATGCCGCAGATGATGACGGGCAGGTGCGTCGGTGCGGCCACCGCCGCCAGATGTGCTTCCAGCACGGTTGAAAAGCCGGTCTTGGCGGCCGTGGTCATGCCTTCGCCGCTGCGCCGCTCTGCAAGCACCGCGCCGTCTTCGGCAATGATCCAGAGCCGAAAGCTCGTGGTTCCCCAGTCGACTGCGGCATAATAGGCTGCGGTCATCAAAGTGCGCCTCCGTCAATGATCATCGTTTGGGCCGTCATGCCCATGGAACTGTTGGACGCCAGGTAAAGGCATGGGCCGACGAGGTCCTCGGCGGTCAGGCTTCGCTTCAGGCATTGTTTCTCCAGCATCGCTGCAATCGCCGTTTCGTCGAGCCAGAGTTTCTTTTGGCGCTCGGTAACGATCATGCCGGGTAGGATCGCATTGACGCGGATATTGTCGGGGCCAAGCTTGCCGGCAAGCGACTTCGTCAATCCGATGATGCCCGCCTTGGCCGTCGCATAGGCGGGGATTTCCGCCATGTTGAGCAGGAAGGCGATCGACGAGAAGTTGACGATCGATCCGCCGCCGGCCCGGCGCATATGCGGCGCTATCGCCTGGCTCATGAAGAACAGGTGCCTGAGATTGACGGCCTGGCTTTCGTCCCAGCTCTCTTCGGTGACGCTTTCGAGCGGCTGCCGGTCGTCGCGTGCGGCATTGTTGACGAGCACGTGGATCGCGCCAAGTGTCGCCGCGGCCGTTTCGGCGGCTGTCCTCAATGCCTCGATATCGCGCAGGTCGGCATGAATGAAGAGCGGCCTATATCCGGCCTCGACAGAAAGCCTGTCGGCGAGCTCCCGGCTTGCCGCCTCGTCGATGTCGACGAAGGCGACGTGCGCCCCTTGACGAACGAAACCTTCGACGAGTGCCGCACCGATGCCGGCGCCACCGCCGGTGACAAGGATACAGCGATCCCTCAGGTCGTGAAATTGGGCCGCAGGCAACGGCATCGGTCGGGCACTCCCCATTCGCGCCGTCCCGGCACGCTTGCAGGTTTCTTTGTTCCAATATGTGGAACGTGATTTTATTATGTGGAATTATCGGGCGACGGCGGTTATCTTGTCAAGATAGGATGGCGGACCTTGGACCTTGATGGGACCGGAATGATGCGAGCGACATGAGCGAAGACCTGGCAGTGTTTGCGGATGGTGAGGTGGCGGGTACCGGCACGCTCGGCAAGGCCATGGCCGTTCTTGAGGCCGTTGTGATGGCGGATGGGCCGCAGCGTTTCACCGACATCCTTGCCCGATCCGGCCAGCCGCGCGGAACCTTGCATCGGCTGCTCAGCCATCTCGTCGAGGAAGGGCTGCTCGTGCAGCGGCGCGATCTCTGCTACGAGCCGGGCCTGCGCCTGCTCACACTTGCCTATCGCTCCTGGTCCAGCAATCGCTTCCGCGACGTTGCTGAACCGCATCTTCGCAGCCTGCACGAGTTGACGGGTGAGACTGTGCATCTCGGCATCCTCAGGGAAACCGAGATCGTCTATGTCGACAAGGTCGAAAGCCGGCAGACGGTGCGCATGAGTTCGCAGATCGGCAAGGCCTCTCCCGTCTATTGCACCGGCATCGGCAAGGCGGCGCTGTCGCTGTTGCCGCAACCGGAACTGGAGCGGCTTGTTGCAAAAATGGCGTTCCACGCGTTCACCCCGCATACGCATCGCTCGGCCGAAACGTTGCTGGCGGAGATTGCGGACATTCGCCGCGACGGACACGCTTTCGATCGGGAAGAACATGAGATAGAGATCCGTTGCGTGGCTGCGCCGATCCGTGTTTCGGGTAGCGATCTGACGGCTGGAATCTCGGTTACGGGACCGGCCTATCGGGTGAGCATGGAGCAACTGGCCGCCTGGTCGGGGGCGGTACGGACGGCGGCGGCGGCGATCGGGGAGGAGGCCGCGATTCGCCTCGGTCCGGGCCGCGGTGGACCTTGAGTTCACTTTACGGTAAATTAGAAACTTCGACTGGACGTAGTGTTCCAAGCTCGATAACGTTAATATATCAGACTCGCTTCGCGGTTCCCGCGGACAGAGTTGATTATGACATTGATAGAAATTTTGACGTGATCTTCATGCGGCGTCAGCGGCCGTGCTCCTCCCCGGAGCTGGATGTGGAGAAGGGCGGAAGATGATCGATTTCAGCGCGAATATGGCGTCATTGATGCTTCCTGACGGACGGTCCGTGAGGGGGCCGATTTGTTGCGAGGACGATATCAGACGGGTGATCGGCCAGGTTGCGGAGGCCTACGGCTTCCGTGGTTTCCTTGTGCTCGCCGTTCCGGATACCGGCTGTAACAGCCTTGAGGACAACGCCATCATGACGACCTATCCGGTCGAGTTCCTGAAAGGCTACGACAGCGCTGGCCTGATCAATGGCAGCCCTGTGATCCAGCGTCTGCGCCGCAGCACCATACCGTTTACCTATGATGCCCATCAACTGGCGCGCCGCCGCGCCGATGGCAAGGGCGACGCGGCCATCTGCGTCTTTGAGCAGGCGGGCATGCCGCGCGGCATCTATCTGCCGGTGCACGACGCTGGCGGCCACCGGGCTGCGATTGCCTTTGGCGGCGACCGCCCTGTGGTGTCGAACGACGAGATGCAGGAACTCAATCTGTGGGCCGGTATTCTGTTCAGCAAGCTGGCCGAGGTGCGTGAGCGCGGGCGACGCGGCTCGGGAAGCCTGTCGCGCCGCGAGGTCGAATGCCTGCGCTGGGCCGCCGCCGGCAAGACCACGAGCGAGATGGCGCGCATCCTGGCGCTATCGGAGTATACGGTGAACCACTATCTCAACCGGGCGACGCGAAAGCTGGATTCGGTCAATCGCGTGCAAACGGTCGTCAAGGCCATGCGTGCCGGTTTGATCAACTGAGAATTGGCACATCCTGCACATCAAAGCTGGATGCTGCGGCATGGCGCAGGTCGCTTGTAGGGAAATACACAGGCTTTTGGGCGCGTAGGGCAGGGAATCTCGATCATCTGTTGGCATTGGCCTGCAGGTCGGTCTATTTGATAGTTGATGAATGCCATGGAACGCGCGAATGCAGGATACGATGACCACCGGGACGACTGACGCAGATCTGCCCCGGGGCGGTGATTTCGCGTCCGAGATCGCAAAACTGGAGACCCAGTTCGACATCATCCGCTATATGCGGCGGATCACGCAGATGTTCGGCTTCAAAACCTTTCTCATCTGTTCGATCCCTTCCATTGATGTCGAGCGCCTGGCGGCAACCACGGTCATTTCCAATATGCCGGCAGAGCTGCTCAACAAATATGACAGCCTGTCGATGCTGCGCTTCAGCACCGGCGTCAAGCGGCTGCGGGAAACGACGACGCCGTTCCAGGTGACGCTCGATGCCTGGGAAGGCGAGGGCGGCAAGCCCGATTCAGCCCGGGAATACATTGCGATGCTGCGCGAGAACGCCATCTTCCAGGCCAGCTACTTCCCGGTGCATGACGCCGAAGGCGGCCGTGGCGCCGTCATCCTGATGGGGCCGGAAGCCGAACTGCCGATGACGGTGATCATGGAACTGCAGATGATCGCGATCCATGTCTACAACCGGTTGGCCGAGATCGGTTCCGTGTGGAAGAACAGCAGTGCGTCGCTGTCCGAGCGCGAGATCCAGTGCCTGAGCTGGACGGCGGCGGGAAAGACCAGCGCCGAGATTGCCGGCATTCTCGGCCTCTCCGAGCACACGGTGAACCACTACCTCAACCACGTCACCAAGAAGCTCGACGCGGTGAACCGGACGCAGGCCGTCGTCAAGGCGATGAAGAAGGGCTACATCAGCTAGCCGTCGTTCGGCGCGACGGGCCCGAAGCCTTTCGCCCCGTCTTCCGCGTGGGTCACAGCTGAAAGATGCACCGATCCTGTGCGGATTTGAGACCATTGCCCATAAACTGGGCAGATGCTCTCGGGGTCTCGGGCAACCAACGCCGCATCTAATCCACTGAAAATATTCGCTTTTTTGTTCTTCCTCGAATCTGGCACGCATCCTGCATTGCTAGATGCATGTCCAGAGGGGACTAAAAACAAGACAGCGCCCAAGAAGGTCGCGACAAAAAGGGCCGCCACCCAACCCCGTGTGATCCCTGGATCACGCTTGTGATTCCGGATGTACGGACACCAGGGTGAGTGGCGGCCCTGCTTTTTCCGTTATGTCGCATTGGCGAAGCGCCCTGCCTCGATTATCTAAGGGATAACAAACGTTATCCAAGAGATAGCAGAGAATGAGAGGGCGCGATGCCGGAAGTCACCAGAGACGTGGTTCTTGATAAGCTGCGAACGGTCCGCGGACCGGACATGGAAGGCAACATCGTCGAGCTTGGGCTCGTGTCGGATGTCTTCATTTCGGATGGCAAGGCCTATTTCTCGATCACCGTTCCGGCCGATCGGGCCAAGGAACTGGAGCCGATGCGCGCAGCCGCAGAGCGCGTGGTGCGGGAAATCCCGGGAATCAGCGCGGCGATGGTCGCTCTGACGGCCGACCGCAAGGCAGCACCAGCGGCAGCCCCGGTACAGCGTCCGCAACCGGCCGGCGCCCATGCCGGTCATGCCCATGGCCAGCGTCCGGCCGGCGGCGCGCCCGCCAAGGCAGGCATTCCCGGCGTTGGCGCAATCATCGCCGTCGCCTCCGGCAAGGGCGGCGTCGGCAAATCCACCACATCGGTCAATCTGGCGCTGGCGCTGAAGGCCAACGGCCTGAAAGTCGGCCTGCTCGACGCCGACATCTATGGCCCGTCGATGCCGCGCCTCCTGAAGATTTCCGGCCGGCCGCAGCAGATCGAGGGCCGGATGATCCGCCCGATGGAAAACTACGGCCTCAAGGTCATGTCCATGGGCTTCCTCGTTGACGAGGAAGTGGCGATGATCTGGCGCGGCCCGATGATCCAGTCGGCGCTGTTGCAGATGCTGCGCGAAGTCGCCTGGGGTGATCTCGATGTGCTGGTTGTCGATATGCCGCCAGGCACCGGCGACGCGCAATTGACCATGGCACAGCAAGTTCCACTCGCCGGCGCGGTGATCGTCTCGACGCCGCAGGACCTGGCGCTCATCGATGCCCGAAAAGGGCTGGCGATGTTCCGCAAGGTTGAAGTGCCGGTGCTCGGCATCATCGAGAACATGAGCTATTTCGTCGCGCCGGACACCGGCAAGCGCTACGACATTTTCGGCCATGGCGGCGCGCGCAAGGAGGCCGAGCGCATCGGCGTACCCTTCCTCGGCGAAGTGCCGTTGACCATGGGCATCCGCGAAACATCCGATGCGGGCACGCCTCTGGTCGTTTCCGATGCAGACGGCGAGATCGCCCGCATCTATCGCGACATCGCGACCAAGGTCTGGGCTGAGGTTTTGGCTGCCCGCGACGACAAGAGCCGTGCAATGCCGAGCATCGTCTTCGAATAGGCCTTCATCCAGCTTCGTCGGACGCCATCGTTGCGGTGGCAGCCCGACTTGGCGGTCGCCTGCTGCAGCCCCCTGGAATAGCGGCACAATTTTGTCCGCGCCCCGATTTCGATTCGGCGAAACATGCAGTAGGGTGACGCCGGAACAGTAGACGGCGCCTGTGTCATGTATCGAGGGGGCATTGATTTTGCGTCTGTATTGCGCCATATGCCGTGCCGCACTTGCGAAGGTGCCCAACTTAGCGCCCTCTCGCTGGAGATCTTGTCCTCCCGCGACGACCGAGTTGAGGATTTTGTCCTGACTGGCGGAACGCTTCATCCGATGGAATTCGATTGTGGGAATACTGTGGCGCCGATGCGGTTGCTCACTTTCGCTCGGGTTCGCACCTCTGCCCAGGGCCGCAGCTGCGGGAAGGGCGCCTGAATGATCACGGGCTATTGCTCCAACGGTGAGACTGTCACCCTGTCGGTGGCGGATGAGCTCGTTGCCCTGCGGCCAGATATCGTTTGGGTCGACCTCGTCGAGCCGAGCAAGGCCGAGGATCTGATGATGGAGAAGCTTCTGGGCATCTCGATCCCGACACGCGACGACCTGAAGGACATCGAGCCGTCGAGCCGGCTCTATACCGAGGCCGATGCCGTGTTCATGACGGCGTCGCTGGTCTATCGTTCGGAAACCGATATTCCCGATCTCACCGACGTTGCCTTCATCCTGCATGGCGGGCGTCTTGTGACCATTCGCTACGCCGAACCGCGTGCCTTCGCCCTCTTCAAGGCGGCAATGCATCGGATTCCGGGCGGCTGTCCGAACGGTGTGGTGATGCTGACCCGGTTGCTCGAAACGATTGCCGACCGCACTGCCGAAATTCTCGAGCAGGCCGTGGGCAAGATCGACGATCTGTCGCTGCAGGTCTTTGGCGACAAGGCAGTCGTCAAACGTCGTCCGCCGCATTTTCTGGAAGCGCGCCTGCGCGATGTCGCCGGCCATCACCGGCTGGTCGCCAAGACCCGCGATAGCCTCGCGTCGCTCTCGCGCCTGTTGACCTTCGTCTACACCGTTCCCGAGGTCCAGGCGGACAAGGACAGCCGCGAACTTTGCCGCTCGATCTCGCGCGACATCCAGACATTGTCGGAACATGCGTCGTTCATCTCCGGCAACATCACCTTCCTGCTCGACGCCTCTCTCGGCCTCATCAATGTCGAGCAGAATGCCATCATCAAGATTTTCTCGATCGCTTCGGTGGTATTGTTGCCGCCGACGCTGGTCGCTTCCGTCTACGGCATGAACTTTCGCGTCATGCCGGAACTCGAATGGCCGCTCGGCTATCCCTGGGCGCTGGCTGCCATGGTGATATCCGCCGTGATACCGTTTTTCTTCTTTCGCTGGAAAGGCTGGCTGTAACAGCCTGTAGGACACGCATGACCCAATCGCATGCCCCTTCCACACAAGGGTCGAAAGACCTGCGCCGGCTGCTCGTCCTCGGCCTCGGCTCCATCGGCGTCGTCTATGGCGATATCGGCACCAGCCCGCTCTACGCGTTTCGCGAAGCGCTGCGCCCGGTGTCCCACGACGGCGTCACCGATGTCGAAATCATCGGCCTGATCTCGCTGATGATCTGGACGCTGACGATCATCGTCACGATCAAATATGTGCTGTTTCTGCTGCGCGCCGACAACCAGGGGGAGGGCGGCACGCTCTCGCTGCTGGCGCTGCTGATGAAAACGGGGAATGGCCACACGGCCATCCTGTTCTTCATGGGCATTGCCGGTGCCGCGCTGTTCATCGGCGATGCGATGATCACGCCGGCTCTGTCAGTGCTTTCGGCCGTCGAGGGCTTGAAACTCGTGACCCCGGCGCTGTCGGACTATGTCGTTCCCATTGCCGTGGTCATCCTGCTCTTGATGTTTGCCGTGCAGTCCAAGGGCACGGCCGCGGTCTCCAACTTCTTCGGCCCGATCACGCTCGTCTGGTTCCTGGTCATGGGTGGCATCGGCCTTGTCCACATTTCCGACGACCTGTCGATCTTCAAGGCTTTCAATCCTTATTATGCCGTCAGCTTCATGTTCAATGAGGGCTATGTCGGCATCATCGTGCTCGGCGCCGTGTTCCTGACGGTGACCGGCGCAGAGGCGCTCTATGCGGACCTTGGCCATTTCGGCCGCCGGCCCATCCAGTGGGCATGGTTCCTGGTCGTCTTTCCGGCGCTGACGCTCAACTATCTCGGCCAGGGCGCGTTCATCCTGAAGAACCCCGAGGCGATGTCGGACCCGTTCTTCCTGATGTTCCCGAAATGGGCGCTGCTGCCGGTGGTCATCCTGGCGACGTTCGCGACGATCATTGCCAGCCAGGCGGTGATAACGGGCGCATTCTCATTGACGCGGCAGGCGATCCACCTCGGCTTCCTGCCGCGCATGGCGATCTTCCACACGTCGGAGACACACACGGGGCAGATCTATCTGCCCAACGTCAACACGCTGCTGATGTTCGGCGTCATGGCGCTGGTCTTCGTCTTCGGCTCGTCGGAATCGCTCGCCACCGCCTATGGCATCTCGGTCACCGGCGCGATGGTGGTCACGACAGTTCTCTCCTTCGAGTTCCTGCGTGCGCGCTGGAACTGGTCGGCGCTCTGGGCCGGCGCCGTGCTGCTGCCGCTGTTCGCGCTGGAATTCGTCTTCCTCGGCGCCAACATGCTGAAGATCCATGACGGCGGCTACGTGCCGGTGCTGATCGCCGCGACCTTCATCGTGATCATGTGGACCTGGAAACGCGGCACGGAAATTCTCCATGCCAAGACCCGCCATATCGACATTCCGCTGGCAAGCTTCGTCAAGTCGATCGAGCGCAAGAGCGAACATGCGCCGGTTTCGGTGCCCGGCACAGCGGTGTTCCTGACGAGCGACCCGGAATCGACGCCCGCGGCCCTGCTGCACAACATCAAGCACAATCACGTGCTGCATCAGCAGAATTTCATCCTGACGATCCGCACCGCCAATACGCCGAAAGTGCCAAAGGCCGAACGCGTCAGCGTGCAGCCGCTTTCCGAACGCTTCACCCTGCTCGAAATGCGCTTCGGTTTCATGGAGACGCAAAACGTCTCGCAGGCGCTGGGGCTCTTCCGCAAGTCGGGGCTGAAGTTCGACATCATGTCGACGTCGTTCTATCTCGGACGGCGCAAGCTGGTACCGGACGCCCAGTCCGGCATGCCGCATTGGCAGGACCGCCTGTTCATCGCGCTCGCCAATGCCGCGATCGACCCTTCCGACTACTTCCGCCTGCCGACCAACCGCGTCGTCGAACTCGGCTCGCACGTCATCATCTGACGATACCGGCTGCAAAGACGGCCGGCGGGCCGCAAGGCCCGCTCTTCCGGCCTTTCAGTGAAGACGCATTAACCAAACATCAAGGTTAATGCTTCATTTTCAAGGCTCGAACGAAGCATCGTCGGCACAGCGTCCGGCGGCTTCATTGTCCTAGCGTCCTGCGCGGAACCTGTCCGCTGGCTCATCGCCGGCGAGGGCAGAGCCGTGCCTTCGATCAGCGTTGCGTGGAGTCGGTTGGTGCGTAAGAGTAGCAAACTGCGTCGCGAATCTCGTGTTAACTTCTCCGCCTGGCTGGCTCCGGCACTCATTGGCCTTGCGGTGTATATCGGTTTCCCCACGGTCGCGGCCTATTCCGACCTTGCGACCTTCCTGTCCGGTATCAATCGTGGCGGTGAGCGCTGGCGGATGTACATGACGCCGTCGCCAGCGGGATCGATCCACGAAGTCGAGATGGTCTTTGCCGATCCGATCACGACGGGCGCGCTCGATGGCGGCGCCGGTATCGATCTTCCCGATGGCAGCCGCGTCGCTCTGACCGCAGAAAGCAAGCACGCCGGCACGCCGGATGAAGACCGCGTCAACCGCAAGGGCAAGAAGGGCCGTATCGTCGCCGTCACCCCTGTCACCCCACCCAAGGATTTTACCGCCGGTTCGATCCTGCAGCGCACGAGTTCGCTGATGGAGCCCGGCTTCGAGGGCGCCGAAAAAATGGTCTTCGCCAATCCGAAGATCAAAGGCAAGGAGATCGAGATCGCCACGGCCTTCTACAAGAAGAAGCCGCCGAAGACGGATCCCGGCGTCTCGCCGATGCTGGCCAAGCTTGTCACCAACGACAAGCCCGACATTCTTGCGACTGCCTATGTCCGGCCCGAGCCGGACTATGCGCGTGAATCGCCCTTCGATTCGATCCTGCGCGAGGACAAGAATGCCGGACGTTTCATTCCCGATATCTCTCCCGAGGACCACGCCTGGGCCGCGACCCCGCTACCGGCGGGCGTCTTCAGCAAGGAAGAGCAGACATGCCTCGCCGAAGGCATCTACTTCGAAGCGCGCAGCGAACCGCTGAAAGGCCAGGCGGCCGTCGCACAGGTGATTCTCAACCGGGTGCGCAATCCGACCTATCCGAAGACGATCTGCGGCGTCGTCTATCAGAACAAGGCATGGCGCAATCGCTGCCAGTTCTCATTCGCCTGCGACATGATCCGCGATTTGATCTATTCCCGCTCGCACTGGAAGGAAGCAAAGGAAGTTGCCATGGCGGTCACCGCCGGCAAGATCTGGCTGCCCGAAGTCGGCTCAGCAACACATTATCACGCAACCTATGTAAACCCGGCCTGGGCAAAGACGATGAAGCGTGTCGGCAAGATCGGCCTGCACGTCTTCTACCGGACCTACGGCGGCGGCTGGAGCTGACCAGTTCAGCTGCCGACCCCTTGCGCACAAGCACCGATCGCGGGCCGGAGATTCTGGCTCGCGATCTGCCGATTCCCGGCCTTGTCTGTCAGTATGATGGCGTCGAATGCTATCAAGTGGATGAAATCATTGAAAAATATTGTCCACGCCGAAGCGCTTTGCACGCCTTGACTATGCGGAAGCCTAAAACTATGTTGCGCGCGACTTCAAATGGGGCTGAAACGTGGCTTGAACAGCAGCCTTTTGTGTGGCCGAAATCATGGTCGTGACCGTGTGGGACAACAAGGGGAGAGCCACGTGACGGAGAAACCCGAAGAAAGTCTGGAAGCAAGGCTGAAGCAGCTCGGCGAAAAGATTGAGTCCAAGCGACCCAGTGAGCCGGATGGTGCTGAAGCCCGAGCCGCTGAAAGCCGCAAAGGCTATGCGGCGGCAATGAAGCTCTCCAGCGAGTTCATCGCTGGCATCGTGGTTGGGGCGTTTCTGGGCTATCTTTTGGACCACTTTGCGGGTACAGGGCCGTGGGGCATGATCATTTTCCTGCTCCTTGGCTTTTGCGCCGGTGTGTTGAATGTACTGCGTTCGGCGGGGATGGTGGCGACACTCGACTCGGTCAAGCGCAGTTCTGGGAATGACAAGACGGACGGAGATGACGCCTGAGGCGTCGCCCGGAAAACACGGTATCCGCTCTAAAGGCGGGCAGAACGAAAGAGAAGCGCGGTGTCAAACGATCCGACCCACCAGTTCCTGGTCAACAAGATTGTCCCGATCGAAATTGGCGGAATTGACTTTTCCTTCACCAATGCGTCGCTGTTCATGGTTGCGACCGTGGGTGCCGCTGCCGGTTTCCTTTATCTGACCACATCGCAGCGCGGGCTGATCCCGACGCGCATGCAGTCGGTTTCGGAAATGTCCTATGAATTCATCGCTTCGATGCTGCGCGAAGGCGCTGGCAGCGGCGGCATGAAGTTCTTCCCGATGGTTTTCTCGCTGTTCATGTTCATCCTGACGGCGAACCTGCTCGGCATGTTCCCTTACTTCTTCACCATCACCAGCCAGATCATCGTCACCTTCGCCTTGGCGCTGTTCGTCATCGGCACGGTGCTGTTTTATGGTTTCTACAAGCATGGCTTCGGCTTCCTGAAGCTCTTCGTGCCTCACGGCGTGCCGGGCATCCTGTTGCCGCTGGTCGTGTCGATCGAAATCATCTCGTTCCTTTCCCGTCCCATCAGCCTTTCGGTCCGTCTCTTCGCCAACATGTTGGCCGGCCACATCACGCTGAAGGTTTTCGCTGGCTTCGTCACCTCCCTGAGCGCCCTTGGCGCGCTCGGCATCGGTGGTGCGATCCTGCCGCTCATCATGACCGTCGCTATCACCGGTCTTGAATTCCTCGTCTGCTTCCTCCAGGCCTATGTCTTCGCGGTACTGACCTGCATGTACCTCAACGACGCTGTCCATCCCGGAAGCCACTAAGGAATACAGTCGCTTGCTTCCGGCCGGTCCTCCGTCGGAAGCGCAATCCTAAGCCGCAACACCATTCGAAGGAGTTCAATCATGGAAGCGGAAGCAGCAAAGTACATCGGCGCAGGTCTGGCTTGCCTCGGTATGGCCGGCACGGCTCTCGGCCTCGGCAACATCTTCGGCAGCTACCTCTCTGGCGCGCTGCGCAACCCGTCGGCTGCTGACGGCCAGTTCGGCCGCCTCGTATTCGGCTTCGCCGTTACGGAAGCTCTGGGCATCTTCTCGCTGCTCGTAGCCCTGCTCCTCCTCTTCGCCGTCTAATAACGGCTGGAGTTTCGGCCGCGACCTGTCAAAGGGTCGCGGCCGCGCATATTCTTGAGTGCACCTGGAGGTGAGCATGTTTGTGACCGCGGCCTATGCCCAGCAGTCAACCACCACTGAAGGCGCCGAAGCACACGATGCCGCTGCGGCCGGTGAGGTGCACACCGAAACGGGTGTGGCCCACGAAGGCGAGGCTGGCTCCGGCGTGTTCCCGCCCTTTGATTCGACCCATTTCGCATCGCAGCTGCTCTGGCTCGCGATCACGTTTGGCCTCTTCTATCTCTTGATGTCGAAGGTCATCATTCCGCGCATCGGCGGAATTCTTGAAACCCGTCACGACCGCATCGCTCAGGATCTCGACGAAGCGTCGCGCCTGAAGGGCGAAGCTGACGCTGCCATCGCATCCTATGAGCAGGATTTGGCAACTGCCAAGGCCAAGGGTCATCAGATTGCAGACGGCGCGCGCGAAGCTGCCAAGTCCAAGGCTGTCGCCGACCGCAACGCTGTCGAAGCCGATCTTTCCAAGAAGATCGCCGCTGCGGAAGACCGCATCGCCGACATCAAGGCCAAGGCACTCGCAGACGTCGGCGCTATCGCCGAGGAAACTGCAACGGCCGTCGTCAAGCAGCTCATTGGTGGCACCGTCACCAAGGCTGAGATCGTCGCTGCCGTCAAGGCATCGGCCGTTAACTGAGGAGCACTGAACCATGCATCTTGATGCGACCTTCTATGCCCTCGTCGGCTTGATCCTGTTCTTCGTCCTGATTGCCTACCTCAAGGTTCCGGGCATGATCGGCAAGGCGCTCGACGGACGCGCCGACAAGATCGGCAACGAACTGGCGGAAGCCAAGCGCCTGCGCGAAGAAGCCCAGGCCCTCGTTGCCGAATACCAGCGCAAGCGCAAGGATGCCGAAGCGGAAGCTGCCGGTATCGTTGCCGCTGCCCAGCGCGAAGCAGAAATGCTGACCGCCGAAGCCAAGCAGAAGACGGAAGAATTCGTCACCCGCCGGACCGCGCTGTCGGAACAGAAGATCAAGCAGGCCGAAAGCGACGCGATCAACGCCGTTCGTTCGGCTGCCGTCGATCTGGCCATCAGCGCTGCCGAAAAGATTGTTGCTGCCAAGGCTGACGCCGGCGCCCAGAGCGAGCTGTTCAAGAAGGCACTTGGCGAAGTCAAGTCGCGCCTGAACTAAGCCTCGGCTGCAAGATACGATTTAAAGGCCCCGCCACGTGCGGGGCTTTTTGTTTTTGGGATAGCCTTGGGTGATGCGTGCGAGCGCCAGTTCGGGATGTCTTCCGTGACGTCCGGAACCTGTTTGGGCTCGATAAGGGGGGAAACCCCGCGGAACGCCGGCCGATGGTCAGGGGCGGGCGGCGGATTACCGCAGATGCGGTGACCGGAGCGGCTCGGCAGGGGGCGGAGACATGGCTACAGCAAAGCCTGCCGCGTCACCGCTCGTCTGTCTCCGTCTATGACGCGCTGCGCCGTCAAGCGCACCTTCCGGGGGGGCCGCCATCGGCATCGGTTTGTGTCGATCCAGACGGCGAGGTTTCAACGATGCCGAACGTCAATCCTTGCGCAGCGGACGGAAGCTCATGCGATGCAGCGGGCAGGGGCCCTTGGCATCGATTGCCTTGCGATGCACCACTGTCGCGTAGCCGGCATGAGCCGCAAAGCCGTAGCCGGGGTGAGCGACATCGGCCCGTTCCATCATCCGGTCGCGCGTCACCTTGGCGACGATCGATGCCGCGGCGATCGAGAGCGAGCGGGCGTCGCCCTTGACCACCGCCTTGGCGTGACAGCCAAGACCGGGCGGAACATCGCGGCCATCGACCAGCACGAAACGCGCGGTCAGGGACAGGCCGTCGACGGCCCGTCGCATCGCCTCGAGGCTTGCCTTGCGGATATCGATGGTATCGATCGTGGTGGCCGAGGAAGAGGCGATGGAAACGGTGGCGGTTGCCAGGATCTCATCGAACAGCCGTTCGCGCTCAGCGGCGCTCAATTTTTTGCTGTCGTTCAGGCCTTCGGGGATGGCATCCGGGTCGAGGATGACCGCGGCGGCAACGACGGGTCCGGCAAGCGGCCCTCGGCCGGCCTCGTCGGCGCCAGCGACCGGCCAGGCGCCGTCCCTTCTGGCAGCCAGTTCAAAGCTGAAATCGGGCGCAAGGATAATATCCGGGAAAAGGGGAGAATCGGTCGATCTGCGATGTGACATGCGGCGAAACTCGCATGATCGACCGATTCTCTTCAAGTCCCCCGATCTGAGTGCGGCGGCGGCCGGGGGGTATGCCAGCGTCATCCTGATGAGGCACGGAGGAGACGCCGGAATTCAATTCTGTCGCCGCGCGCCAGATATGACGCGCGAGGGACGCTGCTCGCATGAACTTGCGCCGTGACCTGCTTCCCAAATCGCAGCCGATCCAGGGAACCGGGCGTCTCAAGACCGATGCCTGCCCATTCCGGCCAACCATTGAGGTTATCTTGCCTTCAGGCCACACCTCGCATTCCTGACCTGAGCGGTCGAAAACTCCACTTCTCCAGCGACATACGCAATACCGATTGCCGCTAGGGCGTTCCGATTTAGACGGAATCGCGGAACGCTCTATCTCCTTGTTTTTACGCATTTCCTGACGGAAAACCGCTTCGCACTTTTCCTGGAAATGCTCTAGAGCAGCGATAGCTGGACGCCGGTTCCGAGTGGCGGCACGAAAATGTCGTCGCGCAACTGTCGACGATTGAGGTTGAGACCGAGGCGTTTGGCCGCAAGTTCAAACCGGCGGCCGATCTGCCAGGCATAGGGACCGGCGCCCTTCATGCGCTTGCCGAACTCGGCGTCATAATCCTTGCCGCCACGCATCGAGCGGATAAGCGACATGACGTGCCGATAGCGGTCCGGATAGTTCCGCAGCAGCCAGTCGCGAAAGAGCGGGCTGACCTCCAGCGGCAGGCGCAGCAGCACATAGGTCGCTTCCAGCGCTCCTGCCGATCGGGAGGCTTCCAAAACCCGTTCGATCTCATGATCGTTGAGGGCCGGGATGATCGGCGACACCAGCACGCCGGTCGGAATGCCGGCTTCGGTGAGGGCGCGCATCGCTTCCAGTCGTTTGGAAGGGGTCGAAGCACGTGGCTCCATCGTACGCGCCAGCTTTCGGTCGAGCGTCGTCACCGAAATGCCGACCCGTGCAAGTCCCTTTTCTGCCATCGGTGCAAGCAGATCGATGTCGCGCGTCACCATCGCCGACTTCGTCACGATCATGACAGGATGGTTGGCGGCCTGCAGCACTTCGAGGATCTGGCGCATGATCCGCCATTCCTTCTCAATCGGCTGGTAGGGATCGGTGTTGGTGCCGATCGCAATCGGCCTCACCTTGTAGTCCGTGCGGGCGAGCTCGCGCTCCAGCAGGCGTGGGGCGTCGGGCTTGGCAAAGAGCTTCGCCTCGAAATCGAGGCCGGCCGAAAGCCCCATATAGGCATGTGTCGGACGGGCAAAACAATAAATGCATCCATGCTCGCAGCCGCGATAAGGGTTGATCGAGCGATCGAAGGAAATGTCGGGAGAATCGTTGCGGCTGATCACCGAGCGCGGCTTTTCCACCTGCACCTCGGTCTTGAAGGGAGGCAGGTCCTCAAGGCTCTCCCAACCGTCGTCGAAGACCTCGCGCGCCTGCGGCTCAAAGCGGCCCGACATGTTCAGTCCGGCACCCCGCCCGCGGCGACGGTCATTCTCGATCCTGAGACCGGTCCCGCTCATCAATGCTTCGGCAACCTCTGCCGTGTTGGCGGGTGCAAGCGCACCCTGCCTGATCTGAGACAGCTCTTTCATCGGAATCTCCGAGGGATCACCCGTTTGATCCCGTTTTGTTCTGATTATTTTCCTATCGCGAAAACAAGAACAATTCAAGAACAAAAATCGCGCGTGCTGAAACGAGAGCGACCGGCATGACTTGGCGATCGGACAAATCGCGGGCGCGGTCATGCCACGCGGATGTAGCATTTTACGCTGCAATGCGGTAGGAACAGCTATGCTGACGATCATCATGGAAACACGTGACAACGAGGCGGAACTGGCACAGACGCTGTCCGTGCTCGTGGCAGGCGCCGTCGAAGGTTTGGTCAGCGATGTCATCATCCTCGATCATGGCTCGAAGGACGGGTCGGTGCGCGTGGCAGATGCCGCCGGCTGCCGTTTCTGCGTCGATTGGGATCTGGGCGAAATCGTGCGCTCCGCGCGCGGCGAGTGGCTGATGCTGCTTGAGCCCGGTGCTCGGCCGATAGGGCGCTGGGTGGATGAGCTCGTCGAGTATGTGTCGCTTCACAAGGGGCCGGCCCGTTTCTCGCCATCGCGAATGCACCGCAAGCCGTTGCTGCATCGTCTCGCGCGGCGCGTAAAGCCGCTGGAGGCGGGCTTCCTCGTGCACAAGCGCGACGCCTTGGCGATCGCGCGCGGGAAGATGCCGCTGGGCGAAATGACGAATATCCGCGCCGTTCGAAAGCTTGCGACGGAGCTTGTCCCCGCCTGGGTCGCCGTTGACAGCAGGCAGAGCGCCTAGAGTAAATTCGCTCCAACAAAAAAGGTGCCTGTCCTGCGGACGGCACCTCCAAGCGGCTACCAAATTTCCTTGCTAGCAAAGTCTTGTCCGAGCGACCGGGCGAGCCGCGCGTCGTATGTTTTTGTTCCCATCGCTTGGGGGGACATCGGCGATGGGCCGTCTTTGCTCCGGTCGAAGGATTTGCTCGGATCTCGTTGCGATCCCTCAATGCGAGCTGACGTTGGAAGCTGTAGCAGGCGGTTGCGGGTTTCGCAGTTCCCCAGGGAACAGGCTTGTCTCGCGGCACAATTGGGTCGCCGATTGAGGCGTCAGCCCCGTTTCAGATGCTCGTCGAGCCGCGGCATGATCTCGACGAAGTTGCACGGCATGTGCCGGTAGTCGAGTTGTTGCTTGAGAATGCCGTCCCAGGCATCCTTGCAGGCCCCGGGGGACCCCGGCAGGACGAAGATGAAGGTGGCGTTGGCGACACCGCCTGTCGCGCGCGACTGAATCGTCGAGGTGCCGATCTTCTCGTAGGAAATCCGGTGAAAAACTTCGGAGAAGCCATCCATGCGTTTCTCGAACAGCGGTTCGAGCGCCTCCGGCGTGACGTCGCGGCCGGTGAAGCCTGTTCCGCCGGTGGTGATCACCACGTCGATTGTCTCGTCGAGCGTCCAGGCCTCCACCTGATCGCGGATCCTTTGCCGATCGTCCGGCACGATTGCGCGTGCCTCCAGACGATGACCGGCGTCGCGCACCCGCGCCTCAAGCGTGTCGCCGGATTTGTCGTCGGCCAGCGTGCGCGTGTCGGACACTGTCAGTATGGCGATGCCGACGGGGACGAAAGGGCGATTGTCATTGATCCCGGCCATTCTATTTCCCTCTGCCCACGGTTCTGCCGGCGAGAACGTACCATTCAGGATGGGCGGCAGAAAGAGTGTAGGCGGCGCGCTGCGCGCTTTCGTCGCTGTCGAACAGGCCGAAGCAGGTGGCGCCTGAACCGGACATCCGCACCAGCGCGGCTCCGGTTGTTGCCAGCGCGCCGGAGACGTCGGCGATTACCGGCTGCAGCCGGCGCGCCGGCGGCTCCAGGTCGTTGCGCATCGCCGCCATGGCCGAAAGCCAGGCCGCAGGGGAGCCGAGGCCATCCGGGATCACAAGCGGTGGGTTGTTCTTCTTTTCCAGCGTCCGGAAGATCACCGGCGTCGAGACCGCGACCAGAGGATTGACCAGCACGATCGGGAAGGAGGGAAGCTCAATGGCAGGGGTGATCTCTTCGCCGATGCCACTGGCAATAAGCGACCTGCCGTCTAGGCACATTGGCACGTCGGCGCCGAGTTTCAGCGCCAAGGCGGCGAGCAACGCCGGTTCGATGCCGGTCTTCCAGAGGTCGAGAAGGCCGCGAAGCGTTGCGGCCGCATCGGCGGACCCGCCGCCGATGCCCGAGGCGATGGGCAGGTTCTTTTCGAGATGAATGTGGACCGGGCCGGTGTCGACGCCCTGCGATGCCAGAGCCTGGCGCAGCAGGTCCCGCGCCTTGAGCACGAGATTGCCATCCTGGTCGTCACCCGTCGTCGACAATTCGGCGGCGAATGGCCCGGACAGAGTGAAACGGTCCTGCTCCGACGGAGTCAGGCCGATCCGGTCGCCGCGATCGGCAAAGGTGACGAGACTTTCGAGAAGATGGTGGCCGTCGGCCCGTTGGCCGACGACATGCAGTGCCAGGTTGATCTTGGCGGGCGCCGCCCGTGTCAGCGCGAAGCCCGCAATCTCGCCTTGAAGCATGCTGTGATCAGGACTTCTTGTCCGGCGCAGGCGCCTCCGGGGTGACCTTCTTCGGCGCTGTTTCCTTGGCGTCGGCAGAGGCCGGAACCACTTCCTTAAGCGCCGGCAGGCCGTTTTCGATCTTGGCCTTGATCTTCGGGATCTCTTCCTCTTCGGGCTTCAGCTCAAGCGTCTGGGTCCATTGGAACACGGCTTCCAGCTTGCGGCCGACGCGCCAATAGGCATCGCCGAGATGGTCGTTGATGGTCGGGTCGCCGGCCATCAGCTCGGCTGCCTTTTCAAGCTCGACCACCGCATCGTCGAAGCGGTTCATGCGGAAATAGGCCCAGCCGAGCGAATCGACGATGTAGCCGTCGTCCGGCTTCAACTCGACCGCCTTGCGGATCATGTCGAGCCCTTGTTCCAGATTGATGTTCATGTCGACCCAGGAATAGCCGAGATAATTCAGCACCTGCGGCTGATCCGGGTTGAGTTCCAGGGCCTTGCGGAAGCTCGGCTCGGCCTTGTCCCAGAGTTTCTGGCGCTCATAGGCGATGCCGCGCTGGAAGAACACGGTCCAGTCGCTGCGCTTCGGCACAGGGCCGATCGCGTCGACGGCGCGGTCGTAAAGCTCGCCCATCTCCTTGTAGTCCTTGGCATCGGAAAGCACGCTGCCATAGGCGAGATAGTTGCGGATATTCTTCGGGTCGACGTCGATCAGCGCCTTCAAGTGCTTCTTGGCTTCATCCACCTTGCCGATGCTGGCAAGGCTGAGGCCAAGCTGCAGCTCGGACAGGCGGCGCATCGGCGAAGCCTCGGGCACGCTCTGGTAAAGCTCGATCGCTTCCTTCGGCTTTTTCAGGTTCTCGGCGATGCCGGCAAGCATCACGAGAATGTCGGCGCTGTCAGGGTCGAGACGACGCGCCGTCTGCAGATAGAGCGAGACGATGTCTTCGGCGCCTTCACGGTTGAGCGCGCCGCCGATGGAAAACAGCACGGCTGCCGCACCCTGCGATGCGTTCTTAACCTGCTGCTCCTGGGGTAGGCCGGTCTCGATGTTTTTCCGAAGTGCCTCGAGCGGGGTGTAGTTGTTGACCATGTTCTCGCCGACGGCGACCGTGTCGAGCGCCTTCTGTTTGTTGCCTTCGCGCGCCTCGAAGCGCGCCAATGCCTCGACCGCCCGCATGAACGTGTCAGGCGCAGCACTGCCGCCTTCGCGATCGAGGATCGCGTCGTTGAGCTTGGCGCGAGCGGTGGCCTTGTCACCGGAAGCGATGGCGATCGCGCCGGCATGATAATTCTTGAATACGCGGAACCAGTCCGGTCCTTCGAGACCGTTGACCTGCGCCAGCGCCTCTTTGGGCTTGCCCTGGCCGAATTTGGCCCAGGCCGAAAGCAGGCCGTTCATCAGCCGGTCGAGGTCGTTCGGGCCCTCATAGTTCAAGAGCTTCTGCGCGTTGCGGTATTCGCGCTTGCGGATCGCCTCGATCGCACGGATGACGGTGGTGATGCGCTCGACAGCGGGATCGGATTTCAACTGCTCGGCGATCTTGGCGCCATCGTCGAACTTGCCGGCCATCAGCAGGGTGATCATCAGCCGCTGCTTGACTTCGTTGTTGTTCGGCTCGAACTGCAGGGCGATGCGGTAAAGCTCGTTGGCTGCGGCAAAGTCACGGTCCGTGTCGGCCGTGCGGGCAGCCAGGAACGCACCTGCAAAGGTGTTGACGGACGTGATGTCGAAAGGCTCGGTCTCTTCGACGGCGGCCTTTTCCTCGGCGAAAGCCTGGTAGCTGCCGCTGACCGAGGCAAGAGCCATCAGTGCAGCGCCGCTGAGAAGGCGGAGGATCGTCTTTTGCCGCATGTCAAACCTTTCATTGCCGATCTCTCGGCCTTGCGCACGACTGAGGGTTGTTTTGGAATCAGCCACGTGTTGCCTGGCACAACTCTTGAGGAACAGAATGGCTTTTTTGGCGCAACGCGGCAAGAAATTCCTCTTGGATGTCCAGGTTCGGCCGGGCGCGCGCGTCAGCTGACCCGGTCGATGCAGAAGTCGATGACCTCGACCAGCGCCGATTTCCACGGCGAAACCGGGAGCGGTGCCAAGGCATCGCGCGCGATCGTGCCATAGTGCTGGGCACGGGCGATGGTATCGCTTAGGCCCCCATATCGCTTGATCAGGCCGAGCGCCTTTTCAAGGTTGGCATCGCTGCTGTCGCCGCCTTCGATCGCCTGACGCCAGAAGGCGCGGTCCTCCGGTGTGCCGCGACGATAGGACAGGATCACCGGAAGGGTGATCTTGCCTTCGCGGAAATCGTCGCCGACATTCTTGCCGAGATCGCTGGCAGAACCGCCATAGTCGAGCACGTCGTCGACGAGCTGGAAGGCGAGGCCGAGATTCATGCCGTAGGATTTGAGCGCATTGCGGTCGGATTTGCTGGTCTGGGCGACGATCGGCCCGACTTCTGCGGCCGCGGCGAACAGCGCTGCGGTCTTGGCGCGGATGACCTGGAGATAGTCGTCCTCGGTCGTCTCCATGTTCTTGGCGACGGAAAGCTGCAGCACCTCGCCCTCGGCGATCACCGACGCAGCGGTCGACAGCACGTCGAGCGCATCGAGCGAGCCGACATCGACCATCATGCGGAAGGCCTGGCCGAGCAGGAAGTCGCCGACGAGCACGCTTGCCTGGTTGCCCCAGATCGTCCGAGCGGTGGATTTGCCGCGGCGCAGGTCGCTTTCGTCCACGACATCGTCATGCAGCAGCGTTGCCGTATGCATGAACTCGACGCTGGTGGCGAGCTTGACGTGAGCGTCGCCCTCGTAACCGAACATCGCGGCGGAGGCGAGCGTCAGCATCGGTCGCAGGCGCTTTCCACCGGAGGAAATCAGGTGGTTGGCGACCTCAGGAATCATCTGGACGTCGGACCCGGCCCTCGACAGGATGAGCTGGTTGACGCGTTCCATGTCGGGAGACGTCAAGTCAACGAGCGGTTTCACGGACGCCAGTTTGTTTTTGCTGTCTTCCAGCGGTATCACTACGCCCAACACCGGGACTCCTGTTTTCATTGTCGCTTTCGACAATAGGAAGGGGGGGCACGTGCGGCAAGAGGCGAATTGTCCCGCTTGCTGAAATAGGACAGGAAAAACCGCTGGATGAAGGAATTGATCCGCACCAACGACGTCGTTCTGCTCTCTTTTGCCGAGAGCTTGATGAAGGACGCCGGTATCAACAGCCTGATCGCCGATCAGGGCATGAGCATTCTGGAGGGATCGCTGGGCCTGCTGCCGCGCCGTTTCCTCGTGCCGGACGACGATGCCGATGCCGCGCGCCGCATCCTCGTCGAAGCGGGGTTGGAAGCGGAGTTGCGGGCATGATCAGCGGTTCGTCGGCGCCTATGTGTGACGATCGGCCATGAGCGAAGGACCTATGACGCTTGTCGAGTCTGAGACGGTCGATGCTTTCCACCGCGGCAGGTTCCATGTCGTGCAGCCGCTGGGGCAGGGACATCGCTCCGGCATGGATGCGATGTTGCTCGCTTCGCTGGTTGCTTCTGACCGCGCCTGCCGTGTGGCCGACCTTGGCGCCGGAGCGGGTGCGGCCGGCATGGCGGTCGCCTCGCGGCTCGATCTGGCCGAGGTCGTGCTGGTGGAGCGTTCGCCGACCATGGCGGCGTTTGCACGCCGAAGCCTCGCGCTTCCCGAAAACGGGCGTTTCGCCGAGCGGGTGTCGGTGATCGAGGCGGACGTTGCGCTTACCGGCAGGGCGCGCCGTGCCGCCGGCTTGCCCGACGATGCCTTCGATCACGTGATCATGAACCCCCCTTTCAACGATGCTTCCGACCGCCGCACGCCGGACAGCCTCAAGGCAGAGGCGCATGCGATGAGCGACGGCCTGTTCGAGATCTGGATCAAGACGGCGGGTGCGATCATGAAGCCGGGCGGACAATTGTCGCTGATCGCCCGGCCGGAATCGATCGCGGATATCATTGCCGCCTGTGGCCGCCGCTTCGGCGGTATCGAGATTACGCCGCTGCATCCGCGCACCGGCGAGAATGCCGTGCGCATCCTCGTGACCGCGATCAAGCAGAGCCGCAAGCGGCTGGTGCTGCGAGCGCCGCTGATGGTGCACGAGGAGGGCGCCCATCGCTTTGCCGGCGATGTCGACGATCTCAACAACGGACGCGCTGCCTATCGGCGCCGTTGATTTACCGTATCCGGCATTGCGTTTGGACGACCAGTGCATACATGCAGGAACAAGTGTTCGTATTGCAGGAGTTGAAATGGCCGGGTTCTTCAAAAGGCTGATGCCGAGGCGTTTTCGGCGGGATGGCATTGCCATCCCCGTCGTGCGGCTTCACGGCGCAATCATGGCCGGTGGTGGCCAGTTTCGTCCGGCACTCAATCTGGCCTCAGTCGCGCCGCTGCTGGAGAAGGCCTTCGCGGTGAAGGAGGCTCCGGCCGTTGCGATTTCGATCAACTCTCCCGGCGGTTCGCCGGTGCAGTCGCGACTGATCTACCAGCGCATCCGCGATCTCGCCCAGGAAAAGAAGAAGCGCGTGCTCGTCTTCGTCGAGGACGTGGCCGCTTCCGGCGGTTACATGATCGCGCTTGCCGGCGACGAGATCATCGCCGATCCGACGTCGATCGTCGGTTCCATCGGTGTCGTCTCCGGCGGCTTCGGCTTTCCGGAACTGTTGAAGAAGATCGGTGTCGAGCGGCGCGTCTATACCGCCGGCGAGAACAAGGTCATGCTCGACCCGTTCCAGCCAGAGAAAGAACGCGACATCGAGTTCCTGAAGAGCCTGCAGCTCGATATCCACGACACCTTCATCCAGATGGTGAAGGCCCGCCGCGGACAGCTGCTGGCCGACCATCCCGACGTTTTTTCCGGGCTTTTCTGGACTGGGCGGCGCGGATTGGAACTGGGTCTGATCGACGGCCTCGGCGATCTGCGCGGCGAGGTGAAGAAGCGCTATGGCGAGAAGGCGCGGCTCGAACTGATCCAGCCGGCGCGCAGCCTTTTCGGGCGGCGCCAGACCGGCGCATCGATTGCCGGCGATATCGCTGCACCGATCGCGGCTTCTGCGATGGCGGGTCTTGCCGAAGCAGTAGAGGAAAGGGCATTGTGGGCGCGTTTCGGGCTTTGAGCCGCGACCGGTGCGACGAGCCTACAGCGCCGCGCGTCTTATTAGACGCGCAAATGTCGCTGTAGCACTTTGAATGGCTGCATATTTTTATCCTTAAATCGACTTCGATTTAAGGATAAAAATATGCAGTAGGGAGGAAAGATGCCGCAGCTTATCCTGCTCCTGATCGCAGGCTTCGTTCTATGGATCGGCTACCGCAAGTTCATTGCGGATGCCCAGAAGCTGACGCGTCAGCGCGACCAGACGCGCCGCGAGCAGCAGACCGGCGCGAGCGGAACCCTCGTCAAGGATCCCGAGACCGGCGAATACCGGCTCAAGCGCGAAGACGACTGAGATTTTTCGTGCACCTTTGCGTGCACGGAGAGCCGCCTCAGCGCTTGACCCCTGTCGCCCGGCGTGGCACCTGTCCGGCTCTCATTTCGTGAAGAATTCGGACGTTCCCCATGACCACCGCCTCGCTGCCCGACCACATGAACCCCAAGCGCTCGTTCCAGGCTCTGATCCTGACGCTGCACAACTATTGGGCCGACAAGGGTTGCGCGGTGCTGCAGCCCTACGACATGGAAGTCGGTGCCGGTACGTTTCATCCGGCAACGACGCTGCGTGCGCTCGGTCCCCGTCCGTGGCGCGCAGCCTATGTCCAGCCGTCCCGTCGCCCGACCGACGGCCGCTATGGCGAGAACCCGAACCGTCTTCAGCACTATTATCAATATCAGGTGATCCTGAAGCCGAACCCGTCCAACCTGCAGGAGCTTTATCTTGGCTCGCTGGAGGCGATCGGCCTCGACCCGTTGCTGCACGATATCCGCTTCGTCGAGGACGACTGGGAAAGCCCGACGCTGGGCGCCTGGGGCCTTGGCTGGGAATGCTGGTGCGACGGCATGGAAGTGTCGCAGTTCACCTATTTCCAGCAGGTCTGCGGCATCGAATGCTCTCCGGTTGCTGGTGAACTGACCTACGGTCTCGAGCGTCTGGCGATGTATGTCCAGGGCGTCGACAACGTCTATGATCTGAACTTCAACGGCCGCGAAGGCGACGAGAAGATCAGCTATGGCGACGTGTTCCTGCAGGCGGAGCAGGAATATTCGCGGTACAACTTCGAATACGCCAACACCGCCATGCTGCATCAGCACTTCATCGATGCCGAGGTAGAGTGCCAGGCTCTGCTGGCGGCCGGCGCGCCGGGCAACGGCACAAACAACCACCTGCACAAGTGTGTCTTCCCCGCCTACGACCAGTGCATCAAGGCGAGCCACGTCTTCAACCTGCTCGATGCGCGCGGGGTGATTTCGGTCACCGAGCGGCAAAGCTACATTCTGCGCGTCCGCACATTGGCAAAGGCCTGTGGCGAGGCGTTCCTGCTGACCGATGCCGGCGGCGCGAACCTCAACCGGGACGCCGCTTGATCGCCGAGCCAGCCAGCCTCATCGTTCATATCAATGGCTGGCCGGGCACCGGAAAGCTGACCATCGCACGCCATCTCGCCGATCATCTCGGCGCGAGGCTTGCCGACAACCATACGCTGATCAATCCGGCCGAGGCACTGTTTACCAGGGGCACGCCGCTCTATTGGTCGCTGCGGGCGACGATCAGAACGGCGGTGCTCGACCATGTGCGCCAGGCCGATGCCGGTCAATCCTTCCTCTTCACCGATGCGCTGTCGGATGACGCATTCGACAGCCGGGCGTTCGAAGACTATGTGGCGCTGGCTAGCGAGCGCAGCGCCCGTTTCGTCGCGGTCGTTCTCGACTGTTCGATAGAGGAAAACCTGAAGCGGCTGACGCGCGCCGGCCGCTCCAAGGTCCACAAACTGACCGATCCGCAGGTGCTGATCGATCTCAGAGGCCGGCACGCTCTGTTGAAAGGAAAATGCGACCAGCTCATCGAGCTCGACGTCACCAATCTCGGCGCAGATGAAGCTGCCGACGCGATTGCGACGCGGATAGCTCGAGGCTACTGCATGTTTCCTTAAATCCTATTCGATTTAAGGATAAAAACATGCAGCCATTCAAAGTGCTGCAGCGTCGCGCGTCTAATAAGACGCGCGACGCTGTAGATCTCAGATCGTGTCGCTGGCGTCGACGCTGATCTTCCAGACGGGCTTCAGCGTGGGGTAGGTGCCGGTGTAAACCTGACCGGAGTAGGTCTGCAGCGCCCGGCGGACACCAGTCGGTCTTTCGGCCGAACCGACGCTCGCATAGGCAACGAAGAGCGCCGAAAAGGCGATCACGTTGATGAGGGTTGCGAGCGTTTTCATGGTCTTCACTTCGTATCCGGGGTTGTTCGATGGCGCGACTATCGCCCATCGTCCGGATCCCTGCGGTTCCCGATGGAACAGGAATCGAGGTGTTTTGGTCTGGGGATAGGCCGTAGCGGTGAACAGTGTGTTCAGCGCCTTCGGCTTGCATTTGGGGAGGAGTGCGTT
Organism: Ensifer sp. Root1252; assembly: GCF_001425885.1. Taxonomy (NCBI): domain Bacteria; kingdom Pseudomonadati; phylum Pseudomonadota; class Alphaproteobacteria; order Hyphomicrobiales; family Rhizobiaceae; genus Ensifer; species Ensifer sp. Root1252. Next base: position 35,159 of record NZ_LMDT01000001.1, on the reverse strand, counting down.
TCTCCGCCCGAATGCTGCAGAAAGGTCTTTGAAGCTGGAAAGCCGGTGCTAATCTCTGCCGAGTTTTTTGGAGGTATCCCATGATTGGTCTGGCCATCGGCGTCGCCGTGATCCTGTATCTCGTTTTCGTCTACAACGGCCTCGTCAAGGCACGGCAGATCGCCGAGGAAGCCTGGTCGGGTATCGACGTGCAGCTCAAGCGACGCGCCGACCTCATCCCCAACCTGATCGAGACGGTTAAAGGATACGCAGCGCACGAGAAGTCGACGCTCGAAGAGGTGATCGCGATGCGCAATCGCGCTCAGGCCGTTCCAGCAGGTGATGTCGAGGGGCGGGCAGCCGCTGAAGGCGCCCTGTCGCAAGCGCTCGGCAAGCTCTTTGCCCTCGCCGAAGCCTATCCGGATCTCAAGGCCAACGAGAACTTCGCGGAACTGCAGCGCTCGCTGGAGACGATCGAGGGCGAGATCCAGATGTCGCGCCGCTACTACAACGGAGCGGCACGCGACTTGAACGTCAAGGTCGAGAGCTTCCCGTCGAACCTCATCGCCAACGCCTTCCGCTTCGTGAAGGCCGGCTATTTCGAGATCGCCAACGAGGCGGATCGCGCGGTGCCGCAAGTCAAATTCTGATCGGGGACGTTACCCGATTACGCCACCTGCTGATAAGAGACACGCCTGCCGAGGCCGACAGCCTCGGCGCTACTTGCATAAAGAGACCCGAGCATGAGTGATACCGTGAAGAAGCTGACCATCCTGCCGACCGACCACCCCCTGCGCGGCCACGTTCGCCCGCCGGGTTCGAAGTCGATCACCAATCGGGCGCTGCTTCTCGCGGGTCTGGCCAAGGGCACGAGCCGGCTGACGGGTGCGCTGAAGAGCGACGACACGCGCTATATGGCCGATGCCTTGCGGGCGATGGGCGTTGAGGTCAGCGAACCGGACGACACGACATTCGTCGTTACCGGAACCGGCCGGCTTGCGTCGCCGTCCGCGCCCCTGTTCCTCGGCAATGCGGGAACTGCGACGCGCTTCCTGACAGCCGCCGCCGCTCTGGTCGACGGCCCGGTTGTCGTCGATGGTGACCAGCACATGCGCAAGCGGCCGATCAAGCCGCTCGTCGACGCGCTTCGCACGCTCGGCGTCGAGGTGACGTCCGAAACCGGATGCCCGCCGGTCACCGTCAATGGCAAGGGCGGCTTTCCCGCCGGACGGATCGAAATCGACGCTGGCCTTTCCAGCCAATACGTATCGGCTCTGCTGATGGCTGCCCCTGGCGCCAAGGGCCCTGTCCGCATCGAGCTTGCCGGCGACGAAATCGGCGCGCGCGGCTACATCGATCTGACGGTTGCGGCGATGCGTGCGTTCGGCGCCGAGGTCGAGCAGTTGAGCCTATCCATCTGGCAGGTCGCGCCGACGGGCTATCGCGCCGCCGACTTCGTGATCGAGCCTGACGCGTCGGCCGCGACCTATCTCTGGGCCGCGGAAGTATTGACCGGAGGGGCCATCGATCTCGGCGTTCCTGCCTCGGTGTTCTCGCAGCCTGACGCACGCGCCCACGCCGTCATTTCCAGCTTCCCGCATCTTCCCGCCGTCATCGACGGATCGCAGATGCAGGACGCGATACCGACGATCGCCGTTCTTGCCGCCTTCAACGAGACGCCCGTGCGCTTCGTCGGGCTCACCAATCTGCGCGTGAAGGAATGCGACCGTGTCCGTGCCTTGTCGCTCGGCCTGACCGCGATCCGTCCGGGGCTTGCCCACGAAGAGGGCGACGATCTCATCGTCTCCTCCGATCCGGCGCTCGCCGGCCAGACATTGCCGGCGTCGATCGACACCTTTGCCGACCATCGCATCGCCATGAGCTTCGCCCTTGCCGGGCTCAAGATCCACGGCATTGCCATCGAGGACCCCGGCTGCGTCGCCAAGACCTATCCTGCCTATTGGGATGCGCTTGCATCGCTTGGCGTTACCTTCACCGGTGATCGTCCTTGATCTCGCGCCTCAAAGCTTTTCCAGGAAGAGTGCGAAGCGGTTTTCCGCCATGAGACGCGAAAAACCATGAAACCGCTCCTCAAGATCGATCGAAAGGTCTGAGACCGCATGACCCGTTTCGTCGCCCTGCTTGGCATCTTCTTCTTCCTGCTGGCGACAGCGGGTGTCGGCCGGGCGGACGAGGTGTTTTCGTCCTATCATTCGGTGATCGATGTCGCCGAGAACGGAACGCTGACGGTCACCGAGACGATCACCGCCAATGTCGAGGGAAACCAGATCCGGCGGGGCATCTTTCGTGACCTGCCGCTGACCTTCACCGATGCCAAGGGCCGCCGCAGCAAGGTGGATTTCAAGCTGCTTTCGGTCGAACGCGACGGCGAGGAGGAGCCCTACCGCACCGAATCGATCTCGGGCGGCATCCGCATCTACACCGGCTCTGCCGAGGTCTTTCTGCCACACGGCGAGCATACGTTCCAGTTCACCTATGAGACCAGCCGGCAGATCCGCTTCTTCGACGATCATGACGAACTCTACTGGAACGTGACCGGCACCGAATGGGCGTTCCCGATCGACGAGGCGAGCGCAACCGTCAATCTGCCGGAAGGGGTGCGGCCCGAGGCACTCGACGTTTTCACCGGCGGTTATGGCGCAACCGGCAAGGACGCGCTGGCGTCGGAGGAAGGCAGCGAAATCTTCTTTGCAACCACCCGGCGGCTCGAGCCGAAGGAGGGTCTGACGATCGCGGTCAAGATGCCGAAGGGCAGCATCGACCAGCCGACCACGAGCCAGGAAAACACCTGGTGGCTGCGCGATCATATGGCGCTTGTCATTGCTGGAGCAGGTCTCGTGGTGGTGGCGCTCTACTATGGCCGCGCCTGGCTGAAGGTGGGCCGGGACCCGGCGCGCGGCGTGATGGTGCCGCGCTGGGACGCGCCTGAGGGCATTTCGCCGGCGCTTGTCAACTATATCGACAACAGGGGCTTTTCCGGCGAGGGGTGGACGGCTCTGTCGGCATCGGCGCTCAGCCTCGCGGTGAAGGGCCATGTCGTCCTTGAAGATCTGAAGAGCGCCATCATCATTGCCGCGACCGGCAAGGGCAGCAGCGAAAAGCTGCCGACCGGCGAGGCGAGCCTGATGAAGGCCGTCAATGCCGCCGGCGGCAAGTTGAAGATCGACAGGGCCAATGGCACGAAGGTGCAGGCGACGGGTGCCGACTTCCGCAATGCCATGGAGCGCGAGCACCGCGGCAAATACTATCTGGCCAACACCGGTTACATCATTGCCGGGGTGCTGCTTTCGGTTCTTGCGATCGCCGCGGTGTTCCTGTTCGGCGATTTGAGCGAGGACAGCATCCCGCTGGTGATCGTCCCCGTCTTCATCGCCTTTTTCGTTTCCATCTTCGCCGTTTCCTTCGGCAAATCCCTGCGGCGCGAAAAGAGCCTGATGAGCCGGATCATGTCGATCGTGGTGATCGCCTTCATCGGCTTCGTCGCCTTCACCATCTTTTCAAGCATCCTTGCGGTCGTCTTCTACTCCGCCTCCGAGACCGACGAGCTGCCGCTGCTGTTTGCGATCGGCGGCATCGTACTTGTCAACGTGCTGTTCTTCTTCCTGATGGGCGCGCCGACGCCGCTCGGTACCCGGATGATGGATGGCATCGACGGCCTCAGGCAATACATGACGCTTGCCGAGAAGGATCGGATGAATATGCAAGGTGCGCCCGAAATGTCGCCCCGGCATTTCGAGACCCTGTTGCCCTATGCCGTTGCGCTTGGGGTGGAAAAGCCGTGGACGCAAACCTTCGATCACTGGCTGCTGGCTGCCGCTGCCGGGCCAGCTGCCACTGCCGCCTACCAGCCTGCCTGGTACCATGGCGATGGCTTCGGATCGAGTTCGTTCGGGGATCGGATCGGCGGCTTTGCCGGCTCGATGGCCGACACCATGACCTCCTCCTTGCCGCCCCCGCCGAAATCCTCGTCGTCGGGCTTTTCCACGGGCGGCGGTTTTTCCGGCGGCGGTGGCGGCGGTGGCGGCGGCGGCGGCTGGTGATCGTACCGCGACCCTCCTGCCTCTAAATCAAATTCATCGTCGGGCTTGGTGACATTTTCGCCAGAGCTTGCTAAGTCGGCGCCAACCGTCCGGAACAGAAAAAGTCATCTCCCATGCCCGATCTTCTTATCGAACTCCGCTCCGAGGAAATTCCTGCCCGCTTGCAGCGCAAGGCGGCCGGCGACCTCAAGAAGCTGCTGACCGATGCGCTGGTGGAAGCGGGTTTGACCTATGAGGGTGCGCGTGAATACTGGACGCCACGCCGGCTGACGCTCGATATCCGCGGCCTCAATGCCCGTTCCGCCGATGTGCGCGAAGACCGCAAGGGTCCGCGTACCGACGCCAACGAAAAGGCGATCGAGGGCTTTCTGCGCGGTGCCGGCCTTTCTTCGATCAGCGAGGCCCATGTCCATAGCGATCCGAAGAAGGGTGATTTTTACGTCGCCCATATCGTCAAGCCGGGCCGTCCGGCCGAAGAGATCGTCGCTGAGGCGATGCCCGAGATCATCCGCAACTTTCCCTGGCCGAAGCCGATGCGCTCCGGGGCTGCCTCGGCCAAGCCGGGCGCTCTGCGCTGGGTCCGTCCGCTGCAGTCGATCGTCTGCACCTTCGGCTCGGAAACCGACGAAACCCATGTGATCCCCTTCGAGGTCGACGGCATCGTCGCCTCCAACGTCACCTACGGCCACCGCTTTCACGCGCCCGAAGCGATCACCGTGCGCCGCTTTGCCGACTATGCCGAGAAGCTGGAGCGGGCGAAGGTCGTGCTCGACGGCGAACGCCGCAAGCAGATGATCTCGGCTGACGCACATAATATCGCCTTTGCCAACGGCCTCGAACTCGTCGAGGACGAAGGCCTGCTCGAGGAGGTTTCCGGCCTCGTCGAATGGCCGCAGGTGCTGATGGGAAGCTTTGAAGAGAGCTATCTCGAAATCCCCTCGGAAATCATCCGCCTGACGATCAAGACCAACCAGAAGTGTTTCGTGACCCGCGCGCCGGGTGCGGAAACGCTCTCCAACAAGTTCATCCTCGTTTCCAACATCGAGGCGAAGGACGGCGGCAAGGAGATCGTTCACGGCAACGGCAAGGTCGTGCGCGCCCGCCTGTCGGACGCCGCCCACTTCTGGCACCGCGACCAGGGCAACCTGCCGGACCTGGAAACATTGAAGCCGTCGGCTGAAAAATTCGACCTCGATCTCCACAAGCCGCTCGACCAGCGCATGGCGAAACTCGATGCGCTGAACGTCACCTTCCATGCCAAGCTCGGCACACAGGGCGAACGTGTTGCCCGCATCCGTGCGCTTGCCGCCGAGCTTGCCAAGGTAACCGGCGCCGACGCCAAGTTGGTCGATCGTGCCGTGGTGCTGGCAAAGGCTGACCTGCGCACCGAAGCCGTCGGCGAGTTCCCCGAACTTCAGGGCATCATGGGTCGCAAATATGCGCTGCTCCAGGGCGAAGACGCTTCCGTCGCAACGGCAATCGAAGATCATTGGAAGCCGAATGGCCCCTCGGACCGCGCGCCGACCGATGCCGTCGCCGTGACCGTGGCGCTGGCCGACAAGCTCGACACGCTCGTCGGTTTCTGGGCGATCGACGAAAAGCCGACCGGCTCCAAGGATCCATACGCCCTGCGCCGCGCCGCGCTCGGCGTTATCCGCCTCATCCTTGAAGGCAAGGCGCGCCTGCCGCTCACGCCGTTCCTCGAGATCGCGCTGACCGCCCTGCGGGCGCAGAAGCCGGCGCTGACGAGCGATGTGTCGGCGGACCTGCTCTCCTTCTTCCACGATCGCCTCAAGGTCTATCTGCGCGATCTCGGCGCCCGTCACGACCTGATCGATGCGGTGCTGACGTCGGATGCGGACGATCTGCTGATGATCGCCCGTCGCGTCGAGGCGCTGACCGCCTTCATCACCGACGAAGAGGGCAAGAACCTGCTCGCCGGCACCAAGCGCGCGACGCAGATCCTCGCAGCCGAAGAGAAAAAAGGTACGGCCGTGGCCGACGCCGTCGACGCTGATCTCTTCCGTCTCGACGCCGAAAAGGCGCTGCACGCTGCGGTTCAGCTGGGCTCGGGCGAGGCACGCGAGGCGATCGTCAAGGAGGACTTCCGCTCCGCCATGCAGGCCCTGTCGAAGCTGCGCGAACCGGTCGACCAGTTCTTCAACGACGTTCTCGTCAATGACGATGACGTGTCGATTCGGGCAAACCGCCTGGCACTGCTCGGTCTCATCCGCTCGGCGACCGGCACGGTTGCCGATTTCTCCAAGATCGCGGGATGACGGGGGAGGTGTGCATGACGGCGAAGATCCTCGTCAGCGCCTGCCTCATGGGCCATGCCGTGCGCTACGATGGCGCGTCGAAGCCGCTCGTCCATCCGGCCATCGACCGCTGGCGCCTAGAGGGCCGGCTCGTCACCATCTGTCCCGAAATGTCGGCCGGCATGCCGGTGCCGCGTCCGCCGGCCGAGATCGCGTCCGGCATGTCCGGCACCAACGTGCTCGACGGCGGGGCAACCGTCGTCGAGAATACCGGCCGCGATATCACCGGTGAGTTTCTGGACGCCGCCGAGAATGCGCTGGCGCTCGCGCGCGAAACGGACTGTCGTTTCGCGCTGTTGATCGACGGCAGCCCGTCCTGCGGATCGGGTTTCGTCTACGACGGCACGTTTTCCGGCGCACGCCACGCGGGGCAGGGGGTTACGGCCGCGCTGCTCGCAAGGAACGGTATCGAGGTTTATTCCGACAGGGAGATTGAAGCCTTGGTCGAGCGGATCGATGGCCCACGCCAACCCAGATAACACGAGCCCAGATAAAAAGATTGCGCCCCTGCTTCTCTCAGGGGCGCAATCTCTCGCTGTTTCAGCGAATTGCCCGTCAGCCCTTGAATGCAGGGGAGGCTGGCCGGGGCAGGGAACTTTCCCGTTTAGGCCCTCAGTTTAGCCGAAGTTCGAGGCCGGTCGGATCAAATTGCCGTGAGCTTTCGGCGGCCACAGATGCCGCGACTGCCGGCTCTGCCTGTGTAAGGGTCTGAACCGCGGCAGTTTTGGCGGTCTCGTCGATCACAGACGCAGCCAAGTCATGATTGCCCGGGTTCGCGATATCGATATCGGCCGCAGCGGTCGCCGTATCCGCCTGTTCGGCTCCGTTCGCGGCTGCTTTGACAGCCTCCTCAGAAGGCTTGCTGACGAAAACAACCGGCGAGCCGCCGAGCCAGGCTTCGGTGCGCACAAGCCGCATCTCACCGTTGATTTGCTTGAGCTCGACCTTCTCGCTGCCATTCTCGATCTCAGGCACCACATAGGTGACCTTCTTCTTGATCTGCAGCGGCGGGCATTGTGCGCAGGAGACAGAGGCCACGCTGGAATTGACGGCCTCCCCGGAAACGACAGCTTCGATCGACTGTGCCCAGGCGCTGCCGGCGGCGAGCGCAACGGCGGTGGTGATCAGCAACAGGCGCATCGGTCTTCTCTCCGAGTTTGTTCTACAGCGCCGCGCGTCTTATCAGACGCGCAAAGGTCGCTGTAGCACTTTGAATTGCTGCATGTTTTGTCCTGAAATCGGCTACGATTTAAGGAACCATGCAGTCGGCAAGAATATGCGTTCTCTCTTACTTTCCCGTCAGGAGAATTGGTAAAAATTGAATGATCCGGCGCATTTACCGGCGGCGGTCAGGCCTTCTCGCGGGCAACCGCGCGCCAGCCGATATCGTGGCGATAGAAGCCGTTGTCCCAGGAAACGCCGTCGACTGCCGAATAGGCGCGGTCCTTGGCAGCGCTTGCGCTTTCGCCGATCGCCGTGATGTTCAGCACCCGCCCGCCCGTTGCAACCAGGCTGCCGTCCTTCATCGCTGTGCCGGCGTGAAACACCTTGGTCTCAGGCGAGGCCTCGGGCAGCGCAGCAATGGGCGAGTTCTTGTCGTAGCTGCCCGGATATCCCTTCGACGCCATGACCACCGTCAGTGCCGTTTCGTCGCGCCATTCGGCTTCCATGCCCGCAAGCGTGCCCGTCGCCGCGGCATAAAGCAGTGGCAAGAGGTCGCTCTTCATGCGCATCATCAGCACCTGGCATTCCGGGTCGCCGAAACGCACATTGTACTCGATCAGCTCCGGCCCCTTGGCGGTGATCATCAGCCCGGCGAAGAACACGCCGGAAAAGGGATGTCCGCTCTCCGCCATGCCGCGCATGGTCGGCTCGATGATCTCCTTCATCGTGCGCTCGGTCATTTCTGATGTCATCACAGGCGCTGGCGAATAGGCGCCCATGCCGCCGGTATTCGGGCCGGTGTCGCCATCGCCGACGCGCTTGTGGTCTTGTGCCGAGGCAAGCGCGAGCGCGGTCTTGCCGTCGCTGAGGCAGAAGAAGCTTGCCTCCTCGCCGTCGAGATAGGCTTCGACCACCACTTCCGCGCCGGCCGCGCCGAAGGCGCCATCGAAGCAGTCATCGACAGCAGCGAGCGCTTCGTCGAGTTCCATGGCAACGGTCACACCCTTGCCGGCGGCGAGTCCATCGGCCTTGATGACGATCGGCGCGCCCTGCTCGCACACATAGGCCTTGGCGGATTCAGCGTCGGTGAAGCGACCGTAGGCGCCGGTCGGGATATCGTATCTGGCGCAGAGGTCTTTGGTGAAGCCCTTGGAACCTTCAAGCTGGGCCGCGGAAGCGGAAGGGCCGAAGACGGCGACACCGGCAGCGCGCAGCACGTCTGCAAGGCCGGCCACGAGCGGGCCTTCCGGCCCGACCACGACGAAATCGATCGCCTCTTTCAGGCAGAAGTCCGCAACGGCGGCATGATTGTCGGTGTCGAGCGCAACGAGCGTTGCTTCCTCGGCAATGCCAGGATTGCCGGGCGCGGCATAGAGCTTGGTCAATTTCGGCGACTGCGCGATCTTCCATGCCAGCGCATGTTCGCGTCCACCCGATCCGATCAGAAGAACCTTCATTGCCTGCCCCCGACATGCCGAAATTGTTGCGTTGCGGTTAAGGCGAGGCGGCTGTCAGGTCAAGGGGGCAGGGGGCTATGGCGCACGATTCCCGCCTCGGAGTGCACCTTGTCCGGAGCGTCACGGGAGAGAGTAGACCGACATGCGCTCAGGCGATTGCCTGCTGGTTCTTGCGATCATCCTGCTCCTGGCCGCAGCGGGCGGTGCGCGTCAGCGCCCAGATGCCGAGATCCTCAAGTGGTAGCGGCTTGCTGATAAGGTAGCCCTGGAAGAGATCGCACCCTGCAGCAGTCAGCATCGAGAGTTTCTCCGGCGTGTCGACGCCTTCCCCGACCACGGCAACGTCCTTGGCGTGGCACAGCGCGATCAACGCCCTCAGAACCGGCAGTGATTGCGATGCCGTGAGGTTAGAAACGAGCGCCCGGTCCAGTTTGATCGTATCGGCGGTGTATTCGATGATCTGCTGGACAGAGGTATAGCCGGCGCCGAAATCGTCGATCGACAGGCGGAAGCCCTTTTGGCGCAGTTCGTCGATGTTGCGGCGGAGCTGGTCGCTGAACTTGACCGCGAAAGTCTCGGTCAGCTCAATTTCGATCGATTGCGGCTGCAGTCCATGGCGGTTGATACAATCGGAGAAATAGTCGGCAATCGCCTTCGAATGCAGTTCGGCCGAGGAAATGTTGATCGCCAGGATCGTATCGGGACCGAAGAGTGCCTTTAGCTGCCGGCAGTCGGACATGGCCTGGTTGATCACCCACCAGTCGATCTTGGTGAAGAGGCCGGAGCTTTCGGCGATCGGCACGAATTCGTCCGGCGTCACGTTACCGAGTACCGGCGAATACCAGCGCAGCAGCGCTTCGCAGCCGGTCACGCGACCGTCGGTGTCGACGATCGGCATGTAGACCAGATGGAATTGCTCGTCCGGATCGAGCGAGCGCAACTCGTCCTGGATCTGGCGCAGACGGGTGCGCTTGTCGTGCAGGGCGCGCGAGAACCGGGAAGAGCGGTTCTTGCCGCTAGTCTTTGCCTGATACATCGCCGCGTCCGCATTTGAAATCAGCTCGGCAAGGTTGGTCGCGTCATCCGGGCAGATGGCAGCGCCGATGCTGGCCGTCACCGGATAGCTCTTGCCGGAGACTTCGAAGCCATCTTCGAACAGCGCCAGGATGGCCGCAGCGACTTCGCGGACCGTGCCGTCGCCCGGTCGGGAGCGGACCAGCACCGCGAATTCGTCGCCTGAGAGCCGCGCCAGGATCGCCGGCTTCTGGCCGCGTCGCTCGGTGATCGCTTCGACATTCTCGGCGATGCGCGTTGCCAGGGTCTTTAAGAGTTCGTCGCCGATCTCGTGGCCATGCTTGTCATTGACGAATTTGAAGTTGTCGATGTCGATGAACAGCAGGCTGCATTTTTCACCCGAGACAATGGCCTCGCGCACGATGCCGGCGGCAACCGCGTTGAAATGACCGCGATTGCTGATGCCGGTCAGCGTGTCGGTCCAGGAGCTGCGCTGCACCAGCTTGAGCGATTGTTCGGACTGGCGATGCAGCTCTCTGATGTTTTCCGTCAGTCGCCCGATCTCGCCCTTCTCCTCCATGTTGCGGATCTCGTCATGGGCGCCGACCATGACGGCCATAACGTTGGCGTCGAGCTTGGCGATCGGGTCGGTGATGAACCGCCGGATGAGAACGATGATCAGCCAGATCGAAAACAGGCTCATCGCCACGGCACCAAATGCCAGCAGCAGTTTCTGCTGGGCCATCAGCCGGTCGAAATGATTGCTCGAAACCGTCAGCGTCGCATAGAGCGATGGCCCGAGATGCACGCTTGCCGAAAGGTCGTCGGTAATCGCGAGCGGCCACGGCTGAAGGACGACGTCGGCGCCGTATTCCTGCTTGAGTGTTTCCTGCATGTCGAGGAAACGATCCGGCTGGATCGCCACCTGGATAAGCAGCGCGCCCGATTTCTTGCTCGGCAGCGGTCGCGTGAAGGTAACGGGATCGAGGAAGTAGGAATAGACGATCCGCGCCTTGTGCCCGCCGTCGTAGAGGTAGGTCCAGTCGACAAGCTTTTCTTCGCGTATCAGTCGCCGTGCCAGATTGAGCTGCGCCTCGTCGATTTCGGCGAAGGGATCCCAGCTGTTTTCGAAATAGTATTCTGATTGCAGGTTCGATGTCAGGATCGACAGGGACACGTAGCCCGTCGGGTCGTCGGAGAGCGACTTGACACTTTCCTGCAGCCGGACGCCGAGCGCATTGGCCCGGTAGTTCTTGTCGGTTTCAGAGATGTACTGGCGCAGCGAATTGCTGTTCAGGAGCGCATTGAGAAAGCCCTTGCTGCGGCCGATCTCGTTCTGGAAGACGGCGGCGGCATGTTCCAGCCGCTGGGACAGCTTGGCATGTTCCAGCGCCCGGATCGATCGGCTCTGGGTGACATGGACCGAGATCGCCGCCAGCAGATAGCCGGCCAGCACCACGGGAAAGATCAGGATGAGTGCGCGCTTGCCGAGGGTCACTGGAAATTCGCCAATGTGCTGATGATGCGCCGGCGCAGCTGCACCGACGTCGTTGACAGTTCCTGCTGGTACTGACTCTTGGCCAGAATGTCTGGCGACGGGTAGATCGCCTGGTCCGCGCGCATCGCCTCCGGCAACAACGCAAAGGCGGCTTTGCTCGGCGTCGGCATATTGAGCGCCTGTGCGTTTGCGGCGGCACTTCCGGGCGAGCCGATATAGTCCAGGAAGGCGAGCGCCCGTGCCTTGTTCGGCGACTTGGCGACGACCGACATGCAATCGAGCCAGGAAAGCGTGCCTTCCTTGGGCACGACATAGCGCCAGATGCCCGGTGTACCGGCCTTTTCGTTTAGGACGTGCTGATCGCCGCTATAGCCAAGCGCCAGATGGATGTCCTTGCCGATGGCCTGGTTCTGGATCGAGCTTATGACGTATTCATAGGTCAGAACCGCCGGTGCCTGTTGCTTCATCAGGTTGAAGGCGGTCTTGAGCGTTGCCTGGTCGTTGGTGTTGATCGACTCGCCGAGCAGCATGAGGGGGGCGACAAAGGCCTCGTTGTGGTCGTCGTACATGGCGACGTGCTTGGTCAGCGCCGGAGCCGGCTGCATCAGGTCGCGCCAGGACGTGGGCGCTTCAGGCAGCATGTCCGATCGGTAGAGAAGGCCCATCGTGCCCCAGAGATAGGGCAGGCCATGGTTCGAGCAGCGCTTGCGCCAGCTTTCGTCATAATCCCTGAGCGAGGCGACATTGGTCTCGTCGACAGCCTCGAGCACGCCTCTGCGCCCAAAGAGCGCGGCGCCGTTCTCGCCGGTCACCACCAGATCGACGATGCTGTTCGGGTCGGCCAACACCTCGTCGCGGGTATCGCCGTTGTCGTAGTAGACCTGATGGATTCCTACGCCGGTTATTGCCGTCCAGCGGTCGAGGATCGCCTGATCGATATAGGATTCCCAGATCAGCAGGTTGAGCGTTTCGGCTTGCCCCGCCGTTGCCAGGAGCAACGTCGTCAAAAAGGCGGGAATCGCCGATCGCCCTCGCATTGTCTACCCCTGCCCAAGCCCCATCCAGCGACCGTAGCGCGCAAAAATTGATGAATGATTACGCAGGGCTGCGGGAAATAGCATGGTTGGAGCAAGGCGTTGCCGGGCGGAAAAACAGAACGGGCGCCGCATGGCGGCGCCCGTTGAAAAGTCTGCTGCTGGATGTCTGCCTAATGCCGCGCGGGCATCCTCGGCAGAAGGATCGTCAGAATGCCGAGCAGCGGCAGATACGAGCAGACCGTGTAGACGAACTCGATGCCCTGCCGGTCAGCAAAAATGCCGAGAAGAGCCGCACCCATGCCGCCGAAGCCGAAGGCGAAACCAAAGAAGACACCGGCAATCAGCCCCACGCGTCCCGGCACTAGTTCCTGCGCGAAAACGACGATCGCCGAAAACGCCGAGGAGAAGATGAAGCCGATGATGATCGACAGCACGCCCGTCCAGAAGAGGTTCGCATAGGGCAGCATCAGCGCGAAGGGGATGACGCCGAGGATCGAGAACCAGATGACGAAGCGCGCGCCGTAACGGTCGCCGATCGGACCGCCGAGGAAAGTGCCGGCGGCGGCAGCGCCCAGGAACAGGAACAGCATCAGCTGTGCTTGCTGAACGGTAACGCTGAACTTCTCGATGACGAAGAAGGTGAAATAGCTGGAGATGCTGGCCATGTAGACGTTCTTGGTGGCGGTCAGCAGCACCAGCACGGCGACGGCCCAGATCACGCGGTTCTTCGGCAGCGGCAAGGCGCGGCTCGGCGCCGGCTTGCTCATCGACGAGCGACGGTGGCGCACATACCAGGTGCTGACCCAGGTGAGCACGAAGAATCCGATGACCGCGACGATCGAGAACCAGCTGAGGCTGCCCTGGCCGAAGGGGATGACGATGAAGGCTGCGAGCAGCGGCCCCATGGCGCTACCGGCATTGCCGCCGACCTGGAACAGCGATTGCGCCAGGCCATGCCGCCCGCCCGAAGCGAGGCGAGCGATCCGCGAAGATTCCGGATGGAAGATCGCCGAGCCGACGCCGATCATGCTTGCAGCCAGAAGCAGCATCGGGAAATCATGCGCGTTGGCGAGCAGGATGAGGCCGGAGCAGGTGGAAAGCATCGCTACCGGCAGCGAATAGGGCAGTGCCCAGCGGTCGGTGATGATGCCGACGGCCGGCTGCAGCATCGAGGCTGTCAACTGGAAGGTGAAGGTCAGAAGCCCGATCTGCACGAAATCGAGCGAATAGTTCGCCTTGAGCAAGGGATAGAGCGCCGTCAGCAGCGACTGCATGATGTCGTTCAGCATGTGGCAGAAGCTGACTGCCAGGATGACGGAGAATGCCGTCTTTTCCGGGGTTATGCTCCCCGTTGAAGTAACCGTTGCCATGGATGTTTCCTTGCCGTCTCGATGGTTGTGTGCGGCGACGGATATCTCTACTGATCTTGCCCATGGCCTGCTTTTGTGATGTGGTCGAGTTCTTTCGCGAGTGGGCCAATGCCGATCCATCGAATAAATTTGCCCGAACTGCCCGACGCCGACCATTTCAGGAACCTGGACTGGATCGAGACCGGAAACTCCGCCGTGCTCGCTCTCGGCCGCGATTATGGCGCGGGCCTGACCGTTCCACTCCACAGCCATACCCGCACGCAATTGTGGTGGGCGCGGCAAGGCGTTGTCCTTGTGCGTACCGCCCACGGACGTTGGCTCGTCCCGCCGGGGCACGCCTTACTGATCCCCGCGGGGGTCGAGCATTCGACCGAGATGATCAGCGATGTGCGCATGCACTCGATCTATTTCACCCCATCGCTGCTGCGCGCCGAACGGCCGATGGTAATGGAAATCACCCCGCTTGCGGGCAGCCTGGTCGATGCGCTTGTCAGCGTCGAGAGCGAGACCATGTCGGAACGGCGGGAACAGCTGATCATGGATCTCCTGCTCGAAGAGATCGCTCTTCTGCATGAGCGGCCGCTCGGCCTGCCTTTCCCGCGTGAGCAGAAACTGGCGCTTCTCTGCCGGCAGTTCCTGGAGGCACCGTCGGCGACCGCCAATATCGACCAGTGGGCCGATCGCCTGGGTCTCAGCCGACGGACATTCACGCGGATGTTCCGCAACGAGACAGGGGTCAGTTTCGTCACCTGGCGCCAACAGGCCTGCATCTTCGCATCGTTGCCGCGCCTTGCGGACGGTGAATCCGTCACCAATGTCGCGCTTGATGCCGGCTACGAGAACGTTGCGGCCTTCACCACGATGTTTCGCCGCATGCTTGGAAGCGCCCCCAGTCACTACCTGAAAATGTACCAGGGCCGGTAGGCATCGTCGCCGGCATGGCAAACGGGAGTTGAATTGACCTGGTTAACGGAATCGTAGGAACAAGGGGCAATAAGTCGCCCCCGTGTCCTTTCAGATGGCGCCAATGGCCGGCGCGCAGGGCACGTTCAAACTTCGCCCCGGCGAATGATTCTTCCGGAGTTGTTCCTTGCGTATCCGTTCTTTTCTTCTCCTTTCTGGAACCCTTTTGTTGTCCGCAGGCACCGCCTCGGCTGCTGACGGCCAGTATTTCTGGTCGGGCGACTGGTACTTGAAGGTCGGCGCCACCGGCTTTCTCGGCCCGAAATACGAAGGCGCCTCCAAGCGCATGTTCCAGGCCGCGCCGCTGATATCGCTCGGCAAGGCCGGCAGCACCGTTCGCTTCTCGTCGCGCAACGACAACATGTCCTATGCGCTGCTGGACCAGGGCGGGTTCCGCGCCGGCGTCGCCGGCAAGCTGATCTTCGAGCGCGACGAGAATACCTCCAGCGACCTTAGGGGGCTCGCCCCCGTCAAGTTCGGTGGAGAACTCGGCGGCTTCGCCGAGGTCTATCCGACCGATTGGCTGCGCGTGCGCGCGGAAGTCCGACAGGGCATTCGCAGCCACCACGGTATCGTCGCCGATGTCACCGCCGATGCCTTTACCGACATCAGCAGCAATGTGCGCATTTCTGCCGGTCCGCGTATGACGGCCGCCACCAGCGACTATTTCAGCGCCTATTACGGCGTGAACGATGCCGAATCGGCAGCATCAGGCCTCAGCACCTATAATCCGCATGGCGGCATTGATTCCGTCGGTGTTGGTGCGGCGATCAATTGGCAGGCAACGGAAAAGCTTGAGACCGGTGCCTATGCCGAATATCGCCGCCTGATGGGCCCGGCGGCCGACTCGAGCCTCGTGCGC
Source organism: Ensifer sp. Root1252 (assembly GCF_001425885.1). Classification (NCBI taxonomy): domain Bacteria; kingdom Pseudomonadati; phylum Pseudomonadota; class Alphaproteobacteria; order Hyphomicrobiales; family Rhizobiaceae; genus Ensifer; species Ensifer sp. Root1252. The sequence continues at coordinate 19,436 of NZ_LMDT01000001.1, read as the reverse complement.
GAGCGCGGCAGCCGCAACCAGTTCCTCGTTGGCCTGTCGGCCACCTATCGCTTCGACTTCACGCTTCCCTGAACGGTGGCGCCAAGCGGCGGGACGGTGCGGCATCGAACCGCTTGACCGCCCCGGCGCGTAGCGTCAAACAGGAGGCATGAACACGTCCTCCGCCGATTCCGGGCGCGTCCACGACGCGCCGTCGAACAACTGGGTCTACCGCGTGCTGCCGCGTGCGCTGTGGCCCTATGCGCAACTTGCTCGCTGGGACCGCCCGATCGGCTGGCAATTGCTGATGTGGCCCTGTCTGTGGTCGGTCGCTCTGGCCTCGGGCACGGCGGCGGCAGCGGGGCAATTTTCGCTCGGCCGGTTCGTTTTTCATAGCTTCCTCTTCATCGCCGGCGCCATCGCCATGCGCGGCGCGGGCTGCACCTTCAACGACATCGTCGATCATGACATCGACATGGAAGTGGCGCGAACGCGCTCGCGCCCCTTGCCATCGGGCCGGGTCTCCCGCTTTCAGGCAAAGGCCTTCATGGTGCTGCAGGCACTTGTCGGGCTGGTGGTGCTGCTACAATTCAATGCCGTCACCATTTGGCTCGGTATCCTGTCGCTGGGGCTTGTCGCAATCTATCCCTTCGCCAAGCGGTTTACCGACTGGCCGCAGTTCTTCCTCGGCCTTGCGTTTTCCTGGGGGGCGATCATGGGCTGGTCGGCCGAGTTCGGGACGCTTTCGTTTGCGCCCGTGCTGCTCTACGGCGCGGCGATCGCCTGGACGATCGGCTACGACACGATCTACGCCTACCAGGATAGGGAAGATGACGAACTTATCGGGGTGCGGTCGACGGCTCGCCGCTTCGGCGACAATCCACGCCCTTGGTTGATCGGGCTCTATGGACTTGCCATCGCGCTGATGCTTCTGGCGTTTCTCGCCGCAGGGGCCGGGCTGTTTGCCTATCTCGGTTTGCTGATCGCGGCCGTGTTGCTGATCTATCAGATCCTGGTGCTGAACATCCACGACCCTTCGCAATGCCTCGCATTGTTCAAGTTCAATGGTGTCGTGGGATTGATCATTTTCGCCGGGCTGGTCGCGGCCCTTTTCGTTCGGCTGATATGAAAAACCCTCCGTTTTGGCGGAGGATCCTGCAGTCTATCCGAAATGTTTGATACACGTCCGCCGGCACTTTCCCGAGAGATCTGCGAGAGCCTGATCGCTCAGCCCCAGCTGATTGCGCTGGCAGCCTTGCGCTTCTTCGCCTCGGTGCGCGCACGGAAAATCGCAACGATTGCGTCAATGGTGGCGGCAAGAGACTTGCGCATCGGGTATCTCCTTCTTTCGTGACCTTGGCTATGGGTCGGATATGGCACGAAGAAGGCGAGGCGGCTGTTTCCGAAGGAACACCCGCGATTTGGCTGTGAACGTTTTGGCGTTACAGCGCCGCGCGTCAAGTATGACGCGCTAAGGACGCTGTAGCACTTCAGACTTGCTGCATACAAAAACCGGCCGCAGGGAACGGCCGGCTTTTGCACTGGAGGTATTCGGTTAAGCCCTAGCTGCGGGCGATGATTTCGCGCCCGTCGATCTTCATGTTGACGCCAAGCCGGCCGGTGGAGCGGCGCACGAGGAAGCGCGGCCTGCGGTCGGCAAAGAAGGAGTGGCGGCGCCGCGGCTTGAGCGGTGCGGTGCGAACCTCGCCGAGATGCTCTTCGAGGGCGCGAGCGACGCCATCGGCTTCGACCATCAGCATCGGAATGCGATAGGCTTCGGCCCAGGCGCGCCAATCGGCAGCAATGTCGGAAAGATCATGTGCAACGAGCAGCGGAACACAAAGGTCCGGATCGTCATGATGAAGTTCAAGCGTCACTGTAACGTCTCCGTCGCCGTGGTCGATCGCGCGTGCCGCGACCCCTTTGAATGCCCGCGCCGGCAGTGCGATCGAAAGCGGCAGGCCGCTTGATGGTAGCACCTTGCGCAGAACCGCGCCACGCTCGTCCAGGCTGATCGTGACATTGCCTGTGTGGCCACGCAGGACGTAGCTTGCCTGCTGAGGAAAGCGCTTCGGATCGAGCCGGAGCGTGTTTTCGACCCATGCGGGTTGAGAGAGTGTATTGCGCATTTCAATCGCCCTTGTTTTTCCTTGAGAGCCGATTTCCGGTCTTCTCTTCGGGACTTTTCGTCCTCTATGGGCTGGAGAATAGGCGGCTCCCCTTCCGGCCGACTTAAAAATCGCGGTTAAGAAAACTTTGCGTTTTTCGATGGTTAGCAAAAGCCGAGCAGCCAAGGTTTCCGTTTCGTCAACGCGGTGGCTCGCATTCTTGGCAATGGCCTGGTCGCGGCCGGCGAAAAGCCACACACAAGCCTGTCGTGCAATCATGCCGTGTCAGAATTCTGTTTCGGGGGATTGGTGTGACCCGCCCCTGGGTTAAGCGACGGGGCAGCAGGCATGGTTTCGACCTATCTCAATTACAGCCGGATCACGAGCGACTTGAGGACCAGCCTCGATCGTGTTGCCGACCGGCCGCTGGTCGCGCGCGAAGCGCAGTACTACAAGGAAAATATCGGCAACGTGAAAACGGTCGACGATTTCCTCGACGATTACCGGCTCTATTCCTACGCCATGAAGGCACACGGTCTCGAAGACATGACCTATGCCAAGGCCTTCATGCGCAAGGTGCTTGAAAGCGATCTGAAGGATACGGACAGTTTTGCCAACCGCCTCACGGACGAACGCTATCGCAACTTTGCCGAAGCGTTCAGCTTCAGCACATCGTCAGCCGCGGCACAGACGACGGCGCAACAGGATGCACTGATCGGTCTCTATAATGAACGGGTCGCCAATCTCGACACTGTTCTCAAAGGAGACAACGCCTATTTCAACGCAGCTATGGATCTCGTCACCAACGTCGATCAGTTCCTCGGAAATGAACGTTTGCGTTCCTATGCCTTCGGCATCTTTGGCATCGATGCGCGCAACTACTCCTATGATCAGGTCAGATACGCGTTGACCGCCGAGCCGGCGGATCTTGCCAATTCCCAGACCACGGCGCAGACCCGGCTTACCGAAGCCACGAAGACGCTGACTGACTTTGACACGCGGGCAACTGCGATGAAGGACATCGCGACGCTGACGGCACAGCTTGCAGAGGCGCCAGCGGCGGACAAGCCTGGGATCCAGGCGCAGATCGACGCCAAGAACGCCATCGTCGCCGATCTCAACACCAAGCTGCCGCCGGTCGGTAACGAGTCGACCGCATTGATGAATCAACTTTCGACCGAAGTGAACATGCTGAATAGGCAGATCAGCATGCTCGATGCCTACAGGCAATTGAACGGCGCCTTCAACTTCGAAGCCGATGGTAGCGTGGCCGCGGGCAGCAAGGCGATCACCGACGAAAAGAAGAAGATGCTGAATGAGGCCTATATCTTCAGCAGCCCTCGGCTGACGCCATCGGGAGCCATCCTTAACCGGGATTATTTCGAGCAGAAGATCGGTTCGATCACGACCGTTGCGGAGCTTGTGGCCGACCCGCGCATCGCGGACTACGTCAGAACGGCTTTCGGCTTGCCCACCACCACCGTGAGCGCGACGATCGAGAACATTCTCACCAGCGACATCAACGACCCGAACAGCTACGTCAACAAGTTTGGCGGTGAATACAACAAGGCCTACAAGGCCCTGCATGCCGCGTTCAATTTCCAGCCCGACGGGACGCTGCCGGCAGGCGCCAAGGCACAGACCGCCGAACAGACCAATACCACCACCAGCGGCTATATGGTCCACTACAACGACGCGGACGATGCAGAGGACGAGGGCAAGATCAGCCGCTACAAGCTGCTGATCAAGACCATGAGCAACGTCGATAGTCTCGTTGGCAACAGCGAATTGCGGTCCTTCGTACTCAGCGCCTTTGGCCTCGAAAACGAAGACCTGACACCGCGCAAGCTGAAGCAGATTCTGACCAGTGATCTCAACAATCCGACGAGCTACGCCAACTCCTTGCGTGATGAACGCTATATCAAGCTGGTGAAAGCGTTTAATTTCAACGCGGACGGTACGCTTGGCTCACCCAAGCTGGCGCAGAACGAGGCCGACATCGTCAATACTGCCAAGGCCTACATCGTCGAGAAATCGCGCTTCGGCACGGAGGACGAAAAGAAGACCGCCAAGGCGAAGGCGGAAGGGGAAAGCAAGTACTACACGACGCAGATTCAGAAGATCGAGACGCTTGACGATTTCCTCAAGGACAAGCGCCTCGTCGATATCGTGCTGATCGGCGCCGGCATTGACCCGGAGGGTGTCAAAACCGACTACCTCAAGCAGATGTTCACCTCCGACCTCAACGATCGCAAGAGCTTCATCAACACCGATCTGAACGGCTTGAAGTATCGCGAGATCGTTTCCGCCTTCAATTTCGACAAGGACGGAAAGATAGTTACAGGCGAAGCCGGGCAGATACAGACGCGGCGTGGGCTCACTATGACGTTCGACCTCTACCTCAACCAGACGCTTGAGGAGAGCGAGGGCGAGGACAATGCCGGTGTTCGGCTGGCGCTTTATTTCAAGCGCAAGGCGCCGGAAATCACCACACCCTACGACCTGCTCGCCGACAACGCACTGATGCAGGTTGTTCGGACCGCCTACAGCATGCCCGAGGGCCTCGCGAGCGCCAAGATCGAGATGCAGGCCGCTTACATCGAGCGCCTCATGGATATCAAGGACCTTCAGGATCCCGAGGAACTCGAAAAGCTGCTGAAGCGTTTTACCGCGCTTTATGACGTCGAGAACAACACCGACGTCAATCCGGGGCTTGCCATCCTGACGGGCGGCAGCGGCGGCGGCATCAGTGCCGACGCATTGTTCTCGCTTGCACAGCTGAGAGCCGGCGGCCGGTAAAAAGCGTCGTCAGTCTGCCCGCAACACCTTGTCAGGGTTCATGATGCCCGCCGGGTCGAACGCGTGCTTGATGCGGCGCATCAACTCGATTTCGATCTCGGGGCGGACCTCGGCGAGCTCGTCGCGCTTCAACTGCCCGATGCCGTGTTCGGCCGAGATCGAGCCGTTGTACTTCAGCACGATGCCATGAACGATGGCGTTCATTTCCCGCCAACGGTCGAGGAATGCCTGTTTGTCGGCGCCGAGGGGCTGCGAGATGTTGTAGTGAATGTTGCCATCGCCCATATGGCCGAATGAGCAGATGCGTGCGCCCGGCATCGCCTGCATGACGGCCGTATCGGCCTCCTTCATGAAGGCGGGGATGCTCGATACGGGGACGGAAACGTCGTGCTTGATCGAGCCGCCTTCCGGCTTCTGCGCTGGCGACATGCTTTCGCGCATGTGCCACAGCGCCTTGCGCTGTTCTTCGCTGGTCGCAATCACTGCGTTCTCGACCAGGTCGGCGACGATGCCCTGCTCCAGCAGTTCGTGCACCATGCGTTCGGCACTCTCGGCGGAATCGGAGGTGGAAATGTCGATGAGTACATACCACGGGTGAACGGTTTCCATCGGGTCGCGCACGCCTGGAATATGCTTTGTCGTGAACTCGACGCCGAGGCGCGGCATCAGTTCGAAGCCGGTGAGCGCAGTGCCGCAGAGGCTCGAGGCCTTGTCGAAGAGGGCCAGCGCATGTTCGACGCTGCCGACGCCGGCAAAGGCCACCTGATGGCCAAGGGGCTTCGGAAACATCCTGAGCACCGCGCCGGTGATCACGCCGAGCGTACCTTCGGCGCCGATGAACAGGTCGCGCAGGTCGTAGCCGGTATTGTCTTTCTTCAGCCGGCGCAGCCCGTCCCAGATCTCGCCGGTCGGCAGAACCACTTCGAGGCCGAGGCAAAGCTGGCGCATGTTGCCATAGGCTAACACTGCGGTGCCGCCGGCATTGGTCGAGAGGTTGCCGCCGATGCGGGCCGAGCCTTCCGACCCGAGCGACAGCGGAAACAGTCGATCGTTATCATCGGCCGCCTTCTGGATATCGGCAAGGATGCAGCCGGCGTCGGCAACGATGACATTGCCGACGGGGTCGATGTCGCGAATCCGGTTCAGCCTCTGCAGCGACAGGACGATATCGGCCTTGCCCTCGCGCGGGATCTGACCCGCCACATGGCCGGTGTTACCGCCTTGCGGAACGATTGCCGTTCGGGTCGCGCTTGCAAGCTTCATGATGCGCGACACCTCCTCGACCGAACCGGGGCGAAGCACCATCGGGGTGGTGCCATTGTAGAGCCCGCGGGATTCGATGAGGTAGGGCGCGAGGTCCGCCGGGTTCGTCAAGGCATTGGCGCTGCCGACGATGTCGATGAAGGAGGCGATCAGTTCGGGAGAGGGGAGCGTCGTCGTCATGGCCCTGCCTTCGCAAATGCGCCCGACGGCGCTACTGCATAATTCCTTAAATCGGAATCGAATTAAGGACAAAATTATGCAGCGGGTTTAGAGCGTTACAGCGTCCTTTGCGCGTCATATTTGACGCACGGCGCTGTAAAAGTGCCTGTCGGTCAGTCTCTGGGGGCGGCAGCACGCTGCAGCCGGTCGAGGATCGCCTCTCCCAACCCTTCCGAAGGGATGGGGCCGAAGGCGATGGTTGCGGAGCCGCTGGCATCCGCCCTCTTCATATAGTCGAAAAGATTGGCAGCTGCCTCGCGCAGGCTGCCTGCCGGGCTGAGGTCGAGTACGATCGCGGCGTGCTCTTCGCCGGGGAGCGACGCATTGCCGAACCGGATCAGCGCTTCTCCCGGACGCACGTCGGCGGCGTCGAGCCGGACAGCTGCGCCCGGCGCGTAGTGCGAGGCGAGCATGCCCGGGGCCTCGATAGTCGCTCCGGCGCTCTGCGGCCTCGAGACGGTAAGGCCGGTCAGCCTTTCGATTTCGAAGACGTCGAGACCGCCCGGACGCAGCAGGCGCAGCGCGCCGTCCTCGACCTTGATGATCGTCGATTCAAGCCCGATCTCCGCAGAGCCGGCGTCGAGAATGAGCTTGAGGCGCGGCCCGAGATCGGCTTCCACATGGGCAGCGCTTGTGGGACTGATCTTGCCCGACGTATTGGCGCTCGGTGCGGCGAGCGGGCGGCCGAAGCGGGCAATCACCCGACGTGAAAAGCCATCAGGCATGCGGATGCCGAGCGTGTCGAGGCCGGCCGAGGCAAGCGCGTGCACGGTGCTTGTTGTGCGCTGGGGCAGGATCAACGTCAGCGGGCCGGGCCAGAACGCTTCGGCCAGGCGCCGCGACAACGAATCGAATGTCACATGGGCTTCAGCCATCGCCATGTCTGACACATGCGATATCAGTGGGTTGAAGCGTGGACGCCCCTTCATCTCATAAATACGGCTGATCGCATCGGGATTGGTGGCGTCCGCTGCCAGGCCGTAGACCGTCTCGGTCGGAATCGCGACGGGCTCGCCTTCGGCAAGCACCGCACAGGCACGCTCGATCGCCCGTTCCGGCTCGGTCCGTGTATCGATGATTTCGGCCATGTCGCTTCCGTTTCCCTTTCCGAGGCTTCCTTAAAGGAGCCACGGTGAAAACAGAACGATTTTCTTCAGGCAACCGGGTCTGCGCTTCAGAGGCTGCGAATGATGCGCTTCAATGCCTCGTCGCGCGCGCCGAGCATCAGCACGTTCTTGAGCGCGACTTTCGGGTCGTCGGTACGAAAGAGCAGCCCGTTGTCGCGAACGCTGCGATTGATGGTCATCTGCCCCTCTGGCGCATCGGGCTCGATGGCAACGGCGAAGTACATTCGGGAATAGCCGGTCTGGATGCGTTCGAAGAAGTGTTTCTCGTCGCCGAGGTCACAGAAGAAGTTGGCGAAATAGAACGACCAGGTGACGTCCTTGGACGGGGCGAGATGTGTTCTCGCCGCCGTGACATGGCAATAGCCGAGATGCGGCCGACCGGTGAGCGTGCGGTGGAAGATCATCTTGGGAAACTGGATCGAGGTATGGAAGCCGTTCATCCGCTTGTGCGTCGTTTCGCCGGCGGTCGTCAGCTTGTGGGCGGTGCGCTCGGCAACCTCGTCATAGCTCAGATAACGCCGCTCGCGCTGCGACCATTGACGCCTTTCTATGCGGCCGGTGCGCAGGAACTCGGTGTGGACCGCTGTCTTCGGAGCGATCGTTGGCAGCTTCTCGGCTGCGGCGTCGTAGTATTTGAGCTTTGCCATGAACTTCAATGCGCTGTTTGCCGGTTCGGCCGGTTTCTCCGTCAGGCGACGCTAATGCATTATGGTTAATGGAAGATTTCACTCGCGTCGGTGGGCCTTGCCCCGCGTCACGGGAAGACATGTCGCAAAATGGCGAAGGATCCGCGCTTTCTCGCAAGCCTTGCCGGAAAAAGCGACAATTGCTCAATCCTTGAGCTATCCTATTGTTTACAATGAAAAATGATCAATCACAGGGCGTTTGGTGCGCTTGATGTGCTGTGTCGTCTTTCTGGAATCGGATGTCGTTAATCGGCAGCTACGACGATGGCTTCCGCGATTAGATATGCCTACTCAAGGTGCTGTCTTTTAGGGAAGGCGGAGAATTGGGAAGCCGGTCAAAACCCGGCGCTGCCCCCGCAACGGTGGTGGAGCGAAAGCCACGGCACAAAGCCACTGGACGGTTCCGTCCGGGAAGGCGCCGGGCTGGTCCTTGCGGACGGCTCCTGAGCCCGGAAACCAGCCTTGACGCGAACAGACCGTAACGGGTTGCGGCGGGCAGCCGGATCGGAGCCGTCATCGCACAGGCAATGCGCCCGTGCGGGTTCCAGTCCTGCCTCTCCGAAACGCGAACGAGGACAGGACATGGACATCAAGGGCGATATGCTCCGCAAGCTGAAGGGTCGACGCGACGGCTACAGCCTCGACCGGGCCTTCTACATCGACCCCGACTACTACAGGCAGGATCTCGAAAGCATCTGGTACAAGGACTGGTTGTTCATCGGCCACGACTGCGAGATCCCGCGTGCCGGTAACTATTTCACCGTCCAGGTCGGCGATTATCCTGTCATTATCGTTCGCGACCGACAGGGCACGATCCGCGCCCTGCACAATTCCTGCCGTCATCGCGGTTCTCGCGTCTGCGCGCAGCACAAGGGCTCTTCGGCCAAGCTCGTCTGTCCCTATCACCAATGGACCTATGAGCTCGACGGCGCGCTGCTCTTTGCCCGCCAGATGGGCGAGGATTTCGACAAGGCGGCCCACGGCCTGAAGCCGATCCACTGCGAGACCGTCGGCGGTTACATCTTCATCAACCTGTCCGAGCAGCCGATGGATTTCGGCCCGTTCCGCGACATGGTCGCGCCCTATCTTGCGCCGCACCGCCTGGGTGAAACCAAGGTCGCCTTCGAAAGCACGATCATCGAAAAGGGCAACTGGAAACTCGTCTGGGAAAACAACCGGGAGTGCTACCATTGTGCCGCCAACCACCCCGAACTTTGCCGCACCTATCCCGAAGCGCCGACGGCGACCGGTGTGCAGGGCGCCAAGGATGATCCCGTCATTGCCGCGCATTGGGCGAAATGCGAAGCAGCCGGACTGCCGAGCGAGTTCCGGATGTCCGAGACCGGCCAGTTCCGCTCGGCGCGCATGCCGTTGATCGACGACGCCGAGAGCTACACCATGTCCGGCGCCCGCGCCGTGCGGCGGCAACTGTCGGCAGACGTTAGCCAGAAGCATATCGGCACGCTCCTGCTCTTCCATTATCCCTCGACCTGGAACCATGTGCTGGCCGACCACGCCATCACCTTCCGCGTCCTGCCGCTCGGCCCGGAGCTGACGCAGGTGACGACCAAGTGGCTGGTCAACAAGGACGCGGTTGAAGGCGTCGACTACAATCTCGAGCAACTGACGCATGTCTGGACCGAGACCAACGATCAGGACCGCCAGATCGTCGAGGAGAACGCCTTTGGTATTCGCTCGCCGGCCTACCAGTCAGGCCCCTATTCGCCCGAACACGAAGGCGGCGTGATGCAGTTCGTCGAGTGGTATTGCAAGTTCATGGAACAGCGCCTGCAGGGCGAGGCTGCTCCGCTTTCCCGGGTCGCCTGACATGCAGATGGCATCCTCGTTCCATCATTTCGACGAGCTTCATGTCTGGATCGACAGGCAGAACATGCTCGAATGCACATCGGCCGTGATCGAGACCGCCGATGTGATGACCTTTACCTTCCGGGCGGAAAAGCCGGCCTGGTTCCGCTATCTGCCTGGGCAGTTCGTCACGCTCGAGCTGCCGGTCGCCGACGAGCCGGTCATGCGCACCTACACGCTGTCGTCGACGCCCTCCCGGCCGTTGTCGATCGCCGTCACCGTCAAGGCGCAAGCCGATAGCATCGGCACGCGCTGGATGTTCGATCACCTGAAGCCCGGCATGCGGCTGAAGGCGTTCGGTCCGCTCGGCGATTTCAGCTTCGTGCGCCATCCCGGCGAAAAATATCTCTTCATATCGGCAGGCTCCGGCGTCACGCCGATGATGTCGATGACGCGCTGGATGGCGGACTGCGTTCCCGAGACCGACGTCACCTTCATTTCCTGCGCCCGCCGGCCAGACGACCTTCTGTTCCGCTCGGAACTGGAAGTGCTGGCGCGCCAGATGTCCGGGCTAAACCTCGGCTTCGTGGTCGAGGGGCATGAGTCAAGGCACGGATGGCACGGGCTGCGCGGCCGCATCGACGGCGCCAAGCTGCCGCTGCTTGCACCCGACTTCATGGAGCGCACAGTGTTTTGCTGCGGTCCGGAGCCGTTCATGCGCGGCGTGCGCGAGTTGCTGAAGGCGGCCGGTTTCGACATGAGCCGCTATCACGAGGAAAGCTTCCAGCCGGCGGCAGCACCGGCAGCCGAGGAGATAGCAGTCAGGGCAGGGGCGGCAGCCGACGCCGAAGCGCAAGGCGCCAAGGTGGTCTTCACCATGAGCGGCAAGGAGATCGAGGCCAAGCCCGGCCAGACGATCCTGCAGGCGGCGCGGGCCAACGGCGTCAGGATCGGTGCGGCCTGTGAAGGCGGCATCTGCGGTACGTGCCGGGTGATGAAAGTCGCCGGCGAGGTCGAGATGAACCACAACGGAGGTATTCTCGACGACGAAATCGATGAGGGCTACATCCTCGCCTGCTGCTCGCGGCCGCTTGGAGATGTACAGATCGAAGCCTGACAATGCTTGATGGTCGCGGGGAGCGTGTTCTTTCCGCGACCGACCCGTCAGCGGCTGGCCGCGGCCGCCAGCCGCACGGCGCGGTCGTGCCGACCGAAATCGATCGACCCGGTCGCCATCATGTCGACGCCTTCGCCGGCGGCGCTGGCAGCTTCGGCGCGGCTGATAAGCAACGGCTGGCTTTCGATTTTCGCCGTCGCCTGGGCAGCGCTGGCGGCGCCGACCCCGTCGTCGGCTCTGGCAATGAGAACGAGCGGCAGTGCCTTTTCCGGCAACAGGGCGCCGCCGGCCCAGATCGGTCGCAAGGTGGCGCTGCTCATAGCCGCGACATTGACGTCGATGTCGTCAAGTGTACCGGGCACACGATAGGGACAGCGGCGTTTGCCGCAATTGATCCCTGACGAGAATTGCCACAGCGCATAGCTGTCCCAGTTGCCGATCGGAAACACATTGCGGATATCCGGCTTGTAGCGGGCATACCACAGGGGTAGTCGCGACAGCAGTCGGTGCTTCGCGCGGTTGGCCGCGATGTATTTGGCCGTGACATGATTGGTGTAGAGCATCGGGTAGCGGCCGGTGCGGGTCTTGATATGTCCGGCAAAGATCGCCGCGTCTTCGAGCGACATGAATTTGTCCGGGTCGATGCCTTCGAGATCGAGCACCATCAACTCGTCGTCGCGCGGGCTCGCATAATCGAGAAAATGGTTGGCCTGATCGACCGGGTTGCCGGGGCGGGCAAGATGATAGGCGCCCCACAGCAGCCCATGGGAGCGGGCGATCATCCGCCGTGTCTGGTAGAGCTCGCGGCTGACGGCGTATTTGCGCCACATCGTCTTGCAGTGGGCGACAGTGTCGCCGCCATGATCGCCGGTGCAGGAGAAGCTTTCCGGCAGGCCGTCGGAGGCCTTGGCGATGAAGCCGGAGATACGCTTGTCGGAAAGCATTGTCTCCCAGTCGATGCTGTTCATTTCATAAGCGTCGACGATGATGGCGTTGGACTTCGACTTCCAGGGCTCCAGTTCGCCGGCGCGTGCGTTCACCGCCGCGAAAGCCAGACCCAGGAGGGTCGCGAGGCGCAGAATCATCCGTAAGGTGGAGATATACCGCTTTGCCATTCAGTGAGATTGCCGACTCTACAGTTAATTGATCGTAAATCCCAGTCCCCGAGCCGACTGTGCTTGAGACGGTGGCGAATGTATAGAGACTTATGGCTGTATATCAGAGGGTGCTTCTATTGCTGTCGCTGTCCCTTGTCGGTCCGATATCTGCAGCTCCATGTGTACTGTCACAGGCGTGAAGCCAGTCTCTTTCGCCGTCCGTCGAGGCGGCAGGCGAGTCAACTTTGTATGCCGGAACATGGAACAAAACCCGTCACTTAGACGTTAGCCGGCGACCGTTTTCGATCGGACCGTAATCAGGATACGTATCGACACGCGGCTGAAATCGCGCAAACTGGCGGTTGTGAAGGTGGCTCGCTGGCGTCGGAAGCGGCGCAAGTGCTCGTATGGAGAGTTATATGAGAACAATGACAGGCAAGTGGTTCGCCGCAGCGATTGCTGCCGCGGTCTTGATGACTTCGGCTGTGCCGTCCCAGGCTTTCATGCCGGCTCCGCTGCGTGTTGAACGGCAGAGTGATGCCACCGAGGTCCAGTATCACCGCCCCGGCTACGAACGGCGCGGCGGATATTATTATTACAATGGCTATCGCGGCTATAACTATCGCCGTCCGGGCTATCGTTATTATAATGGCTGGTGGTACCCGATGGCGGCCTTCGGCGCCGGCGTGATCATCGGCGGAGCCGTTGCCCAGCCGCCGCGCTACACGCGGCCTGCGCCTGCCTATGGCAGCCGCCATGTGCAATGGTGCTACGACCGCTACCGCTCCTACCGGGCCTACGACAACACCTACCAGCCCTACGGCGCGGCGCGCCGGCAGTGCTACTCGCCCAATAGCTAAGAGGGCAAGGAAGAGACAGCAAAAAGGCCGGGCATTGTCCGGCCTTTTCTGATGCCGGCAAGGTCAGAGAATGCCGATCCGCCTGAGGATCCACCACGCAAGGCCCATGGAAAGCGCGATGAACAGCGCGGCATACAGCGTGCCGCTGCCATCGGCGAAGGGAAGGGCGCCGGTGTTCATGCCGAAGAAACCGGTGACCAGCGTCGGCGGCAATAGGAAGGCTGTCATCAGCGACAGAATATAGAGGTGCCGGTTGGTTTCGGAGGAAATCTTGCTGTCGATCTCTTCGTGCAGCAATCGGGCGCGCTCCTGGAGTGCGAAGACGTCGCGATCCACGGCCTCGAGCCGATCGTAGAGGCGCTCGGTGACGTCGATGAAACCGGGCGGCACCTCGTCTTCGTCCGACGCGCCGGCGCGGCGAAGGAGAGCAAGGATCGTGCGCAGGTGCCGGTGAAGGCGAACCACGGTGCGGCGCAATGGCGCCAGGCCCGGCTGCTGCCGGTGACCGGCTTCGCCATAGACGTGATCTTCGATGACATTCAGCTCTTCGGTCAGTTCGAGCACCAGCGAGATCAGCGTGCGCTGGAATTCGACCACCAGCATCTCGAAGAGGTCGATCGGCCGCGCGCATTTGGTGCTCTTTTCGACTGCGGCCTTTACCCGGTCGATGCTGCGCAGCGGGTGCAGCCGCGTCGTGATGATCACCCTGTCGCTGACGGCAAAATGCAGCCAGCCGATCGTCTTCGTCACCGCATCGAAAGTGCGCTCGAAATCGACCAGCGTTCCGTGCACGATATCGTCGGAGACAGTGATGGCCGCCTGGGTGTCGTGGCTGGTCAGCGTCGTTACGGCTGCCGGCGGCAGGTTGCCGATCCGCTCGATGAGCGCCGGCGTTCGCGCGTCCGAAAGCGCCAGATGCAGCCAGACCCAGCCGTCGCCCTTGATGAGACCGTCGATCGAGGCATCGTTGGCGATGCGCTGGCATCGGCTTTCGCCAGGCAGGAAGCGGTAGGCCCAGACCAGGCCGGGTATCTCGGGGGAAATCAGGTTCATTTGAACGCCTTGGCGAGGGCCATCGTTACTGGCTTCTATGCGCCGTTGATGACAGTTTTGTTACGATGCCGTCCGCACCGGCAACCATCACAACGCGGGCTGAATTGACGTTGACGTTTACGTAAAAATCAATAGTGTTCGGCCAAACGAAGATGCGCCGGCAGCTGCGAAAGCGCCCGGTATCTGGGAGGATCATCATGTACAAGGCACCCGTTGACGAGATTGCATTCACGCTGAAGCACGTGGCCGGAATGGCCGGGGCGCTGGAAAGCGGCGCTCTCGGCGACCTCGGCGAGGATCTCGTGGATGCGATCCTGTCGGAGGCAGGACGTTTCGCGACCGAGGAAGTGGCGCCGCTCGGCGACGTCGGCGACAAGCAGGGTTCCCGTCTCGTCGATGGCAAGGTTCAGACGCCTGACGGTTGGCGCGATCTCTATCACAGCTGGATCGGCGGCGGCTGGAATGGGTTGACGGCTCCGGAAGAATTCGGCGGCCAGAACCTGCCGCATATGCTGCATGTCGCGGCCATGGAAATGTGGAACGCCGGTTCGATGGCATTTGCGCTCGGGCCCACGCTTACCATGGGCGCCGTCGACGCGCTGGAGAAGCATGGCTCCGAGGCTCTGAAGGCAACCTACCTGCCGAAGATGGTATCCGGCGAATGGACCGGCACCATGAACCTGACGGAGCCGCATGCCGGCTCCGATCTTGGCGTTCTCAAGACCCGGGCCGAACGTCGCGACGACGGCACCTATCGCATTTTCGGCCAGAAGATCTTCATCACCTGGGGCGAACACGATTTCACCGACAACATCGTCCACCTCGTCCTGGCGCGGCTGCCGGATGCGCCTGCAGGCACCAAGGGCATTTCGCTGTTCCTCGTGCCGAAGTTCCTGGTGAACGCCGACGGTTCGCTCGGCGAGCGCAACGATCTGTTCTGCCATTCGCTCGAGCACAAGCTCGGTATCCACGGTTCGCCGACCTGCACGATGATCTATGGCGACGGCAAGTTCGGCGCAGAGAAAGGCGCGATCGGCTACCTCATCGGCGAAGAAAACCGCGGCCTTGCCTGCATGTTCACGATGATGAACAACGCCCGTCTTGCCGTCGGCATGCAGGGCGTCGCGATTGCCGACGCCGCCACCCAGAAGGCAATCGCCTTTGCCAAGGAACGCACGCAGGGCAAGGCGCCCGGCTGGTCCGGCCAGGGCATGAGCCCGATCATCGAGCACCCGGATGTTGCCCGCATGCTGCTGACGATGAAGGCCCTGACACAAGGGTCGCGCGCCATCGCCTATGCCTGTGCGCATGCGGTGGACATGGGCCATGCGGCAGACGGCGACAAGGCGAAGTTCTGGCAGGAGCGCTCCAGCCTGCTGACGCCGATCGCCAAGTCGTTTGCGACCGATGCCGGCGTCGACGTTGCCTCGCTTGGCATCCAGGTTCATGGCGGCATGGGCTTCATCGAGGAGACCGGTGCCGCTCGTTACCTGCGCGATGCCCGCATCGCCCCGATTTACGAGGGCACCAACGGCATTCAGGCGATCGATCTCGTCACGCGCAAACTGCCGCTTTCGGGCGGCGAACACGTCCGTGGCTTCATTGCCGAATTGCGCGAGATAGGTGGCGCGGTCCGCGCCTCCAACCGTGAGGGATTCGGCGAAACTGCGGCGCGACTAGATGCTGCGCTCGACGATCTCTCCGAGGCGACGGAATGGCTGATTGCTGCTGTTTCGGCCGGTAAACTCTCCGAGGCACTGGCAGGAGCCACGGCCTGTCAGCGCCTGTTCGGTCTCGCCTTGACCGGCGCCTACCTCGCCAAGGGCGGTCTGGCCGAAGCGTCTGACGGTAAGGACGAGCAACGCATCGCGCTCAGTCGGTTCGCCGCGGAAAACATGCTGGCGGAAACCTCCGCCTTGAAGGATCGTGTCGTTACCGGTGCCGACAGCCTTGCTGCCGCGCGCGCCGTCTTGGGTTGAGGGGAAATATCATGACCGACCAGGTGCTTGTCGAACGTCCGGAAGCCTATCCGGGCGTGCAGGTCATCCGCTTCAACCGGCCGGAAAAGAAGAACGCCATCACGCGCGACATGTACGCGAAGATGACCAATGCGCTGACGGTTGCCGGCAGCGATCCGGCCGTTCGCGTGACCGCGTTCCTCGGCACCGAAGGCTGCTTTTCCGCCGGCAACGACATGGCCGACTTTCTGGCGTTTGCCATGGGCGGCAGCATGGGCACCGAGGTCATCGATTTTCTGAAGGCGCTCGCGGGTGCGGCCAAGCCGGTCGTCTCCGGTGTCGACGGGCTTGCCATCGGCATTGGCACGACGATCCACCTGCATTGTGATCTGACCATCACTTCCGCCCGCTCGGTGTTTAAGACGCCCTTCGTCGATCTGGCCCTGGTGCCGGAAGCGGCGTCGAGCCTGATTGCGCCGCGCATCATGGGGCATCAGCGTGCCTTCGCTCTGCTTGCCGCCGGCGAACCCTTGGAAGCGCGCGACGCGCTCGAAGCCGGACTGATCTGGAAGATCGTCGGCCAGGATGCCGTCGAGGAAGAGACGCTTTCGCTCGCCGCCCGCCTTGCCAAGAAGCCGCCGGAGGCGCTGCGCATCGCCCGTGATCTCGTCCGCGGTGACCGCAGTGATGTGCTCACGCGTATCGACGAAGAGGCGAAGCACTTCGCAGCGCAGCTGAAAAGCGCCGAGGCAAGGGCTGCTTTCGAGGCCTTCATGCGTCGCTAGGACGTTTTCCCGGCATCCCTTTCGGTGCCGGACAAGCAAAGTCGGGGCGGTCCTTTAACCGTCCCTGTGTGAAGATCGCGTTGCCGCCGGCATCCCGAACTTGCATATGACAATTTTAATCGCTTCTTAAATAGCGATCGCTAGCGTGCGGCGCGATAGGCCTACCCTCACCAGGGTGGCCCCGGCCGCATGAGGCATGGCTGGCCCCGCCTTTTTGGCATGTTCAACGTTTTCCCGAGGCTTGACCAACCGCCACTCCGGCGGCTGAGCGATGCTGCGCGTGAAAATCATCGAGAGCTCATGTCCGGCGAAGCACGCCGGCCCCTGTTAGGAGCCCATCTTGTCCAAGCGATCGAACCTCATGACGCGCATTCTCGTCGCCGCGTCCGGTGTCGTTGTTACCGCCTTTGCCGGCTTTTCCGTCTATATCGACACGCTTCAGTACGACACAACCACCAAGGCGGTCGAAGAAAACATCTCGTCCTCCGGCGTCCAGGCCGCACAGAGCGTCGCCAAGTGGCTCAACGGTCGCGTCACGTTGACGGCGATGGTGGCCGACGCCGCCGGTCGGACGACCGATGACAACGGCGTCCAGCCGATCCTCAAGAACGACGTGCTGACCAACGAGTTCATCTCGACCTATGTCGGCAACGAGAGCGGCAAGTTCATCACCTGGCCGGACAATCCGATGCCGGCGGGCTACGATCCGCGCCAGCGCCCGTGGTATCAGCAGGCCGTCAAAGCCGACGCGCGTGTTCTCACCGAGCCCTATGTCGACGCCTCGACCGGCGACCTCATCATCAGCGCTGCCGTTCCGGTCAAGCGCGACGGCAAGCTTTACGGCGTCACCGGCAGCGACTTCTCACTGGAAACGCTGGTCTCGATGGTCAAGGGCATCGACGTCGGCGGCGAAGGCTTCGCCTTCCTCGCCAGCAAGGACGGCCAGATCCTCGTTCACCCGGATTCCAAGCTCGTCACCAAGACGCTTGCCGACGCCTTCCCGATCGACACCCCGACGATCAGCTCCGGCATCATGAACACCGAACTCGATGGCAAGCCGATGATCGTCAGCTTCGTACCGGTTCAGGGCCTGCCCTCGGTCGAATGGTATGTCGGCTTCGTCATCGACGCCGATGTCGCCTATTCCGCGATCGACCAGTTCCGCATTGCCGCAACCGTCGCGACCATTCTCGCCGTCGGCGTCATGCTCGTCTTCCTCGCAACCTTCCTCAACCGCCTTGTCATCCGCCCCGTCACCGACATGACCGGCGCGATGGAGAAGCTTGCCGCCGGCAATCTCAACGTCGAAATCCCCGGCGAAGATCGCCGCGACCAGATCGGCTCGATGGCCGCCGCAGTCGCCGTCTTCCGTTCCAATGCGGTCGAGCGTGCCCGCCTCGAAGACGAGGCCGACGCCAACCGTTCACTGTCGGAGCGCGAGCGCCTGGAACGCCAGGCTCGCGATGCCCGTGATGCTGCCGAAGTGCAGCAGGCCGTCGATGGCCTGGCAAGCGGTCGCTCAAGATTTCGAACCGGCCGAGCAATGAGGGNCTCGAAGACGAGGCCGACGCCAACCGTTCACTGTCGGAGCGCGAGCGCCTGGAACGCCAGGCTCGCGATGCCCGTGATGCTGCCGAAGTGCAGCAGGCCGTCGATGGCCTGGCAAGCGGTCTCGGCCGCCTGGCCGACGGCGATCTCGCCTACCGCATCGACAATCCGTTTGCCGATCGTCTCGATCGTCTGCGCGCCGACTTCAACAACTCGGTCGCCAAGCTGCACGACACGCTCTGCGCCGTTGGTGCCAATGCCCGCGGCATCGACGCCGGTGCGACGGAAATCCGTTCGGCCGCCGACGATCTGGCCCGCCGCACCGAGCAGCAGGCAGCCTCGGTCGAAGAGACGGCAGCTGCGCTTGAAGAGATCACCACCACGGTCAAGGATTCTGCCCGCCGGGCGGAGGAAGTCGGCGTGCTGGTCGCCCGCACCCGGGCCGGTGCCGAAAAGTCCGGCGAGGTCGTTGCCAACGCCGTCGAGGCGATGCATGCGATCGAAAAATCGTCGGGCGAAATCTCCAACATCATCGGCGTCATCGACGACATCGCCTTCCAGACCAACCTGCTGGCGCTGAATGCCGGCGTCGAGGCGGCCCGTGCCGGTGATGCCGGCAAGGGCTTTGCCGTCGTTGCCCARGAAGTGCGTGAACTGGCACAGCGTTCGGCCAATGCCGCCAAGGAGATCAAGGCGCTGATCACCACCTCGGGCAACCAGGTGCGCAGCGGCGTGACGCTGGTCGGCGACACCGGCAAGGCGCTGGAGACGATCGTTGCCGAAGTGCAGGAGATCAACAAGCATGTGAGCGCGATCGTCACGGCGACGCGCGAACAGTCGACCGGCCTTCAGGAGATCAACACGGCAGTCAACACCATGGACCAGGGCACGCAGCAGAACGCGGCAATGGTGGAAGAGCAGACGGCGGCAAGCCATGGCCTGGCTTCGGAAGCCGCTTCGCTCAATGCGCTTCTGGCCCAGTTCAACCTCGGCAATACCCAGAGCGCCTATGCGCCGGCAGCTATGCCGCG